>CANPZC010000004.1 GCA_947589355.1 uncultured Clostridia bacterium
ACTTTCGTTGTATCGTCTACCATTTTAACGGTATCAACGCTGCCATCTTCCGAAACAACAAAAGTTATGTCGCTTGCAACAACGTAACCGTTCGGTGCAGCTTCTTCATGCAGGGTATATTTTTCGCCTGCGGTAAGCTTGCCCTCGATGTAATGCGGTGTGTCGCTTGAAGTCCATTCGTCAACGATGTTACCGTCGCTGTCCTTAACTTGCAGTTTTGCGCCAGCAAGCTCTTTACCGTCGGTTATATCTTGCTTGGATATTTTAACCTTAGTTGTATCGTCTTTCATTGTGACAGTATCAACGCTGCCATCTTCCGAAACAACAAAAGTTATGTCATTTGCAACAACATAGCCGTTCGGTGCAGCTTCTTCATGCAGGGTATAAGTCTGACCAGCGGTAAGCTTGCCCTCGATATAATGCGGTTTGTCTGTCGAAGTCCATTCGTCTACCACTTTGCCGCTGCTGTCCTTAACTTGCAGTTTTGCCCCTGCGAGTTCTTTTCCGTTGGTAATATCCTGCTTTGAAATCTGAACTTTTGTGGTATCGTCTTTCATTGCGACGGTATCAACGCTGCCGTCTTCCGAAACAACAAAAGTTATGTCATTTGCAACAACATAGCCGTTCGGCGCAGCCTCTTCATGCAGGGTATAAGTCTGACCAGCGGTAAGCTTGCCCTCGATATAATGCGGTTTGTCTGTCGAAGTCCATTCGTCAACGACCTTGCCGCTGCTGTCCTTAACTTGCAGTTTTGCGCCAGCAAGCTCTTTACCGTCGGTTATATCTTGCTTGGATATTTTAACCTTAGTTGTATCATCTTTCATTGTGACGGTATCAACGCTGCCATCTTCCGAAACAACAAAAGTTATGTCGCTTGCAACAACGTAACCGTTCGGTGCAGCTTCTTCATGCAGGGTATAAGTCTGACCTGCGGTAAGCTTGCCCTCGATGTAGTGAGGTGTGTTGCTCGATGTCCATTCGTCTACAACGTTGCCTGCGCTGTCTTTAACTTGCAGTTTTGCGCCTGCGAGTTCGTCGTCTCCCGTTATAGTTTTCTTAGAGATCCGAACCTTGGTCGTATCATCACGCATTTCAACAACGTCAACGCTGCCATCAGCAGATACCGTAAATTCAATATCGTTTGCAATTACATATCCGTTCGGAGCATATTCTTCGTGCAGTGTGTACGTCTGACCTGCTACAAGCTTGCCGTATATATCATGCGGCTCACTGGTGGAAGTCCATTCATCTACAACGTTGCCATTGCTGTCGAGCAGCTGCATTTTCGCGCCTACCAGTTCATCAGAACCTGTTATAGTTTTCTTTGACACGGTAATTTTTGTCACGTCGTCAGTCATGGTGACTTCGGTAACTTTTCCTGTCGGATCAACTGTAAACGCAATGTCTTTCGCAACTACATATCCGTCGGGAGCAAGTTCCTCGTGCAGCGTATATGTCGCGCCAGCTATAAGCTTGCCGTTTATTTTGTGAGGTTCGTTTGTCGAAGTCCAACTATCCACAATACTGCCTTTACTGTCTTTGATTTGCAGTTTAGCTCCTGCAAGCTCTGCATTGTTGGTGATGTCTTTCTTATAAACCGTGACTTTGGTTATATCATCAGTCATGGTAACTTCGGTGATTTTACCTGTCGGATCAACTGTAAACGCAATGTCTTTCGCAACTACATATCCGTCGGGAGCAAGTTCCTCGTGCAGCGTATATGTCGCGCCTGCGATAAGTTTGCCGTTAATCTTGTGCGGCTCATTTGTCGAAGTCCAACTATCCACAATGCTGCCTTTGCTGTCTTTGATTTGCAGTTTTGCGCCTGCCAGCTCTGCGCTGTTGGTGATGTCTTTCTTATAAACCGTAACTTTTGTTATATCGTCGGTCATGGTTATAATAGGCTCACCGTCAACTGTAGAGGTGGTGCTTACCCCTGTAACTTTGCCGTTTGTATCTACATTAAAGCTTATATCTTGTGCCAAAACATAACCGTTCGGCGCGGCTTCTTCATGGAGTACATAGCTGCCTGCCGCAACACATTCAACAAGGTGTGCGCTGCTGCCGCTAGTCCAACTGTCTATAACGCTGCCTGTGGAAGTGCGCAGCTGCATTTTTGCGCCTGCGAGTTCCGCATTGCCTGTTACAGATTTTTTAGAAAGCCATATATTTATAGGCTGATCTTCCTCTTGGAATGTTACCGTCTGTCCCTGTGAAGTTATAGAAACATTTTTCTGCTCGGTACTGAGCTTATACCCTTGCGGAGCAGTCAGCTCACGAATGATATAATTGCCGTAAGGTACTTTATCAAAGGTAAATACTCCGTCGCTGCCGCTTGTTGCGGTCTTATATGCCGTAGACGTATTAAAGGTCGTCGTACCCTCTTTGAAAAGACCATAAACAGCGCCGACAAGCTTCTTGCTGGGGTCGTTCTTGTCTACCTTTGTACCCTTTATACTGCCGTAAACTTCGTAGTTCGTAAACGGCGCATCGGAAGATGTTTCGGCAACTATGTTTACTGTGACCGTATCACTGTACGCTTTAAATCTCGGATCACCGCAAGTTTCTTCTACAACATAGCCCGTATCTATAGGCATATCGGTAACTACTGCCTTGTGGGTAGATGTGCCGAGCTTTATCTTAGTCGCGTTTGCCTCTGTAGCAGTCGTGCTTTTGTACTTATATGTGCCTGCGGCTGCATCTACCGTATCAAGTACAAGGTACTGACCCGACTTGTCTTTAATAGTGAACGTCAGACTTGTATATGCGCTGTCAGGTATAGGCGTGTTTTTTTCTACCATGTCTACTTTCTTGTCTATTTCAAGAGAGCCGCCTTGTATTTTTTCGTTATTGACTTGCAGAGTTGAAGCCGACGAAGCCGAAACGGTAAACTCTTTTACATATGATGACGGCGGATTTTGCAGTCCTGCCGATTTAAGACCCGTGGGAGAACCGCGCCACGACTCATATATGCGGTATGTGCCATACGGCAGACCTGCCAGTATAAACTCGCCCTTATCGTCAAGTTTAAGCTGCCACGGGTCGCTGCCGTTGCCAACACGACTATATGTGTATTTGTTTCCGCTGCTTGTGAAATATACAAAGTTCCATGTGTTGCCCGTTTTAGCCTGAAGCGCAAAATACAGGCTGCCTTTTATGCTTGAATAGTTAGGCACATTAGCAATGGTTTCATCACCGGCATATTTCTGCACGGTTATAGGCGGACCAGACGGTCGTGTAGCTTGTACAGCAAGCCAAGCAGTCACAGTATCGGGGTTAGCACCACGGGCTACAGACTGACCGCTTGTTCCTCTAGTGGAGTTTGAATAAACATACACCATATTATAGTCATTATTAACTGTTGACTGCTTTATGCTAGATACAGGCAGGGGATTAGTTATTTCATGGTCTGTCCATAGATAATACTTATTATTGCCGGGGTCAGCGCTATTAGCGCCTTGATTTACAACGTGTATACCTTTCGCTTCAAGTTTGCTTGTCCAGCCAAAATCGTTCCATATTGAGGGCACTCTTGAAACAGTAGCTTCAAATCGACCGTTTGCGGAATTATATTTAAGCTGCACAGGGTGCGCTTTGGCATTTGCTTCTGAAGTGTACCAGCCTGATACATAATGGTTCTTAACGCTGTTTACAATGTTGTTATAAGCTTTTACTGTATCACTTCTGTATGGCGAAGTATAATAATTGATAAGCGGCGTTGCGCAGGAACTTGTACCGGCACTATAGTTGAAACCACGCAAAGGCGCACTTGAATTATACCACTGATAGCCGGCAACTTCCCAAACAAGCAGCTGGGTGGCATCAAAATAAGCCTTGTTATTTCTTGAAATAGAATGGTTATAATAGCCGTAATGCATGATAAGACCTATATCGCGTTTGCGGTTAGAATTCAAATTATCCCAGCGGTCTCCGTCGTGGCTGTCATTGTAATGATATGTATCATCATGAAAACACGATGTGTTAAATTCAAGACACAATGCCGGCCATTCCGAACCGCTAATGTTGAGCCATATCTGCTGTATACTATGCGACTCGGTAGGTGTATACGGATTGCCGGTGTTCAGCACTCCGCCCGTTGCGTCCATATGCGCTACATAACAGTCAAACTCCAAAGCGCTTGCAACAGTCGGTGCTGCCGTAGAAATAAAAAGCGCCATGACTAAGAGCATGGCGATGAATTTCTGCGCTATTTTATTTTTAGTATGCATATAGTGTTTCTTCCTTTCATTTAGATTTTTTGCCGAATGAGTATATCCACATACTTGTGCATTAAGGTGGTCGCGGTGTGTTCATGTTCACATTTCCTTTCGTTGTTTTCTTTTTCTGTCAGATAAAAAATATTTTTTTGCATGAAAAAAGACTTCCCGAAAAGAGAAGTCTTTTAATTGTATATTACCTGTGAGTGTTCTGAATAGCCCTCAACTACTAAAAGTATTGCTGTACCACCTGTTCCCGGATAACCTATTTTTTCATAATCATAATATCCTACAGCACCTAATTTTGCATTAGGGTTCAACATAATATCACGATGCGGTGGTGAAGTCATAAGACCTTTAGCAAAACAGGACGTGTCATATGGATCACCGCCACCTAGACATTCGCCAAAGTAGCCGTTCATATAATACACTGTTCCGTCTGGTAGTGGTTCATTGAAAATAGAATAAAACGGACTTCCGTCTGGTCTATAATGAGCAAGACAATGATACACAACATCTTCTTCGGCTCTGGTCATAGCACATTCTTTTATCCACGGGTCGAGGACTAGCGGCTCAAGACCAGCATTTATTCTTTCTTCGTTTACAGCCGCAAACATTTCGTCAGCAAGTTCGGAGTCGGTTTTATTGACTTTCGGTGGCGTAGTTGTCAGACTTGGATAATATTCTTCAAGAAGCCATTGATTATAGTCCCTTTGTTCCTCCCAGTCAAGCGACCAGTATTCTTCGGTCGTCAGCTCTCTTGTCCACACTCTCTTTGTCGTGGTCGCAGGCTTTGCGGCAGGCTTATTCGGCTCGGTCGTCGGATTTGCGGTCGGCGTTTTATTTTCTGCCGGTGTGTCTTTATTCGGCACGGCGGCAGGCTTGTTTTCATCAGCCGTTTGCTTCGCTGCCGTAGTGGTCGCGCTGTCAGAGGTGGTCGTTGTTTCTGCCGTGGTGGTGTTCTCAGGAGTGGTCGTTTCGCTTTCTGCAGTGGTCGTGGTGGTCGGCTCGCCTTTTGCAGTGGTCGTGGTGGTCGGCTCGCTCTGAGGCGCAGTGGTCACAGCCGCCGTATCTGCTGCAGTTTCCGCAGTTGCCGCCGTGGTAACTTCGCTCGGCTGCACAGCCGCAGGCTCACTGTCCGCGCTCCTGCCGCACGAGCAAAGAGCAAACGCCATTGTAAAAGCCGCTATTGTTGCTATTATTTTTTTCATGTCGGTCACACTCCTTTGTTGTGTTTCGGTTATAAACCTGTCGGTGTGTTGTATGTTCCCAATCTATCCATATCGGAATCGAGTTTACGCTGCGCATCTGTCAAATTCAGATACTTGTCAGTGTATACATACAACGGGTCAAATACTTCTTCAAGGCTTGCCTTGTAACTTATGAGATAGCTATAACTCAGGTGCATATCATCATAGTATTCATCGGGCAAATCAGCTTGCTCACCTTTATTCAATGTCATTTCGGTGCAGTAACTGCCTGCGCTGTCAAACCACATTTGCTTGTAGTTCTCCTTTTCCTCATCACTCAGCCATTCCCACGCCATTGAACGCATCGGCGCGCTCTGTAAATACTTCATATGCTGTTCCCACTTATCTTCAAAGACAAGTCCTATCGGTTGTGCCTGAGTTATGGCACGATGCAGCATGGGATACTTCTGTCGTATCAATATTCGCTCAGGCATATACCAACCGCTGAACACCTTGTTAAGAACACGGTATTTTCTCTCCTGCGCAATAGCCTTGTAATCATCGCCTAAGAAATTATCGAGTTTTGATTCGTCTAAGTACATTATATCCCCATCATCGTCTTTTGTCAAGTAACCTCTTGTTTCTACAAATTCTATCTCAGTCATTTTCGTAACCTCCTTATACTTTTCTAATTATATTATATCACAGAATTGTTAATTAGTCAATATATTTATCACAACGAAAACCGTAAAAATAAGATTTTGTAGCTATGCACAAAACAGATCTGAATTATTTTGTTAAATTGCACAAGGCGCATCGAAATACGCCTTGCACAATCATAACACTGATTATCTTTTGTTTGCAGATTTTTTTGTATCATCTAACAAAAGACCGTCATTGACACTTTCTCCACTGCCTATAGACAAGGCAGCGTTAAGCTCACGAAGTCTTTCAGATTTCTCTTTAAGTTCGTGTTCGTATGGGAACGGGGTATCAATTATATTTTTGCATCGCACTATATCTTCACCAAGACTTATCTCTTCTTGCTTATACCGCTCCAGCAATTCGGGCAGCTTTTTATCTATCATATTATCGAGCTTTGCAATCGTGCCAATCTCTGAATCGCTCAATTCATTTTCAAGCGTAATTCCTTTTGCCGAAAGCATTATTTTGTAAACGGTGTCCAATGTAAGAAAATACTGAATTTTCATCGTTGAAATATTGAAGCCTCTGTAGCTGCCGATGATCCGACGGTCAACACCACCCACTGTTTTGGCGTTTTGAATTATTGCCATGCCGCCGTCCTGCCTTTTGTTGTAAGTATTACCTGCGACGGTTATCGTGAAATCCTCACCCTCTTGCTTTGGATAACCGAGCGCGTAATCATTCGCGACAGTGTATTTGGCTATCTTTTCTTTTACTTCTGACAGTCTTTGAGGTATTTCAAAGTCCAACCGGCGTTTTGCATCAGCAACAGATTGTTTGTACTGTCCTTGCTGAAATGTAAGTCTTTTTACTGCAACGTCCAGTTCAAGCTGCTCTTTTATGCGGCTGTCGCCGATTGACAAAGCTTTAATTTCAGCATAGTTCAGCGACTGCTCGTCAAGGTCATCTACAGAACGACCAACGCCCTTGCCGCTCATTATCTGACTTATCATTCGCCACTTATTCTCTATTGTCTGCCATGAATAAGCATCGAACGTGTCTTTGGTGACGTAGCGGAATATCTCAACTTCACCGCAGCGGTTGCCGAAGCGCAGTATACGTCCCTCGCGCTGCTCAACATCAGACGGTCGCCACGGAACATCTATATGGTGTAATGCGCATAGCCTTTCCTGCATATTCGTTCCTGCACCCATTTTTTCGGTTGAACCCATGATAATACGGATATTGCCCTTGCTTACGTCGTCAAACATTTTCTGCTTTTGAGCATCGGTCTTTGCCTCGTGAATATATCTGATTTCATGTTCGGGTATACCTTTTTCTATAAGTTTGCTCTTAATATCATCATACAGATTAAACTCACCATTCTTCGGCGTAGACTTATCCAAAAAAACAGCCTGCGTAAGTTTATCAGCATCAGTTGCAAAATATTTATCTGCAATATTTTGTACCGCCACATTTATTTTACTGTCGGGTCTGTCCTCTGCATCTTGCGATACCAGTCGAAAATCCAAAGCGCACATCTTACCGTCGTTAGTTATTTTAAGCATATTATCTTCGTGCGGATCTACTATATGGCTTCTTATAGCATCAGCTCTCTCTCCACAATCGCGGATAAACTCTTTTTGCTCTGAGGACGGTTCACATACACAAACAGTATAAGCGTTATTTTTCAGCTTTGGTATTTCAAGATTTATCATTTCCTGCGTTTGAATATCAGCGCAGCTTTTGAATATGGTCATCAGCTCGTCTATATTGTTAAAAGAGGTACAACGTTTTTTAGGACGGTAGCCGCTGCCTGTCGGATCGAGGTCTATCACGGTATCTATAGTGATGAAATTTGCTGCAAAAGAATCAAAGTGTTGAAGCCCTTTAGATTTCAAAAAATCGGGCTGTAAATAGCGAAGCATAGTATATAATTCAGTCATACTGTTTGAAACAGGTGTTCCAGTAGCAAAAACAACTCCTTTGTTGCCGTTGTTTATTTCTGAAATATATCGTATCTTCCACATCATATCTTCACTTCTTTTTGATTCGCTGGTGCTTATACCGCCAATGCGTCCAAGCCTTGTAAGCGTGGACAAGTTCTTATATGCGTGAGCTTCGTCAATAAACAACGCATCTACTCCCAACTTTTCAAACTCTATAATATCATCGGTATTCAACATTTCAAGTCGTCTGAATTTTTCTTCCAAAACTCTTTTCATACGTTCCAGTTCTTTGACCGAAAGCCCTTTGTCTTTACACATATTTATGTAAGTCTGACATTCTTCTATTTCTTCTTCATAGTATCGTTCTCTGCGGTCTTTTGATAACTCGATCATACCAAAAGTGGACTGTCCCATTATGATAGCATCATAATCACCTGTAGCGATACGAGAAATGAATTTCTTTCGGTTTTCCTTACTGAAATCGCTTGTAGTGGCAGCTAAAACATTTGCATTAGGATATTGCCGCAGAAAACTTGTTGCCCATTGCTCAATAAGATGATTTGGTACAACAAACAGCGGCTTATTAGCAACACCAACACGCCGCATCTCCATAGCCATTGCCGTCATTTCATACGTCTTGCCAGCACCAACACAGTGAGCAACAAGAGTGTTGCCGCTGTAAAGTGCCCTGGCAACAACGTCTTTCTGATAAGGCTTTAGCTCTATATCACTGCTCATTCCGTCAAATCGCAAATGCGATCCGTCAAAATGTCTTGCCACTTCACAATTTATTTTATTATTGTATACCTCCTCCAATGCTTTCTTGCGCATATCATTTGACCATATCCAATCGTCAAAAACCTGTTTTATCTTTTCCTGCATATTCACAGCCTTTGCGGTTTCTTCGCGATTGAACACTCTGACATCGCTGCCCTTTGCGCTGTCATACACTTTATCGTATATTCGTATATCCTGCATATTAAGAGTATGTTCGAGAATATGCAAAGCGTTCATTCTTGAAGTACCGTATTCAAGATTTCCGGTTTTATAATTCGCATACGCTTTATCAGCGATCCGCCAGGTAGCCGTAGGCTCAAAATGTTCAACTGTAAATCTTTCGCCGAGTATCTTTTCAGATATAAAATCTTCAATATACCTCGGCGGTATCCATGAAGAACCGAGCTGAACATGAATTTCCTCGCTGTATAACCATTGAGGCTGTACCTTTTCCAATGCAGAAACATTCGCTGCAAAACTCTCATCACTTGACACAGCCTGTCTTGCAACTCTTAATTTTTCCCGAACGTTACCCGAAAGATATTCATCTGCCGTGACGTAATTGTCTGTATACGGTATCTTGAAGATTTGAGTACCGTTCAGCTTCTCTACACATTCTTCCACGGGGGTATCACATAGAGAACTTATGTAGTCTAAATCAAGGCGCGCCTTGTTCTGCATACATACAGTAAAAGCATCTGAAACGGTATCGCAGTGAGTAACAGTATACCTTGGTCTGATAGTCCTCTGTGAAAACAACTTAGTTTTCTGATATACCGCCTTACCGTTACTGTCCTCTGATACTTTTTCTTCAAGAGCTTTACAGAAAATAGCGATATTACCATTAGGTACAAGCCCTGACGTGTCAAGCGAATTGTTCAAATACCCGTAATTACTTACATATTCATCATATATCTCGTTCAAATACCGCTGTGTGCTTTGCAAGGAATTATCATCTACGCCATTCAGCTGGCTATCAATAACGCTTTTAGCCGTATTATAGATGTTTATCACAGCCATAGACTGCAATTCCTTTTTTCTGCTGTCAAGTTTGATAGGTACTAATATCATACCATCTCGTCTATATATGATGTCATTCATTACAACATATGAATCGACTGGAACATTTTCGGGCGCAGGGATAACAATATTATAAATATCATTTGCATCAGTTCCATTGATAAGTTCTTCGGGTGATACAAATGCAGATTCGTTCTGCTGATATATTATATTGTTGCCGAGATTATCAATGCAATCGCTGAGAGCCTGTTCTAAAGATTTATCTTCAAACGGCTTGACGGTAAGCTCCCGACCAAATCTGCCCGAAACATCTTCAAGTGTACCGCAGACCATTTCGGGGTGTTCCGTGTAATAAGAGTTTATTTTATGATAGTCATCATAAAAGTAATAGTGACCATCTTTTTCTAAGCCTTTGCCAACAGGCACGCTGCTGTTGCTTATTCCTACCCAACTATCCAGTTTTGAAGTTATCTCATCGCGTTTTTGCAGGAATATTATGTCAGAAACGACCGTTGTTCCTGCCGCTGCCGAAAAAGTATTGTTAGGAAGTCTTATCGCTCCGATAAATTTACAACGTTCGGCGATGTAATTTCTTGCCTTGCTGTTAGCCTTGTCCAAAGTGCTTGACGATGTTACAAAAGCAATTATACCACCGCTGCGAACCTTATCTATCGTTTTTGCAAAGAAATAATCGTGAATAGAAAAGTGCAGTTTATTATACTTTTTATCATCTACCGAAAAGTTTCCGAACGGTACGTTTCCTATTGCAACGTCAATACTATTGTCCGCTACAGAAGAATTTTCGTAACCCGTTATCTTTATATCGGCATTTGGATAAAGCTGCTTTGCAATTCTTCCCGAAATACTGTCTAACTCTATTCCTACAAGTTTAGAATTATCATGTATCTCTTTCGGCATAGCACCGAAGAAGTTGCCTATCGCCATTGACGGCTCTAATATCCTGCCGCCGCTAAAGCCCATTCTTTCAATTGCTTTATACATAGCCTTGATAACTACAGGCGGAGTATAAAAAGCTGACAAAACAGATCCACGAGCTGAAGTATACTCACTTTCAGTCAAAAGGCTTTTAAGTTCTTCATATTCAGTCGGCGACTTGTTTATGTCAAAAACATTGTCAAGTCCGCCCCAACCTACATAACGTGCCAAAATGTCTTGTTCTTCTGATGTGGCAGCTCTTTTTTCTTCTTCAAGCTGTTTAAGCAAGCGAATTGCATTAACATTGTTTCTGTATCTCACTTTCGGCGGAGCAACACCGATATTATCGTCAGAAATAAAATAATCGTTATAAGTCTGCGCTATACTGTCGGTTTGCTTTTGCCTTATGAGCGCACTTTCAACGCTCGGAATATCATTCTGCACAATGGTCGTAGATGTTGTATCTGACTTTTGCAATTCAACATGGTCGTCGGCAACATCTGTAACGAGCAATTCTTCGCCTTTAATCTTAATAGTATCGCCAACATCGAGGGTATCAATAGGAGATACTTCCTTAAGAACGGGTTCAGCTGTTTCAGTCACAGCATCATTTATTTGCTGTTCCGAATCATCTAAAATAACGCTATTGCCCCTTTTATCCGTATAGGTAATAAGGGAATATGGCGAATTAGTAATATTATTCAGCCAAGTACGAGTAAATCGTATAGCATCAGTTTGTTCGCTGCTGTTATCAGAATATGCATAGTAAACACCCATGCCCGAACTTTCATAAGATATAGGCACAATTCTTCTCTTGATGTCATCTACTATGTAACACATTTCGGGGTCATACATAAGGTCGCCGTTCTGAGTATAGAAATGCGCCATAGCAAAGGTTTTATCGCCTATCCACTCAATATACAACGGCTCATATCCCGAATCTTTTTCATTAACATCATACTTCTCATAGAGGTGTTCACGAGAAATAATATCAGGAAAGAC
Source organism: uncultured Clostridia bacterium (assembly GCA_947589355.1). Classification (GTDB taxonomy): domain Bacteria; phylum Bacillota; class Clostridia; order Oscillospirales; family Ruminococcaceae; genus UBA7477. The sequence goes on from CANPZC010000004.1 coordinate 11,737, forward strand.
TTTCTTAAAGCTATCATACAAAGTATTTGTAATGTCTTTTACAACAGGAGCATTATGATAATCAACTGATACTTGCTCTGATATTTTCTTAGATGCTATTTCATCATAAATAATATCTTGCGCACAATCTCGTTCAAGACTATACTCTCTGTTTCGTTCAAACGCTGCTTGTGTATTTGTCAAGCAATCCTGCGCAGCCTCAAAGCTAATGTATTTTCGGCTATCAACAAGTTTGCATAACCTCTTATCCACTTTGTCCCACGGAGCAAAAACACGTCTTTCATATTCGCCGTTAACATGGATAAGCAATCCTGTGTCCGTAACTTCTATGGTGTATTTACCATTATCGTCAGTGCTGCTTATAAATTCGTTCTTATATAATGTAATACGACTATAGGCATTTTTATCTGTAAGAACAGCCGATTGAATACGAAACTTACCGTACATTTCCGACGTTTCACAGACTGTCAATGCACCATCTATCAGCTCGTCATCGGTACGAGTATCGCTCAACAATACAGCCTGCTCTGAGTTTGGCTCATGCGTATCATCATGTATAACGATTTCGTCGATGTCGGCTTCATGTTCAACAGTATCTTCTTCAATACTTTCTTCCTGCTCGTAACGAGCATTTGCCCTTTGTTCATTTATCTCTTTTATATACTCCTGGCTGTTTTCCATAACGTCCTGGGCATATTTAAGTAAAGAGCGAGAAACACTATTGACGGTTGTGATTACCGAAGCAAATTCTTTTTCTGTCAGAGAAGAAAACATTGAAAAGTCGAATATATGCGACGATATATCAATACCTAGCCGCGACAAAATTACATACTCAGACGATATTTTTGCGAAATTTCTTAACTGTGCAGCTCTGCTGTTATCGTCGGTGATATTCAGCACATGATTTATCACCTTGTCAATACACAGTTCCAAATCTTCGCCGTTATATGCTATCTCATATACATTGCACAACACTTGCGAATATAAGGAATTATATTCTTTGCTGTATGACCAGTGCAGTTCACGCTGAAATCTCTTATCGTTAAGATACGTTTGCGATATATCAAAGACATATGTTTTACCGTTTGAAGAATTAAGCCTTACAGCGTGCTGCCCACGAATTATTCTGCGCCCTACTTTATTCCACTGTTCAAGTGTAGCGACCTCTTTTGCTTTGGGAAATCTCTCATAAATAGTGAGCTGATGCTGCGGCGCATAATCCAATGTGTGGGATATAACACCTAATAATTCTTCGTACTTTTGCTGATTGTTTATAAGTTCAAAAATCTTTGCCACAAGTAATTCCTCCTCTTTCAGCAAAAAAGTGTGTCACGGTGACACACTTTACTTTCTTGTGTTGTTTTGTTCTTCGGTCAGATCCAATATATCATCATCAGCCGAACCGTCACTTTCGCGGAAATCATACAGCGACATGGTTTCACCTAAGAAATTTGGAGTATTATCATTTGTTATAGTTATGTACCCCTCTTTGCCCAAGTCAAGGGGTTCTTTAAGTACGACCGAGCCTGCATGGTTTACAGCTACATTCTTTTCAAGCGCACAAAAATTACCATCATCACCATGTCTTAAATGATAGCAGTACATTCCTTTTGGAACATCTTCATCAGTAATTCGAGAGTTTGTAAATAGTGCAGGCTTGCCGAAAAGTTCTATCCTCTCATAGTTTTCATCTGATTCATTGTCTTTTGCTATGCATTTATCGTCTGTTGCCGCAGCTGAAAGATACTTTTCATATTCGGGCATTAAAGCTTCAGCAAACTGTGCTAAATGTGTGTTATGGATACTGTAGAGAGTACCGCCGTTGATTAGTTTATCAAATGTCGGTTTCTTTTCTTCATCATTCATGAACATCTCATCAGGCTTGACCTCAAAATGCGGAGCAAGCACCTTACACGCCCATTCCTTATCCGCTTTATAAAACCTATCGTCCAATGGGTGCGCAACAATATTCAAAGCAGTGAGCCAAGCCGTTCGTTCAATACCAAACTGCTCTGTCAAACTTTTAACGCTGTCGCGAGGTTTTAGACCGTTGCCTATAACTTTGTTTGCCATTTCAGCAAAATGCCTGTTTTCAGCAACGTTCGCTATATAAAGCTCTCTGTTCTCCATAATTTCCCAGTCGCCTTTATAGACAGGTACAAAATCCTTTTTAGCTACGATACCGTTGGCGCTACCGAGCTGTTCTTCAAATCTGCCGTGAGTTGAAAAATCCCAGTCGATCGTTTCATTATCGTACTGTCCTAGTCCACTCACAGAACAAGTCCACAGCGTTTCTGTATTTTGCATAACAGGATTTTTTGTATCTTTATCAAATCCTATACACATAAACTCGCTGCCGTTTTTATGAAGATACTTCTTTCCGATTTCCGCAGTTACATTTTTTCTTTCCATAGTAATTTTCCTTTCATGCTTTTCATTGTAGTTTTTCTCAATAGACTGTTCGGCAATAATAAGGTATTCTTCAAGAGTACCAGTTTCTTCGGCGCGAATAGGGTTAATATCTACATTCACGCTGCCTATCGTAATAATTTCTTCGTGTATGATATTAAAAAGGGCATCTTCTTTAATATCGCCGGCAAATTCAACTGCAATATCGAGGTCGGAATTGTCATTTTCAAGACCTCTGCACCTAGAGCCGACAATAGCCAGGTCAACTATTTGTGCCTCTATTTCGTTTGAATTAAAGATATTTTGAATGTCCTCGCGTACAGAACATTCAATATCCCTCGGCAGCAGACCATTAAAAGCTACACTATTGAATTTGCTATCTGTCAATCTCTTAAAGTTACTGATGATGTGGTTGTTAATATTCTCAACTCCTTTTTAAGATATAACAGTGTGTCACGGTGACACACTGTTATTTACGAACGTTCTCATCTTGAGCAGTCAGATCCAAAATTTCATCATCGGAATTTGCAGCTTCTTCTGCTTGAGCAGATGTCAGCTTACGCTCTAAACTATCAATAAAATGAAAGCTCATCAGCGTTTCGCCGTTTGCAAGTTTAGCTGTCAACTCACCATCGTCAAAAGTCCAGTCCTTTGCACGACCAAAATTCATATGAAGTTCTTTGCCCGTGGGCTCGCCATTTTCATTAAGCTTTTGAGAAGTAAAATCAACAGTGTTGACACTTTTAACAATACGGTACTCTCCGATACATTCGGGACGCACATGGTCTGTAATTTCAAACATCATGCCTGGTTTAATTGCCTTTTTGAGTTGAGATAGATTTTTAACGGAGCTGATTTCTGACAGCGAATATACATCATCGTCAGCAAATTCATTTTTATCTTGTGAACCGACTTTGCCGATATATCTATACAAACCACCGTGAAGCAGACTATCGCATGAAATATTCTCTGTGATTTCAATTGCACCACATTGACGTTTTGCCGTACACTCTCCCGTGTAGAATGGTAAAGCACCTTCTAATGAAATGATTTCAGAAACTTCACGAGTTAATTTATTAACAAAAAGATCGCCGACTTCAACCTTACCCCTGTGTGGATTATCTTTTCTCTTTGTTTTCTGTTCATCAGAAAGATATGTGTCCGCATGAATACGCGCCTCTGTCATGACTGCGACATTGAACCATGAATGTCTGAATTTTTCGCCGTTTTCAAAGCTAAACGTAATACCTTTAGAATCGTAATCTACAAACGATATTTTCCCCTCGCCGCTATGACCGCCTACACCGTACTCCTTTTTCAAACAATCGGCAAGCTGATTAGTTGTCGGATGACTGTTTTCATAATATTCCTGTACGCGCAATTTGCCATCAACAAAACCTGTTCCTCTGTCAATTTCCGCTGCCAAAGCCTCATAAACCTGTACACCGTCAACTAACGGGCCGCTTGCAAATTCCGACTTAGGCTTTTGCTTTTTTTCTTTCTTCTCAGGTTCATTCCCAAATAATGAGAGCTGATTACCTGTATCAGAATTTGTCTGCTTAAATTGAAATTGTTCAGTATCTTTGCGTTTCGGCGGATATAGCTCAAAAACCTTTTCAGCCAGCACATTATACCCTGCATCTTGCAACTTTTTCAGATACTCATCTTTTGCTTTATCAGGAAAACCGACCATAGGTTCGCCATTCTTAGAAAGCATATGCAGCCCGAGGACTTCTGCACCGATTTTGGCACTATCTCCATACATTTCATAGAAGTCGCCGACTTCACGAATCGTAACGACCTTATAATCAGTTATTTTTAATTCCGTGTTATTGAATAAAGGGTCTTTTTCAACTTTCTCTGATTGTTCTTTATTTACAGTCAAGCCGAGCGTTTCCGCAACTTCGTTCAATTCATTTTCATAAATATCGTCTGTTTGAATAACTATATAAGTTTCATCTTTTGATATAGTGCAAGTCGCACCAACCGAAAGAGCCTTATCTTCTATTGCTTCAATACTTTCAACGTTTCCCTGGTATTCAAGAACAACTGGTTCAACATTGACAGGAGGAACAATATCCTCAACTTCCGCTGCATCACTCATAAGGTCAATATTATGTTCGTCTTTAGCTGATTTTGAGATTATTTCAAAACCTTTACGCTCCATATCTTCCTGCCAACCGTCATAAGCAAGCACATCAGAAGTACCTAGCAAAACACCGCCTAAATCGGGAGCATCAAAGTTTTTGAGAGAAATACTCTTGTTGCTGATACTTTCAACTTCACGCCGAGAACCGTCATACATTATAACATCGCCAACTTCAAGTTCGGCAACAGAGTTTTTGCGCGATTTCTGCATAAAATCAGCACCAAATTTGCTTTCAAGAAATTTTGCCGACGGAACGTTCAGATAAAAGTCGTTGCTCTGAGCCGCTTCTACAAGTCGGCGCACATCTTCTACATTAGCATTATCTTTGATAACAACAGATAATGTATTACCGTCAGCAATAGTTGAGCCAAAAGATGAAGTAATTCCGTCAAATACTACAGATGTTACAGCTTCATAATTAGTATTATTACCTATAAAGGTAATATCCTGCACTGATGACTTGTCTTGCGAAAGCTCTTTCTTTCTAAAAAAGTCCGGCATATCTACAAAACCAATACTATCACAATAGTAAGCAGACTCTTTTCCGTCTACTGATATAACTATAACATCGCTTACAGAAAGGGAATGTCCTGAGAAGTCAGCAGGCAAATTAGTATTGAACCGCTTATAAATATCTTCAAGTGTATCAACACCCTTAAACTCCGCTATTCTATCCTCATATACCTGTACATAATCATCTTGATTTAATTGTATTCCGTCTTTTTTGAGTTGTTCCATACTCTCAAAAATAACGCCATGATATTTTTCATTATTAGGCAGCTGATAAATTTTATAACGATGATATTGATTTGGCTTTGGTCGTTCGCCCTCTTTGAAAAATACAAAAGGCATATATTTTTCAATTATATATTTCATTTGAGCTTCACTGGAAAGCGTTCCGCGAGGTTCACTTGATATATTTGTCAATGTCGCCACATCTGCTCTATCTAGCAATCGTTGATATTGCTGCTCAACAGATAATTTATTCCATTCGTCCATGAATGACTTACGAGCATATTCTGCCTGTGACTTGATACGCTCCATATCCTCAGCGGAAATATTATCATCATATGTTGTAATTACGCCCTCTGATGAAATATGCGCAACGGTAGGATAATCGTTTGTTTCCTTGTCAATGCGCGATATATCGTATGCGGTTATGCCGTTTCCAAACAAGCCAAATTGAATGGAATGTTCCTCTTGCTTATGTTCGCTGTTTTCAGCTTTATCCTCATTGAGTTTGTTTACATACTCTTGACTGTTTTTCATAACATCTTGAGCATATTTCAGCATTGAGCGAGAAACACTGTTGACGGTTATGATTACCGAAGCAAATTCTTTTTCTGTCAGAGAAGAAAACATTGAAAAGTCGAATATATGCGACGATATATCAATGCCGAGCCGCGACAAAATTACATACTCCGACGATATTTTTGCGAAATTTCTTAATTGTGCAGCTCTGCTGTTATCGTCGGCGATATTCAGCACATGATTTATCACCTTGTCAATACACAGCTCCAAATCTTCGCCGTTGTAAGCTATGCCATGTTCGTTGCACAGTACCTGCGAAAACAAGGCGTTGTATTCTTTGTTGTACGACCAATGAGCCTCACGCTGCGAAGCATTATTATTTACATAAGTTTGAGATATATCAAATAAATAAATTGCTCCATTTTCTGAATTAAGCCTGATAGCACGCCGACCGCGCAATACACGCCTGCCGCAAGCGTTCCATTGTCCCATTGTAGCTAATTGTTTAGCTTTTGGAAATTGCTCATAAATAGTGAGCTGATGTTGCGGTGCATAATCCAGTGTGTTGGATATAACACCTAGTAATTCTTCGTACTTTTGCTGATTATTTATCAGTTCAAAAACCTTTGCCACAAGTAATTCCTCCTCTTTCAGCAAAAAAGTGTGTCATGGTGACACACTTTACTTTCTTGTGTTGTTTTGTTCTTTGGTCAGATCCAGTTTATCATCTTCTTTCATGCAATAGCAACTGTATATTTTTCAATAGCTTTATCTGAAGAACGTTCAACACATTCTTTAACATAACGTAAAGTTTCTTGTTTACAATTCTTGTTATACGTTGTATAACATTGATTTACATAGAAATCATACGTTTTATTTTTCTTTCTGCTCTTTTTGTAACGTATATCTATTGTAAGATGTTCGCCGTTAATATCAGCAGCATAGACTACACATTTTCCATTATTTATAATATTAACATATGCCCCAACGCAGTTATGATTTCTTTTTCCCTCAAACATAAGAGCCTTTTTAGTAGTCAATAAGTGAAATTCTTTTGGCAAGGTCAGATATTTCAAAGGCGTTTCTGGAATAACAAGTTTTTTGCCGTGATTAGCCTTTTGAATTATCCTATCTGTCAGCATATTATGATACTCTGATATTTTCTTTTTTCCTGCAAGAATGTCAATAGGTTCTTTAAGGGTCATTGAAAAATCAACGTAATCAGATATAACATCTTTATTCGCAGTCATGTTTTTTCTACGTATGTATAATTTTAAGTATTTTGCAGCTATATCTTTTTTGTTGCGCTTGTTTGGCAAAAAATCAAAGTCGATTTCTTCAGTATCATAGAATAGAAACGGAATTTGCTCGGGTATTATATAATCCTTTGCACAGCAAGCAGCATATGTTTTCAAAAAAGGCAATTTATTTACAGAATTAGGTAGGTCAACGTTAAATTGCTTTTCAAAAAACTCCTTTTTATTATGATGCTGCGACAGTTCATTAACCATTATCGGGGGAAAGAAACTTTCGGACAGAAAATCTTTCCATATCATAGAGCCTTCAGAATAGCGAGATAAAATGAACTGACTTATTTCAATAGGTGCATACTTAAAATCAGAAACCTTTGCAGAATAAAATGAATTACCTTTAGAATTTGCAATATAAATATCTTTGCTGTTATAAATCAAAACATTTCTTTTTAAGCTCCCTTGAATGATATGCCACTGTTCTGTTTCCTTGCCTACATATATGTCTGCATAATTTGTTTTTGAGTATACTTTCAATACAACATATTTCGCTCCGTCTTTATTTTCTCTTAAACGTATCACAATCTGTTGTCCCTTGTCGTTAAATCCAAGTTTCAATGTAGAAAGGTATTCTTTATGTTGCAAGCCGTTTAAGTTGTTTATTACATCATAAAAGCCTTTGGGTAAAATCTCTACCACAGTCAAAGTATCTTTTATACTGTCCCAAGTTTTAATTCTGTATTTTGTGGGGTCTTTTTCAAAAAACTCACATAACGAATAATATAAGTCTTCACAGAAAAAACTATCGTTGTTCATATAATTTTTCCTTTCTGCTTACAAACGCCTATAAACAAAAGTGTGTCACGGTGACACACTTTACTTTCTTGCGTTGTTCTGTTCTTGTATAATATCCAGTGCTTTATCAGAGCCTATGTACAATGTTTTGTCGGTAATATCGAACTGTAAGTTGTTCAGTATATCACTAGCAGCTTTTTCGCTATCTGTAATCATCATTCTATCACTCACAACATAACCGTTTCTAACGTCAGGGTTTACGCATATAACATATTGCTCTTTATCGGTATTTTTGAATAAAACTTTGTTATCCTTTTCTTCAACTGCCGTGAAAAATCCGTGAACATCGCTAAACAGGTATTCATCATTCCATAGCAAGCAATTCGGACTTAGTGTCTGAAAGACATATGAAGTACCGTATTTTTTGTCTATCTCCCGAAAGTAATCAATGACCGAATTGCTCCACTTATCAAGTTTGCTCTGAATATCAAGTAAAGAACGTTCTGCAAGTTCTTCAAATGGTATTTTTTCGCTGTCAGAAGTAAAAAAGCAATCGCATACATCTTGGCAGTCTTTTCGTTGGAATGTTGACAAGTGCGCTTTCGGCAGCTTTAGTTTCAAGTATATACTATCGCTGCCTACCCATTTCCACATATCGTCATTATCAATGTCATATGTATCAAATAACAGGTGAGGGCAACCGTCGAGCTGCCGCCTTACACACGCAAGAGCGTTGAGAATATCAAGTTGTTTATTATCAAGTTTCATAAACGCTCCTTGTTCATTTTCTACCGCTGTTCAGCTCGTCGTCTGTAAGGTCAAGCGGCAGGTCGTTTTCTTGCTTACTCTTAATCTTAACAGAGGCATCGTAATTTCTGATAAAACTGATGAAATCTGATTCCCAAAACTTTATCCTAGCTTTATATATTATGTTTAACTTACTTTCATGCGGTTTTCTCATTTCTACAAGCTCTCCGTCATTGTCTTGGAAATATACACTAAATGAGCTTCTTATTCCCTCAAACTCAAAGTAATATCCCTCTTTATAAACTGTTACATCGCAGTTTTCCAATACTTCTGCTGATGTTATACTATTATTGTGCCGTAGAGCATTACGAAGTGTTTGCTTTTTCTTATCACTCATACCTTCAATGCCTTCAAACGCTATTTTTCTTAACAGCTTTTGCCAATTTTCATTTGACCATCTAGAGGTATAATCCCATATAGCGGTATCGTTATTATTATTATTATTATTCATTTTTCGTTTCTCCTTGTTCATTTTCTACCTTTGCACAATTAAAAAGAACCGATAAATTTCACTTCATCGGCTTACATGGACACCCTGTCGGGTGATATAGGAGTGCGACATATGGTATCGCACTCATTTAGTGTGTCATCATGACACAAATTAAGATGATTTTTGCTGTTCCAAAAGAATGTTGATTATTTTATCTTCCAGGTCTTGCTCAGATGTTACGTCGGTAGTAAAAGAGGGGAATTTCTTAGCTAGTCGGTTAAAAAACTCGTTCTTGTATTTTCGGGTAACCGCTGCTTCGGCGTTTATGCAATCTAAAACATAAGCATCTATTTCTTGAGCAGTTACAACTTTCTTTGCTTTGTTTTCATCTATTAGAGAAAAAACACGTTTATATGTTTTGCCCGATAGCTTAGTATCATCTATTCTTATGTATTCGGCAAGTTCTCGCTGCTGCTTTTCAGACCATTCCTGCAAAGAGCTATCTTCATTCGCAGGAGCAACTAAAAGACTGTAGAGAGATTCGATCTGTGCTATAGGCAGCAAGCCCTCGTCAAAACACTTCTGAATTTCTTTTACAAAACTAAGCAGTTTAATGTATCTGTACAAAGTTTTTCTGCTGCTGCCAAACTTTTTTGCTATATCTTCCGCAGTGCTGTTGTCGTCGTTATCGTCTTTTCTGTGCAGTAAATAGTGGTGAAATATTCTTGCAAGTTCCATAGGGGAGGGGAGACTGCGTTGAATATTACTGTCAACGACTTTATCGTAATAAGAATTGCTGTCTGCATGGCTATCGGCTATCAGAGCATTGATAGTTTCATAGCCGAGCTGCATACAAGCGGCGTATCTTCTGTGTCCGTTAAGTATCTGATATTCCTCGTTCGGCACTATTTCTCTCACGGTGATCGGAGCGATAAGTCCGTTATGCTCGATGCTGTCCTTTAACGCTTCAAATGCCGGGTCTTTTGTGTTCACGTCAAAAGGTTGAGCATTACCATCATCGTCATGGTACGCAGATAGCTTTGACAATGGTATCTTCACGATACGCGAACCGTTTTCGCTTGTATCATTGCTGTTTATAAATGAACCAAGGTCGAATGTTGCTGTCATTCTTGTTTCCTCCTTTAAGTTGTTTATATCATCGTTTGGAGCTGATTCAGACTCAAAGAATATGCACAGCTCATCATCTGATTTTTTTGATGTATAATTCGAGTTGCAAAAGTCTTTGTTTATGCAGTATTCGCAAATATACATATTTATTTCCTTTCTTATAAATAAAATCTGATTTTCACGGCTTGCCAATAGTACGGAGCATATTCGCTGTTGAATATTTCAGCAGGCGTATAGTTTTTGCTCGGCAAGCCGTTTTCTTCATAGCAGTAACCGTTCCACAAATTCAATGCCAAGCGTGTTGTCTTAGCAGAAGTACCAGTCTGCCACCCTTTGTTAAGAGCATTGATTTTAATGCCGTCGGCATCGAAATCAAAGACATCGGTGTAATGCTTGCGCAGCTCTGAGTCGAGAGCGAGCAGATAAGCCATAGCAAGGTGATAGCAATCTTGTTTCCTCATGCGACCAACAATAGAGTTAAACAATATTTCGTGTCTGTCATCTATGAAAATCATTCAGAACACACCCCTCTCAAACTCCGCTGCAAGTTTAATATATTCTTCGCCGAGTTTAGACTTGGTACGGCAAAGAGCTTTGCCTGTTTCTGAACTCTTTGCTGCCTCAACAGACTTATGTACGACAACCGAGCTAAGGTCGGCAGCATACGACTCTGAAAGCACTCTGAGCGCGGACTTGCTGACTACCGTATTATCAGCCATAGTAGGGAGTATCACTGTTTTGTTAAGATTGCTGTTGATAGTCGCTCTGATTTGCTCAACAAGCGATGTAAGGGCGGTAAGACCGTCCATACTAAATTTCTGTGTCTGCACTGGAATAATAAGCTCGTTCGCTGCCGTCAGCGCATTGATAAGCAGTATTCCTAATGACGGCAGGCAGTCAATGATAACATAGTCATATTCAGATATGACCTCGGCTGTTAATATCCGTTTCAGAATAGTTTCACGCGATAATGTCATTGACATAGCCGTTTCGGCATTTGCAAGGTTAATGTCAGCTGGTATATATGATAGATGTTCTATCTTATTATGCTTTCTTATCGCGTGTTTTACCGCATCACTGTTGATAGTGTTGCGTGTTGCCACTTCCGTGATGAGGTGTGTCATGGTCGGAAAACCGTCATCACTGCCATAGCCTAAGTAGTCAGACAGATTTGCTTGTGGATCTAAGTCCACAAGCAGCACGCTCTTTGCGTGTTCAAGCGCAAGAGCTGCACCGAGGTTAAAGCAAGTGGTGGTCTTACCGACACCGCCTTTTTGATTTGCGATTGCAATCACTTTTGTTTGTTTCATAGAGTTCACTTTCCTTTCTGTTTTCCGCTCATTTCCAACTTATATGTAGTACGACAAAAGGGCAGTGGAAATGAACAAAGACTGCCCTATACAGTAGCTATCTGTTTGTCGCAGTTAAAGCCCGTAGGCTATTAACCATTCTTCAATGTGTCACGATGACACATTTTTTGTTTTTTCTCTGTCAGAAGAAAAAATGCAAATAAAAAATGCTCTGTAGTATTTACAAAGCATTGTATACAGCTATTCAGATTTGAAATAAAAAAGAACGGTAGTTAAGCCGTTCAAAAACAAACTATTGATATTTAATTTTGCAACTCGGAAAATAGTAAATTCTCTAACTTATAAGCAGCCTCAGCATCAGCTTCTTCTAACATATGAAGATATTTGCTTGTCGTTTTTATATCTCCATGACCTAAACGACCTTTTACATTGTTTATATCAACTCCTGCGTAGAGCAGCAGTGTTGCAGATGTATGTCTAAGGCTGTGAAATCTTCTATGTTTCAAACCGTGTTTGCTAAGGAATTTAGAAAACTGCTTTGTCGGAGTCATCGGGTTCATCATCGCACCATTCCATTGTGTAAACACCCAATCTTCATCTATCCACGCATTACCTAACAGTTGTCGCTCTGTTTCTTTTTCTTTCTGCAACATCTTTAACAATTCACAACAAGTGTTATTTAGCGCGATAGTACGAATTTCATAATCTTTTGGCGGTTTTACCGCAAGCGGTTGACCGACAATTTTGTAAGCAGAACGCTCAATCGTTAACTTGTGCTGCTCAAAATCAATGTCAGAAAATTTAAGTCCGACAAGTTCTCCACGTCTTGCGCCAGTGAAAACAGCAAGCTGGATCAATGTCTGAAATTGCAGATTTTCTTGTTTTAGACAATGAAGCATTTCAGCTGCTTCTTGTCGTGTAAATATTTCTACTTTTACAGGGTTGATCTTTGGTACTGTGATATGTGACATACTTGCAGGATTTTCGCAAATAAGATTTTGTTTTACCGCCTGCTTAAATATTGACTGTAGCACTGTAATGTACCGACGGACTGAAGAAGAACTGATTACTTCGTTGCTGTCTTTGTTGTTTTGCGTTTTCTTAGGAAGTACAGATAGCTTGTTTACAAACTCTTGAATATGAGCCGATGTTATATCTTTTAGTTTTATGTTGCCTAGCTCTGGAATAATAAGCCTGTCAATATTATTTTTATAATATTGATATGTTAATGGTGAGAGTATGTTCTTTGCAGTTTCCAAATAAATTGGTATAAAATCAGTTAATGTAATGTTGCCGTTATAATCGCCCATGCTAATCTTATCGGTAAATCTCTCTATACTTGTTAGTAATTGTCTTGACGTGATGCCTGTGATGTTTTGAATAGTCTCACTATCATCTGTAATATGAATACTACAACTTTTAATTCTACCGTCTTTTCCATATCTTGACGTTATATCAATCATCAATTATTCTCCTTTCAACGATATTTTGCATTAAATAAGTATATCACTGAAAAGATAAACTGTCAAGTGTAGTTCATAAACATTGGTAAGGATGAGGTCACCAGTTCGAATCTGGTTAGCAGCTCCAAAAAACTCCTTAACCAAAGTTAAGGAGTTTTTTGTATTATTCACTATTCACTTTTCACTCTTCGTTCTTCACTAAATATTGATACCGACTCTTGTTGCATAACGCGCTAAGGTGTTATTTCCCAACAACTGAATACTTTTAACTCTTATCTGTAATTATATGCAGTTCGCTGAAAAAATACTATATGCGCTCATGCGTAGCTGAAATGGGCGGCAATTTTTACACATTGAACGCCATAAGTGTCGGTCAAGTGTAATTCACTATTCGCCAACCGTGATAACCGCAATTGTAATTTAACGCGCAAAGCAATAGTTCCCAACAACAAAATACTTTTAACTTGTAACTGTATTTTTGCGCTTAAACTAAACGGACTATGCAAAAGAATTACGGTTTTGTTTTCTGGAAGGCTTCAGACTTTCAGAAAGCAAAAGCGGCGACCCGATTAAGTCGCCGAAGTAATTCTTTCAAGTGGCTTGGAGGCTAAAGCCGACAAGACACTGTGCCCCGCATAAGCGAGGCTTCTATTCTGCTTTAATTTACAAGTCTCTTTATAACAACTATCCTGTCGCGCTGGTAGATGTGCGAGATAACTATGCCCGTCTCGGTGCTTTCGGCGTGCACCATAAGCCCGTTGCCTATGTACATTGCAACATGGTATATGCTGCTGTAGCTTCCGTAGCCGAAGAATATCAGGTCGCCCGGCTGCATCTGGTCATACGATACCGCTGTGCCGTAGTATGCCTGAGATGCAGCATAGTGCGGAAGATTTATGCCTATCTGCGCATAGCTGAGCATTACCAGACCCGAACAGTCTGTCGCGGCAAATTGGCTGCCTGCAAACACATATCTGCCGCCCACCATGCTCTTTGCGTAGTCAACGACCGTCTGAACGCTGCCGTTTGAAGCCACAGGCAGATCCTGCGGTACGTTCGAGCCGCCGCTGTTGCCGCCGCTGTTTCCGCCTCCATTGCCGCCATTTCCGCCGTTATTTTCTACAGGCGGTACGTATGGCGCAGGAGTGGTGGTCGTAGTGGTAGTTGTGGTGGTGTATGTCGCTATGTCGCGGCTTACCTCTGCCTGCTGCTGAGAAACTTCCGCTTTCTGATCCTCTAAGTCATTGAGCAAATTGTTTATATCCTGAGAAGCCTGTTCGTTTTCGGCTTTCAGCTTTTCAAGCTCTTCCATATCGCTTCTCAGCTGACTTAACTGCTCTGTATATGTAGCAGCCGTTGCAGCCATATCCTGCTGCTTGGCTTGCAGGGTATCTTCCGTCTGCTGATACTCATCTCTTAAAGATACAAGGTTATCTATTATCGCGCTGTCGTGCGCAGAAACTCTTTTTATAAGTTCCATACGCATGAGCATATCGTAAAAGTCATCGCTTTCAAGCAGCACCGATGCATACGAAGTGTTGCCTGCTATGTACATAGCTCTCAGCCTTTGCTTGTAATCGCTGATGCCTGTATCTATCTCACCCTGCGTGTTATCGAGCGAATCGCGCGTTTCGCGAAGTTCCAGATCGAGGTCTGCAATTGCAAGCTCCATCTGCGAGGTGTAGTCGCTCACAAGCTGTATCTTTTCTTCAATAACTTCTATCTTTTCGTCGATAGCCGCCTTTTTCTCTTTAAGACCGTCAAGTTCGCCCGAGGCGTTGTTTATCTGCTCGTTAAGTTCGTCCTGCTGCTGCTGCAAAGCGCTGAGCTTATCCTGATACTCCTGCATGGTAGGTGTTGCAAGAGAAGTTATCACAGTATCCGAATTGTTCATAAACAGCGATGCCGAACCCAGCGCCAGCACTATAGCAAGCGCTGTCGCAAGCATTTTCTTCATTTTTGATGCCGCTGATAATTTATTCATTATTGTCTGCACGAGCCTTTCTTAACATTTTTTATATTTCTGTCTGTCTGTTGTTCTGTCGTAAAAATAACGATATACAATTTGTAATCATTGTAACCATTATGTAACTATTATAACCCACTGCGGCTTTATTGTCAAGCCTGTTGAACGCTAACAGGCGGTTTTGTAACCATTCTTATGCACCTTGCATAATTTTCATCAAAATATTTGGCTATTTTAACACATCGCGACCGACAAAATATTATTATTTTCATCATTTCTATTGAAATATAACATCAAAGGTGATATAATTATGTAAATATGTTCATTTAAGAAACTTGAGGAGGCAGCCGCTTTGAACTACAATATGTGCTTTGATATATGTGCGCTGTTCGTCGGCGTTATAATGCTGATGACCTATTACTACAGAAAGACTATAGTTTCATACAAGGCAAGGATATTTGAGGCGCTTTTGTGGCTGTGCTTCGGCGCGGCTGCGGCAGACATAATAGCGGCTTTTGCAAACGCCCCAAGCTGCCCTATGATGATAAAGTGGATATCCAACATGGTGTATTACAGCCTTCACGCGGCAACCAACTTTTTCGGCGTTTTGTATTTTATACTTATGGCAGAGCCTATGGTCAAGATGTCAAATATGCGAAAGATACATCTTTTCTTGCCGTTTGCCGCTGAGATAGTGCTTATTGCATTCAACCCGATACTGAGGCTGCTTTTCTACTTTGACGAAAACGGAACGTATCAGCGCGGCGGCGGAGTATGGATATGCTACGCTATAACGGTATACTATTTTGTATACATGATAGTATTCCTTTTAAAACATACAGATTTCTTCGACAAGAAAATGCAGATAGTGATAACCATGTTTTCGGTGATGTATATACTGCCTATGGTGCTGCAATATTTCTTCCCGAGTCTTCTGCTTGAATGTTTTGCCGCAACGCTGTTCATACTTGTTATATACATACTTTACCAGACGGAAGACAACAGCATAGACAATCAGACAAAGCTGCTTTCCTATCAGGCGTTTGAGAGCGACTGCAAAGCGTATGCGGCCACCAACATGAATTTTTCGGTGCTGATGATAAAAATACGCGATGCAAAATTTCTGACCGATGCGTTCGGAAACCAGTTCTGTACAAAGGTTTACGCTTCGTTTGCAAACTATATAAGCCAGTTTGTGCGCTATGGCAACGCCTACAGCCTTGGCGGCGGCATTTTTGCGCTGTGCTTTATAAACGAGAACGTTGACCCCAAAAACGTGCTTGAAAGCATAACCGAGCGCATGAAGCAGCCGTGGGGCTTTGAAGAGATAATAACGCGCCTGTCGGTATCGGTGAGCATTATAAGCTACCCGATGCACGCCGCCGATTATCAGTCGTTTATGGAGCTTGCCGACACGGTATTTTTCCGCAGCGACTACAAACCCGATATAATCTACGCGGATAAAATGATAGTTAAAGACAAGCGCAGAAGAAGCGACATTGAAAGGGCGATAGCCTCCGGCAATGTTACAGACAGCTTAGAGATATTCTATCAGCCTATATATTCTAATAAGGAAAAGCGTTTTACGGGCGTTGAAGCTCTGGTGCGTATGCGCGACAGGCTTATGGGTTACGTCATGCCCGATGAGTTCATACCGATAGCCGAAAAGAGCGGCGCTATGATGCGCATAGGCGAATACATATTTGAAAACATATGCAAATACATATCATCGCATGATACCGATGTTTTCGGAATAAAGTTCTTTACCGTGAATCTTTCTGTAATGCAGTGTATGCAGACGGACTTAGTGGCTCAAATGGCTTCTATCATGCAGAAATACGGCGTAAACCCCAGTAAGATATGTTTTGAGATATCAGAAATTGCGGCGACAGACCCGCCCGACGTTATGATAAACAACATAAAGCAGCTGCACAAACTGGGCGTAAGCTTCTCGCTGGATAACTACGGCACGGGGCAGTCGGGCTTGCAGCAGCTGACTTTACTGCCGCTGAGAATGATAAAGTTTGACAGCAGTTTTATAAAGCGCGCAATGAACGATCCGCGTGAGAGAACTATTCTGCAAAGTTCTGTGAATATGTCAAAGAGCATACGAATAGAAGCGGTGGCATCGGGCATTGAGAATGAGAATATGTACAGCCAGATGCAAGAGTTCGGCTTTGATTTCTGCCAAGGCTTTTACTATGCGCCGGTGTGCAGCGAGGAAGACCTGCCCGGCAAACTGGTAGAGCTCAGCGGTCAGCAAAAATAACATACTCAAAATTTTACAGACATTCGGAGGAAACTACTATGCGTGAATATCTTAAAAGCAGTGAAGAAGTGCTGAAAGAGCTTGAAACCTCAGCAGGGGGAATTACAACTTCTCAGGCTGAGGAGCGCAAAGCTAAATACGGTCTTAACAAACTGAAAGAGGGCGAGAAAAAGTCGCTTCTTCGCAGGTTCTTAGAGCAGATAGCCGACCCGATGATAATAATACTTATCGTTGCGGCGGTGGTATCTGGCATAACTGCCGTATACGAGGGCGAGAGCTTCGCAGACGTTATAATAATAATGGCGGTAGTAATAATAAACGCGGTGCTGGGCGTTTTTCAGGAAAGCAAAGCTGAAAAGGCTATAGAGGCATTGCAGGAGATAGCCGCGGCAACTTCAAAGGTATTGCGTGACGGAAAACAGGTAACGCTGAGAAGCGAAGAACTTGTTCCGGGAGATATAGTTATACTCGAAGCAGGCGACAGCGTACCTGCCGACGGACGAATAATAGAATGCGCGAGCCTTAAAGTTGAGGAAGCCGCTCTTACGGGTGAATCTCTGCCGGTTACTAAAGAGATAGCGGCGCTTGAAAGCGCTGACGGCAAAGACGTACCGCTGGGCGACAGAAAGAACATGGTCTACATGGGCAGCACGGTAGTCTACGGCAGAGGCGCGGCAGTTATAACCGCAACCGGTATGGATACCGAAATGGGCAAGATAGCCGATGCGCTTACAAAGGCGCAGGACAACGACACTCCGCTGCAAATAAAGCTGGCGCAGCTTTCAAAGATACTGACATTTCTGGTGCTTGCGATATGTATAATTATATTCGGCGTAAGCCTTATCAGGGCTGACAGCATTAACGGCGATGTGCTTATTGACACGTTCATGGTCGCTGTGAGCCTTGCGGTCGCTGCAATACCCGAGGGTCTTGCGGCGGTGGTAACGATAGTTTTGTCTATCGGCGTTACGAATATGTCAAAGAGAAACGCCGTTATCCGCAAGCTTACGGCTGTTGAAACTCTCGGCTGCGCTGAGATAATATGCTCAGATAAAACGGGTACTCTTACGCAGAACAAGATGACGGTAGTTGAGCATTACGGCGATGATGAGAAACTGCTTGCCGAGGGTATGTCGCTTTCTTCCGATGCAGACCTTGACGAGAACGGCGAGGCTATAGGTGAGCCCACCGAATGCGCTCTGGTAAACTATGCAAACAAACTGGGTCTGCCTAAAACCGAGCGTAAGAAAGCCATGCCGCGCATTGGTGAAGCTCCGTTTGACTCTATGAGAAAGATGATGTCTACCGTACACCGCAGCGAGGATGGCAGCATTACGCAGTTTACAAAGGGCGCGCCCGATGAGATACTTCGCCGCTGCACCACCGCTTGGATAGGCGGCAAAGTCGTTACTCTTACAGACGAGATAAGAAACGATATAATGTCTGCCAACAAAAACATGGCTGACAGGGCGCTGCGTGTGCTTGCGTGCGCTTTCAGAAAGTGGGATACCCAGCCGCAGAATTTTGAGGACAAATATCTCGAGCAGGAGCTTTGTTTTATAGGTCTTACGGGAATGATAGACCCGATACGCCCCGAAGTAAAGGCTGCAATAGAGAGATGCCTCGGCGCAGGCATAAGACCGGTTATGATTACGGGCGACCACAAGGACACCGCTGTTGCCATAGCGAAAGACCTCGGCATAATTACAGATGCTTCGCAGGCTATAACAGGCGCGCAGCTTGATGAGATATCGGACGAAGACCTTGCAGAAAAGATAGAGCTTTACAGTGTGTACGCGCGCGTTCAGCCCGAGCATAAAGTGCGCATAGTAAAAGCATGGCAGCAAAAGCATAAAGTAACCGCTATGACGGGCGACGGCGTAAACGATGCGCCCTCTATAAAGAATGCCGACATAGGCATAGGCATGGGCATAACCGGCACTGACGTTACCAAAAACGTTGCCGATATGGTTCTTGCCGATGACAACTTTGCAACTATAATCTCCGCAGTTGAGGAGGGCAGGCGCATTTACGACAACATAAGAAAGTCTATTCAGTTTTTGCTTTCTTCAAACTTGTCGGAAGTGCTTTCTATATTCTTCTCTACTATGCTGGGATTTGTAATACTCAAACCCGTGCACCTGTTGTGGATAAACCTTATCACCGACTGCCTGCCTGCTCTGGCTCTTGGCATGGAGCGCGCCGAAAAAGACATTATGAAACGCAAGCCGCGCCGCAGCGATGAGGGCATATTCTCGGGCGGACTGGGCGTTGACGTGCTTTTGCAGGGGCTGCTGGTAACTATCATAACCATGGCGGCATACTTTGTAGGGCACTTTATGGAAAGCGGCGTGTGGGAGATAGCGCAGTCGAACGACGGCATGACAATGGCGTTTTTGGCGCTCTCGATGACGGAAGTTTTCCACTCGTTCAATATGCGGTCGCGCCGCAAATCTATATTCACTTTCAAGAAGCAAAACCCCGTGCTGTGGGCATCAATGGCGCTGTCGCTTATATGCACAACGGGAGTTATATACATTCCTTTCCTGCGCAGCGCATTCGGATTTACCACAATAAGCCTTAAAGAATACCTCGTGGCAATGGCACTGGCTGTAACCGTTATACCGATAATCGAGCTTGTAAAACTCATTCAGAGAGCGACGGAGAAGAAGTAATGACAGACAAAGAAAAGAAAGCCGCAGCCAAAAAGTTTGCTGAGAGCTGGAAAGGCAAGGGCTACGAAAAGGGCGAGAGCCAGCCTTTCTGGAATGAACTTTTGCAGACGGTCTACGGCGTTGAGGACGTATACAGATTTATAAGATACGAAGAACAGGTAAAGCTAGATAACACCGCTTTTATTGACGGCTACATCGACGACACGCACGTTATGATAGAGCAGAAGTCTGTTGACAAAGACCTGCGCAAGGCTATCAGGCAGTCGGACGGCTCAGTCCTCACGCCGTTTCAGCAGGCAAAGAGGTATGCTGCGGAACTGCCGTATTCAAGGCGGCCGCGGTGGATAGTTACCTGCAATTTTTCAGAGTTTCTTGTGTACGATATGGAAAAGCCCAACAGTGAGCCCGAGCAGATATTTCTGAAAGACCTACCCGAGGAATACTACCGCTTGCAGTTTCTTGTTGACACGGGCGATGAAAATATCAAGAAAGAAATGGAGATATCTCTGAAAGCAGGCGAACTGGTAGGCAAGCTGTATGATGCCATACTGAAACAATACAGCGACCCCGAAAGCCCCGAAACGCTCAAAAGCCTGAATATGCTCTGCGTGCGCCTGGTGTTCTGTATGTATGCGGAGGACGCAGGCATTTTCGGCAAGCATGATATGTTCGGCAGCTATCTGCGGCAGTATCAGGCGAAAGACGTTCGCAGGGCGCTGATAGAGCTTTTTCGCGTGCTGGATACAAAGGAAGAGGACAGAGACAAGTATATGGAGGAAGACCTCTCTGCTTTTCCGTATGTGAACGGCGGACTTTTTGCTGATGAAGACATTGAGATACCGCGCTTTAACGATGAGATTACCGACCTTTTGGTGAACAAGGCAAGTGCAGGCTTCAACTGGTCGGAGATATCGCCGACGATATTCGGGGCGGTGTTTGAGAGCACTCTGAACCCCGAAACAAGGCGCAGCGGCGGTATGCATTACACGTCTATCGAGAATATTCACAAGGTCATTGATCCGCTTTTTCTTGACGGTCTGAAAGAAGAATTCGCGCAGATATGCGAAATTAAAGTGACCAAGACGAGAAACAGCCGCCTTGAAGCTTTCAGAGACAAGCTTGCCTCGCTTACGTTTTTAGACCCTGCGTGCGGCAGCGGAAATTTTCTGACCGAGACGTATATTCGTCTTAGGCGGCTGGAAAACATGGCTCTTGAAAAGATACACGGTGCGCAGATGCTGCTGGGCGGCGAGGGCGAATTTGACCCGATAAAGGTAGGCATAGGGCAGTTTTACGGCATTGAGATAAACGATTTTGCCGTTACCGTTGCCAAGACCGCCTTGTGGATAGCCGAAGCGCAAATGAAGTATGAAACGGAGCAGATAGTGCAGCAGGAAATAGCGTTTTTGCCGCTGAAAAGCTATGCCAACATTGTTGAGGGCAACGCCCTGCGCATTGACTGGCAAGACGTTGTGCCCAAAGAAAAGCTGAATTACATAATGGGCAATCCGCCGTTTGTGGGATATTCTTTGCAGACAAAAGAGCAGAAAAATGATATACTTTCTGTTTATGTAGATGAAAAGGGCAAGCCCTATAAAACGGCAGGAAAGATAGACTATGTTGCAGGCTGGTATTATAAAGCAAGTCTTTTAATGCAGAATACAACTATCCGCGCGGCGTTTGTTTCAACAAATTCTATTACTCAGGGCGAACAGGTCGCAGGGGTATGGAAGCCGCTTTTTGAACGTTTTGGTATTCATATAGACTTTGCGCACAGGACGTTTCGCTGGGATAGCGAGGCGACATTAAAAGCTCATGTGCATTGTGTTATTGTGGGATTTAGTATTGCTGAAAATAAGGCTGACAAGATACTTTTTGACAATGATACTAAAAAAGTTGCGAAGAATATAAATCCGTTTCTTATAGATGCTCCGCTTGTATTTATAGAAAACAGAAGTGAGCCTATTTGTGATGTACCTAAAATGACTACAGGCAACCGTCCTGCTGACGGCGGTCATTTGATCATCGAAAAAGAAGATTATGATGATTTCATAAAGAAAGAGCCTAACGCCATAAAATATATTAAAAAGATAATAGGTGCAAAAGAATATATCAATAATCAAGATAGATATTGTTTATGGTTAGTAGGGGCAAGCCCTGCTGAAATAAGAAAAATGCCGGAGGTTATGAAACGTATAGAATTATGCAGGCAGGACAGATTAAGCGGAGCACCGGACAGGCAAAAGCTCGCTGATACTCCTATGCTTTTCAGAGAAACAAAAAACCCAAACTTGTTTATTATTGTTCCCCGTGTTTCATCTGAAAACAGAAGATATATACCTTTAGGTTATTTAGATGATTCATTTATACCCACTGATTCTGCTACTATAATTCCTTATGCCAACTTGTATTATTTTGGTGTATTAACTTCAAATGTACATATGGCATGGATGAGAACAGTGTGCGGCAGGCTGAAAAGCGACTACCGCTATTCAAAAGACATAGTCTACAACAACTTCCCGTGGTGCGAGCCGAGCGCGGAACAAAAGGCTAAAATTGAGCAGACCGCGCAGGGGATTTTAGATGCCCGCGCGAAATACCCCGACTGCTCTCTTGCCGACCTGTACGACGAGACTACCATGCCGCCCGATCTGCGCAGGGCACACCAGCTGAACGACTTTGCTGTTATGGCTGCTTACGGCTTTGCAAAAAATATCACCGAGTCGGAATGTGTTGCCAGCCTGATGAAAATGTACCGCGCACTGACGGACAGCGAACAGAAATAATAAAAAGGAGTTGTTGCATATGCAGCAGCTCCTTTGTTATGTTAGTTGATTTTTACGCTCTTGCCTTGTGCGCTGTCATTTTATACAGCTGCTGCCCGTGCTGACCGAGCAGCATTTGCTTGCGCCTGCCAAAGTACATCGAGCACAGGAACACCATGCACAGCACCCATGTAACAGGCTCTGTAACGCACGTGCCTAAGAACCCGAAGTGCGGTATCAGAAACGCCGCCGAGAATATCTTCATACCAAGTTCTATGCTGCTTGAAACGAGCGGCGCTATCTTGTGACCGAGCGCCTGCATTGCGTTTCTCATGCATATAAGCAGACCAAGCGCAGGGTAGAACGGAAAGTGCAGCCGCAGACTCAGAACACCGTTGCGCACGATAAATTCGCTGTCAGTGCCGGTAGTGAAGCGTATCAGCGCGCCTCCGAAAAGGTACACCACCGCGCAGGAGAACACGCCCCATATCATCTCCATAGCCATTACCTGCTTTATGCCGGCGTCCATTCTGGCAAACTTTTTCGCGCCGCGGTTCTGACCGATAAACGTTGCTGCAGCGGTAGAAATAGAACTAAGCGGCGACATAAATATTACGATTATACGCCTTGCTGCGGTGTATGCTGAAATGTATATCTCGCCCAGCGCGTTGTTAGCCCTCTGGAAAATTACCGAGCCCATGTCAACAACGCTTATCATAAATGCCATAGCCATGCCGTTCACCAGCATTTCGCCGAGCATCTTTTTCTCAAGTTTCATATCCTCGCCCGAGGGGAGTATATCTTTGTATTTTCTGAAAAGGTGTATGCCGCACAGCGCCGCCGAAACAGTCTGCGAAAGCACCGTTGCCACAGCCGCGCCTGCAATGCCCATACCGATAAACTTTACAAAAAGCACGTCGGTTATAACGTTCAGCACGCTTGAAAAAATGAGGTAGTAAAGCGGCGTTCTGCTGTTGCCCACAGCCCTGAGTATGCATGAGAACATATTGTAAGCGACCGTTGAGGCCATGCCTGCGCAGATTATTGTGATGTATACATAAGCATCGTGGTATATCGCGCCGCGAACGTTCATCATTTCAAGCAGCGGTTTCATAAACATAACAGATGCAGCCGTAAGAACGGTCGCAACGATAACATTGAGCTTTATCATGTGCCCTATCGAGCGTTTCAGTGAGCGTATATCCTGCGCGCCGAAATACCTCGAAGAAACGAGCGCGTATCCGTTGTTCATGCCCTGCGCGAAGTTGATTATCAGCGACCACAGCGCCGAGACCGCGCCTATCGAGGCTATTGCGCCGTCGCCGAGTGTGTAGCCGCATACCATGGTATCTACCATGTTGTATACCTGCTGAAACAGATTGCCGATAAGAAGCGGCAGCGCGAACGCGAGAATGAGTTTTACGGGATTGCCATGTGTAAGATCTTTTGTGTGCATTTTTCTCCTTTGCCCTTAGGTGTTTTGTAGTGTTGTCATTGTTGTTAGTTCCATATATTTGCAGCCGTTTACAAGGTCTTTCCATGCAAAAAGACCGTTTTTGTAAATCAAATAGCTGTGCGGTGAGTTTTCTTTCGGTATCGAAACAGAGCCGCAGTTTATATGCATCACGCCGCCGATGTTTTCAAACTTCGGTATGTGCGTGTGCCCGTAAAGAAGCACATCGCTGTTTATATTCTGTGGGATGTTGTGCCCGTGGCAGGCGTACACCGAAATGTTATCAAGCCAAAGCAGCGCGTACTCTGACATTATATGAAAGTCGAGCATCATCTGATCCACTTCGCTGTCGCAGTTGCCTTTTATGCAGAGAATTTTGTCTTTCATACTATTCAGTATCTGAGCAACTTCTTTCGGCTGATAGTCCTGCGGCAGGTCGTTTCGCGGCCCGTGGTACAAAATATCGCCCAGCAGCAAAAGTTTGTCGGCGCGCTCGTTTTCAAACGCTTTTGCCAACCGTCTGCACCAGTAAGCAGAACCGTGTATATCAGAGGCTATAAACAGCTTCATATGACCATTCCTTAAATATATTTTCAAGCATATTATAGCACCGCCAAAGAATTTGTCAAGCGGTTTTTCAAACTTTTTTCAAAATCGTGAATATGTATAAAAACGTTTTCACTTGCGCAAAAAATCTATCTAAAATCACGCTTTTGTTTGACAAGCCGCCCGTTTTGTGATACAATGTTCTAAACGATATAGGAAAGGTCTGTTTTTATGAAACTTACAACTGTTTTGTTTGACCTTGACGGCACCTTGCTGCCAATGGACAACGATAGTTTTACAAAAGAATATTTTAAGCTGCTTTGCAAAAAAGCAGTACCGCTGGGCTATGACCCCGATGAACTTGTTGCGGCTGTATGGAAAGGCACTGCCGCCATGGTGGCGAACGACGGCGTTATAATGAACGACAAGGCTTTCTGGAAGACGTTTGCGGAAATAATGGGCGAGCGCGTTTACGATGATAAGCCTGTGTTTGACGAGTTTTACAGAAGCGACTTCAACGAAGCTAAGCATATGTGCGGCAAAAACGAAACGCTCATAGCTTTGGTGCATGACCTAAAAGAGCGAGGTTTCAGGGTCGCGCTGGCTACAAACCCTATCTTCCCTGCAACGGCTACAGAGAACCGCATACGCTGGGCAGGCTTTGAGCCGGAAGACTTTGAACTTTACACCACATATGAAAATATAGGCTACTGCAAGCCGAATCTGGAGTATTATAAAGAAGTTGCAAAACGGCTCTCGGTGCAGCCGCAGGAATGCCTTATGGTCGGCAACGATGTTGGAGAAGACCTTGTGGCGGCGCAGATCGGTATGCGCACATTTTTGCTGACAGACTATGTTATAAACCGCAAAAATGAAGATATTTCTCAGCAGGCGCGCGGCAACGCAGAACAGCTCAGGATACATATAGATTATCTTTCATCTCTTGAATAATAGAGGAGTGGTATAATGGAAGAGCGTATCGACCTTTTGAAAAAGCACAAGAAAGGGCTTTTGCGCATAGTGTTCAGCCGCACGGGTGTGGTTATACTTCTGCTTTTGGCGGCGGTGGCGCTGTTTTTGGTCTCGCAGATATTTTTTGCAGGGCTGATCAACGGCATAATGGGCGGCGTCAGCATATTCAATATAATCATAATCATTTTTCTTGTGAATACAGATATGGATTCTTCCGCGAAGATAACGTGGATAGTCGTGATAATGCTGACATCGGTCTTCGGCGCGCTTTTCTATCTGTACACCAACACCAACAACGGCGGCAAAAAGGTCAAGAAACTTTGCAGTGAGATGATCGAAAAGCACAAAAGCGACATCACGCAGGACAGCGATACTTTCACGTCTCTGCAAAGTAAGAGCACCCCTACCGCGCAGCTTGTAAAGTATCTGAGCAACAGCGGCGCTTTTCCTGTAACTCGTCATAACAGGGTAACTTATTACCCACTTGGCGAGGATAAATATGCCGATATGCTCACCGAGCTTAAAAAGGCGGAAAAGTTTATTTTTATGGAATATTTCATAGTTGACGAGGGCAGAATGTGGGGCAGCATACTACACATTTTAGCTGAGAAAGCAAAGCAGGGCGTAGATGTTCGCGTTATGTACGACGGCACTTGCGCGATATCTCTGCTGCCTTATAACTACCCAGAAATGCTGAGCAAACTGGGTATAAAATGCAAGATGTTCTCGCCGATAAAGCCGTTTGTTTCAACGCATTACAACTACCGCGACCACCGCAAGATACTTGTCATAGACGGCAAAGTCGGCTTCAACGGCGGCGTGAACCTCGCGGACGAGTACATAAACGACATCGTGCGGTTCGGTCACTGGAAAGATACCGCGATAAGAGTGCAGGGCAAAGCTGTAGACAACATGACACTGATGTTTCTGAATATGTGGTGTCTTGACGAAAAAGAAAGCGATCATTCGCAGTTTTTGAATATGCCGGACTGCCCTGTCTTTGAAGATGAAAAAGGCTATGTCATTCCCTACGGCGACAGCCCGCTTGACCGCGATAAGGTCGGCGAAAAGGTGTATATGGATATTCTCGACCGCGCCGAAAGATATGTGCATATAATGACCCCGTACCTGATACTTGACGACGAACTGCTCACCGCGCTGAAATTTTCAGCCGAAAGGGGAGTGGATACAAAGCTTATCCTGCCCGGCATACCCGACAAAAAAGCGGTGTATTCTCTCGCGAAAACATACTTCAGAACGCTTATGGACAGCGGCGTTGAGATATATCTTTACACGCCCGGTTTCGTTCACGCAAAGATGTTTGTATCTGATGATATAAAGGCGGTGGTCGGCACGATAAACCTCGATTACAGAAGCCTTTACCACCACTTTGAATGCGGTACTTATCTGTATGACGTTGACAGCATAAGCGATATAAAGCGCGATTTTGAACAAACGCTATCAAAGTGCGAAAGAGTAACTTATGAAAGCATAAAAAAAGAGAGCTTTTTTACAAAGCTCCAAGGCAGGGTAATGCGGCTTTTTGCACCGCTGCTGTAAAATAAAAAGGCACACGCCGCTTCGTTTATTCGGAGCGGCTTTTTTAGTGCTTTGCTCTTTTTCTTTTTCATAAACATATTCTTTTTCTTTATCTTTCTCTTTATCTTTATCTGTAGCTTTTGCAGCTTTTGCATACAATTGCAGCATTTGCAGAAATTCATGCAACAACATCACTAAATGCAGTGTGATGATTTTGTACAAAACGCCAAACTTTTTGTTTGCAGTACATATAAATGTACAGCAAGCTTTAAGGGTATTGACTTTGATTTTTTGAGGGTTTATAATTAAAATAACATAATAACAAAGGCGGTGAAAGCTTGAACACAGCGCATATACGAGAGTATGACAACGCTTTGCAGACCGTTGAAGAACATTGCATAAATGTTGCAAAGTACGCCGCGCTGTTTGGCAGGCAGGTGAAAATGGAAAGGCTTGCTGCGCTTTCGGGGCTGCTGCACGACATGGGCAAGATGTCCGATGATTTTGAAAAGTACATACGCGGCAGCAAAGAGTTTTCAAAGGGAAGCATAGACCACTGTTTTGCAGGCGCTAAGTATCTTATTGAAGCGGCAGGCGGCGATGCTTCTCTGCACAAGACAGCCGGTCTTTTAGGCAGGGTGATACTTTCCCACCACGGGCTGCACGACTGGATTACAGAGGACTGCGAAGACTATTATCTTTACCGAACGGGCAAAGACGACAGGTATGCGCAGATATCGGAAAACTTCAAAGGGCTTTCATACAGCGGCGAGATAAAAGCGCTTCTGGAGGCAGCAGAAAATGAGTATGCGCAGATAAGAGCTTCGATGAAACGTCTTGTCACCGAAATGGCTCTGCCTGACAGCCGAAGCAAAAACAAGGCTCTCGCGTTTTATTACGGAATGACCGAGCGGCTGCTGACTTCCATGCTGATAGATGCCGACAGGACTGACACGGCGCAGTTCATGTCGGGCGCGGCTGAGGAAAAAGAAGTTGACACGGCGGCTCTTTGGGAAGAAATGAACGGCAAACTTCAAAGCAAGCTGGGCGCATTTACAGACAGCGGAAAGATAGCAACGCAAAGAAAAAGTATCTCTCAGCGGTGCTGTGAATTTGCAAAAAATGAGGTAGGCTGCTGCAAACTTGTAGTTCCCACGGGCGGCGGAAAAACGCTTTCTTCTTTGCGGTTTGCGATAGAATACTGCCGCAGACACGAAAAGAAAAGAATTATTTATGTCGCTCCGTTTCTATCAATTCTTGAGCAGAACAGCGATGAGATACGCTGCGTTGCAGGCGATGAGGCGTTTTTGGAACATCACTCCGATGCGGCGTTCAAGATGGAGCAAAGCGGCGGCGAAGAACTTCAAAGTTACGAGCTTCACTGCGAACGTTGGAACAGCCCCGTTATCGCGACAACAATGGTGCAGTTTCTGAACACGCTGTTTTCGGACAAAACTTCATCGGTGCGGCATATGCACAGGCTGTGCGATTCGGTGATAATAATCGATGAGATACAGTCTTTGCCGATAAAGTGCGTGTGGCTGTTTGATCTGGCGATAAATTACCTTACGCGCATATGCGGTGCGGCAGTGGTGCTGTGCTCTGCAACTCAGCCGCAGTTTGAAAAGCTGAAAGGCTATCCTCTGCTGATAGATGAAAGCTCTATGACGGGCGATATTACAAAAGATCTTGAAGTTTTCAAGCGTACAGAAATTATAAACTTAGTAACACATAGCGGCATGACTTTTGAAGAAGCTGCGCGGCTGTGTGCGGACAAGCAGAAAGAGTATGCAAGCGTTCTGGCGATAGTGAATACAAAGGCTGCCGCAAAGGCTTTGTATCAGCAGATAAAAAGTATTACAGACGTTGAAACGGTGCATCTGAGCACGAATATGTGCCCTCAGCACAGGAGAGAGGCTATAAAAATTCTGCGGCAAAAGCTTAAAAACAACGAGCCTGTTATATGCGTTTCAACGCAGCTTATTGAAGCAGGCGTGGACGTTTCTTTCGGGTGCGTGGTGCGCTCTCTGGCAGGAATGGACAGCGCGGCGCAGGCGGCAGGAAGATGCAACCGCCACGGTGAAAAAGGCAGTATATGCCCCGTGTATCTCGTAAATTTGAGCGAAGAAAAGCTTGGCAGCCTTAGCGAGATACAAAGCGCGCAAGATGTTTCAAGAGAACTGCTGGGTGGAGTTACAGATGATACAGATATGCTCGGCGTGGAATTTATGGCTAAGTATTTTGACAAGTATTACAGCGAAAACAAAGACAAGCTGGGATTTCCTATAAAGCAGCCTAAGACGGATCTTGTTGAACTGCTTTCTCTCAACAGCGACAGAAGCACGGTTTGCGGAAGAAAGCAGCCGGATATGACTTCGCAGGCATTCAAGACGGCAGGGCGGAATTTTTCGGTGATAGACGAATTTGGCAGCGGTGTTATAGCTCCATACAACGATGAGGCAAAAGGGCTTATTGCGCAGCTGAATGAATTTCACACGCCGGCGCAGGTAAACGCGCTTATGAGAAACGCCCAGCAGTATATGGTAAATGTAAACGACCGAAAGCTTAACGAGCTTGCATCGCTCGGTGCGGTGTTCGCGCTGAAGTCGGGGGTATATGCTCTTGACGAAAGATACTACGACAGCGAATACGGCATCACCGATGAGCCGACAGCAGACGGTGCTATAATTTTATGAAAGGAGTGAGCGATATGAGCAGACCTACATCACAAAACAGTGTTGAGTTCAAGGTGTATGGCAAGCAGGCGTTGTTTACAGATGTTATTACCAAATCGGGCGGTGAACGCTGCACTTATATGATACCGACCTATGAGGCTCTCAAAGGCGTATTGCATAGCATATACTGGAAGCCGACATTGATCTGGTATGTAGACAGTGTAAGGGTGATGAACCCGATAAGCACTTACCGCAGGGGAGTAAGACCTATAAAACTCAGCGGCGGAAATGACTTGGCGTACTATACTTATCTTGAAGATGTGTGCTATAATGTCAAAGCGCATTTTGAGTGGAACATGAACCGCCCGGAGCTGGAAAGCGACCGCAATTTTCAAAAGCACCTTGCAATTGCAAAGCGCATGATAGAACGCGGCGGCAGGCGTGATATTTTCCTCGGCACAAGGGAATGTCAGGGGTATGTTGAGCCGTGCGGATTTTACAGCGGCAAGGGCGCTTATGATGATGTGCCCGAGATACCATATAGTCTTATGTACCACGGTATAACATACGCAGATGAAGCTGTTCTTGACGAGGACAAAGGCATGATGACGGTGAGGTTCTGGCAGCCTGTAATGAAAAACGGCGTGATAGACTTTATCCCGCCCGAAGAATGTACCATAAAAAGGCATATACGCAAAATGAACATAAAGCCTTTTGGTGAGGACAAGAACAACTTTTCGGCTGCCGATGACCTTTTGGGAGGTGATGTGAATGAGCTGGGAGAATGAACTCTACAGCGTATATGAAACGCAGTACGGCAAAGAGACAGACGACGGCATAGCTTTGATGCCTGTTTCACATTCTACTGCAAATGCGCAGATAGAAGTGACGCTTGATGCGCAAGGCGAATTTGTTACCGCGCGAGGGCTTGAAAAAGAAGAAGGCAAAAATACGCTTATCCTTGTTACAGAGAATTCGGCTGCCCGTGCGAACGGTATAAATCCTATGCCTTTTGCGGACAAGCTGGTGTATATAGCAGGGGACTACGGAGAATTTGCAGAGGGTAAAAAATCGGACAACAGCGAATACTTTCTTGCGTATTCAAACGGGTTGCAGGCGTGGCATGAAAGCTCTTATACTCACCCTGCTGTAGATGCTCTGTATAAATACATCTCAAGAAAGCGCATGATGAAAGACCTTGCTGCGTGCGGCGTACTGAAGTTAAACGGCGAGACGGGCAAGCTTGAAAGCGGCGTGAAGATAGCAGGTATAGCGCAGGAAGATTCTTTTGTAAGATTCAGGATAAACGGCTTGAATGAGCCGCAGACCTGGAAAAGCAAAACGCTTTCTGATGCGTTCATAGAGTGGAATGCCTCGCAGATGACTGACACGCAGCTTTGCTATGCGACAGGTAAAGTATTGCCCGTTGCCTCAAAACACCCGTCAAAAATTCGCAACGCAGGCGACATGGCAAAGCTTATCTCTGCAAATGATGACAGCGGCTTTACCTACCGTGGGCGATTTACAAATTCCGGCGAAGCGCTTACGCTTTCGTATGATTTTTCGCAGAAGATGCACAACGCTCTGAAATGGCTGATACAGCGGCAGGGAATGTCGTTTGACACGCTGACAATGGTAGTGTGGGCAAGCACTATGCAGCCGCTGCCCGACATACAAAGCGCGGGTATTTCAGATGACGATATTTTTGAGGAAGATGCACCGATCATAAACACACAGAAAATCTACTGCGATTTGTTGAGGAAAAGCATTTTTAGCAGCTGCGGAGAAATGCCGATAAACACAAAAGTAATGCTTATGTGCGTTGATGCAGCCACGACAGGCAGGCTGTCGGTATCGCTTTATACAGAGCTTGAGGGTTCAAAGTTTATGGAAAACCTTATAAAATGGCATGAAGATACCGCGGCTGTAAGGTGGTATTCAAAGCAGAAAAAGCGCGCGATAAATTCATTCAGCGTACATAATATAATAAACTGTGCGTTTGGCAGCGAAATGACAAAAGGCTTGGAGTGCAAAAAGGAGATACTGAAAGATAACATTCTTCGCCTGATACCGTGCATAACGCAGGGCAGACCACTGCCGAAAGATATCGTAAACGCGCTTTACAGGAAAGCATCAAACCCTTTGGCGTATGATAAAAGCTATGATCACCGCAATGTGGTAGAGACCGCCTGCGGTATGATAAGAAAACAAAACATTGACAGAAAGGATGGGATCACCGCTATGGCATACGATCCGACAATAACAGACCGCAGCTATCTTTACGGCTGCCTGCTGGCAGTTGCAGATGCCGCCGAACGCGACAGCTATGAAAACGAGGGCGACAGAGTTACAAACGCAAGAAGATACTGGAGCGCGTTTTCGGGCAGACCTTACAGAACGTGGAGGATTATCGAAGAGAGGTTAAGACCTTACCTTGACAAACTGGGAAAGAAGTCTGTGCGTTATGAAAAAATGATGAATGAGCTCATGGACAAAATGGGTATCGAACAGTTTTCAGACAATACGGCGCTCAGCCCTGCATACCTGCTCGGCTACCACCATTACACAAACAAAATCTATACAAAGAAAGTGGAGGAATAATATATGCTTAGCAAAAAGATCGATTTTACAGTGCTGGTCACAGCGACAAATGCAAATCCCAACGGTGATCCGCTGAACGGCAACCGCCCTCGCGAAAGCTTTGAGGGCTTCGGTGAAATATCCGATGTATGCATCAAAAGAAAGATACGCAACCGCTTGCAGGATATGGGAGAGAAGATATTTGTACAGTCTGACGACCGCTGCGACGACGGCTGTGCAAGCCTTGCTGACAGGGTGAAAAACTGCGAGGCATTGAAAGCTATTAGCAAGGGCAAGAATACCGACCGCGATATTTACGCCAAAACTGCCTGTGATGAGTGGATAGATGTGCGCAGCTTCGGTCAGGTGTTTGCATTCAAAGATGATTCAGTATCCGTAGGCGTGAGAGGCCCTGTGAGCATACAGCAGGCGGTCAGCGTTTCGCCTGTTGACATTGTAAGTATGCAGATAACCAAGAGCGTTAACGGTGAAAGCGGCAAAGAGGGCAAGGCTTCCGATACCATGGGCATGAAACATCGCGTGCCGTTTGCTCTGTACGTTATAAACGGCAGTATGAACTGTCAGCTTGCCGAAAAAACGGGCTTTTCAGATGAAGATGCCGCCAAGATAAAAGAGGCTCTCTGCACGCTTTTTGAAAATGATGCATCTTCGGCAAGACCCGAGGGCAGCATGGAAGTTTGCCGCGTTTACTGGTGGGAGCATGACTGCAAAACGCCTAAGGTTAGCTCGGCAAAGGTACACCGCAGCGTAAAAATTTCTCTTAAAGAGGGCGTGACAATGCCTAAGCGTTTTGAAGACTATGATATAACCGTAGAAGACTGCGGCGTTTCGCCCGAAGTTATCGACCTTTTGTGATGTACAGTGAGGACGAGTATCTTCAGCTTTCGGGAATACAGCATTTTGCGTTTTGCCGCCGCCAGTGGGCTCTCATACATATAGAGCAGCAGTGGGAGGAAAATTTCCGCACCGCTGACGGCAGGCTGATGCATGAAAGGGCGCATGACAGCTCTCTGAAAGAGCACAGAGGGAATATCATCATCGCAAGGGGTATGAGGGTCTCTTCTGCCGAATACGGCATAAGCGGCGAATGTGATGTAGTGGAGTTTCACCGAGATGAGCAAAAGGGAGTATTTATTCGTACTCTTGGCGGAAAGTATCTGCCCGTGCCGATAGAGTATAAACGCGGCAGCGAAAAAGAGACCGACTGCGATAAATTGCAGCTTTGCGCACAGGTTATGTGCCTTGAAGAAATGCTGTGCTGCGAGATAGACAGCGGATATATTTATTACGGCGAACCGAGAAAACGCAGCGCGGTCGAAATGACCGACGAGCTGAGAAAAAGAACAGCTGCGATCCTGCGCGAAATGCATGAGCTTTACGACCGCCGCTACACGCCAAAAGTGCGGCGCACAAAGTCGTGCAATGCCTGTTCGCTGAGCAATATATGCCTGCCGTCGTCAGAAAAGCTCAGCGCGGCGCATTATATCAACGAAATGCTGGAGAACGACTTATGAAAAAATTACTGAATACTCTGTATATCCTTACGCCCGACAGATACTTATCGCTTGACGGCGAAAACATCGTTATATCTGCCGAGCATAAAGAGATAAGCCGTATGCCGCTGCATAATCTTGAGAGCATAACAGCTTTCGGCTCGGCAGGGGCAAGCCCTGCGCTTATGGGCAAATGTGCGGCAGACAAGCGTGAACTTGTGTTTATGTCACGCTCGGGGAAATTTCTCGCTCGTGTTGAGGGAGAAGAAAGCGGCAACGTGCTTTTAAGGCGCAAGCAATACCGTGTGGCAGACGATAAAAACGCATCGCTCTCTATTGCTAAAAATATGATCTTCGCCAAGATATTCAACTCAAGGTGGGTAATAGAACGTACAATAAGAGATCACCCTATGCGCATAGATACGGAGCGTTTTCATCAGAAGTCTGCGTTTCTGTATACATCTGTAAAAAGCGCGCGAAGTGCAGCAAATACAGATGAACTGCGCGGTATAGAGGGCGAGGCGGCATCTGTGTATTTTTCGGTATTCGATGATATGATACTTCAGCAAAAGGAAGATTTTGTTTTTGATGGCCGAAGCAAGCATCCGCCTATGGATAGCGTGAACGCGCTGCTGTCGTTTGCATATTCGCTTCTGACGGGAATGTGCAGCTCGGCGCTTTGCTCGGTGGGTCTTGATCCGTATGTAGGTTTTATGCATACCGACCGCCCCGGCAGAAGATCGCTGGCTCTCGATCTTGTTGAAGAGCTGCGAGCAGTTATTTGCGACAGATTCGTACTTATGCTTATCAACAAAAAGATGATAGGCGCCAAAGATCTTACAAAGCAGGAAAACGGCGCTGTACTGCTGAATGACGACGGCCGCAGAACATTTCTGACCGCATGGCAAAGCCGCAAGAACGAGCAGTTTGTACACCCGTTTCTGAAAGAAAAAGTGCAGTGGGGAATGCTGCCTTATGTGCAGGCGCTGCTTCTTTCAAGGTATCTCAGGGGCGATCTTGACGAATATCCGCCGTTTTTATGGAAGTGATAAAATGCTTGTTCTGATAACTTACGATGTGAATACAAACGATGCAGGCGGCAGAAAAAGGCTGCGGCGCGTGGCAAAATGCTGCGTGAATTACGGAGTCAGGGTGCAAAATTCTGTGTTCGAGTGTATTGCAGATGCGGCGCAGTGGCGTGTGCTGAAACAAAAGCTTCTTGACGAAATAGATGATACGCGCGATTCGCTGAGATTTTATTACCTTGGCGACGTCAAAAAGGCAAAGTTTGAGCATTATGGCGCAAAGCCGAGCCTGCAGATGGATAAGCCGCTGATACTTTAGGTGCGAGACCGGGTCAAACACGATTTGGCGCATCGTTCGCACCAAAACGGCATACGGCAATATGCCGCATTTTAGCAAAAACTCCCGAATTTGTTTTGCCGGGCACTTTCGGAAAATTATTATACGGCGAACTGCACAAAACGGTTTTTTATGTAGTTGTAAAAATGTGCAGATTTGCTGTCGCTCCCTCATCGGGAGCGTGGATTGAAATTTGTTGTAATTGCCGACCCACACGCCGAAATCCTGTCGCTCCCTCATCGGGAGCGTGGATTGAAATTCTGAACCTAAATACACAGGCGTGTCACGCCTGTGTCGTCGCTCCCTCATCGGGAGCGTGGATTGAAATTGTGGATAGTCTTGTTAAAAACTCTCACGGCTATTGTCGCTCCCTCATCGGGAGCGTGGATTGAAATTGTGTGCGACTGTCAAAAATGTTGTATAAAGTCGTCGCTCCCTCATCGGGAGCGTGGATTGAAATCCGTCAAACTCTGTCATTACTCGTTCAAGCGTCCGGTCGCTCCCTCATCGGGAGCGTGGATTGAAATTTAAAGATAGTAAGTATCTTACCACAAGTGATTAGTCGCTCCCTCATCGGGAGCGTGGATTGAAATTTATGTTTTACTTCGGCAGCTCGTGCGGTCTTGGTCGCTCCCTCATCGGGAGCGTGGATTGAAATGCGTAATCCTTTGCCGGTTCTCTGTTTGGTCTCCGGTCGCTCCCTCATCGGGAGCGTGGATTGAAATGAGCTGACTTCAATCAAGGACTTGTCGGTTGTCAGTCGCTCCCTCATCGGGAGCGTGGATTGAAATGTAGCAGACGTAACAGCACGTAGCCAGAAGTTGGTCGCTCCCTCATCGGGAGCGTGGATTGAAATATACGCAGCGTGGAAAAATTCTGTGCGCGATTTAGTCGCTCCCTCATCGGGAGCGTGGATTGAAATGATACATATTCCCGGCGACCCGTGCAAGCTCCTGCGTCGCTCCCTCATCGGGAGCGTGGATTGAAATTTTTGTGATGTTGCCAATGCTTATAGCACCGTCCAGTCGCTCCCTCATCGGGAGCGTGGATTGAAATGATCAGAAAGTACGAAGTTACAGAGGTAGACTACAGGGTCGCTCCCTCATCGGGAGCGTGGATTGAAATAAAAGGTTTCTATTTCCACTTTTGAAGTATCACGCGTCGCTCCCTCATCGGGAGCGTGGATTGAAATGCAAATTGCGCCCAGTACAGAACGCCCGGTGATATTGTCGCTCCCTCATCGGGAGCGTGGATTGAAATATTTCGGGCAGATCATGATCATGTGGGTATCCGCTGTCGCTCCCTCATCGGGAGCGTGGATTGAAATTGCCAGTCAGCAGGTACTCTACGCTCTACAAACTGTCGCTCCCTCATCGGGAGCGTGGATTGAAATACCCTTTACCAGTCCACCTCAAGCCGTGCAGACGTCGCTC
Organism: uncultured Clostridia bacterium; assembly: GCA_947589355.1. Lineage (GTDB taxonomy): Bacteria > Bacillota > Clostridia > Oscillospirales > Ruminococcaceae > UBA7477. Next base: position 48,478 of record CANPZC010000004.1, read on the forward strand.
CCTCATCGGGAGCGTGGATTGAAATAGCCATTGTGCTCAGCCTCGCTTTCTGTAACGAGTCGCTCCCTCATCGGGAGCGTGGATTGAAATAGCTAAAGAGTTTGAAAAGGGCGGACATACCGTGTCGCTCCCTCATCGGGAGCGTGGATTGAAATACAAACACTCCACCTGCATATTCTCGCCAGACGTGGTCGCTCCCTCATCGGGAGCGTGGATTGAAATAAGTATTTCCCCTGTTAGTCTATCCACTCTAAGCTGTCGCTCCCTCATCGGGAGCGTGGATTGAAATTCCGAAAAGAGCTTGCAAGGGGAGACCCCTTGACCCGTCGCTCCCTCATCGGGAGCGTGGATTGAAATCCAATCTGTTGAAGCACCCGTAAGACCTACACCGTGTCGCTCCCTCATCGGGAGCGTGGATTGAAATACCAAGCCGGAATTTACAGATTCCATAAAGTCGGTCGCTCCCTCATCGGGAGCGTGGATTGAAATCACAGGTCGTCTCCAAGCTTAGCCCAGTCAATTGTCGCTCCCTCATCGGGAGCGTGGATTGAAATCTCAAACATTGACGCCGGATCTTGTGCGCCGCTCGCGTCGCTCCCTCATCGGGAGCGTGGATTGAAATAAGTCTGAAAACCGCAAGGAAGCCGAAGAGTACGCCGTCGCTCCCTCATCGGGAGCGTGGATTGAAATACTCCTTTAAGTGTCGTATTCATACGTGTATTGTGTCGCTCCCTCATCGGGAGCGTGGATTGAAATTCTGCCATATCTCTTGACTTAGCACGGAAAAGGGGTCGCTCCCTCATCGGGAGCGTGGATTGAAATATCATTCGCAACTGCGAATGAAATTCTACGCAAGTCGCTCCCTCATCGGGAGCGTGGATTGAAATCGTACAAGGGTCAGAGCCAGCTAGGCTTAAGGATGTCGCTCCCTCATCGGGAGCGTGGATTGAAATGGCAATCCTATCAAAGGGCATACTACCGTTATGAGTCGCTCCCTCATCGGGAGCGTGGATTGAAATTTCGGCTCTTGCTGCCAGTCGTCTAAAAAATTCATGTCGCTCCCTCATCGGGAGCGTGGATTGAAATTTTGCTGTCTTTTTCGTTGTCAAAAGTAAGAGTTGTGTCGCTCCCTCATCGGGAGCGTGGATTGAAATCCTAAAGCCGCCCGAAGTCATACTGTATTTAATGCGTCGCTCCCTCATCGGGAGCGTGGATTGAAATATACGTCAAGCAGCATATAAGGATACCTAGCGTGGTCGCTCCCTCATCGGGAGCGTGGATTGAAATTGTATGTGACTATGTGCAACGAGGCGACATTTTGGTCGCTCCCTCATCGGGAGCGTGGATTGAAATGCAGGAACACAAGCAGCAATTGACACGCTTACGAGGCGTCGCTCCCTCATCGGGAGCGTGGATTGAAATAAAATTCGGGGGTGGAGTATGTCACCCGTGACGAGTGTCGCTCCCTCATCGGGAGCGTGGATTGAAATAGTATGACTATGTATCAGAAAGCTATGTGCAGGAGTCGCTCCCTCATCGGGAGCGTGGATTGAAATAAACTTTGCCTGACCTTTTATCTCATTCAAAATTGTCGCTCCCTCATCGGGAGCGTGGATTGAAATTTTATATCGTCCCATACGCCGCCAAAAAACTCTGGTCGCTCCCTCATCGGGAGCGTGGATTGAAATCTCTCAGGTCGCAGCAGCAGCCAGCAAGCTGGGTCTGAAGTCGCTCCCTCATCGGGAGCGTGGATTGAAATATTGATTTGGATTGTTCAACCCCCTGAGGTTGATAGTCGCTCCCTCATCGGGAGCGTGGATTGAAATGCCATAGCGTGTTCTTCGCGCGTTCTGGCATCGCGTCGCTCCCTCATCGGGAGCGTGGATTGAAATAAGGGCGGATAATTCTGCTAATGGTAAGACAATGTGTCGCTCCCTCATCGGGAGCGTGGATTGAAATAGCGTAACAATGGACACAATTGTTTCTATCCCGTGTCGCTCCCTCATCGGGAGCGTGGATTGAAATGACGTAAGCAAACTAAAGGAGGCTAGTGCTGATGTGTCGCTCCCTCATCGGGAGCGTGGATTGAAATGGTATCTCATTGTTGATATACGCCGCAGCGATTTGTCGCTCCCTCATCGGGAGCGTGGATTGAAATTTCGCCCTGCCGCCTTATGTAATGCGTGTATCCGTCGCTCCCTCATCGGGAGCGTGGATTGAAATGGTAATGCTCTTTTTCAGCTTTGCCGTGTCTTTGAGTCGCTCCCTCATCGGGAGCGTGGATTGAAATATCTATCGGCTCTTGCTGCTCGGTGTTCTCGGCGTGTCGCTCCCTCATCGGGAGCGTGGATTGAAATACTAACTCCGTTGCCGCGAATTTGCAAGACTATGTAGTCGCTCCCTCATCGGGAGCGTGGATTGAAATACTCGGTCTAAAAACCTCTTGTCGTCATCGTCGTCGTCGCTCCCTCATAGGGAGCGTGGATTGAAATACATATGTTTTCAGACGTTGAAAGAATGTTGTTGTCGCTCCCTCATAGGGAGCGTGGATTGAAATATAAAATATAAAGAAAGAGGGGCAGGCAATGCTTGGTCGCTCCCTCATAGGGAGCGTGGATTGAAATAAGCGAAATTGAAGCAGGCACTGTTATTGCTACCCGTCGCTCCCTCATAGGGAGCGTGGATTGAAATGACATCGGCGAGGCTCTTGAATGGGGCAAGGATTGTCGCTCCCTCATAGGGAGCGTGGATTGAAATGTTTATGGTAGCCGCGTCAGGTGATTTACTCGCGGTCGCTCCCTCATAGGGAGCGTGGATTGAAATATAGCTATTAAGCATGTCGCTTACTAAATCGTCAAGTCGCTCCCTCATAGGGAGCGTGGATTGAAATATGATTTTTACCTCACTTATAATATTATTGTGGCGGTCGCTCCCTCATAGGGAGCGTGGATTGAAATTGTTTACAAACGAGCGTTTGCAATCTGCCTACACCGTCGCTCCCTCATAGGGAGCGTGGATTGAAATATTTCTCCTTTTTGTTGTTTATGTAAGGTTTACACGTCGCTCCCTCATAGGGAGCGTGGATTGAAATAGATAATTACCTAACGCAAGGTCGCCAAAATCGCCGGTCGCTCCCTCATAGGGAGCGTGGATTGAAATACACATAATATTTTGTCCACCAGCTAATGGCATGTCGCTCCCTCATAGGGAGCGTGGATTGAAATACCAGTCTTTTTATCTTTTACTACAGGCACAAAGTCGCTCCCTCATAGGGAGCGTGGATTGAAATATCAGTAGTATTTTTCGTTGCATTTGTCAAATACGTCGCTCCCTCATAGGGAGCGTGGATTGAAATTGCTTTTGTCATTTTAGACCACTCCTATTTTATATGTCGCTCCCTCATAGGGAGCGTGGATTGAAATAAGATAGGCAGGGACAACGATGAACTGAGCATGGAGGTCGCTCCCTCATAGGGAGCGTGGATTGAAATAGATACAAAGTTTTTGCGCGGTGACGGTTTTGTGTGTCGCTCCCTCATAGGGAGCGTGGATTGAAATTTTTTCTGCCGCTCTTGCTCTCGGTCGTCATTTCAGTCGCTCCCTCATAGGGAGCGTGGATTGAAATTTTGTGGCAGTACACACAAGAGCCGTACCACTTGTGTCGCTCCCTCATAGGGAGCGTGGATTGAAATATTGATATTTCAAATACAAAAAGCAAAGCAAAAGCGTCGCTCCCTCATAGGGAGCGTGGATTGAAATATCGTCGGAGCTATGCTCTGATTGCCGTCTATGGCGTCGCTCCCTCATAGGGAGCGTGGATTGAAATATGTGCATGTTAGCAAGTACGGCGTGCCGTTTATAAGTCGCTCCCTCATAGGGAGCGTGGATTGAAATAAATCCTTGCGAACGCTTTGACAACACATTATATGTCGCTCCCTCATAGGGAGCGTGGATTGAAATACTATTTTTATAAAGAGGGTGTGAAATATGGCAAGTCGCTCCCTCATAGGGAGCGTGGATTGAAATTTGTCATCAGCCGTAAGGTAGCGACCGCTCTTTTGTCGCTCCCTCATAGGGAGCGTGGATTGAAATTTGTTCTGCCTGTAAGTTTACTCATCGGTTATCCCCGTCGCTCCCTCATAGGGAGCGTGGATTGAAATTTTTTCACCTAGCTGGGAATGCGGCTTTTTGGTGACGCCGCTCCCTCATCGGGAGCGTGGATTGAAATATACAGCTGCTTGACGAAGCGCACATGAAAACAATGCCGCTCCCTCATCGGGAGCGTGGATTGAAATATCTTTGCAGTCGTCTTAAACCCTGCACCTCGCGGCGCCGCTCCCTCATCGGGAGCGTGGATTGAAATTTTGGAGCACGCCAAAATTGATAAGTCGCTGCTGAGTCGCTCCCTCATTGGGAGCGTGGATTGAAATAACCAGTTTACCGCCGTAAGTTTCTATCTCGCTAAGTCGCTCCCTCATTGGGAGCGTGGATTGAAATATCAGTGTTGCCATACCACCGTGAAATGGTGGATGTCGCTCCCTCATTGGGAGCGTGGATTGAAATGTCATTGTCGTCATCTCTGTTCGCGGTAAGCAGGGTCGCTCCCTCATTGGGAGCGTGGATTGAAATTGTAACCGTACTTGTTGCCGTCGTAGGCTGCGTGTTGGTCGCTCCCTCATCGGGAGCGTGGATTGAAATATCTGCTCTGAGTCACGTTTCAGCCGTTCTATCTGCGTCGCTCCCTCATCGGGAGCGTGGTGTTTATCATGTCAACGTACCTCATATATTTTGTCGCTCCCTCATCGGGAGCGTGGATTGAAATAACGAAGTCGGAGGCGACGGCGTCGAAGAAGTGAGTCGCTCCCTCATAGGGAGCGTGGATTGAAATTCATCAACGCTTGCCTGAACCTCGCCGAGCACGCCGGTCGCTCCCTCATAGGGAGCGTGGATTGAAATGAGGAAAGCGACGGCACGGACGGCGCCGGAGAGGTGTCGCTCCCTCATAGGGAGCGTGGATTGAAATGCCTTCGATCTTGAAGAAAAAAGGGGGAAAACATGGTCGCTCCCTCATAGGGAGCGTGGATTGAAATATGGAGCTTTCTGAGGCGCAAAAGCAGCTTACCTTGGTCGCTCCCTCATAGGGAGCGTGGATTGAAATGGATTCACCAAAAATATCTTTCAAGTAATCACTTGTCGCTCCCTCATCGGGAGCGTGGATTGAAATATTGTCACCGTTTTCTTCATGCGCACAGCGCAAAAGGTCGCTCCCTCATCGGGAGCGTGGATTGAAATATTGTCACCGTTTTCTTCATGCGCACAGCGCAAAAAGTCGCTCCCTCATCGGGAGGGTGGATTGAAATGGTGGTGGGAGGGTATTCTGTTACAGCCCAAACAGTCGCTCCCTCATCGGGAGCGTGGATTGAAATGGCGTATGCATCTACATCTTTTACAAGCTTTTTGTCGCTCCCTCATCGGGAGCGTGGATTGAAATATCTGCTCTTGCAGCTCTTTTACCGTGGTGTCTGGTCGCTCCCTCATAGGGAGCGTAGATTGAAATCGAAAACGGAACAATCGGAACTTTCCGAGCAAAAGTCGCTCCTTCATTGGGAGCGTGGATTGAAATGCTAAATTTTAAATTTAGTGTAAATTCGCGGCGTCGTCGCTCCCTCATCGGGAGCGTGGATTGAAATCTTATCTTGATACTATGGCAACATCTCGAATTTGTCGCTCCCTCATAGGGAGCGTGGATTGAAATACTAAATTTAAATTTAGCGCGGAACGCAGCACGCTGTCGCTCCCTCATCGGGAGCGTGGATTGAAATGCGGTACACGGCATTAAGGTGTGCAAAGGCGAAGTCGCTCCCTCATTTGGAGCGTGGATTGAAATTTGGTACATTTCCTCGTGCGTATTATCTCTATACATCGCTCCCTCATAGGGGAGCGTGGATTGAAATTCATCGGTTTGCACATATTTTTTCTGAAATCGGGTCGCTCCCTCATTCGGCTATCTGCCGTCAATATCAGCAACGGGAACACATGAAAATTTTGTGCAAAATGCCCTTTGAAATTTCGGCAAAAATGTGTTACCATAATAACAGTGTGTAGCCACAAGGCGTAAGTCCAGCTTTTTTGGATTTGCGCCTTTTATTTTTTGGAGGTCATTTTATGGGACAATTAAAACAAAACAATTTCTATCTCGCTGAGGAAAAACTCGGCACACTGATGAGAAAATACGCTGTGCCATGCATGATTTCTCTGCTTGTGGGTGCGCTTTACAACATCGTCGACCAGATATTCATAGCCAACGCTTCGTACCTCGGTTCTTACGGAAACGCAGCAAATACGGTGGTTTTCCCGCTTACGGTCATCGCGCTCGCGGTGGCGGTGATGATAGGCGACGGCTGCTGTGCGTTTGTGAGCCTGAGCCTTGGGAAAGCCAAACCGGAGCGCGCGAGCATAAGCGTTGGCAATGCTGTGGTGCTTTCAGTACTGTCCGGATTTTTACTCACATTTGTGTACCTTGTGTTTAACAGGCAGATAATCTCACTGTTCGGCGGCACTGTAAATCAGCAGACATTTGACTACTCAAAAGAGTATTTCTTTTGGATAACTTTGGGGATACCGTTTTACGTTTTTGGGCAGGCGATGAACCCAATTATACGCGCTGACGGCAGCCCACGCTTTGCAATGGTGTCTACATTTTCGGGTGCGGTAATAAACATAATTTTAGACCCCGTGTTTATTTTTGTCCTTAAAATGGGCATGAAAGGCGCTGCAATAGCTACCGTTTTAGGTCAGATAGTTACAGCCTTGCTTGCGGTTTGGTACATCACACATATGAAAACCGTGCGGCTTGAAAGAGTAAGCTTTTTACTTAAAATCAGTATAATTAAACGTACACTTTCACTTGGCATATGCAGTTTTCTGTCGCAGATCTCGCTTGTGGCGGCGATGGCGGCTATAAATAACATGGTACGGAAATACGGTGCAGCAGACCAAATTTTCGGACAGCAGCAATACGCGCAGATACCCATGGCGGTGGTAGGGATTGTAATGAAATTTTTCCAGATAGTCATCTCTATCGTCGTCGGTATGGCGGCAGGGTGCATACCTATCGTCGGCTTCAACATGGGCGCAGGTATGAAAGAGCGCGTAAAAAGGCTGTTTTCAATGCTGTTGTGCGCCGAAGCAGCCGTGGGTGCGGTGTCGCTGCTTATTGCCGAAGTTTTCCCTCGCCAGCTTATAAAAATTTTCGGTGCGGCAAACGAAAGCTCATATTACACAGACTTTGCCGTAAAAGCTTTTCGCGTGTATTTGTGTATGCTGGTGTTCGCCTGCGTGAACAAAGCCGCGTTCATATTTTTGCAGGCTATGGGCAAAGCGGCGGCTTCTACAATGCTTTCAATGGTCAGGGAAATAGTTTTCGGCGTTGGTTTCGCGCTGCTTTTGCCGCAGTTTTTCGGTCTTGACGGAGTGCTTTATTCGATGCCTGTTTCTGACATACTTACTGCGGTAATATCGTTTATTGTGATTGCATCTGCATACAGAAAACTCTCTGATAAAAGCGTAAATATTTGTACAGCAGAAAATTTTTCATAACGTATTGACAAACGCTGAAATAAGTGGTACTATAATATAAAGCAACGGCGCTTCTCCCACAGTTGGGGGCGGCGCTTTTGTATGCAAAAATTATGGAGGCGAATATTATGATAACGCTGAATGATTATTTATATTCGGGCGACACGGTACTTAAAATATTGCACGAATATTCGGCAGATCTTAAAAAGTCGGCGATAGAGAACAACAACCCTGTTGACCTTGCTCACTGCAATTTTTTGATACAGATGACAGAGCTTCTGGAGCACAACGACTTCCTCACATCGCAGTCGCAGAGGATAAAGGAATTTTACAAATACATGACGCAGAAATATCCGTTTTTGGCGTTCACATTCAAAGGCAGGATAAAGTCGCTCGTGCGCGCGGAGGAAAAATTTAACGGCTATATTCTTGAGTACATTTATGATTATTTTCAGCAGCACGGCAAGTACCCGACTGAAGCAGAGATAAAGAGCAGCCTGTCGTGTTTTCGCGACCTTATCGCATACAGGATAGTTATCTCGCTGCCGCAGTGCCATATGCAAAGCGCTATTCCGCAGGAGGAGCAGGAGCTGAAATTTTTGTATGAGCTTGCGAATATTCTGCCGCAGTTTCTGGAGGAACGAGGCTTTACGGCGCAGCTTTCGGGCGATGACCCGACCAAGGCTGATGTGCGGCTGGAAGACGGAAACAAGGCGTATTACAGAGATTATGTGGCGTGTCCGAGGCCGTCGGGCTACCGCTCGCTGCACATAACTTTTTATGACAATCTTGCAAGATGCTACACTGAATTGCAGCTGCGGACAAAGGAAATGGACGACTTAGCGGAGATAGGCGCGGCGAACCATTTCGGCTATGAGCGGCAGCAGGAGGAGATACGCTCGAGGCGCGATATAATTCCCGACCACGAGTGCAGATATTTTGACGAGGCGTATGAGCGTTTTACAAAATTGCAGGCGCTCGACCTCTCGGCGGTGAACGTGAATATGTTCAAGGCGTATGGTAATCAGCTTATCAACGACGGCTGCGGACTTTTTCGCGGCAGACAGATATTGCCGTTCGAGCATTTATCAAGGTTTCAGAATGACTTGATTGACTAGGGGAGAGCGTTCTTTGAAAAAATATTAAGCGTAATTATTTGTACACCAAACACTTGCAATCTGCTTCGGAATATGCTATAATATATAAAACGGACCACACATATGGAGGTACATTATGATAGATCACGAGAAAATTATACCGATCATTGAGGGATATAAGAAGCATTTTTCCGAACACTGGAAGGACGAGAAATATAAGTGGGAGGCTGTGAAACACTTTCAGGATAACTGGGATATCGATGCTGAGAATTTTGGCGAGATGTTCAAGAAAGCTACTGCAAAAGCTTCAAATCTGCTCGAGTCGTTTGCTCGTTACCCAAGAACTATGATACTTAATTTTGCAAAAGCAGATGACAAGACGACCCGTGAGATGTTTGCAGACCTTTTTGACGAAAGCCGCGACCTTGCTGAGCGTATAAAGGCTTTTATGCAGACCGCTGATGAACTCAAAGAAAAATACAATGACGGAACAAGGAGCAATCATTTTCAGAACACTAATGCCGTGAGTACATATTTGTGGCTGAAGTACCCTGACAAGTATTACATCTATATGTATGACATCTACCGAAAGTGCGCCGAAAAGTTAGATGATACCTACCGCCCGAAAGGCAACGGCGATGCGGCAAATGTTATCGGCGGATATAAGATGTATGACGAGATAAGGGAGATACTGCTTGCCGATCAAGATATAAGAAAAATTTTCAGCTCTGCGCTGACGGATACTTGCTATAAAGACCCTGAGTTTGTTACTGCTGTAATTGATTTCGGATATTTTCTTGCGAAATATTATGATGAAAGTTCTATATCCAAGGACAAACGTTACTGGCTTTGTGCACCGGGAAATGGCGCTTGCATTTGGGAAGAATGTATTGAAAAAGGCATTATCGCCATAGGTTGGGACGCAATAGGCGATCTTCGACAATATGGCAGCAAGGGTGAAATGAAGCAGCGGATGAAAGAAACAATCAATTCTGATAGTTCTTATAAAAATGCAGCCCATGCAACATGGCAGTTTGTCAATGATATGAAACCCGGCGATATTGTATTTGCCAAAAAGGGATTACACCTTATCGTTGGGCGCGGAGTAGTAGGATCGGAATATATTTTTGATGATAGCAGGCAGCATTACAAAAACGTTCGTAAGGTAAAATGGACACATATCGGTGAATGGGAGCACCCCGGTCCGGCTGCGATGAAAACTCTGACTGATATTACACCATATACAGAATATGTTGACAAGTTGAATGCGCTCTTTGAAAATGCTGTAGTGTATGATGAAGATGAAATGAAAATAGAATATCCGCCCTACACCAAATCCGATTTTCTTAAAGAAGTATTCATGACCGAGGGCGAATATGACAGGCTTCGGGCTCTTGTTCTGCGTAAGAAAAACGTAATTTTGCAGGGTGCGCCGGGCGTGGGCAAAACGTTCTCGGCTAAGCGGCTTGCGTATTCTATCATCGGTGAGAAAAACAAAAACCGCATCTGCATGGTGCAGTTTCACCAAAATTATTCATACGAAGACTTCATCATGGGTTACCGCCCGAATGACAGCGGCGGATTTGACCTGCAAACAGGCGTGTTTTACGACTTCTGCGAGAGGTGCAGGGAGAACCCCGACAAGCCGTATTTCTTCATCATTGACGAGATAAACCGCGGCAACCTGAGCAAAATTTTCGGCGAACTGCTGATGCTTATCGAAAACGACAAGCGCGGCGAAGAGAACAAGATAAACCTGGTTTACGGCGGCAAGCCTTTCTATATCCCCGAAAACCTGCATATGATCGGCATGATGAACACCGCCGACCGCAGCCTTGCGATGATAGATTATGCACTGCGCCGACGTTTCTGTTTCTACACCATGAGGCCCGCTTTTGAAGATGCGCAGCGCAACGGCTTTGGCGAATACACAAAAAATATCGGCTGCGAGCTGTATCACAAAGTGATCGCGAAGATAAAAGATCTCAACGCTGCTATTCGTTCAGACAGCGCCCTCGGCAGCGGCTTTGAGATAGGTCACAGCTACTTTGCGCCCGAAGATACCTCAGTTATAAATGACGAGTGGGTGCGCGGAGTTGTAGAGTTTGAGATAATCCCGCTTATCGAGGAATACTGGTTCGATGATCATGATAGCGTAAATAAATGGACAGATGCATTGCACGAGGCATCAGGTGACAGCAATGACAGTTGACAAGGGTATTTCTATTAAGAACATCTACTATATGCTTTCCTATGCCTTTGACATTAAGAGACTGAGGAAAGAGGACTACAAAAGGGTAGCAGGGGAGGAGTTTGACAACATATACGACCTGTTTGCCGCGATGCTGGAAAAGGGCGTTTCACAGCAGATTAAACAGGGGCTTTACCGCGAGTATGTGCCGATGCAGGAGGAACTGCCTTTAATGCGCGGCAAGCCGGATATCAGCGAAACAATGCGCCTGCGCGTGCAGAGAAAACAAAAGCTCTTCTGCCGGTTTGACGAATTTTCGCAAGATGATCTGTATAATCAGATACTGAAAATTACAATTCAGCTGCTTTCCCGTGCTGATGGCGTATCCGAGAAGCGAAAGCAGGCGCTGAGGCGGCTGGACGTGAATTTTTGCGATGTTTCGCTCATACAGCCGCGCAATATTGCTTGGGACAGGATAATGTACCGGCGCGGCAACCGCAGTTACGAGCTGCTTCTGAACATCTGCCGCCTTGTGCTTATAGGTTTGCTGCAAACCACCGAGGACGGAAGCTACAAATTGCTTTCGTTTACCGACGAGAACATGGCAAAGCTTTATGAGAAGTTTATTCTGGAATATTATAAGCAGGAACATCGTGAATTAGATGCGAAAGCGGCGCAGGTAAAGTGGAATTTTACTGCGGAGCCTGATAAGAAAACAGCAGCTTATCTTCCGCAGATGAATACCGATATCACATTGCAGAAAGGCGATAAAAAGCTTATCATCGATGCAAAATATTATAGAAAGATGCTGGTAAAAAATTATTCGGATACTAATGAAAAACTGCGGTCGGCAAATTTGTATCAGATATTTACCTATGTGAAAAATATGGATACAAATAACACGGGAAATGTTTCAGGGCTTTTGCTCTATGCCAAAACCGAAGATGAGTTGTTTCCTGATGGCGAACCGTTTGAGATATGTGGAAACAGCATCGGAGCAAAAACGCTGGATCTTAGCAAAGATTTTGAGGAAATAGCATCACAGCTCGATAAGATAGCGGAATATTATTTTCCACATCAAACATGAAGACAAATTATTTTTAGTACGTTTAATTGTACAGTAATTTTGTATATGCAGAATTTGTATGTTTTATACAGACGTGCAGAAGCCATTGCGCATTTTTTGTTATATAGAAAACCGTTAAATTTACTGTACATTTTATTTCGCTGATGATCAAGGAGGATATTTATGAACGTTACAGAAATTGTATTCAGCCCCACAGGTGGTGCGCTATGAAGATCGGTGTTATAGATGTTGGCGGCGGCTTTCGCGGTGTATATGCCTGCGGAGCGCTCGACTATTGTTTAGATCAGAATATTCGTTTTGATCTCGGTATCGGCGTGTCGGCAGGCAGCGCAAATCTTGCCTCATATATAGCAGGGCAGAGGGGTCGCAACTTTACTTTTTATACGAAATACGGTCTCAGAAAGCAGTACGCAAGTCTGAGAAATTTCATACTGAAACGCTCGTTTATAGATATGGATTATGTCTACAGCACGCTCAGCGATCACGACGGTGAAAATCCTCTCGATTATGAAGCGCTGCGAAGCAATTCTATGGATCTTATAGTAGTAGCAACTAATGCAAAAACAGGCAAGGCAAAGTATTTTGATAAGCGTGATATCCGTCAGGACAGCTACGATGTGTTTAAGGCGTCCTCGTCCATCCCGTTTGTATGCAAGCCGTATTTCATTCAGGGTACACCATATTATGACGGCGCGCTGAGCGATCCCGTTCCGCTGAAAAAGGCGTTCGCTTTGGGGTGCGACCGTGTGATATTGCTGCTGACAAAGCCTGAAGATTTCATCAGAACATCAGAGAAGGACGACAAAATTGCTGCCCTTATACGCAAAAAGTACCCCAACGCTGCGCATGGTCTGCACCAAAGAGCGAACCGATATAATAAGTGCGTTGCGCTGGCGCAGGAATATGCAAAGCAAGGTAAAGTGCTGATCATCGCGCCAGACGATACCTGCGGCGTAAACACGCTCTCACGCGACCCCAAAAACATGAAACGGCTGTATGACAAAGGCTACGCCGACGGCGAAAAGATCAAGGCGTTTATGTGTAAATGATCATAGACCACCGAAAAAAGACGGCTCTCCACCGAGGATATGCTCGTAAGTAGGAGAGCCGTTTTATTGTTTGGTTAGGTATGTGATCTGCGTGCTGAAGTTGTATCGCTTATTCAGTATATCCGCTATCTCGCTCCAGCTGCTTGCTGACACGCCGTCAATATACCTGTTGTAGCCATGCCTGAAAATAATAACATCTGTAAAATCGCGCAGCGCGAGAATATTCTCGGGTTTATCTTCCACCATAAGTCTGACACCAAGGGCTTTGGCTGCTTGCAGTTTGTCTTTGCAATAATACACCGGCAGCTGTATATCGTATTTTTTCAGCCAATCGCTTGTTATTTGTTCAAAAGTTATGCCGCCGAAAGTTTTGCAGGTATCTCTTGAAGTGATATAGCACGCCAAAATATTGCTTTCTTTTAGCATATACACCGTTTCTTTTACACCGTCAAGCGGCGGCGCTGTGTATATATCATAGCCGAATTTCTGCCAGAATATTTCATAAGCCTGCGGCGGTGCGCCTTGAAACACATCTTTGAGATAATACCCGTCTTTGTTGAAAGCGACCTGATATCCGGCGAAAAACTTCAGCCCATAGCAAACGGCATCTTCCTTGCTTTTGTTTATGCAGCCGTCAATGTCAAAAGCTATCAATCTGCTACCTCGTTTCTTAAATACATAATGCAGGAGGATACGGCATCGCTTATGTATCTCTCGTGAGAATCTTTGTCATGCGTTGCGCAGTGCGGAGACATTACAACATTTTTAAGCTTCTCAAACGGATACTTTGAAGGCATTACAGCTTTTAGCTTATTCGTCTTGTCGGCTTCGTTGTACCACACATCGCTCGCATAACCTGCTATATATCCGTCTGACAGCGCCTCAAACAGCGCTTTTTCATTGCATATCTCGGCCCGTGAAATGTTTACAATAAACGCGTTTTTCATCCTTCTAAGCACATCTTTGTCAAACGCATTTATCGTTTCATCTGTCTTGGGTACACATATAAACAAAAGGTCGCATTTTTCTGTAAGTTCATCAAAAGAATCGGCAGCCGTTACATTTTCGGGGTAGTTGCCGCTTTTATTTAGCACAAGTATATTTTTGTTCATCGGCAGAAGCTTGCTGTAAAGACTTTTGCCAATGCTGCCAAACCCGAATATGCCGATGCAAAATGAGCTTATACTTCTCCGGCAGTAATTTTCTCCGTCGCTGTACCAGAAGCCTTTGCAAAGGTCGCTGTGAAATTCTGGTATTCTGTGTATCAGAGCAAGCGCCAAAGCCAGCGCGTGCTGAGCAATTGCATCTGCATTTGCATGAGAGCAAACTACAGATATATCCCTTTTGCGAAGTTCTTCAAGAGGAAGCCCGTCCATGCCCGTTTTAAAAAGAAAAATTTTTTTCAGTTTCGGAAAGAATTGAAGCTCATCTTTGCTTATTTTTGTTGTTATCAAGACAGCGGCATCTTCGCACGAAGGCATCGGCACACCGTCATATATGACCGTTACATCAGCATATGCTTTCAGCTTTTCAATATATTTTTCCCATGTGTTATCGGTTTTTCTCAGTTTAACAGCAACTTTCATCTTCAAACTCCTATCTGATGATCTTTCTTGCAATAACTCCGGTAAATATAGTAAGAATAATAACTCCGATGATCTGTTCGACAGTATCAAAGTGACCTAATATCGGCATAGGGTCTATCTCGTTTACGTTAAAAAATCGATTGACCGAAGCCTCTGCACTTAAAAACATACACTTCCACACACTGCTTGTCTGCTCTCTCAGCTTTACAAAATGTATCAGTGCAAACAAAGCTATAACGGCGGCAGAAGTTATCAGAGAGTTTATCACCTGCACGCCCCAGCCGAACATTTTTCCCAGTACAAAGTTCTCCGTCATATATCCCAGCTTCCTGAGCGGATTTTTTGACAAAAGCCTGTTCAGCCTGCAATTTATGCTGCGCAGTATTACAAGGCATACATCCATTTCTTTGAATCTGTTTTCGTCTGCATACTGGTTGTAAAGCGCAAGCATTATCACATTCTGATGCCTTAGTTCAACATTCTTCTGCGATACCGTGCCGCCTCTCAGCTTTTTCCGCTTGTCTTTCAGCGTGTTTAAAAAATTTTTTAATTCATCTTTGTTTTCGATGAAAAAGCGATCCAGTTCAGCGCCTTCTTTCAGCTCCAGCAAGTCTATCGAACTGTCCGTATAAATGTACTCAATATGACTGCTGTGCAGCCGCAGATTGCCTATCCTTACATCTTTGCACTCTATCTTTTCTATATTGCACTTGCGTGATATAAACAGTTCTTCAGCACTGCCTTTCGATCCAAAAGAAATGCTCTGCACATCGCAGCTTTCGATCTTGATCTTTGGCATTTTGCAGTCGTCAAATTTAGCAGAGATGATTTGCGATGTTTCAAACACCGCGTTTATACTGCATCTGAAAAACTCAACGGAATTTATTTTGCACCCTATGAACTTAAGCTCCTCTATCTGCCCGGAAGATCCGTTCTTTATTATTATATTGTCGAAGATGCAATTTTCAAATCTCAGCTTTTTGCTGTCCGTTTCACAGTGGTCTATTTCCACATCGCCGGAAAATTTACGGTTTTCGATCTTGTCGTGCAGCAGTTTATTGCGGCAAAGGTTTTCTGCTAAGTCGTCCTTGGCGCCGATGATCTCAGTGCCGGTAGTTATATCAAATACTTCCTTCATATTTTGCACCCTTTATAGATCTGAGATAATCCCAAAACTCAGCGTATCCGTCGTCTGCCGGCGCACTGCCATTTACAAGCTCTGATATCTTTTGTACAGTCTGCGAAAGAGACGAGTTTTTTATAACAAGCGTAAACGGTCTTTCACCTTTGCACATCATATTTGCGCTGTCTCTGAATTCCTGACTCATAGCAGCAAGCCGCTTGTTTATTTCTTCTTCTGTCTTGTCTCTGGCAGTTATCCTGTCTTTCAGAACGTCCATCGTTTCCCACAGCTGAATGTGGCATACATCGGTTTTGCAGCCGTACTTTTTTTCAAACGCAGGCATATTTCTGCACAGGGTGTAGAAATTTTCTATCCTGCCTATGTGAATTATAGGAACAGCCCCGTTTTTCAGGTATTCATATAGCACATTTTCAGAAATGCCGTAGTATCTACCGTATCTCTCGTGATACTGAATAAACTCGCCAATCTTTATTTTATCCTCAAATTCTTCGGCCGATATGTTGAAATATGTATCTTTCAGCTTATCCGATGCGCCCACCGACCTGTGCTTTTTAAATGGCACAAATAAGCTGTCTAAAGAGCAAAGCGCCTCTGTTACAGTGTCTTTTCCGCTTGCAGGCATACCCGAAAAAACTATCAGTTTCCTATCCACCGTTTGACCTCCTCCAATGTATCAGTCAGCTTTGCATCGCAGTCGTTGTTGTATTCATAGATATTATATTCCGGTGCTGGCCTTATATCTTCCACCGATTCGGCATATTCATCCCAGTGTTGCAGTTTGTATTTGTCGCGAACGGCATTGCGCTTGATAATGTTCTTTTTCTCTGTGTCGATATCATGTTTTATCCAGATGAATTTGGTATCGACGCTGTCGTCTATTCTTGCCTCTTCTTTTATCGTCAGCCAACGTGACCAGTCTTTTATCTGACTTATAAACGGTATTGTAACAACAACGCTGTTGCCGTTTTCAAGCACCTCTCTGCACACTTTGAATGTGACCCGATACTCTATGGGAAGAATACGCCTCTTGTAAAGTTCTGATTCTCTGTCGCCTGCGAAAGAGCCGAGCTCGCTCAGAATAAAATCGGTGTATTCTCTTGTGACAGTGTCTTTGTCAATGTATGCAAAACCCAGTTGTTTTGCAAGTTCTTTTCCGACAGTCGTCTTTCCCGAACCTGCACACCCGGCGATGATAACAAGGTGCAGACCGCCTGTATCTGAAGCTTTTTTCTTTTTTGAAAAGATCATCTGTATTCCTCCCCGATATGCCATAAAAGCCTGATATACGGCCTTTGCGGCTGATCAAAATGATTTGAAATTATCATACCGTTTTCAAGATAATATATAAAGAAAAATGCTGTTATTCATTCTCGCGCTTGTTTTGGTTTCGGTTAGTAAAACGTATCAACAAACCGATTGACGGTATCAAAAACAACCCTCCGCCCATTATAGCCAGCAGCCAATAATACGCTGCAAAATCGCGTACACGCACCGTTTTGCTCGGGCCGTCGGGGTCATACCAGATCGAAAGTTCTTCACCCATTTTTATTGATTTTCCTCTGCCGTAACGAGATTCACGTTCATACACCGTGCCGTCTACCGTATACTGCAACTGTACAATTTTGCCGTCTCTATACGATTCTATATCAACAACGGTACACGACGTTTTTTCATAAGTTACGAAGCGGAAAATGGAATACGCCGTTGCTATCAAAGATACGATAAAAACAAGCAGGGCTAAAATGTAAGGAATTTTTTTCTTCATTAAGATCACCTACAACTTTCATATAAATATTATACACCGCCCTATGAAGAAAGTCAATAACTTTGTGAAAAACGTGTGTCATATGAGGAGATAATCGCAAAGTATGTTGAGATGAACGTTGCTCACCCGTTTATGGAGGGCAACGGCAGGAGTACGCGCATATGGCTTGATATGATGCTGAAAAAGAACCTCGGCAGGGTAGTGCAGTGGGCTGAAATAGACAAAATGCAGTATTTTCAGGCTATGGAACGCAGCCCTGTAAACGACCTTGAATTGCGCTTTCTTATAGAGCCGCACCTTACCGATAGGGTAAACGACCGCGAAGTTATTTTCAAAGGCATCGAGCAGTCGTATTACTACGAGGGCTATGAAAAGTAAAGCGAAATATATTCAAAAAGCTCATGCAGATCTTCATCTGTCTGAGCTTTGTTTTTGTTATTGCGAAAGTCTGAGTAAGGCTTGCGCGCTGCTTCAAAAAAGCTGTCTTAGGGATAAAGGAATAAACCGTTTTATGAAAGAAAATGCAAGCGCCTCTCAAGCGAGAAGCGCCTGCCGATTTCATGCTTGTTGTTCCGTTCTCCTGCTCATATTGCAAGTCGGGATCTGATCGGTCATAAACTGAATATATCCACAAAATAGCCGTTTTCTACAGCGTTTTTTGCTGTCTCTTTCATTTCTTCGATCACTTCGGGTTTTGTAGATCCGGTGCTGAAAAATACCGTAAAAGGTACATCGTAATCAAGCCAATAGTCCGGAACGAGTGCGAAGTAACCGACGTAAGAAAGTTCATAATCTCCGCCGTATGATTTTGTTATACGCATTGTGCCTTGCTGTTTCAGGAAAGGACAGCCATCCAGTTCCATATATTCTTCATCTTCCACGTTAAATACAACATCATCCAGATCGAACTCATGATAATAGTCAAAAACTCCATGATTTTTATCATTCTTAGTATTCAAAAAATAAAGATCTTCAAACATAACATCTCTTATGTCCTCAAGTTTTAATCCCTCTTCATGGCTGGATTGATATTGCACATGGATAGCATCTTCGGTATTCGGATTTTTATAACGATATATATTTGCGGAACTATTAATTCCATAATTGATCTGATAATCAGAGGGTAAAGTAACATAAAAACTCATCCAGGATAATGTTACCGGTTCTTCGTCGGGTTTGCTTTCGGGTTCTGTTACAGCCTCGGTAACAGTCTGTGATTCCGGTGCGCTTTCGCTGTTGTCGGTAGCGGCAAGGGAAGAACTATCAGCAGCACTGCTGTCGCTGTTCTCCGTAACCACACTGCTGCTCGTGTCATTTTTGCTGATCTTGGGATCATCGTTTTTGTTCAGCACAACCGCCGCAGTGATTCCTCCGCCTAATATTACGACTGCCGCGGCAGCCGCGATTATCTTACCTTTCAATGCTTTGTCCATGATGTTATTTCCTCCTGTTTTATTGTGTTTTGCAGATGCTTCGGGCTTATGATGCACCCGGATATCGGGCACAGCCGTATGCTTTGCTTCGGCGCGGAGAATAAGTGTGAGAATAGGTATCGGCGCGATACCGTGCAGTCGTTCATTGTTTTCCTTTTCGTAGATCAGTACCGCCTCCTTGATCTTGTCTCTGGCGGCGCTCAGGCGATATTTTACCGTTCCTTCGGGGCAGTTCATAATGCTTGCTATCTCGTTTGTTTTCAGCTCATCATAATAATACAGTATGATCGTCTGCCGTTGGACCTCGGAAAGCACGTTGTCGATTATGTCCATGATCACTTTGCGCTTTACATCATTGTCAACATAATCATCGGGAATGAAACTCTCATCGTCCGAAAAATCTACTCCGTGTTCAAGCTTTTCGTCAAGCGATTCGTTCTGCGGTGTTCTGAAAAACCTCCTGCATTGATTGACAGCGATGCCGTTTATCCACTTCGGAAAATTTGCGCCGTCGTCTAGTGTTGAAAGACCGTTGAAAGCCGCAAGATACGTCTCGTGCGCAGCGTCTTTGGCATCGTGTTCATTTCCCAGAAGCTTCAGACATAGAAAATACACCGAGCGTTCGGTTTCCTTATACAGCCGTTCAAATGCAGCTTCGTCGTTATTAAGCGCATTGTTTACAAGCTGCCGCCATTCTTTTTCGTTCATATACTTTTTTCCTTTCAATAAAAATGTCCGACATTTTCGCAGTGCCCTGCATACAGTTATCACAATAGAGGCGTGTTTAGTTGGGTTTTAAAATGCGATTCTGCGTTTTTCACAAAATTCCAGTATCTATACAAAATCATTATGTGAAATTTTGCTAAAACGGAGTAGCGCTTATATGAATGTGAGCTCTGTTGCCTAATTGTAGCATGAATAATATGGTTTGTCAAGCAAACGACCTTGCCCTTTCTGCTTTTGCGGTATCTATTCAAAGATGTTTCTGTATATCTGCGAGTTTCTCGACGTTGAGCCGAAAGATTTCTTTGAAGAAACGGTCGAGAGCCCCGGTAAATTCAACGAGGCTGTGACAGCATTCAAATCACTTTCTCCCAAACAGCTCGAATTGCTGACCGCACTCGCAAAAGAAATGAAGTAGGAAATTTCCTAAATAAATAAACGACCATGTAAAGCATTTGCCTTATATGGTCGTTTTGGTTGTGTTGTGAGTCAATGCGTTTGTGAAACGCGGCCGCGACAGTGTTCTGATAATTTTATATTATGATAAGTTATATTTATTGTATCACAATCTGCATTAATAGTCAATCATTATCTGAAAATGGTCTGCGCCCTTACAAAACCTCAAACACATCATCGTAAGCTATTTTGTACTTATACACGCAAAAATGCCCTTAACAAGCGTTAAGGGCGTTTCTGGAGCTGGTAATCGGACTCGAACCGATGACCATGGGCTGCACTTAAAGAGACGATATATTTTATGTCATAATGCCGTTATATTTTCAGCTTATCTACGCCGCCTTTTGTGCATCTGCGTCTATCTTTCCCACAAAGCGGTAGTATATCTCGATCTGCTGAAACGTCCTGCAGTCACCTGACTTTTCCTTGTGGTGAACAACTATCTTTTCAATAAGCTCGTTTAGTATCTCAGCGCTCAGCTCGTTTATGAAAGTGTACTTGTTGATTACGTTCAGAAACCTGTCCGAAGCAGCCGACTGCGACTTCAGCTTTTCTATCTCGCCTTTCAGTTTCGGTATCGATGCAAGTATCTCGCTTTCCTCTTTCTCGTAAGAAGCGATCATCTGACGGTAGCGGCTTTCTGTTATCTTTTCAAGCGCGTGATCTTCGTACAGCCTGCCAGTTACCCTCTGAATGTCATCGAGCCTGGATAGCTTCTGCGCCAGCTCATCTTCAAACTGCTTCAGCTTCCTGCCGCCGCTGTCTTGCGACTTGCAGTCAAGGAACTTCATGAATCCTTCCTTGTTTTCGCGGCAGCCGAATATTATCCTCTGTATGTCGCAGAACACAAGCGTGTACAGCGTGTCGTAGGTGATGTAGTGCGAAGCGCAGTATTCTTTGCCGTGAGTCTTGTACATCCAGCAGGAGTATGCCCCGTGGTATGTGCCGTCCTTGCGCTTCTTCTGCGAGTATGTAAGAGCGTGACCGCAGTCGGCGCAGTATACAAGCCCTGCAAACATCTGAACTTCTCCCGAACTTAGTGTCCGCCGCTTTGATTCAAGCATCTTGTGCGCCTTGTCCCATAGCTCCCGACTTATTATCGCCTCGTGACAGTCGTCCGCCACTATCCAGTCCTTGCGGTCGTTCTTGACTTTCAGCTTGCTCTTCATCGACTTGTTTCTCTTTTTGCCGTATACCAGCTTGCCGAGATATACCTCGTTTTCAAGTATCGCGCGGATCGAAGTAACGTGCCAGTCAAACTCTTTCCGCCAGTAGTCCGACTTGAAGTAATCGGGATTGTGAAGATTGAAATACGCAATAGGCGTAAGCACCTTTTCTTCCCTGAATATCTTCGCCGTCTTGTTGTACCCCGTACCCTGCGCGGCAAGCTGAAATATCCTGCGCACCACCTCTGCCGCAGGCTCGTCTACGATAAGATGATGCCTGTCGTTGGGATCGAGCTTGTAACCGAACGGCGGCTTTGAACCTATGAACTGTCCTGCCTTTGCCTTTGCAATTTTCGCGCTTTTGGTTTTCTTAGATGCCTCTCTCGCGTAGTATTCGTTTATTACGTTGCGCATAGGGAACATCATGTCGTAATCGCTCTGCATCGAGTCGTATCCGTCGTCTACCGCTATGAACCTTACGCCCATTTCCTTGAAACGCTCAACGTACATACCCACCTCGATGTACGACCTGCCGAACCTCGACTGATCTTTTACTATCACAGCGCCTATAAGTCCGTTTGTAATGTCGTCGTACATTCTCTTGAATGCAGGTCTGTCAAAATTCGTTCCGCTGAAACCGTCGTCATCGTAAAAATCGTAATCTGTAATAGCGTGGTCTTTGCAGTATTGCTCCAGCAGTATCTTCTGCGAACCTATGCTCACGCTTTCGCCGTAACGTCCGTCGTCCACAGATAGCCTGCAATAGAGCGCTGCCTTTTTTGGCTGTATATTCATATTAACTCCTTTCCCAGCCGGGCACGCCGGTCTTACACGCACAGTATACCACACTGTTTTGCACAAATCCAGCCCACCCGACTGTTTTTGTAGGACTGCATAAAAAACACAGTCGGTTCTTTACATATTCATATTCTGACCCTCGTTTTGCTGCTCGCTTTCATCGTCAGCGTTTTCACTTCGCGCCAGCCTTGCGACTTCTTCGGTTTCTCTGTATATGCGCTCGATCTCTTTCACGCGCCAGTCTACCACCTCGCCGACTTCTTCACCCGAATTAACGCTGCGAAGCATGAGGTCTGAAAGCCGCCGCGAGGCATCTTCCTTTCCCACAAACGCCGACCACACTCTGTAAGTTACACCGTCAAGCGTAATGTCACTGTACTCGCACTGCGCGCCGCACTGAGGCTCTTCCAGCCCCTCTGCGGTCTTTTCTTTTTCTTTGATTTCCTCTGCCAAATTATCTGCCTCCTGTTTTATGTATTTTTTAGATTTCAAATTTTATGACTCCCCGTTTCGGGGTATCGTCGGTGTACCCCGTTAAAGGGTATAGCGAAACGCGATATCCTTTGTTTCTTGCTAAGTACCCGTGAACCGAGGTCGGGGAGTTTTGTGGTTTTGCTTGCAAAATCGAGAACATTGTTCTCGAAACAAAACTCCGTGGCGGACAAAACAAAATGAAAAGTTCTCTCTTATTATGAGTCCGCCATAATAGCGCTGCCATACAACGCCTCAAAATTCGCACAAAAATCGCATTATTCACATCTTACGACACCTCATTTCCTGTGATTTTGGATTTACGACCCCTTTTTTATCTTGCACAAGACCCTCGATTATTCGCGATAAACGGTCGGCTTTGCCGTCCGAAGTGAGCGCGGCGACACCGCCGCTTTAACTTGCAAATCAACTTGTCTATCTTGTTGGGTCGCAGAATTTACAAGTCCTGTGCAAAATGCCGAGCCCTATTATTCCATTTTACTCACTTCACTTCTCGCCGCCCAAACGCCCACAATCGCGCGACACGGCGTTTTCATCTTTTTGCGGTTAAACTACCCGACCTCGGCTACAAAACCGCACACAGCGCATTTCTGCGCGTTTCACGGTCGGATAGTCCACCGGCATTACCACACTCCTTTCTTACCGCTTGTTTTTAGCTTTGCGCCTCGCTTTTCTTCGCGCCCCTTTCTTGCTTTTTGATTTTGAGCCTCTTGACTTTCGCGGCTTGTTTCCACCTTTATCTTTGCGAGATTTTTCCGAAGTTTTACCGTCACCCAAATCGGTTTTACCGTCACTGTTTTGAAGGTTACCGTCACCCTCTGAAATTTTGCCGTTTTCAGAAAATCCAGTGTTTTCAATGTTTTTTAGAGGTTCGGCTTCTCGAACAGTGACGGTAGGGTCAGTAACTTTCAACTGCGCAGGTATAAGTTTTTTACCGTCACTGCCGTCACTGTCGGCAATGTATGACAGCTTCAAAATTCGCTGTCCGTTGCTCCGTTTGTGCTCGAACGAGACACCATAGCCGTGCAATTCGTATGCGTGCCTGAACAGTTCTCTTGTCACACGATTCGGAAAATACTCGCCGCCAAAACTGCCTTTTAGCTTTTCACACAACTCCGTCGCCGAGCCTTTGAACGTCTGAATGTTCATCATCAGATCATGTATCGCGAAAGGGAAACGGTCAACAGGCTTTTCAATTTGCTCGTCCGTTACGACCCACCTGCATTCGTTCCTTTCAAGGTGTATCTCTGCTTCCCGAATGTCACGCCCTGTTGCGAACAGCTTTGCGCTACTGCTTGTCCGCTTCGATTTCATCAGTACCAGACTTCCGTCCACACAACCGCTTATCCCCGTCGTACCTGAGATCATATTGAACGGATCAGAGTCGCGATTCTTTCTCGTGTGGTGAACGATCAGTATGCAGATGTTCAGCTTCTCCGCAAGCCTTTTCAGAACAGCCAGTTCAGCATAATCTGAACCATATCGGTATTCTTCGTCAGTCTTGATTTTCTGTAGAGTGTCGATCGCGACTATCTTCAAATCTGAATGAGCGTTTTTGAAGTTTTCGATCTGTTCTTCCAACCCGTTTCCGATACTCTCCGCCAGTACCGAGAAGTACAAACTTTCGGACGGTTCATCGGTCAGCTCGTATAGCCTGTTTTGTATCCGCGAGTAGCTGTCCTCTAAGCACAGGTATAGCGCCGAACCTTGCGTGGTCGTCCTGCCTAGAACAGATTCCCCCTTTGCTATAGACAGGCACATATCCAGCACCAGCCACGACTTGCCAACTTTCGGCGCACCGGCTAGTATGTACAACCCCTGCGCCAGCAAGCCGTCCACCACAAACTCAATGGGCTTGTAAACGGTCGTCATGATCTCCTCGCAAGATTTTGTTTTCAATTCATTTTTCATTTCATCACCCCCTTTCAGCGCCCTTACACTTGTATAGGAAGAAAAATCGCGTTTTGAACAACTTTTTTTGCAAAAAATTTTTATTTTCGTATGCCTGCACAAATTTCATGACTACTGTTTTAGCTATTTTTACAACTGTTGTCCAAAATATTTTCTTCTACTTGTATAAGGGAAGATGTGAGCGTTTTGCTACCCCTAATTTTTCAAATTTCATAAAATTTCGTATGGTTGCATAATTTCTCAAGTGCTAATTTGGTTATTTTCACATCTGCTGGTCGATTCTATCTCCCTCTACTTGTATAAGGGAAGATGTCGACCATTTAACAACCCTCAAAATTGAATTTGTAACTTATTTTGTAGAGCTGCACAAATTCGCATATCTAGTTTTATGATTTTTGACAGCATTTCGCTTCTTTCCCCTTTACTCGTATAGGGGTATTTGCAAGGCTTTTGATACCCACAAAAATGAAATTTAAATCTAATTTCGTATGTCTGCACGAATCCGAACACTTCATTTTGTACATTTTCACAACGACTGCTCAGAGGTTCTCTTTCTACTTGTATAGGGTAAGATGTGAGCGTTTTGTTACCCCTATTTTTTCAAATTTCATAAAATTTCGTATGTCTGCACAATTTTGCAGGCTCTGTTTTAGATGTTTTTACAACTTGCTGCTCGCATTTTCCTTTTTGCCATATGACAAAAAACAAAAAGCCCATACAGAAATTCATCTGTATGAGCTTTGTAGTATTTATTGTTAGTCAGTACACACTTACCTTGTAGATACACCGCTTACTTTGAACAGTTTTTTCAGCCTTGAAGCGCAAAGAAAGCGCTTTTTTGCCCAATGATCGCACATCACCACTTTTGCGGTATCCGTTCATAATAGTAACCTTATCTACTGTGGATAGGTGCTGTTGTCATGCCGATGTTTGACATTATTTTTATTTAATAATGATGTCATTCATTTTGCATGACATGATTTATATATTTTTCTTGAATAATTTATTGTTTATATTTGCTAAAGCAACTATGTATTTTTTATTAAAATCGCTGAAACAATTCGCAAGATATTGCGAATTTAGTTGCATTATGGTATAATCGTTTTAAGGATATTCAAAGGGATGATTGTATTATGTCTGTTACATATGAAGGTCTATGGCGAATGCTATCATATCGAAATGTCAGCGCAGCCGACTTACGGAAAGTTACCGGTATTGCTCCCAATACAATGACTAAGCTGAAAAGAAATGAAGATGTTGCTCTTTCTATTTTAGGAAAAATCTGCTCCCTTTTAGAATGCGATTATGGCGATATAGTAAGCTATGTTTCTGATGAAAGCATGGCTTCAGATGATATATCATCATTTGGCATTAACAATAGACGCTATTTAGGGAACAAATATAAGCTGCTCCCCTTTATAACCGAAATTGTCAATAGCCATTGCAGCGGCATTTCATCTGTGGCAGATATTTTTTCCGGAACAGGCGCAGTCGCTTCTGCTTTCACTGATAAGCAGATTATTACGAATGACTTGATGTACAGCAATTATATCTGTAATTACGCTTGGTTTGGCAGCCAGTTGTTTGACCGTTCAAAGGTTATAAAAATCATTTCAAAATATAATAACATGGTCGTGAACGAAAACAATTATATGACAGAAAACTTTTCTGATACATACTTCAGCAAATCCGATTGCGCTAAAATAGGTTATATCCGTGAAAATATTGAAACTTTATATTACCAGCACAAGATAAATGACAGAGAGAAAGCGTTGCTTATAATGTCTTTGATATATGCTATGGATAAAATTGCAAATACTTGCGGTCATTACGATGCCTATATTCAGAATGCAATTTTTGATAAACATCTCAAGCTGTCAATGCCAAACGTAAACTCTCTTAACAATCCGCTGAATCAATGTTATAACGAAGATGCTAATGAACTAGTTGAACATATTTATGCCGACCTTGTTTATATTGATCCGCCTTATAATTCAAGACAATACTGTGATGCATATCATTTGTTGGAGAATGTAGCAAAATGGGAAAAGCCTGACGTGTTTGGTGTTGCAAAAAAGATGGACAGATCGGCTATGAAGAGCAGATATTGCACAAGAACAGCAGAAAAAGCCTTTAGGGAACTTGTTGAAAGAATCAATGCAAAATATATTTTATTTTCCTATAATAATATGGCGAATAAAGGCAATGATCGTTCTAATGCAAAAATTACTGATGAAGCAATTGTAGACATTCTAAGTCAAAAGGGTTCTGTTCAGGTTTTTGAAGAAAGTTACAAGGCTTTTTCGACTGGAAAATCTGATATAAAGGATAACGCCGAACGCTTATTCTTATGTGTTTGTAATAGGTGATAGTGCTTATGATTCAATCTCCACTCAATTATACGGGAGGAAAATACAAATTACTTCCTCAGATCCTCCCGCTATTTCCAGCTGATATAGAAACATTCGTTGATTTATTCTGCGGCGGATGTAATGTCGGTATAAATGTAAAAGCTCAAAAGCATATTTATAACGATACTAATAGGTACTTGTTATATCTTTATAATACCTTAAAAAATAACGATATAGATGTCACGCTTGAGACTATATATGGCATTATTGATAAGTATGGGCTTTCTCTTGTCAGCAAATACGGATATGACTATTATGGCTGTGACAGCAGTAGTGGTCTGGGTAATTATAATAAAGATAAATTCCTTAAAATGCGCGATGATTTTAATCACAATACGGCTGAAGACTATTATTACTATACGTTGCTGTATGTAATGATAGTGTATTCTTTTAACAATCAGATCAGATTCAACAGTAGTGGTGAATTTAATCTTCCTGTTGGGAAGCGAGATTTTAACATCAGTATGGAAAACAAACTTGTGAGTTTTATTAATGTTATTAAAACGCAGGATTCACATTTTTCGTGTCTTGATTTTACCGACTTTGATATTTCTTTATTGACAGAAAAAGATTTTGTTTACATGGATCCTCCTTATCTTATTACTTGCGCTACCTATAATGAGCAAGATGGTTGGAATGCTGATAAAGAAAGACAGCTGTTAGACTTTATAGATCATCTTACGGAATTTAAAATAAGATGTGCATTATCAAATGTTCTTAGAAGTAAGGGGAAAGAGAACTCCATACTTATTGAATGGCTTGAAAGAAATAAGAGTAAATATGTAGTTCATCAGCTTGATTATAGCTATGCTAATTCAAATTATCATACAAAAGATAAAATCGGAAGATCAGAAGAAGTTCTTATTACAAATTATTAATGAGGTGATTTTATGGAGCAACTTTGGAGCATGAGTACCACGATAAGAGAAGCAGAGCGTATTGTTGGTTTTCTTCAGACTGCTGCAGAAATTGAAGGCAAAGTGTGGAACGATGAAACACAAGCAAAGTTTCAAGTTTTGCTTGTGAAAAATCGTCAATACCTTTGTGATCCGGATAATAAACAAATTTATAACCGCTTAAATGATGAGCAATGCGAACTGCTAAGAGATAAGTCAATAAAAATGACTTATGAACAAGCTGAGGGAATTATCAAAGCCAAGAATTATGTAGGTGGACCTGCAATGAGGGGCAGACAATCAATGTCTCCTTTATATAAGCTGGGATTAGTATATATATAATTGATGAAAAGGTAAAGATTACGGATGTTGGTCGAAGATTATTAAATGAAGAGATCAATTTTGGCGATTTTATGTTGGATGCAATGTTAAAATTTCAATATCCGAATCCCGAAGAAAGCAGTTATAAGACGTGGAATACTAAACCTTTTATTAATACTCTGAGGCTGATTAAAAAGGTTAATGATTTGTGCGTTGCAGAGAATATAACACCTAAAGGTATTACTAGGATTGAATTCGGGATTTTTGTCTTGTCAATGCGAAGTTTTAATGATGTAGATAAAACAGCAGCGGATATACTCAAATTCCGCAAGGAATATAATTCTTTTTCATCGGATGAAGAGCGTGAGCAGTATAGATGCGAATTTATAAACACATATTTGGCGGATTTTAAAAACCCGGAAAAGAACACATCTGAATATACTGATAATATGATTCGGTATATGCGTTTGACAAAATACATTTATATTCGTGGCAAGTATGCCTATACATACGTTGACCTTGAACCAAGACGCATGATAGAGATCGATTCTATTTTAAAAGCCGATGACGGTCAGGCTGCTGATTATAGTATAGACGATTGGCACAATTATATGGGAACATACGGTGCGTATCCGTTGCCATTTGAAACAATTGATAAACTTACAAAGATTCTTTCTGATATAGACATAGAGATCGCAAATATTGAAGATAAGTTGGGAATGACTCATACTACTTCGGCAAAATGTGTTACCAGAGAAGAACTGAAAGCGGAGATTGATAACAGGCGAGCATATCGTACTCGCTTGCAAAACCTTGAAATAAAGGCTGATTATCATAATAATACGAATAAGATTGATGAGACTATTATAGCGCTTAATAATATTCTCACTCACAATAAGACTAAACTTGTAAAAAAATATTCTGTAGAATTAGAGAAGTGGGCTCATATTGCACTAAATATTATAAATGATAGTAAGTTTATTAAGCCTAATGCACCTGTTGGCGATGATAATGAACCGACTTACACCGCGCCAAACGGTGTGCCTGATATTGAGTGCTTCTATGAGCAATTCAATGCGATTTGTGAAGTAACGATGCTGACATCACGGGATCAGTGGTATAACGAGGGTCAGCCGGTAATGCGACACTTAAGAACTTTTGAGAATCAATTTGAAAAGGATAGTTATTGCTTATTCATTGCTCCGAGATTGCATCAAGATACCGTCAATACTTTCTATTTTGCTACTAAGTATGAATATGAGGGCAAAAAGCAGAGAATATTGCCGATAACAATATCACAGCTTATCAAAATTTTGCAAACTATTAAAGAGATGACAGACAAACACAAAAAATTTACTCATAATGATTTGTTGCGATTTTATGACGAGTGTGTAGATATGAGTGAGGTATCAGATTCTACGGTATGGCTTGATCATATTAAAGGAAGCCTGAATAGCTGGACAACTGAATTATGCAAATAGTCTTGTATATAGTTCTGTATCCCTAATAACTTAATAATATACAGGACTTATTCTAATAAAGATTCAAAGTACAAATTGATCCAACAACATATGAATAGTAGATTCAATTGATTGAGTGTAATTATTTGTACACAAATTGCTTGAAATATCAGCAGAATTATAGTATAATATAAATAGAAATTGTATGCCATAAGGAGGAGATTTATGGGCTTAATATCATGTCCTGAATGTGGCACAAAGATATCTGACAGAGCTACACAATGTCCTAACTGCGGCTTTTGCAGTGATGATCCTACACGACCTATAAGTGAGCAAGATAAGTTTGAAATGGTTCCTACCTTTGAATATGACATAGAAGGTTGGCAGCCTAATAGGAACGAACTGAGTGTAATATCGTATGAGGAGAACAAGAGCTTTATAGAGTATTTCGGGCAATGGAAAATCATTCAGAATTCGCTGCCTGCCATAGCTGAAGTCATTGCTTCTATGGCTAAAAAAGATCATGTGATGGTTGCAAAGCTAGATCCTTATGTTAAAGAATTGATAGCTAAAGGGCTATATAGGTTTTCAATCGATAAAAATGGAGAGATTCTGCCGACTATAAGAGATGGACAAAAAATAGTTAAGCAAGTTCGTCTGGAAGAAATGAAACTATCGCCTGAATTGACCAGATCTCTTAATGATTTGTCAGTTCACGCAGCAATGGCGCTAATAATCGATAAGATCGAATGTGTAGGCGATGCTATTCGTGAATTACATATTGAATTGCAAAATGACAGATTGGCTATGGCTGAAGCTGCAAGGGACAAGTTAAAACAGGCAATAAAAATACAGGATTCAAGAAAAAGAGAGATGGCTTTGTTGAGCGTTATTAGTTCTGCAACCGATGCAAAGAGAGTTTTGATGCGCAGTTTTTCTCAGAATCTGTTTTTGGTAATAAAGCATAGCGGAGATGTTAGGAAGAAAAAAGATCCGTCAAAAAATGCTACCGATGCTTTGCAAGCTATAATCGCAATAACAAATTCCGTTCAAATAGAATGTGAAGGATATGCTGTCTTGGGAGAATATGAATCGTGCAGGGAATGTTTAGTTGAATTTAATAAGTTTATTATTGATAATAAACTTAATGACCGAGACACTCTATTATTGCTTAATGAGAACGCACCAGAGAATAAAATAGATATTGTTGATAAATTCGCGAATATTTCCTCAAGGATCGCATCCTTTAGTGATCCATTAAAAATTAAGGATAACATACGTTTTCTTTTGACTGCAAATGATAAGAATGGAGAGGATAACAATGAGTGATGTATCGAATATGCGTTACTGCAAGAAATGCGGTCGCGAGTTGATGAGTACTAACAAGAAAAAATTATGTCAGAACTGTAGGCGCAAAAGGAGCCAAAATATTAAAAATGCTGTAGTGGGCATAGGTACGGCAGTGGGTGGATTTACTACCCTTTTTATCGGTAAGAAATTTAATTGGCTCAAAAGAAAATAGCGACTTATTATATAACTGGAAGCATTTATTTTGGAGTGATGGCTATGAATGATTATTTACCAACTCTTGAACAATACAAAGACTACAAAGATATTTCTGATTTAATTACAGATGTCAAAATGCTGCGGTCGTACTATTTTAGCGGTAAATATGAAGCGATGCGGCAGCATATAGGAAAATTAACTGAAAAGTATTTTGGTGAAACCTTAATGTGGAATATCAGCCATACCTTTGAGCCTAATACTGAACAGCAGGCATATTTGAATGCAGAAAACTTTTTACGACTAAAAGGCTTTTCTCTTTTGTTCAAAAATGGGATAAAAATATACGAGCAATTTACATCAGAAGAAATTGATTTTATCAGATCTACAAAGTAATTGTTATTAGTTATTATTTGCAACTTGATACTATAACATCGTTGAAAATACAACTATGAATATATATTCAATGAATACGGAGTGTAAAATACAGCAAGATTTTCTTAACTAGGGGGCTTTTATGATCATTTCATTATCTGTAAGAGAATACGATTATTTATTAGAAATTGAGGAAAAGTATAAAAACAGTAGGTCGGTTATTATTAATTTTACTGACGATGAGTTTCAAAAATATAGAAAAGTGATAGAACTTCTATGTCGGCATAATGTGTTGCGTGATGAGGCAATCGACAACGCAAATGCGTATAGGCGTATTGGTGATTTTGAGGGCTTTCGTGATTTACTTGCAAAAGAGGATAAAACTTTATCGATAAATGGATTTGAAATGGAGCTAATCGATTTACTTGAACGTGCAAAAACCATTAATCAATCTACACAACTATCCTATAAAGGTGGAAGCATTGCGGATAATAATTTGACTGCCAATGTGTGGATAGACGATGTGCAAATTTTCTGTTCCAAATATCTGAAAGAGCATCCTTTATTTTCGCCAATGGAGGCGCAGTTGTTCCATAGAAATTTTAGTCGTTTAGTTGCTTCGCTAACAAGTATCAGTAAGGATAAAGATTTCATTGATAAGATGAACGGAGTGGAAAAGGTGGAGAGCACAAAGCGACAAGCAAAAGCCTTACACGAATATGATGTGTTTCTATCTCATGCAGATAAGGATAAAATAACCTATGTAAATAATCTATATAAATCCCTTTCGACTCTCGGAGTAAACATTTATTATGATAAAGTTTCAAATGAATGGGGAGATATGTGGAAAGAACATATTTTGGATGGTACAGCGAAATCAGAATTTGCTATTATTGTTATTTCACATAATTACTTTGATAGAGTATGGACAGAAAAAGAGCTTAAAGAATTTTTAAATAGGCAAAATGAAGAGGGACAAAAGATTATATTACCAATAATCCATAATATCACTCTTGAACAATTGAGAGAAAAATATCCATACATAGCAGATATTCAAGTTTTGGATTCATCAAAATATACTTGTAATCAGATTGCTTTGCTGTTTGCGAAGCAACTTATCAAACGTTTGAAAGCAAATATAGATTAAAACAATAGAAGTGTTAAAAAATCGCTGATTTTTTAATATGTGACGGGAAAGAGGGAGGTATAGGCTTAATTATGACGAAGAAGCCAATGAACAGTTTGTTTCTTAATTATCTTCTCGAAAGTGATAGCAACATTGAAGCAAAAGTAAAGGAGTGGGAAGAATCGCCATCTGTTAGCGAAAAAATAGATGAAATATCAGAAACAGTAAATGAACATTTGGTGTTTATAAAAGCGTGCTGGGGAGAAATAGGTTGGTGCTTGCCTGAATGGAAAAAGAGAGATATTAAACTTAATAATGTTCTTGCAGACATAAAAAATAATGTTTCTATAGACGAAATAGACAATGGATTATCTGATTGTTTCAATGAAAGAGATATAGAAGCATTAACGATTCTCACCCAAAGAAATCTTTCTAATTCTGAAAGAAATAAACTCGACTTAGCTTTTGAGTTATACTTAAAACACGAATATTTTGCGAGTGCTGTATTACTTGCAGGTCTTGCTGATTCGACAAGCATAAATCAGTTTTTAAAAACAAATCCAAATGCTGAAAATGTAAGTCAATGTTGGAACTGTTATGGAAAAGTTATTCAAGAAAACTTTGGCGGAACATATTTCAGCGGTGAATTTCCCTATAATACAAGTGCTCAAGATAACAAACGTGGAGTAAATACAATAAAATTTTTCAAATCAATTAAACACGATTCTTGTTTTGACCATAAGAAAGATATCCTGATCCCATTATCTTTCGCACTACTTAAATTTTTTGATAATAGTGATTGGAAAGATAAACAAAATGGAGAAATTCCATCATCTATCAATAGACATTGGTTAGCTCACAGTATGTATGACTATGACGATATTACAAGGGCAGATTGTATAAAATTGCTCTGTATGTTGTATCAAATGATTGAGTTATATAGCATGTTGTAAAGGAGAGGTTATGCTATTAGCAACATTCAATCAGAAAAAGAATACCAATCAGAAATACTTGAGATTCTCCATGATAAAAACGATTATATCATCAGAAAGTCAGCAATTTTGACAGCCACTTTGATCTGGATTGCGAAATGCTGATAAATAATTTATGAATTTGTAGGTGGTTGTTCTGTAAAACTATGTTGTATGCTGCGAATCCCTCGCATTACCAAATATAGTGAATATAGCCTCACAAAGCCTCCGATTTTTCGGAGGCTTTATTTTATACATATACACGCAAAAACGCCCCTGACAAAAGCCAAGGGCGCTTTCACCGAATAAATTCGGCTGGAGCTGGTAATCGGACTCGAACCGATGACCTGCGCATTACGAATGCGCTGCTCTACCAACTGAGCCATACCAGCATATTAAATTTTGTAAGACCGCGTGCGGCTGTGTCGCTTTATATGCAGCCCACGACCGCAGAATTACGAACGCCGCGGCTGCACGGGGCAGGGGACGCATTTCAGCCGACTTAAATATTATAACACAAATTGCCGCCCACGTCAAGGGGTAATTTTGAAAATTATTAAAAAGCCGCAGAATCGCTTCAAATTTGCGCTTACGCGCTCCACAGTATTCGTTATCTTTTCATTTCGAGTACGCTGATAATTTCGCGCATTCAAACACCTACCCAAAAGCCTTTTCGTGCACTTCGCAGGCGGCAGGGATATCAGGTCTGACGAGCAAGGGGCAGTCATCAAAGGCATTTTTATCTATCCGCCTCAGCGTGCTAGGAAAATTTATCTTTTTCAGATTTTCGCAGCCCGAAAACGCGCCCTTTTCAATTACCTCAATACCGTTTGGCAGCTCTATCTCTTCCAAAGCCTTGCAATCGCAAAACGCCAATTCTTTGATGATCTTCAACGAAGCCGAGAGATGAACTCTTTTCAGAGCGCTGTCATACATAAAAGCAATATCGCCTATTTCCGTCACCGCATCGGGGATAATTATTTCTTCCAGCTGCTCGCAATCGCTCAAAAATCCCGTCGGCACACGCAGCATCGAAGACGGCAGACTGACCTTTTTCAGCTTCGGGCAGCCGTCTGCAACGCCCTCATTCGTTTCCAGAAAATCCATTCCCTCAGGGAAAATAATTTCCTCCAAAGCCTCGCTGAGATCAAACGCGTGGCTGCCAATAGTGCGAACGCTGCCGGGCAAAACTATCTTAGTTATCCCTTTTGTGATGTCAAGAGCGCAGTCGCAAATTGTGTGTACCGTGTTTGGAATGATCATCTCACCCGTGAACGGAATACTCTGCAAACCGGATATGATGCCGACAGGCAGAGCATCGATATATGCCGGAATTTCGGTGATATTTGCCTTTTTGTGAAAGCCCGTTATTTTTATTTCATCGCCGATGATCTGATACTTTAAGCCCTCGGGCGTTGAATAGTGGATATCAAACGAATTGCGCAGTTTATCTTTAAATCCCATAACGCATTTTCCTTTCTGTAATTGTAAAAATGCCGATGCTTTTTTGTAAAATATTATACAGCATTTTATTGAAAAGGTCAACAGCTTTAAGAAAAAAGCAGGCACTCTCCAAAGAAAATGCCTGCCGTAAATTTTCAGAATAGTTTCAGAATTTCTTCAATACTGTCTATGATGATATCCGGTTGCTGTCCAAACTTTGTAACACTAGCAAGACCGCAGAATCCCTGCCGCACCCATACCGTTCTCATGCCGAGTTTCGCGGCAGGCGCAATGTCGTTGTCCAGCCTGTCGCCCACCATGGCGGCTTCTTCGGGCGCACATTCAGCCAAAGCCAGCGCGCGGCGAAATATCTCTGCATCGGGCTTCTTGACACCCTCTTCGGCAGATGCCAAAACCACGTCAAAATATTGTAGCAGCCCCCAAGCAGCCAGCCTCTCTTTCGTTCCTGCGCTTTGATTTGCAATAACACCGAGCCTATATCCCTTTGCCGTCAGATACTCCAGCACCGCCTTTGTGCAGGGGTAGGGCTTCTCGGCTTCTTTGTGCCAAGGCGGCAGCTTCAGTCCAAAATATCGTACTGCTTCGTGATCACCTTTAAGACCTTGTTTTGCAAACTCTATGACCTTTTTCTCAAATTCATCTGCGCTTATCGCCGTGCCCTCTACAGCTTCGCGAAAGCGCATTTTGTAACATTCGCGCTCATCTATAAGCGTAGAACCAAGATCAAAGAACAAATATTTTACTGTCACTTTAATTACCCTCAATCCGGCATAAGCATTATACCGCGCTTGCTGCCGTCAGTGTAGGCATAGCCCTCAACTTCGTCGTAACCGCCCTGCATATCAAACACCGCAATAACTATCCTGCCGTAGCTCGTCACATCGCCGTACTGCGTTTCAATCGGAAATTCCTCCACAAAAACATAAGAATTTTTGTATCTGTCGACGAGAAGCTCATGCAGATCATTATAGTAATCCTGTGTGATCTCGTCAAACATATCTTTTAATTCCTGAATTTCATCATCGCCAAATTCTACTTCGTATTCTTCTTTGTATTCAGCTTTAGCACATTCAAGGTACAGATCACTATTGACAAGCTCCATGTACTTGTCTTTGTCGCCGTCCGCGGCGGCTTGCAGCTGCTCGTTTATCATGTCTTCAAAGTCGTAATATGCGTGCTCTATCTCGCCGTCAGGGGTCAGCGTAACCGCCCAGCTGCCGCCCTTGTCAAACGCCATAGCCTCCATACAAACGTCTGTTTTGGCGCATTTTGCAATAAACAGCATGCCGTAAATATCGCATATAAGCTCCTTGTCAGCCTCCGCTTTTATCATGTCGTTCACCTTTTCGCAGAAGACTATTTTTATCTCGCCCGTAAAGTCGCCGAGGTATTCGCTGCAATCTTCAAAATCGTCCGCAACTTGCTCGCCAATATCATCTATGTAGTCGTAGGGGTACGCCTTTTTCAGATATTCCACGTCAGCAAGTTTTGTAAATTTGCTTGCATCTTTTGCGGCTGCGGCATTCAGCATTTCTATCACTGCTTCGGTGATGTCCTCATTCACATCTGTAACGCCCGAAGGGTCAACTACCACGCCGCCCGAGGGCTTTGAAGAACTATCGTCTTTAGATGAGCTGTCATTTTTAGAAGAACTGTCATCTTTAGAAGAATTATCATCTTTAGATGAACTATCATCTTTGGAAGAACTATCATCTTTTGAAGAACTATCATCTTGCGAAGAACTATCCTCCTGCGAACTTGTATCTGCGGCGGAAGAACTGCTGCTCGATATATCGCCCTTAGATGAATTTTCTTTAGAAGAATCGTCTACATCACTGCACGCCGCAAGCGACAGAGTTAACACCGCCGCCGTAAGCAAACACATCAGTTTTTTCATAAATTTACCTCCGTAAAACGTTTTATGTTTTAACTGTTTTAACTATTGTAACATACTTTGTCTGAAAAATCAATACCCCTCGTTATAAACATAATACTCGCTGCCGCGCAGATCGAGATTTTTGTCTTTGTCGTTCACATATATCTTAGTAGCGCAGAAAATGCCGTCTTCGGTCGAAAGCACCACCGCCGCAGTAAGATCGCTGTTTTCACCGCCGCTCGTGTATGTCGTCAGGTTCACGCCGGGGGAGTCTAGCGGCACAACTGCCTGCACCTCAAACTGCTGATTTATCCCGTTCAAGGTCGTTTCACTGCACTGCGAAAGATCGTATTCTATATATTCATCTTCGCCGTTGTTCATCAGAAATCCTACTTTTCTGGTGCTGTAGCCGTAGTCGGTGCTGTAGTCGATAAGTATCGTGTCATTCGTAATGCCGGTTATACCGAAAATTGTGTCGACCTGCTCGTCTTTATTGTATGGAATATTCGCATCGCAGTATTTAAGCATTCTTTGTGCTTTGTATTCTGCATCGTCATAAACGCAAAAGTCCGAGTCCCTCAGACCCAGAAATTCGTATGCCCCGTCGCCGTCTTTCTCCAGCTTTTCCTTATAATATACGCCGTCATGCGTTTCAAGCACAAGCGCCGCCGTCATATGCCTATAGCCTGCTTCACGCGTGTATGCGGTAAGCGTAATGCCGGGCGAGTCAAGCGGCACAACAGCCTGCACATCATATTGTTGCGCTATTCTTGTGATCGTATTATTCTCGCATTTTTCAAGCTCGTATTCTATATACTCATCATGATCGTTGTGCATAAGAAAAGCTACTTTTTTCTTGTCGTAGTCAATAAGTATGCTGTCGTTTGTTATCTCCTCTATACCTAAAATGCCGTCGACTCTCTGATAGCTTTCGTTGTATGATATTACCTCATCGCATTTTTTAAGCATACTTTTTGCGCGATGCTTTTCTGCCATAGTTTCAATTTCGGGCGCGAGGAAGTAAAGAGCCATAGCAGCGACCGCAACAGCGCATATTACTCCCACCGCAATGCCGAACTTTTTCTTTTGTATCTTTTTGAATAAGCCGATCTTTCGCGCAAGGCAGGCAAGCTGAATTATCAGGCATACTGCCAACAGCGGCGAAAGATAAATGCTCAAAAACATAACGCCTACAAAAAATCCGTCAAAGCCGTATGATCTGCTCCATAAAAAGTCTATGCCGTGAACAGCGCAGAACAAGCCGAACAGCAGTACGACAGCATACGGTATGAACGTCAGCAGGAGAGGGGAGAAGCGCTTTTTGCCGCCCTCTTTTTCAAGCATATGCATAACGCCCGTTTCGCGCTGTATAATGCACTCAAAACGCTCGTTGCCTGCCTTTTCGCCGTGGTCATGCCGCTCGTTTGCCTCTATCGCATCTTTCAGAGTGACAAATTCAAGCACGAACTGCTCCTCAGCCTCGTTCTGCTCAAGCCGCTGCGGCTGGATTTCTTCCTCTACGTCGCAAAAGTAGTAATAGTTGTCCTGAATGAACATATCGCTGTCAATGCCCTTTTGCACGCGGTGAACTAAGCCGTATTCGCGCACGGAGGAGGGGATGACCACAAGACCGCTTTCCTCAAGTACCTCGCGGCAAAGGGTCGCGGTGTGGTCTTCGCCTTTTTCAGCGCCGCCGCCCGGGAACTTGTAGTAATCGTATTTAAGGCTGTGAATAAGCGCGTATTTGCCGTCTTTTTGTATAATTCCGCGTACCGACGGCCGCACGAACGCAGTGCCGTTTTCGTTGTAGTCTTTTTTGTCAATAACGAACAACGTGCGCATGAAAACGCCTCCTAACAAAAAAGCCCCGAAAGATAGGTTTCGGAGCTTAAAATTCAAGTAACTGTTTTTATAGAAAAAATCCCCCGGCTTATGCTAAGGGAATTGGAGCGGATTACGAGGCTCGAACTCGCTACCTCCACCTTGGCAAGGTGGCGCTCTACCAGATGAGCTAAATCCGCATATGGTGCTTCCGGACGGAATCGAACCATCGACACGGGGATTTTCAGTCCCCTGCTCTACCTACTGAGCTACAGAAGCAGAAGTAATGAATAATGAATGGTGAAGAGTGAATAGTTAATAGTTGTTGTAAGGGGAAAGAGCGGTTCTTTGAAAACTTTGATTGCGTATAAACTATTCAGACTTCGAGAAATTGCTGACCGCTTTTTGCGGCAAAATAAATCTTCGGCACTTGCCATGCTAGAAGCAAGAAAACTAGAAGCAAGAAAACTAGAAGCAAGAGGCAAGAGAAAACTTCGACTTCAAACAAAACTGTTAAAGTTGCGCTGTGGGAAGATTTAGGGTTTCAAAAAAGAAAGGCTACAGGATTTCTTTTTTGAAATTGCCGCCCCCATAATGGCGGCAAAATAAATCTTCAGGCGAAAAAATCCCGAGCAAAGTTTTGGCTCAAATAAAGCCATAAACGTTGCACTATGGGAAGTTTTGCGGTTTCGCAGAAATTGCGGACATTGTCCGCAAAGCAAAACTTCGGCACTTGCCGCTAAGCAAAACTCTAAGTCAATTCAAACTTTAGAAGTTTCGCTGTGGGAAATATTGCGGTTTTATAAAAAATCATGCTTACAGGATTTTTTATAAAATCGTTGACCCTTTGTCAACGAAGCAATATTTCAGGCGATAAAATCCCGAGCAAAGTTTTGGCTCAAATAAAGCCATAAACGTTGCACTATGGGAAGTTTTGCGGTTTCGCAGAAATTGCGGACATTGTCCGCAAAGCAAAACTTCGGCACTTGCCGCTTCGCGGCAACGTGTGGCGACCCGGATGAGACTCGAACTCACGACCTCCGCCGTGACAGGGCGGCGTTCTAACCAACTGAACTACCGGGCCGTGCGAGAGTGAAACCACTCTCACTTGGTGGGAACAATAGGGCTCGAACCTATGACCCTCTGCTTGTAGGGCAGATGCTCTCCCAGCTGAGCTATGCTCCCGATTGCACAGGCAATGTTATAATTATATACTTTTTTGATCTCTTTGTCAAGGGGTTTGCCCGATTTTTTTATTTTTGTGATTTCTCACAAATTGTTTTTCTGTACTCATGCCGCCGAGGGAACTTTTGCACAAATTCTTCCGCAGCATTTGCACCGCGCCGCCGGGTGTGCTATACTTAAAACAGAAAATAAAAGGGGAGAGGGATATGGAAATTAAGCCCGTTGCGCATATATTTACCGACTTTGACGACAAATTTGGCATACCGCGCCAAAGCGGCAGAGTGGCACAGCTTTTCGGCAGGATAGTTTTTGAGAAAGAGTTTAGCAGCGAGCAGGCTCTGCGCGGAATAGAGGGCTTTTCGCACCTGTGGCTGATATTTGACTTCTCGCTCGCCCACCGTAAGCAGCAGCCGCTCACCGTGCGACCGCCGCGCCTTGGCGGCAACAAGCGCGTGGGCGTGTTCGCAACAAGATCGCCTTTCCGACCGAACAATTTGGGGCTTTCCTGCGTGAAGCTCGAAAGGGTAGAGGGCTGTGAGCTTGTGGTCTCCGGCGTTGACATTTTAAGCGGTACTCCTATTTATGATATAAAACCCTACCTGCCTGCCGCCGACTGCATACCGCAGGCTACAGGCGGTTTTGCAGATGAATATACCGATTACCGCCTTAAAGTTGACTTTCCGCAAAACCTTCTGCAAATGCTCCCCGAGGATAAAAGAGAGGCCGCAATTGCCTGCATCGCCGACGACCCACGCCCCTCCTACCAAGATGATGATCAGCGCATTTACGGTATGCGTTTTGCTAGGTTTGATATACGTTTCAAAGTCTCAGACGGCACGGCGCAGGTAATAGAGGTCGTGAAAATATAAAAAGCGTTGGGTACTATAAAGCGCCCAACGTTTTTGTTGTTACAGAATGTAGTCGGTCATGCAGTCATACCAGTGAACATACGTTGCGCCGTTTACCGTCAGCCGTTCATTATCGGGCAAAAGTTCGCTCCACCTTTTTCCGCGGTGGTCGTCACGCTCAAATCTTCGCCACAGAACAGTCCGTCCGTTTTTGTCAAGAAACTGCTCCGTTACCATGCCGCAATTGTATGTCTCGATGTCTATAACGCACACAGTGTCATAGCTTTTGCCGCCTATAGTTACAGTATATCTGCCGACAATATCCAGAAGAAAATCCTTTTCTGCACTAGTGATAATACTGCCTGCTCTGCTTATGTCGCCTTTTGCCGAAAGATGTGTTTCGTTGCCGCAGTTGTTCTCGCCAAATCCCCAGTTGGGCATAAATTCATCGACATCGAGAAACGTTATAAAATTGCGAACATCTCCGTCGTTCCTCAGCGTTGCAAGATAGCGGCAATGAGTATCAGTCAGCTGGGCAATAAAGGTGCGCTCGATAACATCGTTCTTTTCGCAGCAAGATGTTTCTTTTGCATCTATCTCTACGCCCTCTATCCCGTGGACTTTTGCTTTCCCCGTTACGCGCATATCGAAAACGCTGCTGCACTTGCGCGAGGGCATATCATACAGTCCCCACGACAGCTTTTCACCAAGCTTCGGCACCAAGAACCACCCCATAAGCTCTTCCCATTTTACCGAAAACGGGGCTTCGCCGCTTGCTTCTATCTTGTACTTTGGCATAATTTCGGGTAATTTTTTCATAGTATTCTCTCCTTTAGCTCTGCCGGTGTGATACGGATATTTCACTTTGAAATTCTGCCTTGCCGTGTGCAGCCTGCTTTTTACCGTACCAAGCGGTATATTCAGCCGTTTTGCTATCTCGGTCTGCGACAATTCTTTCCAGTAATAAAGATACAGTATCTGCTTGTCTTTGTCACCCAGCATAGCCACCGTTTCTTTTACCAAAGAGTCTGCCGAAACGCCGTGCCTGCCGTCTGCAAGCTCTCTTTCTGAAATTTCGTCAATAGGTATTTCGCTATGCTCAGCCTTTCTGCGAAAGTGATCGCTGCATTTGTTTTTCGCAATACTTATCAGCCACGCCTTGAATGAATCTTTGTTTTTCAGCTGGCTAAACTTCTGGCAGGCGGTAAGGTAGACCTCCTGCAAAACGTCGTCTGCATCTGCTTTTGTACTCAGCCGAAACCTGACATAGCGCTCTGCCGAGAGCCGCTCCTTTTCCAAAAACTCTTCAAATTCGTCCATATCCTCACCTCTTTTTTGTGTACTTGAAAACCGGTCTCACTTATATAGACGGATATGCAGTATAAAAGGTTCATTGCTAAATAAAAAAGAGCGAAACTTTAAAGCTTCGCCCTTTTATTAGTATTAGTTACTTTATCGGCTCAAAGTCAGCAGCGCCGTGTTTGCACAGCGGACAAATGAAATCATCGGGCAGCGTGTCGCCCTCGTAGATGTATCCGCATATTTTGCATACAAAGCCCTTTATGCCCTCTGTCTGCGGCTTTGGCTTAACGTTTGCGTGATAGTACGAATATGTCATAGTCTCCTTGTCGTTTATCGTGCGTGCCTCGGTAATGCTGCAAATGAACATTCCGTGCGTGCCAAGGTCAACATACTGCTCAACTTCCAGCGAAATAAACGCATTTATATATCTCGGCATGACCGCCAGCCCGTTCGCAGAGTGGTCGCACTGATAGTCGGCAAATTTTTCTGTGTTCCTGCCGCTTACAAAGCCGAAGTCTTCAAACACCTTGAAAGGCGCATCGGTGCTAAGGCAGTTTACGTTCATTTTGCCCGTCTGCTTTATAACGTGGTGAGAGTAGTTTTCCTTGTTGATAGTGACCGCTATTTTGTCGGGGCTGTTTGCCACCTGCGATACCGTGTTCACTATAAGACCGTTGTCCTTGCTGCCGTCGTTGCAGGTAACTACATACAAGCCGTAGCCAATCTTGAACATAGCAGCAGGGTCGTTCTTCGGCGCAGAATCTGAGCGCGCAATGTAGTCCTGACAAAGCTCATTCGCCATAGCCTCTATCTGCTCTTTGTTTCCGCTCTTTACAGAAGACATAATGCTTACCGTGGTGTCGAGCCACTCGATGTTCTTGCAGTTTTCAAACATCTTCTTCATCGTCTTAGCGGCAAGCGGCGCCCACGAGCCGTTCTCTATAAGACCTATAGTCCTGTTCTGATAATTTCTTTCTGTAAGAGCGTCAATAAACGTCCTCATAAACGGGAAAATATCAGCATTGTAAGTCGTGGTAGCAAGCACGAGTTTTCCGTACCTGAAAGCATCTTCAACAGCCTCTGCCATGTCCTCACGCGCCAGGTCGCATACTACCACCTTCGGGCAGCCTTTTTCTTTAAGCTTGTCGGCAAGCATATTTACAGCTTTTTTAGTATTGCCGTATACTGAAGTGTACGCTATCATAATACCCTCGCTCTCGGGCTGATATGAAGACCAAGTGTTGTACAGACCGAGATAGTAACCCAAGTTTTCTTTAAGAATAGGCCCATGCAGAGGGCAAATGGTCTGAATGTCAAGAGCCGCAGCCTTTTTCAAAAGAGCCTGCACCTGCGCGCCATATTTGCCCACAATGCCGAAGTAGTATCTTCTAGCCTCGCACGCCCAGTCTTCCTCAACATCAAGTGCGCCGAACTTGCCAAAACCGTCAGCCGAGAACAGCACCTTGTCGCAGCTGTCGTATGTCACCATAACTTCGGGCCAGTGAACCATGGGCGCAAACACAAAGTTCAGCGTGTGCTTGCCAAGCGGCAGAGTACCGCCGTTTTCAACAACTACCTTCTTGCTATCAATGTCAAGCCCGTCAAAGAAGTTGCTCATCATGCCAAAAGTTTTTGCGTTTGCCACCACCTGTGCCGTGGGGTATGCGTTAAGAAAACTTACTATGTTTGCCGAGTGATCGGGCTCCATGTGCTGAACTACCAGATAGTCGGGCTTTCTGCCGCCCAGTGCATCGCGCAGATTATCCAGCCATTCATGCGTGAACTTTATGTCCACCGTGTCCATAACGGCAATTTTGTCGTCCATAATAACATATGAATTGTAAGCCATGCCGTTTGGCACATCATACTGCCCCTCAAAAAGGTCTACCTTGTGGTCGTTCACTCCTACATAGAGTATGTCGTCTGTTACCTTAACCATTTCAAACTTCTCCTTTATGATAATTTTTATTGTCTTTCATGGTGCATTTTGTCTTGCCGCAACTGTCTCTGTACGGGCAGCCCGAGCAGCCTTTTTTTCTGTCTTTCACCATTTTTATTATAGCGAAAACAAGCCATATCAGCAGCAGTGCGGCAACAATTATCGTGCCAATGTTATCGCGTATTATGCCGAGCATTTTTATCGCCCCTTGATAGTTTTGACATATGAATCAAGCGTTATTCTCTGCTTTTTATAATGCCGTAAACTTCGTCTTTTTTCGGCGGATAGAGCGGAATAGGGAAGCGCGATATTGCAGCCGCAGCCACCGCGCTTGCAAAGCTTACAAGGCTCTCATCTCCCATGCCCTGCGCCAGCGCGTAAACGCACCCCGCCTTAAAACTGTCGCCTGCGCCTAAAGTGCTCTGAACGCTTACTTTATAAGGCGTAAAGCGCTTAATATCGCCGCCTTTTCTGCCGTATACAAATTCGCCGCCGCCGTTTGTTATAATAGTAAGACCGCCGCCGTTTTGCATATAGTTTTCTGTTATCTCTTGGCGCGTGCTGCCTTTGCAGGTGCTTTCAAAACTTTCGCCCGATATTACAGATACCGCAGAATTTTTGTGTATATAGCTGTCATACGCACAGTCAACGGTCACGTAAGGCACGCCGCATTTTACGCACAGCCTTGTCGCTTTTTCTGAAGCCTCAAAAAAGTATGGGTCAACAGCAGCCGCCGCGCAGCCGCGAAT
Organism: uncultured Clostridia bacterium; assembly: GCA_947589355.1. GTDB lineage: Bacteria > Bacillota > Clostridia > Oscillospirales > Ruminococcaceae > UBA7477. Next base: position 93,200 of record CANPZC010000004.1, read on the forward strand.
GTGTTCTTCTTTCGGCGTGTTCCACGGTTTTTCACTGCTGCTTTTGGCGTTTTCATAAAACTTTCCGTATGTGCCAAGCGGCGTTCTTATGTCGCCCGAAATTATGATGTAGTCCTCCAGCGCCTCGCCGTTTTCATCAAATGTCAGCGGAGATATATCTACACCAAGTCTTGTGTAAAACTCTTTCACAGTTTTTACAGCGCCGCCGCAGATGTGGTTGCCGTCCATACAAACATCAGCGCCCAGCGATGACAGCACAGTCGCGCAAGTGCCCGTTTCGCCGCCGGGAAAGCAGTATTTCTGCTGCATTTCTCTGTAGGTGTCGGGTATTAAAAACTCATCGCCTATAAGAAAACTGTGCGACAGGCATATCATGCCGTAAAGATATATTTTTTTCATCACAGACCGTTCGGGTTTTGCTGAATGAACTTCCAGCCGTCGCGGCACATATCGTCAACGTTGTACTGCGCCTGCCAGCCGAAAAGCTCCTTTGCCTTTGAAGCGTCAGCATAGCACCACGCAATGTCGCCGGCGCGCCTGTCGGTTATCTTGTAGGGCAGCTGCTTTCCGCAAGCTTTTTCAAACGCGTGCAGAATGTCAAGAACGCTAGAGCCGTTGCCCGTGCCGAGGTTTACAGCCTCAACGCCCTTGTTTTCAAGAACATACTTCACCGCACACAGATGACCTTTCGCTAAGTCAACAACGTGAATGTAGTCGCGCACGCCCGTGCCGTCGGGGGTGTCGTAATCGTTGCCGAAAACATTGAGATGCTCTCTCCTGCCAACAGCCACCTGCTGAATGTAAGGGAACAGGTTATTCGGTATGCCGTTGGGGTCTTCACCGATAAGACCGCTGGAATGTGCGCCGATCGGGTTAAAGTACCTCAGCAGAGAAATGCTCCATTCGTTGTCCGAAACATACACGTCTTTGAGTATCTGCTCTATCATAACTTTGGTGTAGCCGTAAGGGTTTGTGGCAGTGTTTGTCGGCATAGTCTCAACATACGGCACGGGGTTGTCAACGCCGTAAACCGTAGCGGAGGAAGAGAAAACTATCTTCTTTACACCGTGCGCCCTCATCTCTTCTATAAGCATAAGCGTGCCTGTTATGTTGTTGTGGTAGTATTCCACGGGCTTTGCCACCGATTCGCCAACAGCTTTCAGCCCTGCAAAGTGTATTACGGCGCATATGTCGCCATGCTCGTCAAACACCTTGCCCAGAGCCTGCCTGTCAAGTATATCCACCTGATAAAAAGCAAAGTCCTTGCCGGTTATCTGTTTTATTCTTTTAAGAGCCTCGGGCTTTGAGTTTGAGAAGTTGTCAACAATAACTATCTCATATCCTGCCTCAAGAAGCTCAACGCAGGTGTGGCTGCCAATGTAGCCTGCACCGCCTGTTACCAATATTTTACTCATATAGAGTTCTCCTTTCATAGGTAATATATACCTAAAAACAGTATACCAAAGCGAAAGCGTTTTGTCAAGCGGTTTCACACGCAAAAAGAGAGCGCAAATACTCACGCTCTCTTTGGTGTATTGTTTTGAATCAACCCTCCATGGCATCTATAGCCGCATTTACCTTTGCAAGCTCGTCATCGGTGGTCTTTGAGTATGTAGAACGAACTTCAGACCAAGTGTACTGTTTGCCGGTATCGTCGGTCTTTATAACGTTCTCATAAAGCTGTCTTACAGTGCAGCCCGAGCCGTCAGTTACCGAGTTGTCATCAGAGAATGACGAAGAAATGCCGTATCCATAGTCAAATACCTGCTCGTATTCGGAAGAAGAAGTTACCATGAGAACATCATACATCTCGTCAGTCCAGCCGGGGTTGTCTATCATAAATTTAGCCTTGCTGTCTTCCTGATACTGCTCATCTGTAGCGGCAATGTGCGCACATTCAAGCCATGTCTTTACCGCCTTGTCTTTGGTAGAACCTGCTACCCACATATAAGCCGTCATGTCGGAAGTGGTTATCTTAGCGCCGGTGTTGGGGTCTGCCGGTATAGGCACTACCGACCAGTGCTGATCGTCATGCGGGCCATAGTTTCCTGTCAGAGCCCAAGGCCCCATTGAGAAGAACATAACGTTGCCCATTGAAGCCAGAGCGGTGCTTGCATCGTTTACCCACTGCTCGTTGTATACAAGACCGTCTTTCTTCAGGTTGTATATGAATTCCTCGGCGCGCTCTATGTCAGCGTTCATTATGTTGCTTTCAAAGTGTGTGCCGTCATATGTTACCATTGTCTGACCTGTCTGCTGTATTATCTGCGGCGCATACCAGCCCGTGATGCCATAGCGCGGTGTTTCGCCGTCACCGTTGGCAACGTATTCTTCCATTACCTCGCGGAAAGTGTTCCAGTTCCATTCGCCCTCCATCCAAAGGGTATAAGGGTCTGTTATGCCCTCGCTGTCAACAACGTCCTGATCGTACATCATAAGCACGCCCGTTGAGTAGCTTATAGGCGCAACATAATGCTCGCCGTTGAGTACGAATTTGTCCGCACCGTTTTTAACGTCGCTCCACAGGTCTGTATTAAAGTCAACTATAGAGTCTACAGGCTGATACATATTTATAAGCGTCTGGCAGGGGAATGCCATCCACTCATATTTGAAGATGTCGGGAGGGTCGTTAGCAGAAATAGCAGCCGCAAGCTTTTCAAATTTTGTAGAGTCGGCAACTCTCGTCCATTCGATAATGCCGCCCTTGTCGTTGAAAAGCTGCGTGTCAACTCTCGTCTCGTTGCCGTCAGCCTGGTTGAGGTCGAAAGTACCCATCCATTTGATAGTCCTGTCAGCCTCCGAGAGCGTTCCGTCGTCAAGCGAGTCTACCTTGCTGGTATCCTGAATAGATACCTGGTCAACGTGGCTTGAAGATGACGATGAGCTTGAAGAAGAATTTCCGCAGGCAGCCATTGAGATAGGCAGTGTTATAGCAGCCGTGACTGCCAGAGCCTTTTTAAGCAGTGTCATAAATATCATTCCTTTCATAAAATAAAAAAATTTGAATTGCATTTTGCTATCGTATATATTTTTACTTCGTTATAGTTATTGTAAAATATTAAATGCGGTTTGTCAATAGTTTTTGATGATTTGCTCTATAGATATATGCACATCTGCCAAATAGTTTTTAAATTTATGTTCAATATAACGAAAAATGCCTGCCCTGCCGCGCAAAACGGCTATAGTCGAATTAAACTTGTATATAAAAATATTAACCTTGATATCTTGCTTGTAAACCGCAGAGAATTGTGTTATACTATAATGTAGGGGGTAATACTTATGCAAAAACGCGGAGAAAAGAGATATCTATACGAAACGCATTGTCACACATCACCCGTCAGCGCTTGCGCTAAGTGGTCGCCCGAAGAGCTGGTAGATTGCTACATTCAGAAAGGCTATGACGGCGTTATGATAACCGACCACTTTTTCAACGGCAACTGCGGTATAGACCGCTCACTGCCGTGGCAAGAAAGGGTAGAGCAGTTCTGCAAAGGTTATGAAAGGGCAAAAGCGCACGGCGAACACTCAGGCTTTGCGGTATTTTTCGGCTTTGAATACAACCGCCGCGGCGCAGAGTTTTTGATATATGGCGTTGATAAGCATTGGCTTTTGCAGCATGAGGACATAATGGAAATGAGCATACCGCAGCTGTATGCGACCGTTTCCGAAAGCGGCGGCGTTATGATACAGGCGCACCCGTTCCGCAGGGCATCTTATCTTGAAAATATCTGTCTTTACCCCGAATACTGCGACGGCATAGAAGCCGTAAACACCGCTAATATGCGCGAGTATAACGAAAACGCCATATGGTATGCAAAGAGGTTCTCGCTTTTCATGACCTGCGGCAGTGATTCTCACTGGAGCGGTCGGGAAAACTTAGGCGGCGTGTATCTTCCGCAGCGGCTTGACAGCATAGAAGAATATGTGCATATAATAAAGAGCAAAGAGCATATAGATATGTATATCGAAAGCGGCGAGGGGTACGCTCTGTAGAAAATTTAAAAAATTTTTTTCAAAACCCCTTGACAAGAGAAAAAAAGGGTGGTATAATAGCCCTTGTAGTAAAGACTGTGATAAAGACGGCTTTGCAGGATATATTACAGAGAGTCCGCATTTGGTGCAAGCGGATATATAGTCTGCATATACGCCTATCTCTTTTGAGTCGGGTACCGAAAGCCTTTTGGCAAGTAGACTGCCCCGTAAAGACCGCGTTAAGGTCAAGGGCTTGTTGGAGCCTGAAAGCGGCGCGTATATGCGCAAGTTGAGTGGTACCGCGGGAATTTCTCGTCTCAATGCAGCATTGTCTGCTTTGGGACGTTTTTTATTGCTCGCTCCACATTTCGCAGTCTTGTAAACACATTATATACAAAAGGAGAAAACGCTATGGAAAACACCATGGAAAAAAGGATCAAAGAGATCGCTCAGCGTGTAAGAGAGCTGAGAGAGGTCGCGGCTCTTTCAAAAGAGGAGCTTGCAGAAAGGATAGGTATATCGGTAGGTGAGTATGAACAGCTTGAAAGCGGCAAGACCGACTTTACTTTCACGTTCATTTATAAGCTTGCCAAAATATGCGGCGTTGACATCGTTGACATACTTAAAGGTTATTCGCCCAGCCTTACCTCATATCAGGTAAACAGAAAGGGCGAGGGTCTGCCTATAGCAAGACGTGCAGGCTTTGAGTATCTCAATATCGCATCGGGCTTCAAAAACCGCGTGTGCGAGCCGTTCAGAGTATTTATGCCCTATTCCGAGGAAGAGCAGGAAAAAGAGATACATACCAACACCCATAAGGGTCAGGAAATGGATATCGTTATCAGCGGTACTATGAGAGTAAGAGTGGAAGACCACTATGAAGACCTCGAAGCAGGCGACTCCATATACTATGATTCCTCACAGCCGCACGGCATGATAGCCACTTCTAAAGAGGGCTGCGCTATGTACTCTATCATACTTGAAAATACTCTTGAAGATATGGAGTATATGCAGGTAGAGCAGGTAAAGCCCGAAAGACACGACTATGCAGGCATTGTTGCAGACAATTTTGTAGATACCACCGAGGACGAGAACGGCGTATTGCAGACTATAAAGTTCAAGAACGAAGATAAGTTCAACTTCGGCTTTGATGTTGTTGACGAGGTAGCTAGAAAGTACCCCGACAAGCTCGCAATGGTACACGTTTCCAACGATAAGGAAGAAAGACGCTTCACGTTCTCAGACATCGCAAAATATTCCGCAAAGACAGCAAACTTCTTTGAAAGCCTCGGCATAACTAAAGGCGATAGGGTAATGCTCGTTCTGAAAAGGCATTATCAGTTCTGGTTCTCAATAGTTGCCCTGCACAAGATAGGCGCAATAGTAATACCTGCAACGAACCAGCTCGTTGACCACGATTTTGAGTACCGTTTCAACGCGGCAGGCGTTAAGGCTATAATCTGTACCGCAGACGGCGATACCGCTCATCAGGCAGATTTAGCCGCCGACAAGTGCCCCGAGCTTCAGATAAAAGTAATCGCCCACGGCAAGAGAGACGGTTGGGTAAACTTTGATGAGGAGATAGAAAAGTTCAGCGACGTTTACGAGCGCAAGCCCGATACCCCCTGCGGAAAAGATCACAGCCTGATGTTCTTCACCTCAGGCACTACAGGCTACCCCAAGATAGCAGTTCACGATTTCAGATATCCGCTCGGTCACTATATCACAGCGCGTTTCTGGCACTATGTTGACCCCGACGGACTGCATTTCACAATATCAGATACCGGCTGGGGCAAGGCTCTTTGGGGCAAGCTTTACGGTCAGTGGCTGTGCGAGGGCGCAGTGTTCGTATACGACTTTGAGAGATTCCATTCGGAAGATATACTCCCGATGTTCAAAAAGTACAACATCACCACATTCTGCGCTCCGCCGACTATGTACCGCTTCTTTATAAAAGAAGATCTTTCCAAGTATGATCTGTCTACAATAAAGTATGCCAACACAGCAGGCGAGGCTCTCAACCCCGAGGTATTCTATCAGTTCAAGAAGGCAACGGGTCTTACCATAATGGAGGGCTTCGGTCAGACTGAGACCACCCTTACCATAGGCAACCTTTACGGTACTACACCGAAAGTAGGTTCTATGGGTCGTCCGAGTCCTATGTATGATATAGATATAGTAAACTCCGACGGCGAACCCGTAAAGAACGGTGAAACGGGCGAGATAGTAGTCCGCACCGACAAGGGCGTTCCCTGCGGCCTGTTCTGCGGCTATTACAGAGATCAGGAAAAGACCGATGCTGTATGGCACGACGGTATGTATCACACAGGCGATACCGCATGGCGCGATGAAGACGGCTACTTCTGGTATGTCGGCAGAGTCGATGATCTTATCAAGTCTTCGGGCTACCGCATAGGCCCGTTCGAGATAGAGAGCGTTGTAATGGAGCTTCCGTATGTCCTCGAATGTGCTGTAACAGGCGTTCCCGACCCGATAAGAGGTCAGGCGGTAAAGGCTACAATAGTGCTCACCAAAGGCACCGTTGGCACCGAGGAGCTGAAAAAGGAGATACAGAACTATGTAAAACAGCATACCGCTCCTTATAAGTACCCCAGAGTTGTAGAATTCCGCGACGAGCTGCCCAAGACCATCAGCGGCAAGATACAGAGAAACAAGATAGACTAAGCCTAGGCATAATAAAAACTCCCCACAAAAGGGGAGTTTTTTGTTTGCATCGTATTAAGTCAGCTTTCTCTTTTGCGATTGCAGACCTATGAATTGTTGTCTTTATCGTTGTTATTGTTGAATGAAAAGATGCCTGATATAACGCCTAATGCATCTCTCTTTTTTCCGCACTTTCTGCAAAATTTTTCAGAAAAAGAATTTACATTTCCACATTCACATACCCAGCCATGGTTTTCGGTTGTATTGATTATCGGCGTATTTTGGTCGTCAAGGTGCTGTTCTTTTGGCATATTGTTTGTATATGAATTTGTCCGACTTGTAGTTTCATAATGTTCTGAATCATATAGTATATGGTCTAGAGAGCCATTATTAAAAGCTTTCCTAATTGCATATGTGTTTATTGATATTTCACTAATCATCATTATTATAGCAACTGAAGTAATGCTTATCAGTACGCCAAGTACTATTACAATAATTCCTAACATCATAAATGCATCGATTTCTGTAGCTATAAGCATACCGCCGCCAACCACGCTGGCAATTATACCCACTGCCATTAAAAGCTTAGAAACACCACGAACCCATTTAGTCCAGAACATAAAAACATCTCCTAACAAAATTATTTAAGACCGTATGGTCTTAATACGTTTATTTTATCACATAATTATGGTAAAGTCAATAGTACCGATAGGTACTAAAAATATTTTGTCGGAATATGAAAAAATTGTGGGGCGATGTTGTGCAATTTCCACGCCTGAAAGATCTGCGTGAGGACAGGGATCTGAATCAAACGCAGATAGCCGAGCTGCTGTTTACAAGCCAAACGGTGTATTCGCGCTATGAAAGGGGAGTGCGTACTATCCCCGTTGAACATTTGCTTATACTTGCCGATTTTTATGGCGTTACCACCGATTATATTCTGGGCAGAACAAACAACAAGAACGAAAAAAATTAAGCTTTCCCAGTGCCTCACGCACCCCACGGGAAAGCTTTTTTGATACCTTGCCAAAAACCCTTGACAAATAAGTTTGAGTGGTGTATAATATAAATAGAAAAGGAGTGCCGGCTAGTACGATAGCGGCTAGCTCCCAAAAGTTATCATTAAAAATAACCGTTTACTTGAGAGGTCAGCGGTTATTTTTTCTTGATATTTTTTATAATTTCGTTTATACAAACGAGGATTATTATGAATAGAATCAATACAAGAATATCAATAATACTCACAAATATCACCTCCCACACCTATGTATTCAGACCATGATCTGTATCAGGATTTGTGGGAGAATAGCCGCTACCGTTTTTCGTACCTCACCGGCACCGTATATATTATAACATATTTCGAGGGTGTTTGTCAAGAAAAGACTTGACAAATCAATTTCTTTGGTGTATAATAAAGGCAGAAAGAAGCATATCGATCGCTTTCTTTCTGCGGTTATTTTTTGTTGTTATTGATAAGGCAAAGAGATGGCTGTTTTAGTCATCTCTTTGTTTTTTATATTTACTTCCAAGTCTTTGCATACTCGATAAGCGAAGCCGCCAAAGCTCTGCCCTCGGGCGTTTTTTCAAGGTCTTCAAGTTCGCAGCCGCATACTATCACCTTGCCGCCAAAGTGGTCGTATTCGTATATAAGCGCCAAGTCGTGCGCACGCTCGAAGTTGTCAATAGTACGAACAATTACCCTCTTGTCACTATTGCCACTCGTGCCGTCAAATATCTCACTGCGCGAATTTGTCACAATGCCGTACCACTGCGGCGTGGTGAATTTTTCGCACTTAAATCCTGCAAGCGCAGGGTGCGTATTGTCAATAAGCAGACCCATTGTACCCACAGGCAGGGGCTTGCCCACCGACTGCGAAATACCGCGAAACATCGGGTAGCACCAGAAGTCTGTGCAGTAAAAGCCCTCGATGCTTTTGTCCTCATCGGGTCTTGCAAATATCAGCACATTGCCGCCGTTTTTCAGCGTGCTTATCGCTTCATCGTCAAGCTCTTTTTTAATACAGCAGCCGTCTGTAACAATTTTCGGTATGTTCTTTATAATATTCAGCCTGTAGCTGTTGCATATATCGCTGCCCCCTATCCAAAGTGTCAGCTCCGCGCTGCCTAAGCCGCAGTCAATAGTGGTCTCAATCCGCCCGATGTCGGCATAGCAGTCGTATTTCGGTATGACAAAACTTCCGCTTCTGCCGCCCAAACGCCAGCACAGCTTCTCACCCTCGTGAGATACTTCTCCGTAGTCCGTCAGCTGCACAAGAGCAGAAAACTTTTGCCCCTCGGTGCAAACATAGCTTTCAAACCGTGCAAGTATCACGCACTGTGAGAAGAAACCACGCCATTTTTCGGGCGTTATAAGTCCCTTGCTGTCCATGAAAGCGTCCAGCATACCAACAAGCGCAGTGCCCTGACCGCTGAAATCCTGAATGTCAAGGATCTGGCAGCCTGCCAACGTTTTCGAGCGCAGAACAGCCTCCAGTTCCTCTTTGTAGCAGTCTGCCGCCAGCGCGCCGCTCGCCCTGAAAAAGTCGTCAGCCAAATGCAGCAGACCCTTTTCCTCAAGGCGTTTTCTGAATATCTCAAAATTTCGCGGTTTCAAAGAGCCGGTGTACTTCTCTATTTCTTTAAAGTTCGGGAAAGTCTCATACTGACCTATTTCATGCGTAACTATCGGTGTTTTGGGCTGAAAACCGCCCTGCATACCCGTCGCGTCAACTTCTTTAACACCCGTGCCGTATTGTATGCTTATCTTGCCGCCTTTGCTATCGCCCTCAGCCGCATAGCCGCTTATAACGGTGTCATAATCTTTCAGCGTGCTTGGCGTCTCCGTCTGCACATGCCCCAGCGGCGCATCACACATCGCATACGAGCCCCTTATCAGCCGCGTTTTAGAAAGCCGCACGCCCACGAAAAAGTCGTCGTTTTCCACTTCGTTTGGGAAGAACTGAAAATTGTTCGAGCCCTGCGTAAAAAGCGGTCTGTTATCGTGCTTTTTCAGTATTCCCATTATCTCGTTTATGCGCTCGGGACTGCCCCAAAGCTCGTTGCCCATCGACATCATGCAAAACGACGGGTGGTCGCCAAACTGCGTGAGGATTCGCTTGCCCTCTTCAATAAGGTACTGCTGTTCTTCTTCGTTGCAGCCGTCCTCGCCCTTTGCCGCCACCGTTCCCCAGAAAGGCAGCTCGGGTTCTAAGTAAATGCCGAGTATATCAGCCGCCTCAAACGCCGCTTCGGGTGGGCAGCAGGTGTGAAAACGGTAGTGGTTTATGCCGTATTGCTGCGCCGTTTTCATGTGCCGAAGCCAGCTTTCGGTGTCGGTCGGCGCATACCCCGTCAAGGGGAATATCATGCCATCGTGCTTGCCGCGCAGAAAGGTCTTTTTGCCGTTTATCAAAAACTTGCCGCCGTGGCAGGAAAGCTTTCTTATTCCTGCTTTTTTGGTAATGCGATCGCCGCCGATGTCTATCACAACATCGTATAAAAACGGCGAAAATTCGCTCCAAAGCTTAGCCTCGCCGCCTATAGTGATGATCGCCGAAACGCTTCTTTGATCTTTAGTTATGCTTGCTTTGTATTTATTTTCGCCGTCAGCAGCGTACACAGAAATATTGTCGGTATCTTCGCCGCAAAGGTCAAAATCTGCCGTAATGCTGCCGCTTTCAATGTCGCTGTCTATCCGCACATTTTCGGCATACGACCTGCCGCTGTATATTATCTCCATACGGCCCGTAATGCCAAGCCAGTTGGTCTGCGTGTCAGGCGAGGTCATGTGACCGCCTTTTGTTTTGTATCCCACGTTTGAAAGGCAAATTTCTATCTCGTGTACCTCGCCGTCACAAAAGGGCGTAACATCATAAATATGCGGCGCGCAAAGGCTGTCCTGTCTGCCAAAAAGTTTGCCGTCTATGTAAAGCTCTGTTATCCTCGTCCGTTCAAGAAAAAGCTGCGCCCTGCCGTCGCATTTTTCAATAACGGCGCACTTCCTAAACCACGCTTCTCCCTCGTATTCGTATATGTCGGTAAGATGACTTTCTTCCGCCTTACTGCTTTGCTTTCCCTTTTTTGCGTGAGATGTCGTGTTCGGCATAGAGATCGTGTCGTGATAACCGCCGCTCTTGTCAAATGCAAACTCCCATGTTCCTGAAATGTCTTTCATTTTCAGCATTTGCCCAAAGCCCCCTTATATAGCCTTTATCAGCCAAGGAATAAAATATGAAACAGTACACATTATCAGCACGGCGAGCAAAAGCCCCAGAAATATCGCAGGAACGGCTTTTTTCAGCTTGACCTGCAACAGCGCCGCTATCAGAGAACCCGTCCATGCGCCCGTTCCCGGCAGCGGTATGCCTACAAACAGCACAAGCCCCCAGAACTCATATTTTTGTATCTTGTCGCTCTTGCCCATAGCTTTGTTTTCGAGTTTTGTCACCAAACCGCCGAAATGCTTTGTCTTTTTCATAAGCTCGAATATCTTCGTAATAAACAGCAAAATGAACGGTATAGGTATGATGTTTCCTATAAGGCATACCGGTATCGCTGTAGTTATCGGCACGTGCAGAAGCGATGCAGCAATAATGCCGCCCCTCAGTTCCAGTATCGGTATCATCGATATTATAAAAATTATAAGCTCCTTTGGCAGCGCCGAGAGCGCCGTTGTCAGCCAGTCTGCAAGCTGTTCTACCATATTTTCAAACCTTTCTTTGTAAGTTTATCCCTCGTACGCAGTTTCGCACTGCGCATCGTATGCGTTTTCAATACATTTCATAAGCCGCAGCATTATCTGCTTGTCACGGTATGATGAAATGTTCGGAATGGTCATTTCGGCGGCAAGCTTTGCCTTTTCAAGCCTGTCTGTCTGAAGATATATCATAGTAAGGTATATGCCGCACGCCGATGCAACATGATCGGGCAAAGCGTGTTCGCACAGTTCCAGAAGTTTCGCTTCCGCATCATACATATCGCCGCGCGCAAACGAAAGCGCCGCCAGAGTGCGGTCTATCTCAGCGCCGCCGCTGTACCTTTCCAAAAGGCTTTTTCCTGCGGCGTATAACTTTTCGGCTTCCGCTAAATTGCCCGAAATTATCTCGGTGTAAAGCGCGGTGTTAAAGTATTCCGCCCTCGCTTTTTCGTCCAGCGAGAAAAAGTCTATCTTGTGCAGCGTTTCTACAGCGTCGGTATACCTGCCTGCCTCGGCGTAACATGAAGCCAGAGCCATGGTCGCGGCGTTCTTTTTATTTTTGGTAAGAGAGCGTTTTGCGCGTTTTTCAAAATATGCAAAAAAGCTGTCTGTGTAGCCCTCTTTCATGCTCTTTGAGTATACCCTTGAATAACCGCGCGAATGTAAGGCGAACCTTATAATTATTATCGCCGTGCATACAAGTACATACAAAGCGAACGCATCAAAATATACCGTTGCAAGCTGTTTCGGCTGCCTTAGCCTGCCCGTCAGCCATACCAAAGTCATCGATGCAAATGCAGCTACCAAAGCTGAACAAAATATTATGCATATCATTTTGAACGCATATAAAAAGGGGTGTTTCAAAAAATTCGCCTCCCGAAAGGTCATATGTCATACATTATTATTCTACCACATTTTATACCTTTTGTAAAGTATACGCGTAATATATTTCAAAAATTAAGAATAATTCTATTGACAAAAAAATATAAAAGGTATAAAATAATTTTGTATATAAACACACTATGGAGATATATTTTATGAAGAAAATGCTTTTTGTTTATAACGCGCGCGCAGGCAAAAGCCATGTCGCCGAAAACCTCAGCGAGATAATAAATACCTTTACAGCAGGCGGTTACTTGGTTACCGCATACCCCACGCAGTATAGGCTCGATGCCTTTGAAAAAATAAGCGAAAACGCCGAAAAATATGACCTTATTGTCGTTTCGGGCGGCGACGGCACTCTCAGCGAGAGCATAAAAGGAATACTGAAAAGCGGTGTAAACGTGCCGCTGGGGTATATACCGTCGGGCACGACGAACGACTTTGCAAGGAGCGTTGAGATACCCAAAAATGTTTCAGAAGCCGCAAAAAACGTGCTGGAGGGCAAGCGCTACAATATAGATATAGGCTCTTTCAACGGCGAATATTACTGCTATGTCGCGGCGTTCGGCGCATTTACGGACGTTTCTTATGAAACTCCGCAGAACGTCAAAAATGTGCTGGGGCATCTGGCATATATTCTCGAGGGCGCAAAACGCCTCAACAAGCTGGAGGCTTATGAACTTACCGTTGAGCATGACGGCGAGACCTTGCAGGGCGATTTTCTTTTGGGTATGGTGACAAACGCCTTTTCGGTGGGCGGCATGAAACAGCTCATCACCACAAAAGATGTGTTTTTTGACGATGGCCTGTTTGAAGTGGTGCTTATAAAAATGCCCAACGGCATAATGGAATTTCAGGGGCTGCTGGCAAAACTTCTGGTCGGCGACCTTGACCCCAAGCACTTTGTTACTTTCAAGACCGCATCACTGAGAATTACCTGTGACGAGGAGATAGCGTGGACGCTTGACGGTGAGGACGGCGGCAAATATAAGGTCGCGGAGATAACAAATCACCGAAAAGCTCTCGATATTATAATACCGCAAAAGACGTTCGCGCAGTAAATTCTTTCATTTTCAGCCCCTTTCCGGGCGTTTTTCAGATGTTTTTGAAGTTTTTGTGCAAAACCTCTTGCAAAATCCGTAAAAAAGAGTTATAATATTTTTGATAAATTTTATGAAAGAGGGATCTTAAAATGCTGAATATCAGATATGAGCTTACAAAAACTCCCAAGGCTAAGCCGCAGGACGAAACAAAGCTCGGATTCGGTCATATCTTTACAGACCATATGTTCGTAATGGATTATATCACAGGCAAGGGCTGGCACGATGCAAGAATTGTGCCGTATGAGGACTTCCGGATCTCACCGGCGGCTATGTGCCTGCACTACGGTCAGACGGTCTTTGAGGGACTGAAAGCGTATAGGACTGCCGACGGCGATATACAGTTTTTCAGACCTATCGAGAACTTCAAGAGAATGAACGTTTCTAACGACAGACTTGTTATACCGCGTATAGACGAGCAGGATTGTTTGCAGGCTCTGCACGCGCTTGTTGAGGTGGATAAAGACTGGGTGCCTCATACTGACGGCGCATCGCTCTATGTAAGACCGTTCATCATATCGGTCGACCCGTTCCTCGGCGTTAAGCCTGCCGACCACTATATGTTCTTTATAATACTTTCACCCTCGGGCGCGTATTATGAAACAGGTCTCAACCCAGTTTCTATATACGTTGAGAGCAAGTATGTAAGAGCAGTAAGAGGCGGTATGGGCTTTGCCAAAACAGGCGGCAACTACGCCGCATCTCTCATAGGTCAGGACGAGGCACACAAGCAGAATTACTCGCAGGTGCTGTGGCTTGACGGCGTTGAGCAGAAGTATATAGAAGAAGTAGGCGCTATGAACATAATGTTCGTTATAGACGGCGAGGTAGTAACACCTATGCTGCAAGGCTCTATCCTGCCGGGTATTACAAGAAAGTCGGCTCTCGATGTATGCCGCGCAAAGGGCATACCCGTAAGCGAGAGACGTATAACCATTCAGGAAGTTGCAGACGCTTACGACAACGGCAAGCTCAATGAAGTTTTCGGAACGGGTACTGCGGCAGTTATATCGCCTGTAGGTCACCTGAAATGGAACGACAAGGTAATGACTATCAACAACAACGAGATAGGCCCTATCTCGCAGATGCTGTATGACACAATGACAGGCATTCAGTGGGGCAAGATAGAGGATACTTTCGGCTGGGTAGAAAAGCTGTAATACTTAAAAGTACATAAACAAAAAGGTTTGGATAATGCTTCCAAACCTTTTTTAGTGCGGCTTATTTTGCTTTTTTAGCTTCTTTCGCTTCGCGCTTGGCGGCTTTCAGAGCGGCTTCCTCGGCGCGCTCTTTAGATTTTTTGCGCTGAGATATCAGTATGCTTATCAGCCACGGCAGTATGGTAAGCACCGTGATCGCCAGACCGATGTACTGATACCATTCGTATGAGCCTGCGCCGACTACCTCTACCCAGTAAAGCACGCTTAGCACCAGCATACCGAGAAATAAAAGTTTTTCTCTCATAACGTTTCCTCCTGTCTTAATATTTTGTGCAAAATATCTATAATAAGTATAACATACGGCGAACAGTTTGGCAAGTATTATTTTTTATAAAAAACCCTTGACGTATAAACTTTTTTGTGTTATAATATTTGGGTACGTTAATTGATAGAATACATAGAACTACTGTCTGAACTGAAATGATGGGCTTCTATGTCGTCATAATTTCAGTCGGAAGGAGGAAAATATAATGAAAGAGGGCATTCACCCCAAGTACGAGGAAACAACGATAACCTGCCACTGCGGCAATGTTATCAAAACGCGTTCCACAAAGAAAGATATCCACGTTGAAATTTGTTCAAAGTGCCACCCGTTCTTTACCGGCAAGCAGAAGCTTGTTGATACCGGAGGACGTGTTGACAGATTCAAGAAGCGTTTCAATCTTGACTAATGCTGATAGCTGCCCGTTGCTTTGGCGACGGGCTGTTGCTTTATATGGGAGAAAGATATGGGATATACAACGTTGGCAGAAATAGCCGCAGGGGAGTATGAGGAGAAAAAGTCACAGTTTTTTGCAGTGATCTGCCCCGTGCAGACCGAGCAGCAGGCGGTGGAGTTTATAAACAGCGTAAAGACTGAAAACCGCAAGGCGCGGCATAACGTCTATGCCTATGTGCTGCGTGAAAACAATACCACGCGCTACAGCGACGACGGCGAACCGCAGGGAACAGCGGGTGTGCCTGTGCTTGATGTGCTTTTGAAAAGAGGAGTTACCGACGTATGCGCGGTGGTGACACGGTATTTCGGCGGCGTGCTGCTGGGCGCAAACGGGCTTGTAAGGGCGTATTCTACAGCGTGCGCCAAAGCTTTGGATAATGCAAAACTTAAAGTCATGTGCGATGCCGTTCGGGTAGACTGCCGCTGCGAGTATGGCTTTTACGGCAAAATATCGTATATCCTGCCCGAATTTGAAGTAAAGGTCATAGAGAGCGATTTCGGCAGCGATGTGCGCCTGAGTATGCTGGTGAAAGCAGAAAAGTCGGAAGAGTTTTGCAAAAAGCTCA
This sequence comes from uncultured Clostridia bacterium, assembly GCA_947589355.1. Classification (GTDB taxonomy): domain Bacteria; phylum Bacillota; class Clostridia; order Oscillospirales; family Ruminococcaceae; genus UBA7477. The sequence continues at coordinate 109,018 of CANPZC010000004.1, forward strand.
CCGATATAACGGGCGGCAAGGCTGCTATTGACATATCGGACATTTTTTCTGCTGATTTTGCATAAATTATTGTAAATGTCTACAAAATTATAAGTGAAGCCTCGTTTTTCAGAGGTGAAAAGCATTTTTGATTGTATATTATTATGTAAAATAAATTTTGCTGTCAGTTGGGGTGATAAATTTGCTGCCGAGAGAACGTACAGAACAAAACGAAAAACGCTTTTTGTCTGAGTATGCCTGTAAATCGTGCGACACCAAGGGCAGACAAAAAAGCGTGCCGCTTGATAATCTGCGCACAGAGTTTCAGCGCGATAGAGACAGAATACTGCACAGCAACGCCTTTCGCAGGCTGAAGCATAAAACGCAGGTGTTTCTGATACCGGCAGGCGACCACTACCGCACACGGCTGACGCATACCCTTGAAGTTTCGCAGATAGCAAGAACCATAGCTAGGGCATTGGCTCTGAACGAAGACCTGACCGAAGCAATTGCGCTGGGTCACGATCTGGGGCATACGCCGTTCGGGCACGCGGGGGAGAGAGCGCTGAATGAGCTTTGCCCCGAGGGTTTTAAGCATTACGAGCAAAGCCTGCGCGTTGTTGATGTTATTGAAAAAGACGGCAAGGGTCTTGACCTTACATATGAAGTGCGCGACGGGATACTTAAACATACAAATCAGACCGCAGAAACCAAAGAGGGCTGCGTTGTGCGCCTCGCCGATGTTATTGCGTATATAAACCACGATATTGACGATTCTATAAGGGCAGGGATAATCAAAGAAAGCGACCTGCCGCAGGCTGCTACAGATATTCTGGGCAATTCAAAAAGCCGGAGGATAACAACTCTGGTGGAAGCGATAACAGAAAACGGCGCTGAAAATATCGCGATACCCGAAAGCATTAAACGCGCCCACGACCTGCTGCATAAGTTTATGTTTGAAAATGTGTATACAAATCCGCTGTGCAAGGCGGAGGAAGACAAAACAGGCGGACTTATCGCGAAACTTTATGAGTATTACTATAACGATATAGGCAATATGCCGCCGCTGTACCGCGATCTGGCTGAAAAATACGGAAAAGACAGAGCGGTGTGCGACTACATAGCAGGAATGACCGACGGATTTGCCATTAAGGAATTTAACGAGATATTCGTGCCGAAAGGTTGGTCGGCGCTGTAAAAAGGGGTGAATGAAATGCCGCTGCCGGAAGAATTTATGTATAAGCTTCGCTCTGCAAACAGAATAGACGAAGTTATTTCTTCTTATGTTTCGCTGGAGCGCGCAGGCAGGCTTTTCAAGTGCAGATGCCCGTTCCATCAGCCCGACAGAACGCCGTCGTTCACCGTGTACCCCGATACCGAGAGCTTTTATTGTTTTGGCTGTCAGGCAGGGGGAGACGTTATAACCTTTGTTATGAAAATAGAGAACCTGAGTTATATCGAGGCGGTAAAAAAGCTTGCCGAAAGAGCAGGGTTGCCTATGCCCGAAGAAGTCGCAAAGGGCGACGACTTTACAAGGCGAAAGAAAAGGCTTTATGAAATGAACAAAAAAGCCGCAAGATTTTTCTTTGAGAACCTGCGCGGCGAAAACGGTCTTGAAGCGCGGCAGTACCTTAAAAAGCGAGGGCTGTCGGCTGCGACTATCACAAAATACGGCATAGGTTTTGCAAACACCAGCTGGACGACTTTGCGCGACTATATGAGGGGCGAGGGCTTCAGCGATGCGGAACTTGAGAGTGCAAGCCTTGTAGCGCGTTCTTCAAAAAGCGGCGGTACTTATGATTTCTTTATGAACAGAGTAATGTTCCCGTTTATAGACTTGCAGGGGCATATAGTGGGCTTTGGCGGCAGAACGCTTGGCGACGATAAGAGAAAGTACCTTAATTCCAAAGAAACTATTATTTATAAAAAGAGCAATTTTCTGTTTTCTATGAACTTTGCAAAAATGTCAGCTGCCAAAACAAAAAGGCTGCTGCTGTGCGAGGGCAATATGGACGTCGTTTCGCTAAATCAGGCAGGGTTTGAAAACTCGGTGGCGACCTGCGGCACATCGCTTACCGAAGAACACGCAAGAATGATAGCGCAGTATGCAGACGAAGTTATAATATGCTATGATTCTGACGGCGCAGGCAGAGCGGCTTCTGACAAGGCGATAACCATGCTTTCGCAGGTGGGTGTAAAGAGCAAAGTTATAAATATGCAGGGCGCTAAAGACCCCGATGAATATATTCTTAAATACGGCAAAGAAAGGTTTGCATATCTGCTTGACAATTCTGACGGCGCGATAGCTTACAATCTCAAACGCTGTGAACAGGGTATAGATATGGACAGCGATATGGGTAAGGTAGATTACCTTAAACGTGTGTGCGAAGTGCTTGCCGATATACCCAACCGACTGGAAAGGGAAGTGTATATCTCAAAAATATCCGACGAGCAGAAGATATCGCAGACAGCTATTTCGGAGAATATAGACGATATTCTTAAAAAGCGCAGCTACCAGAGCAAGCGCAGGCAGTGGCAGCAGACAATGGCGGCTGTGTCATCGCAGACAGATGTAAAAAGCGGCGAGCCTGCCGTAAACAATAAGCTTACAAAAGCGCAGGAGGGGCTGCTGTCTTTCATAATAGCGCACCCCGATAAACTGAGCTATGTTTCCCAGAAGCTCACGGGCGAGCATTTTCCCACAAAGCTTTACAGAAAGTTTTTTGAGTATCTTTGTACACGACCCGATGGTGCGCAGGGGCTTGTGCTTTCTTCACTGAATGAGCATTTTGAAACAGATGAAATGGGCAGACTTTCGCGGATATTCAATCTTCAAAAGGATATTATAATAGATGAACGAGCGGCGCAGGATTACATAAATTTGCTGCTTCGCCACAAAGAGGAACTGAGCGGCGGAGAAACGGACTTAGCGCAGCTTGCAAGAAAGAAAAGGAACAGTTTAAAGTAAACGTTTGGATCGGAGGAATTATAATGAACAGTGAAAGCTCTAAGATCATTGAAAACCTGCTGGAAAAAGGAAAGGCGACAGGCTCGCTGACAACGCGCGAGATAACAAACGCGCTGGAACGCCTGGACTACGACCTTGAACAGATAGATGTTTTCTATGAGACCTGCAACAACTTCAACATCAAAATAATCGACGATATCGTTCCCGATGACGACGACCTTATGAATATCCCTCTGGAGGAAGACCTCACCGGAGAGGACATCGATTATGCAATGACTGCCGATGCCATAGGTATCGACGACCCCGTAAAGATATATCTTAAAGAGATAGGCAGAGTGCCGCTGCTGACCGCCGACGAGGAAGTTCAGCTTGCCGAAATGATAATGTGCAGCGATCCCAAAAAAGCAGCCGCCGCCAGAAAGCGTCTTTCGGAAGCAAATTTAAGGCTCGTTGTTTCTATAGCCAAAAAATATGTCGGCAGGGGAATGAGCTTTCTTGATCTTATACAAGAGGGCAACTTGGGCCTTATAAAGGCTGTAGAGAAGTTTGACTATACAAAGGGCTTCAAATTTTCTACCTATGCCACATGGTGGATAAGACAGGCAATAACCAGAGCCATAGCCGATCAGGCAAGAACTATAAGAATACCCGTTCATATGGTGGAAACAATAACAAAGGTAAAGAAAGCTTCGTCGCAGCTGCTGCATGAAAACGGCAAAGACCCCACCCCCGAGCAGATAGCCGCCAGACTTGAAATGACCGAAGAAAAGGTAAGGGAGATAATGCGCATCGCGCAAGACCCCGTGTCGCTCGAAACGCCTATAGGAGAGGAAGAAGATTCTCACCTTGGCGATTTTATCGAGGACGAGAACGCCCCCGCGCCTGCTGACAAGGCATCGCAAGTTTTGCTGAAAGAGCAGATAAATCAGGTGCTTTCTACCCTCAGCCCCCGTGAAGAAGCCGTTTTAAGGCTGCGCTTCGGACTGGAGGACGGACGTTCGCGCACGCTTGAAGAAGTGGGTCAGCGTTTCAACGTTACCAGAGAGCGCATAAGGCAGATAGAGGCAAAGGCTCTTAGAAGACTTCGCCAGCCCGTGCGTTACAACAAGCTGAAAGACTACCTCGAATAAAAAACGCCATGCCATAAAAGCATGGAAGTACATAACAAAAACCGTCTTTGTGGCTGCAAAGGCGGTTTGGTTTTTTATAGAAAAATGTTTTGCGCTTACGCGCAAGCCTGCGGAGCTGTTTAACGCTCCACTAAATTTTGGCTTCCTCTCATTTTGAGTGTGCTGATACATTCACGCATTTTACTTATTATGAATTTTTCACTTTGTACGGCGTTCCAGAATGGAACGCGGCAAAATAGCTAAGGTCTTTTCATAAGGGAGGCTCTCTCTTGCAGAGCCTCCCCTCTTAGAAAACAGTCCACAGGACTGTTTTCTAATTCACCTCTTGCAGAGCGCACGCTGTGTTTTCGGGGGCTTTGCCCCCATACCCCCACGACCCTTTTGAAAAAGGGTCGATCGAAAACTTTTATTGTCTTGACAAGACTTAAAACTTTTGCGTACTGTGGGGCGGTGTGTGCGCTCCTGCGCCGCGCGACAGCGCAAATTGAAGCTTACACCATCAGGTCGCATATCATGTTGGAAAGCTCAACGGGGTCTTCTATCGAAATGCCCTCTATAAGCAAAGCCTGACTGTACAAAAGCTTCGTGTACTTTGTGAGCATATCCTTGTCGCTCTCGTATAGGGCTTTCAGCTTTTCAAATATCGGGTGAGAACCGTTGAGCTCAAGCGCTTTTTCAGCCTTTACCTGCTTGTCGGCGTTCTGCGGCATGGCGTTGAGCACCTTTTCCATGTCCATCGAGAGCGCCCCGTTGCTTGAAAGACACACAGGCGCGCTTTTCAGCCTTGAAGAAAGGCGTACTTCCTTTACCTTGTCGCCGAGAACATCTTTCATAAAGCCGAACATATCCTTGCAGCTTTCGGTCTGCTTCTTGCTCTCTTCTTTTTCTTCCTTGGTTTCAAGGTCAAGGTCGCTGTCGGAAACAGACTTGAACTTCTTGCCGTCATAGTCTATAAGCACTTTTATAGCAAACTCATCTACCTCGTCGGTAAAGTACAGTATCTCGTACCCCTTGTCCTTTACAAGCTCCGTCTGCGGCAGCTTTTCAATACGCGCAATGCTGTCGCCGCAAGCGTAGAAAATGTTCTCCTGACCCTCTTTCATGCGCGAAACGTATTCTTCCAAAGTGGTCTTTTTGTCGCTGAATGAGCTGTGGAACAAAAGCAGGTCTTTCAGTATGTCTCTGTTCGCGCCGAACGACTGATATATGCCAAACTTGAACTGCAAACCAAAGTTTGAATAAAACTCCTCATACTTCTCACGGTCGTTCTTCAGCATTTTGGTAAGCTCGTTTTTGATAGTTTTTTCAAGAGTTTTTGCAATAAGCTTTACCTGTCTGTCATGCTGCAAAAGTTCGCGCGAGATGTTCAGCGAAAGGTCTTCGCTGTCAACCAGACCTCTTACAAAGCTGAAATAATCCGGCAGCAGGTCTTCGCACTTTTCCATTATCATAACGCCCGATGAGTACAGCTGCAAGCCCTTTTCAAAGTCTTTTGAGTAGTAGTCAAACGGCGTTTTCGAGGGTATGAAAAGCAGCGCATCATAAGTCGCAGCGCCCTCGTTGTGGGTGTGAATGTGCGCGGCAGGCGGATAAAAATCACCGAACTTGTCAGCGTAAAAGCTGTTGTAGTCGTCGTCTGTCAGCTCCGACTTGTTCTTCTTCCACAGCGGCACCATGCTGTTTATAGTCTTTATCTCGCGGTGTACTTCGGTGGGGTTGCCGTCGTCGTCATAATGCTGGTGTTCAACTTCCGTCTTGATAGGGAAGCGAATGTAATCGGAATACTTCTTCACAAGCGACTGTATCTGATACTGATCGAGATACTTTGAGTACTTCTCATCGTCGGTATCGTCTTTAAGCGTAAGTATTATCTCCGTGCCAACGTCCTGTTTGTCGCATTCGTCAATGGTGTAGCCGTCAACGCCTGCCGATTTCCATTCATACGCCTTGTCGCTGCCAAAAGCCTTTGTGCGCACGGTAACTTCCTTAGCCACCATGAACGCCGAGTAAAAACCAACGCCGAACTGACCTATTATCTGCGATTCATCGCCCAGCTCGTTGTCCGTCTTAAAAGCCAGCGAACCGCTCTGAGCTATAGTGCCGAGGTTGTTTTCAAGCTCCTCCTCGGTCATGCCTATGCCGTTGTCGCGAATGGTCAAGGTGTTTTTGTCCTTGTCAGCCTCTATAAGTATCTCAAAATCGTCGCGCTTCATGCCAACGCTCTCGTCTGTCAGCGACTTAAAATACAGCTTGTCAATGGCGTCGCTCGCGTTTGAGATAAGCTCACGCAAAAATATTTCCTTGTGCGTGTAGATAGAGTTGATCATAATGTCTAAAAGCCTTTTTGATTCGGCTTTGAATTGTTTCTGTTCCATGATATTTATCTCCCTTGAAATAATTTTAGCACTCTCGCTCTTCAAGTGCTAAATATATTATATCACATACTTTTCTTTCCGCAATATATGTAATAATTTTTTAATATTTTATTTACAAATATTTAATAGTTGCAAAATGCGCGAATATCTGTTATAATAAATGTATCTGTATATAAAGAGGAATAACCATGGATAATTTCGGCTATGGCGGCTTCGGCGGCTTTAATAACTTTAACAATATGAATAATTACGACTATCAGCTTTATGCTGCAAGAATGAACGAGCGGAAACTTCTGAAGAAAAATGCTTCCATACTCGGCGTGCTTTTGCTGCTATATGAGCTTTTGTGTTATGTCGTCGGCAGGGTAACGCTGTTTATAATAGTGTATATCCACAGCGGCGTGCTTGCTTTTCCTATAGGCAGCAGATTTAACCATATTCTTCGCGATGACGACTTCTATTTTTCAACCACAATGAACATGGGTTTCTCCTGCATCGTTGTCGGCGTGGCAGTTATAGCCTTGCTGCTTATAGCCAGAATAGGTTTCAAAATTGACCTTACGCACATCTACCGCTTTGAAAAAGGGCAGGGAAAGACCATAGCCGTCTGTTTTCCTGCGGTAATGCTTACAAACCTAGCGCTGGCAACTATAATAGGATTAGTAGTTTCATACCTTTCTTCATACGGCATCACCGTTCCACAGGCTGATTTTTCTTATAACGAACTCACCGCTTCGGCATTTGCAACACAGATAATTTATGGCGTTATAATAGCTCCTATCGCAGAAGAAACGCTCTACCGCGGTCTGGCGATACATCTTTTAAAACCCTACGGCAAGGGCATGGCAGTAATAATATCTTCGCTGGTGTTCGGTCTTATGCACGAAAACATTCCGCAGGCAGTGAACGCATTCTGCTTCGGTCTTGTAATGGGAACTATCACCGTCAGCTGCAATTCTGTAGTACCCACAATAGTTGTGCATATGCTGAATAACGCCTTGGCGCAGATACCCGACATCGCCGACGTTATCGGCGCAGATGCTTTGTATCAGGTGTACTATGCAATAGCCATACTCAGCCTTGTGATAGGTCTGTACATCATATTTGCCAATCACAGAAAAATACGCCTGCCCAAAGACGAAAACTGCGTCATGATGAAAGGCGAAAGATACAAGACCGCCATGCTGTGTATGCCAATGGTGTTCTACTGGCTGTATCTGGCGTACCAGTATATTTCAAGCTTCATCTATGCGAATATATAAAATATTGCAAAATAAAAAGGCTCAGATAAATGAGCCTTTTTTAGTTTACTTTTAATCCCAGTACGTCACAAATTCCTGTACCCAGTATTTCGTGTGTGTCGTGCTGTCGTAGTAATATCCTATTCCTATGTGCGTGAACTTTCCTACCGGCGTGCCGTCGCTGTGTTTGCTGT
>CANPZC010000005.1 GCA_947589355.1 uncultured Clostridia bacterium
GTAATTATGTCAAATACAAAAATGACTATGACACAGAAAATACTCGCCCATGCGGCAGGGGTTGAAAAAGTAGTGCCCGGGCAGCTTATTATGGCAAAACTAGACCTTGTTATGGGCAATGACATAACCTCGCCCGTGGCTATGAACGCATTTGAAAAGGCAGGCTGCCAAAGCGTTTTCGACAAAGACAAGATCGCGCTTATAATGGATCACTTTGTGCCGAACAAGGACATCAAGGCGGCGCAGCAGGCAAAGCAGTGCAGAGAGTTTGCCGCAAGGTTTGATATAACCAACTTTTACGATGTAGGCAAAATGGGCATAGAGCACGCGCTTATACCCGAGGCAGGGCTGTGCGCGCCGGGTGAATGTATCATAGGCGCTGACTCGCATACTTGTACTTACGGAGCGGTTGGAGCGTTCTCAACCGGCGTAGGGTCTACCGATATGTGCTACGGCATGACCACGGGCAAGCTGTGGTTCAAAGTGCCCTCCGCGCTGAAGATAGAGCTAAAAGGCAGGCTGCCGAAGTGGTCTGCGGCAAAAGATATAATTCTTCATCTGATAGGAATGATAGGCGTTGACGGCGCGCTTTACCGCTCTCTTGAATTCTGCGGCGACGGCGTTTCGACTCTTTCAATGGAGGACAGACTTTGCATATGCAACATGGCTATTGAAGCAGGCGCAAAGAACGGTATCTTCCCTGTTGATGACATTTGCAGAAAATACATAGCCGAGCGCACCGACCGCAAGTACACTGAATTTTCAGCAGATGAAGACGCGCAGTACGACAAACATATAATTATAGAGCTTGACAAAATAAAGCCGACGGTATCTTTCCCTCACCTGCCGTCAAATACAAAAACGTTTGATGAGATAGGCGATATCAAGATAGACCAGTGCGTTATAGGCTCTTGCACCAACGGCAGAATTGAAGATATGCGCGCCGCAGCAGAGATACTAAGCGGTCGGCAGGTTGCCGATGGGGTTCGCTGCATAGTTATTCCCGCAACGCAGAAAGTATATCTGCAAATGATAAAAGAGGGCATTACGCAGGCTTTGGTAAACGCAGGCTGTGTGGTCTCAACGCCGACGTGCGGCCCTTGCCTTGGCGGTTATATGGGTATACTTGCCGAGAACGAGCGGTGCGTTTCAACTACAAACCGCAACTTTGTCGGCAGAATGGGTCACACCAAAAGCGAGGTATACCTCGCATCGCCTTACGTGGCAGCCGCAAGCGCTGTTACGGGCAGACTTTCCTGTCCGCAGGATATTATTTAAGGAGGCACTGCTATGAAAGCTGACGGAAAAGCTATTAAATACGGCAACAACGTTGATACCGATGTTATAATCCCTGCAAGGTATCTCAACACCTCCGATCCGCAGGAGCTTGCCGCCCACTGCATGGAGGATATAGACAAAGATTTTCACAAAAAGATGCATGAGGGCGACCTTATAGTGGCGCAGGCAAACTTCGGCTGCGGTTCTTCAAGAGAGCACGCGCCTATGGCTATAAAAGCGGCAGGCGTTTCATGCGTTATAGCGAAAACTTTTGCACGAATATTCTACCGCAACGCAATAAATATAGGTCTGCCTATCATAGAATGTGCCGAGGCTGCCGACGGCATTGAAGACGGTGACCACGTTACCGTTGACTTTGACACGGGCGTTATCACAAACGTTACTAAAAATGAGACATATCAGGGGCAGCCGTTCCCGGAATTTCTGATAAACATAATAAACAGCAGCGGTCTGCTGAACACCCTTTGAAAGGAGCGCACAGTATGACAAAGAAGATAGCCGTTATAAAAGGCGACGGCATAGGCCCCGAGATAACCGAGCAGGCGATAGCAGTGCTTGACAGAGTTGCAGAAAAATTCGGACACAAGTTTGAATATTCTTATGTACTTATGGGCGGCTGCGCGATAGATGAAACGGGCGAACCGCTCCCGAAAGAGACCGTTGACATATGCCTTGAAAGCGACAGCGTTCTGCTTGGCGCGGTTGGCGGCCCGAAATGGGACAAAGGCGAAGGCTCAAAACGCCCCGAGGCAGGGCTTCTGGGAATACGCAAGGCTCTGGGGCTTTTTGCAAATTTAAGACCAGCACGGCTTTTCGCACCTCTTAAAGATGCCTGCCCTTTGAAAGACGAGATAACCAAAGACGGTCTTGACCTTATTATAGTGCGTGAGCTTATAGGCGGCGCTTACTTTGGCGAGCGCACAACGGTGACTGAAAACGGCATAACCACCGCCAACGACTGCATGACATACAGCGATTTCGAGATAGAGCGCATTGCGCGCGTGGCTTTTGATCTTGCCAAAAAACGCCGCGGCAAGGTGACCTCGGTCGACAAGGCGAACGTGCTTGATACCTCGCGGCTGTGGAGAAAGATAGTGCATGAAGTTGCGAAAGACTACCCCGACACCACGCTTGGCGATATGCTTGTTGACAACACCGCGATGCAGCTGGTTCACTGCCCCTCGCAGTTTGATGTTATCGTTACCGAAAACCTGTTCGGCGATATTCTCTCGGACGAGGCTTCTATGATAACGGGCAGTCTTGGCATGATACCGTCTGCATCTCTCGGCGAGGGGTCGCTGGGTCTTTACGAGCCTATACACGGCTCTGCGCCAGATATTGCAGGAAAAGACATTGCAAACCCGATAGCAACTATTCTTTCGGCGGCTATGATGCTTAAATACTCTTTTGATATGCCGCGCGAGGCAGAGGCTATAGAAAACGCCGTAGCGCAGGTGCTTGAAGAGGGCTACCGCACCGCCGATATAATGTCGGCAGGCTGCAAACAGGTTTCGTGCTCAAAAATGGGCAGGCTCATAACAGAAAAAATATAACTTGCAGAAAAGACCGTTTTGCGGTCTTTTTTTGTACTTATGAAGTGGCTGAAAAAATTTTTCAAAAAAATTTTGTTTAAACTATTGACAGAACGCTCTGAATGTGTTATTCTGTATATATCAGATATACACAGTTTGCAAAATATCTTGTAGTAAATTATATTGACATTTTGTACAACGGCAGAGCCATGCAATTGTAACAATTGATAAAATTGCCGAAAATCGTGAAAAATATGTAAAATACTATTGCAAATATCCTGCCGCTGTGGTAAACTGTAATAAACAAAAACACATGGAGGTATTAACATGACAGATGCTTATCCGCCGAATGAGGAGAACGTTTTGGAAGTGCGCGGACTCTCAAAGCAGTACAAAAAGGGCGTTTACGCAAGCGAAAAGGTGTCGTTTGACATACGCGCAGGCGAGGTGTTTGCGCTGATAGGGCCAAACGGCGCAGGCAAGACGACCACTATAAGAATGATAGCCACGCTTTTGAAAGCCACCGAGGGCGATGCTCTGGTTGCAGGGTACAGTATTCTTACTCAGCCTAATAAGGTTAGAGAAAACATAACCTATCTTCCCGACGAGGCAGGCGCTTACAAGTCGATGACGGGCATGAACTATCTGAAATTTATGGCAGGCATATTCGCGCCCGACAAACAGTCAGCCGATGAATACGTAAAACGCGCGGTTGATATGTGCGGTCTGGGCGACAGGCTTGGGGACAAGATAGGCAGCTACTCGCGCGGTATGATAAGAAAGCTGCTTTTGTCGCGCGCGGTAATGTCGCACCCGAAGCTTGCAATACTTGATGAGCCCACGAGCGGTCTTGACATACTCAACGCGCTGGAGATAAGGCGCATGATAAGAGAACTTGCTGCTACGTATAAAATGGGCTTCCTGCTGAGCTCTCACAATATGCTTGAAATTGAATTTGTAAGCGACAGGGTGGGCATTATAGCAAACGGTCATCTGCTCAATGTCGGCACACCTGCGGAGCTTAAAGCACAGTACGGCGTTGACAACTTAGAACAAGTATTTGAAAGGGTGGTGAAGGATAATGAAATTCATGTATCTTCTGAAGAAAGAGCTTAAAGAACTTCTTACCCCGACTACTATAGTGATACTGGTGCTGTGCGTTTTCGGTCTTACGGCTCTCGGCTCTATTATGGACAGCGAAATTGAAGAAAGTTCGGAAGACACGGGAAAGATAAACATCTGCGACCAGGACAAAGGCACGTTTTCCGGCGCGATAATAGAGGCTATGAAAGCCGCGGATTATGAAATAAACGAAGTTGAGCTTAACGGCGACGACTATGTAAAACAGCTCAAAGATCTTGATTTGACTAGCGTTGTAATTATTCCGCAGGGCTTTGATCAGCAGATGCAGGATATAATAAATTCCGGCGCAGGGGTAGAGCTTAAACCCGTCAATATTGAAATGGTATCGCGGCTGGAGAGCCTTTCGCTAACAGGTAATTTAGAAGACGGCTCTATGATGGCGACAACGGCTATAGACAGCGCGGTAAAGACTGTAGTATACTCAAAAATGGGTGTTACACCAGAGCAAATGGCAATGCTTGAAGCCCCCGTTTCTCTGAAAGAGACCACGATAGTCGGCGACAAGCAAGCTGAGGCATCGGCTACAATGCTTTCTGCATACGTTATGATGTCTTCAATGTTCGTGCCGATAGTTATCTTCCTGCTTATTATATATTCTTCGCAGATGATAATGAACGCGGTCGCTACAGAGAAGATAGACAAAACACTTGAAACTTTGCTCTCCGCGCCTATAAGCAGGCTTTCGGTACTGCTTGCAAAAATGACAGCCGCATCGGTCGTTTCGGCTCTGTACGCTGTGGCGTTTTTGATAGGCTTCAAAGACATGATGGGCGGCATGACAGATACTATATCGGGCGCTATAGATTCCTCTGTTGTATCGCAGCTGGGTCTTGACCTTTCAATGGGCGGTTACATAATGCTCGTGGCGCAGATGTTCTTATCGCTCTTGATAACCCTTGCAATATCGCTTATTCTGGGCGCACTTGCGAAAGATGCAAAATCATCACAAACGCTTTTGCTGCCGATAATGGGCATGGTAATGATACCTTACATGATATCGCTGTTTACGGATATAAGCGCTTTAGGCCCATTCAAGTGGGTGCTTTACGCAATACCGTATAGCCACACATTTATGGCGCAGACTAACATTATACTGCATGATATGCCCGCATATTTTGGAGGGCTTATCTATCAGCTGATACTGCTTATAATCTGCATGGGCTGCGCTGTGAAGATGTTCACATCTGACAAGATATTCACACTGAACTTAAACTTCGGCGAAAGAAAAAGCAAGTACGCCAAGGCAAAGGCAAAAAACAAGTTCAGCTTTAAACAATGATTCTGAAAGGAAGCAATTTTAATGTTCAAAAAAATACTGTGCGCCGCCGTGGCGCTGACAATGTGCCTGTGTACGGCAGGCTGCTCTGATAAAGACAATTCTTCATCGCAAATATCTCAGGCTGATAGTTCTTCAGTAGCAGATACCACTGTTACTACCACCGCTCCCGAAAGTTCTTCTCAGGCTGAAACGACGACCGAAGACAGTTCATCTCAGCCCGAGCCGCAGGAGGAAGAAGCGGACATCACCCCTGCCATGTGGAAAGTTACGGGCGAAAAAGGCAACACTGTTTACTTCTTAGGCTCTATGCACGCGCTTGACGACAGCTGCTACCCTCTGCCTAATGAGATAACCGATGCATACAACGCCAGCGACAGCCTTGCTGTAGAGTGCGATATTTTCGCATACATGGGCGACCTTGCATCGCAGATGGAGCTTGCGCAAAGCATGATGTATCAAGACGGCACTACTATTGCAGACCACATAGATGCGGATCTTTACGAATCTGCCAAACAGATACTTACCGACGAAGGGCTTTATATGTCGCTTTTCGATGTGTACAATGTTACCATGTGGTACTCTATGATGGAGTCGGCGATGATAACACGCGCAGGACTTGACAGCAACAAGGGTATTGATATGCAGCTGCTTACCACTGCTCACGAAGAGGGCAAGGATATTATCGAGATAGAGTCGGTAGATTTTCAAAATGAGCTTTTGTACACTCAGCCCGATGAGCTCAACGAGTTTATGCTGGAGACATACGTTTACTACTTTGAAGACCAGTGTGAGGAGCTTAAGAAGTCGTTTGATCTGTGGAAAGCAGGCGACATGAAAGAGTACGTTGAGACCGAAGATGAGTTTGAAGACATTGACATTGAGATAAGCGATGAACTGCAAGCCATGATAGACAACTACAACAAACAGTTGCTAGACGACCGCAACAAAGGCATGGTCGAAAAAGCAAAAGGCATGATAGACGGCGGACAAAATGTGTTTTACGTTGTCGGCGCAGCGCATTTCTATGGCGAAACGGGCATTCTCAAAGGTCTTGAAGATGCAGGCTACACCGTTGAAGAAATTCAGTATGACTAAGATCTGACTGCTTATAAAAACCGCTCTGCTTTGGTGCAGGGCGGTTTTTGCGTTATGAAAGTATTATTTATGATCTCCTCGCGAGAGATCAATGTGATAGCCTATGCTTTCCATGCGGCGTGCTAAGTCTTTAAGGGCATCTGCGCTTTCGCTGCCGGTAGAAATTTTGCCGTCGTAAAGCATATATTTTTTTCTTACTGACATGGGCGAAAGGTTGGGCATTATAACGTTCGCGCCTGCAAGTATGCCGCGCTCTCTGCCCGTTCCGCTTGCCGTACCAAGAGCCGTTGTGGCAGGTATAAGAGCGTGCGGCAGCATTATTCTTGATAGAGAAAGCAAAAACACGGTAAGGTCAACATTGCCGCTTTTTTCATTTGCAAACGGCGTATCTTTGTGAGGTATGAAAGGGCCTATTCCCACCATATGCGGTTTAAGCGTGCCAAGATAAAGCATATCCTCCGCTAAATGCTCTGCCGTCTGAAAAGGCGTGCCTACCATCATTCCCGCGCCGGTCTGGTAGCCGAGTTCTTTCAGCTGCAAAAGGCAATTCATGCGGTTTTTAAGGCTCATGCTTTCGGGGTGCAGCTTTGAGTAATGCCACTCGCTTGCCGTTTCATGCCGCAGAAGATACCTGTCAGCCCCTGCCTCGCGATAAGCCTTGTATTCCTCATAACTTTTTTCACCTATCGAAAGCGTAACGCAGCAGTCGGGGTGAAGTTTTTTTATACTGCTCACGATGTCGCATATCTCGCCGCAGGTGTAGTGAAGATCTTCCCCACCCTGCAAAACAAACGTATGCAGACCAAGCTCACTGCCATGCTTACAGCAATCTAAAATATCATCTTTTGTAAGCCTGTAGCGTTCGCATTTAAGATTAGATCTTCTTATGCCGCAGTAATAACAATCATTTTTGCAGTAGTTTGAAACTTCTATAAGACCGCGTATATACACCGATTTCCCGTAAATGCTTTGTGCAATGCCGCGCGCTTTTTGTGCCGCATACTGCGCATCTTGTTCGGTATATGAAGATATCAATGACACGAACTCGTCTTTTTCCAAACGCTGTTTTTCCAGCTTGTCAAGCAAAGATATATTGTCCATTTTATTACTCTCCGTAAATGCTGTCAAGCGGCAGAGTTGCAATGCCGTTCAAGCTCTCGTCTGCTCGCCTGCCTGCAAGATAGTCATAATAAGCCTGGCAGCCTATCATGGCGGCATTATCGCCGCAGTATTTAAGCTCCGGCAAATAAAGCTTTATACCGCGCTCGCCGCAAGCCTTTTCCATAGCCGCCCTCACGCCGCTGTTAGCAGATACGCCGCCCACCACCGAAAGCTTTTTAAAACCGTATCTGTCGGCGGCAAGCATGGTTTTCTGCACAAGAATATCGCACACGGTCTTCTGGTAAGATGCCGCTATATCGCACTGCGAAAGCTCATCGCCGCGCTGCTGTGCGTTATGAACGAGATTTACCACCGCGGTTTTAAGTCCCGAAAAAGAAAAGTCAAACTCGCTGCCTGCCACTTTCGGGTGAGGGAAAGAAAACGCCGTCGGGTCGCCTTTTTTTGCGGCTTCGTCTATATACTTTCCGCCGGGGTATTCAAAACCTATCATTCGCGCCGCCTTGTCAAGAGCTTCCCCTGCCGCATCGTCGCGCGTTCTGCCCAGAACGGTGAACTTTGTGTAGTTCTCAACATGAACAATGTTTGTATTGCCGCCGCTTATAACAAGGCAAAGGTAGGGCGGTTTCAGATCGCTGTGAGAGATATAATTTGCCGCTATGTGCCCTGCTATGTGGTGCACAGGTATAAGCGGCTTTCCTGCCGCCATTGCAAGCCCTTTTGCAAAACTTATGCCGACAAGCAGCGCGCCGATAAGTCCCGGAGCATATGTCACCGCCACGGCATCAGTGTCTTTAAGTGTACAGTTCGCATCTTCAATAGCCTTTTGCGCCACTGCATAAATGCTCTCACTGTGCATACGCGAGGCTATCTCAGGCACAACTCCTCCGTAAAGCCTGTGCGCATCTATCTGTGTTGCCACAACGTTTGACAGCACCTTTGTACCGTCCTCTACCACTGCGCACGCGGTCTCGTCGCAAGAGCTTTCTATTGCAAGTATCTTCATTTCATCACTACCCGTTTTAAGTATTTTGTCATAAGGTCGGCATCTTCTTTGGGCTGTTCGTAAAAGCCCCTGCGCGTGCCGACTTTTATATACCCCATGCTTTTGTACAGCCTTATAGCCGCTTCGTTGCTTTGCCGCACTTCAAGAGTTATAAACTCTGCCTCGTCGGTCGCGCTGTCTTCAAGAGCCTGCATAAGCGCCCTGCCAATGCCCTTTCTGCGATATAGTGCCTTTACGCCGATGTTGTTTATATAGCACTCGCCGGCTATTTCTCGCATATCCGCAAAGCCTGCGATCTCTCCGCCTGCCTGCGCGACCAAGATAGTCGCGCTCTTGTTTTCCAGCTCGTCTGCAAAAGCTTGTTCGCTCCACGGCATAGTGAAAAGCTCTTTTTCTATAGTCGCGACCCAAGGTATATCATCGGCTGTCATTTTTCTTACCACAAACTCACTCATCGCTATTCTCCAGCAGGGCGGCATATATCTCGCTTTTTGAAAAGCCGCTTGTTTTGGCGGTGTGCTTTGCCGCATCTGCCTTTTTCATACCTTTGTCAACAAGCGCTTTCGCCTGCGCTATCGCATCTTCCAAAGTTTCGGCGCTTTCCATTTCTTTGCAGCCCTCTATTATAAGTACATACTCGCCTTTCGGCAGCTCGTTTTCGTAACGCTCTACCGCCTGAGCTATAGTAGTTCTTATCACTTGCTCGTGAATTTTCGTAAGCTCACGACAAAGAGAAATTTTCCTGTCGCCAAAATATTTCAGCATATCGTCAAGCGTAGCCCTCAGCTTGTGCGGAGCTTCGTAAAAAATAAGCGTGTCGGGAATGTTCGCGGCGTTTTCAAGCTGCTCAAACCGCGAGGGTCTGTTCATTGACAAAAAACCCTGAAACGAAAACCGCGAGGTGTCAAGTCCGCTTATCGCAAGCGCAGAAATTGCCGCACTCGGGCCGGGCACTACAACTACTTCAATGCCTAAGTCTGCACAATATTTCACCATTTCTTCGCCGGGGTCTGATATGCACGGCATACCTGCGTCGGTGACGAGCGCGCAGTTCTCGCCTGCAATTATCCTGTTCGCGACCGCCTCACAGCTCGGCTTTTTGTTGTGCTCGTGGTGGCTGACCAGCGGCTTTTTTATCTCCAGAAAATTTAAAAGCTTTGCCGTAACTCTCGTGTCCTCGGCGCACACAAAATCGACCGCTTTCAGAGTTTCCACCGCGCGGTAAGTAATATCGCCAAGGTTGCCTATCGGCGTGCCGACTATATAAAGCTTTGCCTTTTCGCTTTCCATGTTTACCGTCTTTCTCCCCTTTTTATTACCTCTGCCGCTATCTGCTCCAGCTTTGAATATTCGTCCAGCACAGAACAGCTTGCGCGTATCTTAGCGCTGTCGGGCAGCCCCTTTACATACCATATAACGTGCTTTCTCGCCTCGCGCATACCATGCTGCTCTCCAAGTGTATCGCACAGCATTCTCGCGTGCCTGAGCATTACCCTCATGCGCTCTTCAAGCGGCGGCTCGGGCAAAATTTCACCCGTTTCAAAATAATGCTCCACCTGCTCAAACACCCACGGTCTGCCGTATGAAGCCCTGCCTATCATAACAAGGTCGCAGCCCGTTTCGCTGTACATTCTTTCGCAGTCTAGCGCGTTTTTAACATCGCCGTTGCCTATCACGGGTATCTTCACATTTTTCTTGACCTGCTTTATAATGCCCCGGTCAGCCTCGCCGCTGTAAAACTGCTTTCGCGTTCTGCCGTGAACCGCGACAGCCTTTATACCTGCCGCTTCAAGACCCTGCGCTATAGATACGGCGTTTATGTTTTCCTCGTCCCAGCCTGCGCGAATTTTAGCTGTAATGGGGCAAGATGCGTTTTCAACAGCCGCTTTTGCAATTGCGAACGCGGTCTCGGGCGTTTTCATAAGCGCGCTGCCGCCGCCGTTGTTTACCACCTTTGGCACGGGGCAGCCCATGTTTATATCTATTATGTCGGGCGAAAATTTTCCCAGCATCTGCACCGCCCTGCCGATAAATTCGGGCTCTTCGCCGAAAAGCTGTATCGCCATAGGGCGCTCGGAGTGCGTTATAGTGCAAAGCTCGTCGGTCTTTCTGTCGCCGTAGCACATACCCTTTGCAGATACCATTTCACTTACCAGATAACTCGCGCCGTACTCTTTGCAAAGCGTTCTGTACACCGTGTCCGCCACCGAAGCCATGGGCGCAAGCGCGGCAGTCTTTTTTATGATCACGTTTCCTATGTATATGTTTTCGATCTTCTTCATGCAAATATCACCATGCTTATATTGTAGCACAATTTTTTGGTTTTGTACAGACCCACTTTACAAACCTCGCCTATTTGTGGTACAATAAAATAAATCGGAATTTATACGCTTACGCGTGGCGCAGGAGCGAGTTCAACGTCTACAGTACACAAAACTTTTAATTCCTGTCAAGAAACTAAAAGTTTTCGATCGACCCTTTTTCAAAAGGGTCATCAGGGTCAAGGGGCGGAAGCCCATTGTCGCCGTCCGCAGACGGCGAAATCCCCATACGGCAGGCGCTCCGCAAAGGGTGAATTGAAAAACAATCCTGTGGATTGTTTTTCAAGAGGGAACGCCCTGCAAGAGAGGGCGTTCCCTAATGAGAAGCCATATCTCTCTTTCCGCGTTCCATTCTGGAACGCCGTGCTGTATGTGAAGTTATAGCTGGCTCATAAGCGCAAACTTTTAACAATGCTATTGCGCACGCAAGCGCGCGCAGGCAAGAAAGCCAAGGTCTTTTCATAGGAAAATCCCTCTCTTGCAGGGATTTTCCTCTTGTGAAATAGTCCACCGGACTATTTCACAATTCACCTTTTTCGGAGCGCACGTTGTGTTTGTGGGGCTCTGCCCCACACCCCGCAAGCCTTTTGAAAAAGGCTTGACCGAAAACTTTTTCTTTCTTGACAGGGTTTAAAACCTTTGCGTACAGTGGGGCGGTGAATAGCTCATCAGGCTGCGCGACAGCGCAAATTCTGATTTATCTATCATGCAAAGGAAGTGATATTATGCTGCTCATCAATGTTTCAGCTCCATGCAAGGTCTGAGGGCGCCGCATGGAGGATAGAAGTCCTCGGGCTTTGCTTTTTTACATACGCATATACAAAAATTCTTAAAGGAGCAAAGTCATCATGAAAAACAAAAATATAAAAGCATATTTACTTCTCTGGGCAACACAGTCGCTGTCGGCGCTGGGCAGCGGCATGACCGGCTACGCGCTTGTGCTGTGGCTATACCTAAACAGCGGCAGTGCGCTTAAAACCGCACTTCTTTCGGTGTGCTCCTACGCGCCGTATGTTATTATGAGCATTTTTGCAGGCGCGCTGAGCGATCGGTGGGACAAAAAGAAAACCATGCTGCTGTGCGACCTCTTCGCGGCGGCAAGCACTTTTGCGGTGCTGATACTTATAAAAACGGGCAGTTTGCAGCCGTGGCACTTGTACATCATAAACGCCGTAAACGGTCTTATGAACACCGTGCAGCAGCCTGCAAGCGAGGTAGCCGCAACGCTTTTGGTGCCTCAGGAATACTACCAGAAAACAAGCGGTCTGCGGTCGTTTTCGCAATCTTTAAATTCAATACTTACGCCCGTTATCGCCACCGCGCTTTTCTCTTTTGCAGGGATAGACTTCGTTATTGCCGTCGATCTTGCAACGTTCGCGATAGCATTTTTGTCGCTTTTGCTGTTTATAAAAATACCCGACTGCCGCGGCAAAGGCGAGAACGGCTTTCTCACCTCCGTGCGCGAGGGGCTGAAATGGCTGAAAAACAGCCCACTAATTATGCAGTTAATACTTTTTCTGTCCTGCATAAACCTTACCGCCTCGGCTTACGATGCCGCCCTGCCTGCCTTGGTAATACCCAAAAGCAGCGAAACAGTGCTGGGCATTGTAAACGCCTGCGCAGGGGCAGCGGCGCTTCTGGGAAGCATTTTAGTAACGTTTCTTCCGCCGCCGAAAAACAGAGTTAAAGCAATTTTAGTAACTCTTTTCATCTCGATGAGTACCGAAAACTTCTTTCTCGCGCTTGGCAAAAGCCCGATAATTTGGTGCATAGGCTCAGTCCTCGGCTGGGTGGTAATACCGATAATGAACGCCAACATGGACGTTATTTTCCGCAGCGAGATACCTGCCGATATGCAGGGCAGAGTGTTCGCCTGCCGCAACACCATGCAGTTTTTTACCATTCCGCTGGGGCTCCTGCTAGGCGGCTTTATGACCGACAAAGTGTTTGAGCCGTTCATGGCGCAGCAGCCAGAATTTCTATGCAAGCTGTTCGGTACAGGCATGGGAAGCGGCGCGGCAGTGCTGTTTTTTGTGCTTGGCATAGTGGGCGTGCTCACCTGCCTTGCGTTTTCAATATCGCTCAGAAAGTACAAACGATAACATACAAAAAGACCGCTGACGGGTAAAAACCACAGCGGTCTTATCATATTCACGTTATCTTTACAAAAACAGCCGAGCCTGCGCTTACAGTACATTTATTTTCACAAAGAACGGCACCTTTGCCAAAGCTGTAGATCACCTCTTTGAAGCTGCCGTTCACTTCAATTTCAGCCGAATTTACGGTGGGATTTATTGCAATGAATATCCTCTCGCTTTCAAAGCTTCTTATGTATGCAAGCGGTTTTCCTGCCTCGCCGCGGCACACAAACTCTATCTTGCCAAGGCTTTGCAAAGGCTTGTTTGCCTGCCTTACCAAAATAAGTTTCTTTATTTCGTTAAGCAAAGAATTTTCATCGGCAAGCTGTTTTTGCACGGTCGGGCGGTCGCTGTCGGGGTCGATAGGTATATATAATTTTTCTGCCAAAGCGGTCGAAAATCCTGCATTTGCACTGCTGTCCCACTGCATAGGCGAGCGCGAACCCGTTCTGCCGTAGCCGCCCTCAACAGAGGTCAGCCCCTCTACATAGTTCATGCCTATTTCATCGCCATAATAAATATACGGCGCACCAGGCATCGAGAGCAGAAAAGCAAACGCAAGTTTTTTATTGTCGCCGTGAATATGCCGTGCAAGTCTGTCCATATCATGGTTGCCCGACGGAATACATATAAGCCCCTTTCCGCCCGAGCGTTCATAGCTGTCGATGTATTTTTCAACAAATGCCGATGCATCACCGCTGCCGTTAAAATAAGGTTTTTCACATCTGAAAAGATCATTATAGTGCGACGAACCGAAATGCAGCAGAAAGTCCATATGAAATCCGCCTGCAAGGCTCTGATACGGCTCGCCCCACTCAGATACCATTGCCGCTTCGGGAAACTCCTCATCAAGAAAAGCACGAATATTCTGCCAAAGAGCAATAGTACCCTTGCCGTCCTCGTCGTTTTTCACAAGCGAACCTGCCATATCCACGCGAAAGCCGTCGCAGCCTTTTGAAAGCCAGAAGCGCATTATATCTTTAAGAGCTTCCCTTGTTGCTATCGCTCCCGGCGAATCTGTCGGCTGCTGCCAAGGGCGAGTGGGTCTGTAAAAGCCGTAATTGAGCGCAGGCTGATGAGTAAAGAAATTCACCGCACAGCTTCCGTCGCGGTCTGATATACCTCTTAAAGAGCCATAGCCCACAGGTTCTTCCCATATGCTGTCCGTCCAGACATATCGGTCGGTAAATTCGTTCCTCTTTGCTTTCATGCTTTCTTTGAACCAAGGGTGTTCCCACGAAGTATGCCCCGGAACGAGATCGAGAATTATATGCATACCAAGTTTGTGCGCTTCATTGAACAAATTTATCAGATCGTCATTCGTTCCGTATCTCGGCGCAACTTTGCAATAGTCCGATACATCATATCCTGCATCGCCGAAAGGTGATTCAAAACAGGGATTTATCCATACGGCGGTGCAGCCGAGCCCTTTTATATAGGGCAGTTTTTCTGTAATGCCGTTTATATTTCCTATGCCGTCGCCGTCGGTATCTTTGAACGACTGCGGATATACTTCATAAAACACAGCATTATCGAGCCATTTTGGTCTTTCAGACATATTATCATCTCCGCTGTTATATAACTTTATGTTGATTATACAGCATACATATTCAATTGTCAATATCATCTTGCAAAAAATAAAGACCCGAAAGGCATGACCTTACGGGTCAGATGATATTTTTTACTGCGGCACTTTTGAAAATGTTACCTTAACGCCGGGTACATACTGTATGCCCTTTGCGTGGAAAAGCTCAGAGACGGTCACAAACTCATAGCCCTGCTCTTTAAGCTCGGGTATTATCTGTTTCAGAGCTTCCACAGTCTGGCTGTTGCCCTGCGCATCGTGCAGAAGTATTATAGCGCCGTCGCTGCACTGCTCCAAAGTTTTTGTAACTCTCGTTTCAACGTCAACCGCAGGATCCCAGTCATCGCAGCCGAAGCCTGCAATAAACATCATATTTATCATTCTGTACATTCTGCCGCTGGTTGCAATATACGGCGGACGGAAAAACTTCGGCTCTATGCCTATTGCATCTTTGATAAGCTTAGTTACCTGCTCGGTATCGGCGGTTATCTCTTCTTCGGTCATGCTGTTCATATAGTCATGAGTCATAGAATGAGAACCTATTTCGCACCCCTGCGATACAGCCCTTTGCATAACCGGCACGGTATCGGCGTTTATGTTGTTGCCGATAACAAAGAATGTGCCCTTTACATCAAACTCTTTCAGTACGTCAAGCACTTCGTTCGTGGTGGTGGTGTTCGGCCCGTCGTCAAAGGTAAGGGCAATCACCTTGCCGTATTCTTCGGGCTCTTTCCACTGCTGTGTAGTATATGTAAACTGCGTAGTAGTCACCTCTTGAGTCTGCGTAGCTGTGGGCGTTGTAGTTTCAGCCGCGCTTTCTGTAGATGTTGTACTTTCGGCTGTGCTTTCGGTCGGCGTGGTTTCAGCGCTGCTGTCACCTGCCCCACAAGCCGTCATTGAGAACATTCCGCCCACAAGCGCAAGTATAAATAATCTCTTGATCTTACTCATAGTCTTACCAATTCATAACTTTCTTTATTTCTTCCGTCAGCTTTGCGCTTGCTTTTTCGTGGGTAGCCTCGGTGGGGTGCCAGTCAGCAGCATAGCCGTCTGTGTTGCCGTCCTGAAGATCATACTGCACCGCATGAACTTTCGTATCTCCCGTTTCGTCCATATAGTCTTTCATAGCCTCCGCCATTGTCTTTACAAGGGTGTTATCCATAATTCCCAGCGTGCAGAATATCTCGGCATCGGGGTTCTTCTCCCTTACCTGTTTGAGGAAATCTATGTAACCCAGCTTGTACTCTTCCTTATGTTCCTTGTTGCTCTTTGTGTATGAAGCATCATTCGTACCGAGGTTTATAACTACCACCTGCGGCTTGAAACTTTCAAAATCCCACTCCAGCGACTGCGGTGTCTTGCCGTCGAAAGATCCGTAAGAAAAGCCGAGAGAGCCGTAATACTGCGGTATAGTCTGCGCCGTAACGGGTTCTTTGCCCGTGGTGTATCCCGAAATTATTCCGTAGCCGCTTACCGAGAACATACTGTAGTCGGCATCGAGCGCCATAGCGGTCTTGTATGCGTAAGCCTTTGTAACGTCTTCCGTCTTGGTCTGGAAAGAATGTTCCTTTACCTCGTCGTCAACGCCATAGCCGCAGGTTATTGAGTCGCCTATAAACTCGATCTTGCGCTCTTTTGCTGCCACAGGTGTAAGGCTCTCGCCGTCGCCCAGCTTTACGGGCATTATGCCGCAGCAAGACATAGCGCACTCGCTGAGTTTTATAACCTGTATATCAACGGTCTGCGCCTCTGAGCTTTCAAAAGCTGTTATCTTTACTTCGGGGGCATCTATCATAACGTCGGAAGTTCTTTCGCCGTTAACATATACCGCTACCCTTGCATTGTTGCCGTCGTTGCCCGCTTTTGCGACGTTGTCGCCTTTTATAGTCAGTTCCAGCTTTTTGCCTGTGTATGTAAACTCCGCGCCCGAGCCCGAAAGTGCCAGCCACAATGTGTTGTCATCTCCTATGTACGTTCTTCCCACGCGCTTGGCGGTGCTGTCGTTAATGGCAGTCAGACCCTCCATATCAATATCTCCTGTCTGTTCATTTTTTGAAGTGTTTCCGTCAGCATTTTGCACGGTGCTGCTGTTTGCCGATGTCGTGCCGTCCGAGCTGTCCGAGCTTCCGCAGGCTGTCAAAGCCGTTACAGAAAGCATCATGGCAAGCAAAGCGGCAATTATCCTTTTGCTTTTCATATTATACAACTCCTTTTAGATATTAAAATTATTCGCCTTTTATACTAAGGTATTTCTATGATAAATTTTGCGCTTACGCGCGGCGCAGGAGCGCGTTCAACGCCCCACAACAACATCTAACCATCACACTATTTCACGCCCACTCTCATTCCTCATAAAAGCACGTTGCCCCACACATCACTGGAAGAATATTCTGCCAATTATCTCTCTTTGTGGCGGTTTGTGGGTGGGCTTCTAGAGGCAAGATAACGGGATGCAAGAAGCGTGGTCTTTCACCTAGCACGGCGTTCCAGAATGGAACGCGAAAAGAGAGCAAAGGTCTTTTCAAAGGAGAGGCTCTCTCTTGCAGAGCCTCTCCTCTTAGAAAACAGTCCACAGGACTGTTTTCTAATTCACCTCTTGCAGAGCGCACGATGTAGGGGGGGTTCGCCGTCTGCGGACGGCGACGGGGGTTTCACCCCTCGACCCTGACGACCCTTTTGAAAAAGGGTCGATCGAAAACTTTTAGTTTCTTGACAGGAATTAAAAGTTTTGTGTACTGTATGGCGTTGAACAGCTCCGCAGGTTAGCTGCGACAGCAGCAAAAATAAATCTTGCTTCTTGCCTCTTGTAAATCGCAGGTATGAAAAACTGCCGAAAAGCCTTAAAAACCGCTTCTTACTTCTAACTTCTTATCTCTTACTTCTAATAAGTATAACATATTTTCACTTTCTTTTCAATAGCAAACAGCAAAAAAGCAAAGGACGGCGAAAAATTTCCGCCGCCCAATGCTGTTTGGAGTTTACATGAAAATGATCTGGCATTATCAAATCATTGAAGAAAGCTTATCAATAACCGAAGTTGAAAAACGGGTTATAGCCGAAGTTTCCAAAATCATCGTCAAAGTTGTTGTTATTGTTCTGTGTATTGTCTTTGTCCTTATCAATAGCCGAGGTATCTTCGGCAAGCGTTACTTTAAGGTCTATTATCTCTTTGTCACGGTATACCGATATCGTTATAGTATCGCCAGCTTTGTATTTTGCCTTTATTTCGTTGAACTCATCAATGCTGTTTACAAGCTGTGACTCTATGCCTATAACTATGTCGCCGACCTTAACGCCTGCTTTTTCGGCAGGACCGTCTTCTGTTACGGCTGCAACATAAAATCCCTGAGGAACATCATAATACTGCGCATATACCTCTGAAATATCCTCGCCCGAAATGCCTATCACAGGTCTGCCCTTAACATAGCCGTACTCTATAAGGTCTGAAATTATCGGCAGAGCCTCGTCTATAGGTATCGCAAATCCGAGACCGTCGGCATAATAGCTGGCAATTTTTGCAGATGTTATGCCTATTATCTGACCATAGCTGTTTATCAGCGGGCCGCCCGAGTTGCCGTTGTTTATAGATGCGTCCGTCTGTATAAGGTTCATCTTGCGTTCCTCAATGGTAAGAGTTCTGTTCAGCGCGGAGATTATGCCCGCGGTAACAGTACCCGAAAGCTCGCTGCCCATAGGGTTGCCTATGGCAATTGCAAGCTCGCCCACGATAAGGTCGGAAGATTTGCCGAATTCCACAGCCGTCAGACCGTCTTTGTCTATTTTCAGCACCGCAATATCAGTCTGCTCGTCGCCGCCGATAAGCTCTGCATCGTATTCCTCGTCGTCATCTGATACCGAGAAAGCAACGGTTATCTTCTGCGCGCCGTCTATAACGTGGTAATTAGTAACGATATAGCCGTCCTGTGAAATAACGAATCCCGTGCCGTATGAAGTGCCGCCGCTTAAAAGCGATGTTACACCCACTACCGACGGAGAAACTTTTTCAACTATCTCGGGAACCGGCAGTGCATCATCAAGCGCGGCAAGCTGCTCTAAGCTGGGAACTTCTCTGCGCGGTCTTTCTTCTTCCTTGCTCGCATTATCGGCAGGGGCATCGGCATCTACAGCAGAGGTGTCATCGGCTGCCGAGCTGCTGTTTTCAACAAGGCTGTCGCTCAGTCTGCCGCCGGTTATGAACTTATAGCCAAAAATCGAGCCTACGGAAATTACAGCCGCCAGAGCAACTGCTCCCACTGCCATTGCGGCTTTTTTGGCAGCGCCGCCTTTTTTCTTTTTGCCGCCGTCATTGTTGCTGCCGCCGTTTTCGGGGTAGTAAGTATAGCCGCTTTGAAAGCCGGTATACTGATACTGCTCGGGCATTCCGGGCTGCTGAAAGCCGTTTTGCATATTGTTGTTATTTTCGTTAAAGTTATTAAGATCCATATATATTACCTCTTTTCAAAGATCTTTTGCATCTTGTTTTCCTTTTGTGATTATATGATACCCCCCTAATGTGATAGTTTTATGATAACTGCGAGAATATTTTGTGCAAACTCAGTGAAAACTGTGTGCTGCCCTGTTGACTTTGAGATAAAAGAGTATTATAATTATTAAAGAAAAATGCTCCTCCGCGCAAAGCGAAAGAGCATTACAATGCAGCTGATATCATTCGGCTGACTTTTCTTCGATATATCTGACTATATCTCCGACAGTTTTCAGGCTCTCAGCCTCCTCGTCGGGTATCTTCACGTCAAACTCGTCTTCAAAAGCAAGCAAAAGCTCTACAAGCTCCAGAGAGTCTGCATCAAGATCGTCCGTCAGAGAGGTCTCGTAAGTAATATCGTCCTCGTCAACGTCAAACTGTTCCAGAATTATCTTTTTTACGGTATCAAACATAATAGTCACCCGCCCTTATCTTTTTGTTCGGTATCGTGTTCGCTGTGAACATCTCCTATAGTTAGTATATATGCATTTAAACGCTTCGTCAATACTTTTTTTAAAATTTGGCATATTCAATAATATGATACGCGATAATTTGTTACAACAGTATATTTTTATGAATACAATGAAAGCGCGGAAACACCGCCTTTCTGTAATAAGGAGAGATACATATGAAATTTACACCAAACGGCTGCGACCACCTGCTTTTAGGCAGAAGTCTGGCGCACACACTTTCACCGCAGATACACGCCCAGCTTTTTGAAATTACGGGCAAAAAAGGCTCTTACGGCATATGCGAATGTGAACCGCAGGAGCTTGGCGATGTATACAAAACGCTTCGCACGCTTGTGGGGTACAATGTTACTATCCCCTATAAGTGCGATATAATACCTTTTCTTGACGGTCTTGACGAAACTGCGCAGGTGTGCGGCGCGGTAAACTGCGTTGCCAACACCGAAAAAGGCGCGATAGGCTACAACACCGACATAACGGGATTTGAATACGCTTTGAAAGCTAACGGGCTCTCGCTTAGCGGAAAGGTGCTGCTTTTAGGCTTCGGCGGCGCAGGAAAGATGATGGCTGCCGCGGCTCTGAGAGCTGGCGCACAGCTCACCGTCGCAGACCTTACCGTTCCCGATATAAACGAACTTTGCCTGCGGCTTTACAAGAGCGCACAAGCTTGCACTATAGACAGCATAAAAGGCGAATACGACCTTTGCATAAACGCTACACCTGTGGGTATGTACCCCAAAGTAAAAGGCTGCCCGATAACCGATGAAGTTATAGACAAATGCGGCTCGTTCTTTGATGCTATATATAACCCCGAAAAGACGGTGCTTATACAAAAGGCTGAGGCACAGGGCAAAAAGTGTGCAAGCGGAATGGAAATGCTCGTGGTGCAGGCGGCGCAGTCACACACGCTGTGGTACGGCGCAAAGTTTACCGATGAGCAGATAGCGCGCGTTACAAAAAGGACAAGGGAGATACTGAATGGATAAGACTATATTTCTCTGCGGCTTTATGGGCTGCGGCAAAACTACCGTGGGCAAAATACTTGCAGAAAAATCGGGGCGTAGCTTTTTTGACCTTGACGACCTTATCGTTGAGAGCGAGGGACGCACAATACCCGAAATATTCGCCCAAAACGGTGAGGAATACTTTCGCGCCGTTGAAAGCAGGCTGATCACCGAACTGGGCGGCAATACCGTTGTTGCGCTGGGCGGCGGCGCGGTTCTGAGAAAAGAAAACACCGCGGCGGCTAAGCGCAGCGGCGTTATAGTATTTATAGATACTGATTTTGATACTTGTTACTCACGCATTTGCGGCGACAGCAACCGACCGCTTGCCTCAAATGCCGACCGCGCCGAGCTGCTGGAGCGTTTTGAGAGCCGCTACCCTATATACAACGCGGCAGGCGATATTATAGTAAGCGGCGACGGCACGCCCGAAGATATCGCTGACAAAATACTTGCCTCTATTGGCTGACACCCTCGATAACGAATATCACATACCCCGCTTCGTATTTCTTTACGATGTCGGGGTTTTTGTCTGCCTCTTCAAAAATTCTCTTTGACAGCTGCTTTGCAACATTTGCTATATCTTTCACTGCCCTTGTCTGCAAAACAGGGCATACCGGTGAGAGCGCTATAACTCTTTTGCCGTCCAGCTGCATTACTCGCAGCGGCCAAATGCTGCACTCAAACGGCTTTTTATCGCCAAGCACGCAGCCTTTGTTTTTATCCAGAAGATTGCAGCAATAAAGCTCCTCGCCGCCTATCATGGCTTTTGGCATTTTAAGTATCCGCTTGCCGTTTTCAAGATACTCAAACTGCGTATCTTCAAGCTCTTTTGCAAGTTCGTCCGTCATAACGGGCGCTTCCCAAAGGTCTGTATCATCAAAGCAGCAGCATATTCTGCATTTTGCACATTCTTCTTTTGATAATATATCGCTGAGCATATATGTACGGCGCACGCTAAAGGCAGCGCCATTCCCTCCTAATACTATTATACTATAGTAGACAGCCAGTAAATAAGCCCGTAGACCACCGATGCAAGCGTACCGTAAAGTATTACAGGCCCGCTTATTATGAATATCTTCGCGCCAAGGCCCAGAACAAAGCCCTCAGCTTTAAATTCCACCGCCGGCGCTACCACCGAATTTGCAAAGCCCGTTATCGGCACAAGCGTTCCTGCGCCTGCGTGTTTGGCAAGCTTGCTGTAAAGCCCCAGCCCTGTAAGCAGCGCCGATATGAACACCAGCGTTACCGATGCCGCCGCCGCGCTGAGTTTTTCATCAAGCCCCAAGCTGCCATAAAGCGTTATCAGGTATTCGCCGAGCATACATATCAAACCGCCTATCACAAAGGCTTTCGGCACGTTTATATACGCCTTTGAACCCTCGCTTGCCTCTTTATACATCTCGTTATACTGCGATCTGCTAAGCTGCATAATATCTCTCCTCTAAAATAGTTTCAAAGATATTATGCCGATATGGCGGCGGTTTATTCAGCTTCGTCACTTTCGCTGTCGGTATTTTCTTTATCTTCTTTTTCCTTGTCTTCCTTATCTTTTTGCGCCTGAGCGGCATCTGCCTTTTCTATTTCTTCCGCGAGTTTATCAAAGTCGGGCAGCTCATCGCGGCATATAACTATATTGTTTGAATAAAGCTCTATCATCTTGTCGGCAGGTATAACTTCCTGCGAATAATTGCCATATTCGTCTATAACATAGCTGCCGCCCCATATGCCGAAGCAGCACCACAGCGTTTTTTCGTCCGCAAGCATCTGAACGTCGGGCGCATTCCCACACTCACTTAAAGCAAGCATTTTATTTGCAGAGATCCTATGCAGCGACAAAAACGCGCTAAGTTGGCTTGCACCGCCGTCGTCATAAATATCAGCCGAGATAATATCACAGTATTTGTCACCAACATACCAGTCGGGGTGCTGACCGTTCCAGATCCATATTATGTTATTAAGCCCGTGAAGCTCTGTCATTCTTCTGTACATAAGCTTCCACAGCCACATATACGCATCTTTGTCTTTGCCCCACCAGAACCAGCCGCCGCCTGCCTCGTTAAGCGGTCTGAACAGCACGGTAACGCCGTTTTCCTGCAACAGACCAAACTGCGAAGCTATGGTGTCTATGTCTTTGACTATTGCAAGGCACTGCGGTGTTATGCCGCCCTCGCTGCACATAACTTCCAGATCGCTTATAGGTATCTTAGCTATGTCAAGTTCTGTAACAGCCTGCGTTATGTCAAAGTCGGTAGTCATTTCTTCGGGTACGTCAGCCGCGCCTTTTGAATAGTAACCGCCGCTGCCCATAGGGTCTGCCCAGTGCCACACATAGCCGACCAGACCGCCGTTTTCAGCCCATTCTATGGCGTTTTCAACATCATCGGCATACGAATCGCTTTCGGTATACTGATTAAGATCGCCAAACCTTATAGCAGGGTAATGACCGGTAAGCTTGTAAATGGCATCGGTCTCGGCAGTGGTGCTTACCGTATCATACTGACCGCTGAGCATATTCTTTCCATAGCACTGCGCAAGATAATTATACACGGCTCTTGTTTTTGCTGTAGCTTTTTTGTTTGAAAGCTGCGGCATCTCTTTATAGGTAAGATCCATTTTCGCAACGGTATCGCTGGCAGTTAACATAATGTAATCAAGCCCGACCTCGCTGTCATCAACAAGTATTCCTATGGTGCTAACGCCTGCTTCAAGGCGTATATTGTCAAAACCTATAGCCTCAAATTTGCCGCTGCCGTCGGTAGTGAAAGAACTGTACTCGCTGCCGTTTATCCAGAAAGATATATCGCTTTTCTGCTTTTCGGGCGAATTTACCACAAGCACTATATTATAATACTGCGTTGAGGGTATCTCAGCATCATAAGACCAGCCCTCGCTTAAACCTATAAGATACTTTCCGCCGCTTGCGTTTGCATCTTCCCTCTCCGCGATATTCTCGGAGTACAGCCCCTCCTGCGCTTCGATATTCTGCGAAAACTCTACATATTCCAAAGTGCCGGCTTCTATCACCTTTTCGGCAGATGTGGTTATCTGCTCGGGCTTTTCTTCCACGGGCGCGCTTGTAACAGGCTTGCTTTCCTGCGCGGTAGTGGCAGTGCCGCCCACATCTTCCTGCTTACTGTCAGCAGATGAAGAACTGCTGTCTTTGCCGCCGCACGAAACAAGCGATGCGCCTATCACTGCAGCCGCAAATATACTAAGTATCTTTTTAATACCTACAAAACGTATGCTTTCTGTTTTTATACGCATACTCAAAAGCTCCTCTCTTTATGCCAAAAGGGTCATGCCCCCGTAATGATATATTCTTTGCCTTTTTTCGCTGTAAACGATGTTACTTCGCCGTCAAAAGAAGCATCTTCGGCGTTTACGTTTAACTTGCCTGTTATCTTGCATATGCCGTCATAGTCGGCGGTTATTTTCGCTTGCAAAAGTTTTCTTTTTTCCCAACTTGCGCTTACTTTATAGCCGCCTCTCGCTCGCAGACCCTCAAAACTGCCGCTCTCCCACTGCTTTGGCAGCGCAGGCAGAAGCGTTATCTCGCCGCCCGTGCTTTGCAAAAGAGCCTCAACTATGCCTGCCGCACCGCCGAAGTTTCCGTCTATCTGAAAAGGCGGGTGGCTGTCAAGCATATTTTTGTTTGTAGAGCGTGAAAGCAACGCGGTTATGTTGTCATAGACCTGCTGAGGCTGCCACAGCCTTGCCCACATATTTATGAGCCACGCCCTGCTCCAGCCGGTATGACCGCCGCCGTATTTCAGCCTGCGCTCCAGTGTTGCTTTTGCAGCCTCTGCAAGCTTTGGCGTTTTGCGAACGGTTATCTGCTCTGACGGATACAGCGCGAACAGTTGAGATATGTGCCTGTGACCCGGTTCTGCCTCGTCGTAGTCCTCTGCCCATTCCATTATCTGTCCGTACTTGCCTATCTGCGGTCTTGGCAGTTTATCTCTGAGCGCTATAAACCTTTCCGCGCCGTCTTTGCCCAGTATCTCAGCCGCGGTAATAACAGCTGTAAAAAGGTCATATATTATCTGGCTGTCCATAGAAGGACCCATGCAAACCGAACCTTTTACGCCGTCTTTCGTGATATATGTATTTTCGGGCGAAACCGACGGGCAGGTAACCAGCTGACCCTTGCCGTTGTCTATAAGAAAATCTTCATAAAACTGCGCCGCTTCAAGCATAGTGCCATACTTTTCATTGAGGAAATCCTTGTCAAGCGTATACCTGTAATGCTCCCACAAATGCAGGCACAGCCACGCCGCTCCCATAGGCCACTGCGTACCGGGTGTCCACAGATCCTGCGGCGCGCAATCTCCCCAGAGGTCGGTGTTGTGGTGGCACACAAAACCTTTGCAGCCATACATAAGCCGAGCCGTTTGCCTGCCCTGCGGCCGCATTTTTTCTATAAGGTCAAAAAGCGGCTCGTGAAGATCTGACAAATCGCAGCTTTCAGCGCACCAGTAATTCATTTCGGTGTTTATGTTTATCGTGAATTTGCAGCCCCACGCAGGCCACATATCCTTGTTCCATATTCCCTGCAAATTTGCAGGCAGCGTTCCTTTTCTGCTGGAAGATATAAGCAGATATCTGCCAAAGTTGAAATACATCTCCGCCAGTTTGTTGTCGGGCGCGCCCTTTATATTTTCAAGACGTTTGTCTGTCGGCAGGCTGCTTTCACCGTTGTTGCAAAGCGTAATACTGCACCTGTCAAACAGCTCTTTGTAGTCTTTTATATGTCCATCAAGAATCTCATCAAAGCCCTTTGCCGCCGCTTTTTCGCAGATCTCTATACTTGCCGCGCGGTAGCTTTCACAGCCGTGGTAATAGCTAGTTTCGCAGGCAAAATAGATAGTCGCCTCGCTTGCGCCGTCAACGCATATATTCATGCCCTTTGCATACGGTGGCACATCGGCTTTCACCTTAATGCAGCAGGCAAAATTTATGCCGTTTAAGCCGCCCATGCCGCCGCTGTACATAAGGGTATCATCGCTTGCGGGGCGGTTTTCGTCTATGTAGTCGTCCCTGCCGTCTAAACGAAGCGAAAAAGATACAAGCGGCTGCGTGCATTTTATGTTCACCGCAATAACTCTGTCGGGGTAAGATGCTATAACCGTACGTGTGTATCTTGCACCCGTTTTTTCGTCTGTAAACTCCGTCACTGCCACAGCGCTTGAAATATCAAGGCTTCTGCGATACTTTGTTGTTTCGCCATCAAACGGCATATCTATATACATAGAACCAAGAGTCTGGTAATGAGGCTGATTTACGGGCGTTCCGCTAAAGCACTCGGTGACTATCTTTTCCGCTTCGGGAATTTTTCCGTCAAACAAAAGGCTGCGCACCTTGTCAAGATTTTTAAGAGCCGAGGGGTTATTGCGCTCTCTCCTGCCGCCCGACCACACGGAATCTTCATTCAGCTGTATCTCCTCGCACTTTACCCTGCCGAAAACCATTCCGCCCAGTCTGCCGTTGCCCACAGGCAGAGCTTCATTCCAGTCATTTGCTTCGCTCTCATAAAAAAGCAGCTGTGAACGCTTATCCATTGCCTCACCCCCCAAGTTCTAAAAACGCAAATATATATTTAGTATAGCACATTTATGCTTAAATTGCAAGCCCTTAAATGCCGAAAAAAGGCGTGCAAAACAAAAAGCGCCTGCCAAAAGGCAGACGCACAAATGTTCATTTTTGTTGTTATGACAAATTTTTAACAAGCTCGCGCTCTTTTGCCGTTTTGTAAATTGCCTCTGCAATAGCTTTTGCGTATGCATCGCAGTTATCGTCAAACAGCTTGTTATCCTGCTCGTCCTGCATAAAGCCAAGTTCCACAAGGCACGAGGGCATATTCGTTTCCCTGTTCACCTGATAATTCACATACTCGTTGCCGCGGTAGCCGAAGTTCACGCCTCTGTCCTGCGAAACGCCAACTTCTTTAAGGGCATCTAAAATATTCTGCGCCAGAGCGGTGTCATTTTCGGGCCTTTCGTTGTGTACCCACACTTCAACGCCCTGCGCTTCTCCGTCATAATAATTTCTGTGCAGAGAAACAAATATCACAGCGTTTGAATCATTAGCTATCTTGCACCTGTCGTCAAGCGTTACGTAAACGTCCTCGGTCCGTGTCATAATAACGTTTACGTTCATACTTTTCAGATACTTTTCAACGAGCTTTGCAACTCTCAGGCAGTCTTCCTTTTCATACCGCACGCCGTCAAAGTCTGTCGAGCCAACATCTTCACCGCCGTGACCTGCATCTATAACTACCGTGAACAGCGAATTATCTACAGGCTCGGCGCTCTCGGGCGTATCCTGCTGAGAAGATACCGCAGATGCATTCGCTTTAACAGCCGATGAGCTGTCGTCTTTTGAACGCGCGCCCTTTATCGCTCCCACCAGCGCGCTTATCAGCATAACTATGCCGACTATCAGCACTATAAGAGCTGCCAAAGCAATTATTACCCTGTCCCACAGTATTTTGTATTTTTTCTTTCTGCGTGTGCCGCGGTCGGGCTGTACGTTTCTTTCCTCGTCCATTTTAATGTTTCTCCTTTCCTTTGTTTCTTTGTTCTACAATGTTTTTTCTATCTCTGTTGTTTCGTCGCAGTATTCGCAAACGGCTTGTCCGTCTTTAATAACAAAATAATGCGGCAGATATTTTTCTGTATTTGTAATGCATTTGTCGTTGCAGCATTTTATATCACTGCGCACCTCGCCTTTGAAAAGCGGCGCAGGCTTCAGGCTTTTTTCAAGTATCAGCAGAATTAGCGCCATTCTTACATACATACCGCAGTTTGCCTGCTTGAAATACATCGCTCTCGGGTCGTCGTCAACGCCTATGGTTATCTCGTCAACCCTCGGCAGCGGGTGCAAAACAACCAAGTCTTTCCTTGCCTTTTTCATCTTTTCTTCATCGAGAACATACACATCTTTCTGCTCTAAATACTGCTGCTGCGATGCAAATCTTTCTCTTTGTATCCTCGTCATATAAAGCACGTCAAGGTCTGCAATAGCATCTTCAAGTCTTTCTTCCTCGCGGTACTCTGCGTTGTGCTCGTCAAGTATCTTCTTTATGTAATTCGGCAGCTCCAGTTCTTTTGTAGAAATAAGCACGAACCTGTTGTCGGGCATACAGCTCATGGCTTTTATCAGCGAGTGAACAGTTCTGCCGTTTTTAAGGTCACCGCACATACCTATCGTCAGACCGCTAAGCTTCCCCTTTGTTTCATAAAGAGTGAGCAGGTCTGTAAGCGTCTGTGTCGGGTGAAGATGACCGCCGTCG
Organism: uncultured Clostridia bacterium; assembly: GCA_947589355.1. Classification (GTDB taxonomy): domain Bacteria; phylum Bacillota; class Clostridia; order Oscillospirales; family Ruminococcaceae; genus UBA7477. The sequence goes on from CANPZC010000005.1 coordinate 27,769, forward strand.
CCTGCGTTGATAACCGGGCATTCTGCCGATATCGCAGCCGCCTTTACAGCTCCCGGGCTGGGGTGGCGCATTACAAGAATATCACCGTATGTGCTGACTATTTTTGTGGTATCTTTAAGATTTTCGCCCTTTGCGACCGATGAAGTTGACGGGTTGTCAAAACCTATCAACGAACCGCCCAGCCGCAGCATTGCCGCCTGAAACGACATCTGAGTTCTCGTTGACGGCTCATAAAAAAGCGTTGCCATTATCTTGCCTGCACACCTTTGTGTGTACCTTTCGGGGTGCTGCATTATCTCATGCGCAAGCACTACTATATCTTCCCACCAAACGGTCGAATAATCGCTCAGATCTATAAGATCTATATATTCATCGCGCATACAACCCGCTCCATTCGCTTTAATATTACATTTTATTATAACATAACTTCACTCTTTTTTCAAGTACCTTTTAACGACGTTATCAGCCCTTTGTATTCCTCTGCCGACATCATTGAATTTACTATATCTAAAAGAGCTTTAGATGATACGCATGGCACATTCAACGCCCTGCACATCTCTTCGCGCATTTTACGGCTGTTTTTGCCGCCCGAAATGCCGTCTTCAATAAACTGCTGCATAGTAACTCTGTCGCCGCTTCTTTCGCCGCTAAACTGCACGCCGCACCTTTGCAGAGCCTCACAAATAAGCTGCGGCTCAATGCCCTCAACGCCCAGCTTGCCCTCTTTAGATGGCGCGTTTTTTCTCTTTTCCTTGCCAAAAATTTCGGGCACATACGCATTATATATCTTAGCGCCCTCGCCCGCAATGCTCTTTATCCTGCCGCGTATCATATTGCCTGCGCTGTCGCTGTCAGTCATTATGATGATGCCCGTAGTCTTAGCGTAATGCCTTACAAGCGCCTGAATATCCTTATCTTTATATATGCCAAAACCGTTGGTAACGATTATCACCGCATCAACTATCTGCGAGAGATGTATCTTATCATACTTGCCCTCAACTATTATCGCCTGTTCAATATGCAGCATGGCTATTTCTCCAGCATTTCGGTAATGCAGCGCTCCAGCAGTACGCGATCGTCTGTCCTCATCTGCTTTGACTGCATATCTGCCTTGGCTATCGCTGTTATACACCTGCGTATGCGCTGTTCACTTACGCCGCGGCAGTCGTTGAAAGCGTGCCTTATCACGAATGTGCGGTTCTTGGCGTATTCAAAATCTTTAGCAATATCTTCCGCACCCTTGCCGGCAGGCATGGCAGCCTTTGCCCTGTATATATCGAGAAAAGAGCGTGCGAGGGTAGCAATAATTATCTGCGTGGGGGTCTGCATATCGTAAAGGTCGCTGACCATATTGAATGCCGCGTCGGCGTTTCGCTTCAGTATAAGCCCTGCCAGCTTGAAAACGTCAGCCTCCAGTCTGCGCGCGCACAAAAGGTCTATGTCGTCTTTCGTTATCTCTCTGCCGTCTGCGTATGCCGTAAGCTTGCTTATCTCGGAATTTATAGCCGCCTGTTCGCAGAGGCATTTTTCGGCAAGATACGCAGCGCTTTCGCCGTTTATAACGCCGCCCAGCTTTTTCACCCTTGACATAATAACTTTAGAAAGCTCCTCGGGCGTTTTATAGGCAAATTCATAAACGTCGCCCACCTTGCCGCAGGCATTTTTCAGCTCGTTGTTCGCGGCGGTGATGTTGTTTCTGCCCTTGTATATGTCAATGCCAGTAACGTAAAAAATAAGCACGGTGCTTTCGGGCAGGTCGCCTATCGTTTCTTTAAGATATGCCATATCATCTTTTGAAAGGCTGTCGCAGTCGGGGTCGTTTACGGTAACTACCACCTTTTCAGAAAAGCACGGCAGCATATTGCAGCACTCCCACAGTTCTCTCACCGAAAGTTTTCTGCCGTCAAGCTTGTAAAAGTCAAGGCTTGTTTCGTCTTTGCCTGCAAGCTTAGTAACCAGCCTTTCGGTAAAAGACTGCACCGCGGCTGTGTCTTTGCCGTAAAAGTAGTACACTTTTTCAATATTGCCTGCGCGTATCTTTTTTGCAAGCTCTGCCTCACTCGTCTGAAAAGCCATCACTCAGCCTCCTGTATACCGTTTCTCCGTCTTCATAAACATATATGACATATGCGCCGTCATCTAGGGCTATGCCGTCTTTGCCTATTGTAAATGATTGTGTTCCGCTGCCGAAAGCAACGCTCTCTCCGCTTGACTTCACATCTATCTTTTCATTGCCAAAATACTTAGCAAACTGCGGATATGCTGTCGTTGTGTCCTCAAGGTCGTAAAAGCCCACAGCTTTTCTTATGCCCTTGCTGCTGCATAGCCTTTCCGCGCTCTGTGTAAGTTCACCATCGCCAGAGATATTCACAACAGCGCACTCGCCGCCCAAAACTACAACAGCCATTTCGCTGCCTTTGTATTTTACAGAGTATATACGCAAAACATCTTTCAGCATGATGTGATTTACTGCGCACGCCAGCACAAAGCACACAAACGACATTGCCGCGACTGCCACCGCCTGCCTGTCTATCTTCTTTCTGAAAATCATGAATAATGCCGCTGCCGCCCAGCATATCAAAGCAGCAGTTTTAACGCTTTTGTAGCCTATGCCTACAGATGAAAACGGCAGCGATGCCAGAGCGCGTGATATGCCTATAAGCACTTTTGCCACTGCGCCTGCAACATACAGCGGAAAGGTTATAAAGCCGCCCGTAAACATTACGGCAGCCGCAAGTGTTAAAGATACCGTAAAAAGCGGTGCGAGCAGCATATTCGTTACCGCCGCAACTAAAGATACTTCGTCAAAAAACATTATGTTCAGCGGCAGTGTTACCACTGATACAGTTGCAGCAAATATAAAGCCTTTTGCAAGCGCAGAAAACGCTCCCAGACGGTATGTCTTCACTGCTCTCACAGCCTTTGGCGCAGCCACGCCGAACGAAAACGCTCCTCCTGCCGACAAAAGCAGTGATGCGCTTCTTATGGCATACGGTTTGGTCAAAGTCATTATCATAACGCTTATCAGTATGGCTGTAAGGCAATCGTAACGCCTGTTGAATATTTTGGCAGTGTTCATTATGCTCATCATCAGCGCGGCGCGTATTACAGAGACCGATCCGCCTGCGAACACCACAAACATTATTATAACTGTTTCTGTAAGCGCAAACTTCACGCGGCTGCTAAAGCTCATAACATCAAGCAGCCACATCACCGCAAAGGCTATAACAACAAGGTGCATACCCGAAACGCTGAAAATATGCCCTATCCCTGCGCGGTACAAAGCAGTCTGCAAGCCGCCGTCCAGCTGCGACTTATCGCCGCACAGCATGGCAGCTAAAAACGCGCCCTCGTCGCCAGGCAAAGTTTCGGTAATTATATCAAACACCCTGTCGCGGTAGGCAAGTATAACTTTAGCAAGCGAAAAACCGCCGCCGCTGACCTTTAGCACCTTTGCATACTCGCCCTGCAAAAGCTGACCCTTAGGCGCAGAATATTTTTCTGACTGATATTTTACGCTGTCGGTGATAAGCGCAACTTTTGCCTGCAAAGTTACCGTATCGCCATACTGCGCATCAATATCCCCCGTATAGAAAGATATGTCGGTAGCATAGCCGCCGACATCTCCCCGAAGCGTTAGCGAATACATACTGTCGCCCAGATAATTCGCCTCACGCACTTTGCCTGTAAAAACTATCTCACTGCCGTCATAAGCCGTTATAGTTCTGTATTCGTTCACAAGATACGCAGCATACAGCCCCAAAGCGAAAACGAACGCCACGGTTATAACAAAGCAGTTTCTCTCGTCAAAGAAATGTGCCGCAAGAAAGCCTATTGCAGCCGCCGCAAACATTATAACGCAGCACTGCGCCGCGCTCGCCCATGAAGCTATGAACAGTCCGCTGACATACGCCGCCCCGACAGTGACAGTTTTGCGTATCATCGGTCTGTTCGCCGTCGTCATGCCGCACATCTCCCCAGCTGCTTTACACTATCTTACTGCTCTTTCCAGCCGAGCTTTCTTCCTGCAATAAGATGAAAATGTATATGGAACACAGTCTGTCCTGCATCTTCGCCGCAGTTTGAGGCAATCCTGAATCCGCCCGTCAGACCGAGCTCTTTGGAAAGCTTTGCAGCCACCTCGTATATGTGCGATATTACCGCGCTGTTGCTCTCGTTTATATCCTCCAGCTTTGCAATATGCTGCTTTGGTATTATCAGTATATGCACGGGTGCAATGGGGTCTATATCTTTGAAAGCATACACAGTGTCGTCCTCGTATACCTTTGTTGAGGGTATATCGCCCTTGATTATCTTACAGAAAATGCAGTCGCTCATTTTTATCTCTCCTTATCCGTTTATGATGTTTGTCAGTATTCCGTCAAAAGCGTGCAAAGCTTCGTCTATCTTGTTTATGTCGCCTATTCCTGCCATAGCCATGTCGGGTCGTCCGCCGCCCTTACCGCCTGTTACTGCGGCTGCCTCTCTGACAAGCTTGCCTGCGTTCGCGCCCATTTCAACAGCCTTTTTGGAGCAGGCACACATAAACTTGGGCTTCTCGTCGGCAGTGCCAGCCATAAGCAATACGAACGGTTCGTCTATCGTCTTTACGCCCTCGGCAAGATTTTCATACATATCGGAGCCTACGTTGGTCATCATGTTCGCCATAACTTTAATACCGCACACCTCGCGGCAGTTCTTTATCATATCCGCAAAAATGCCGTCGGCTATCTTCTTTTTAAGGCTCTCTGCGACCCTTTCAAGGCTCTTGTTTTCTTCAAGAACGCCCATTATCCTGTCCGCAAGGTGATTGGGATCGCTGAGTTTGAGAATAGTAGCCGCTTCTTTCACCCTGCCGTTTATCTCATCAAATATTTTCAGAACGCCCATACCTGTAACGCCCTCGATACGCCGAACTCCCGCAGCTACAGAGCTTTCGGAAACTATCTTGAAAAGACCTGCCCTTGCGGTGTTGTCAAGGTGCGTGCCGCCGCAAAATTCGGTAGAAAAGCCGTCTTCAACGCTTACAACTCTTACCACCTTGCCGTACTTCTCGCCAAACAGAGCTATTGCTCCCTTTTCTCTCGCTTCTTCAATAGGCAGCTCCTGCGTTTTGACCTGCACGCCTTTAAGTATCTCCTCATTTACAAGCCTTTCAACTTCCGCCAGCTCATCGGGCGTTACCGCGCTGAAATGCGAAAAGTCAAACCTGCATCTGTAAGGGTCAACATAAGAACCTGCCTGATGAACGTGATCGCCGAGCACCTTTCTCAGCGCCGCTTGCAGCAGGTGGCAACAGGTGTGGTTTCTCTCTGTGGCAAGCCTCAGCTCCTCGTCTACCTGAGCCAGCACCTCATCGCCTGCAAAAAAGCTGCCGCTCTCAACAATGCACTCGCTCACGAACTGACCTGTGGTAGCTTTCTTTGTGTCCAGCACCCTCATAACGCTGTCGCCCGATCTTATAACGCCCTTGTCGCCTACCTGACCGCCCATTTCCGCATAGAACGGCGTTTCCTCGATAACGGCAAGCACGCTGTCGCCCTCGTTTGCAGCCGAAACGCTCTCTCCGTCTTTCAAAAGTGCAAGCAGTTTTGTCTTTTGAGAAAGCGTATCATAACCCACAAACTTGGTAGTGTAGCCCGATACCGCATTCATAGAAGCCTCGTCCCAGCCGCCCTTGAACGCCTGATTTGCCCTTGCGGTCTGCTTCTGAACTATCATAAGCTCCTTGAAACGCTCTTCATCAAGCGAGAGATTCTTTTCTTCAAGTATCTCTTTTGTAAGGTCAAGCGGAAAACCGTATGTGTCGTGCAGCTTGAAAGCATCATCGCCGCTTAGTATCCCGTCGCTGCCTATGCCCTCAATAAGCTCTGCCAGCAGCGCAGTGCCTTTTTCAATAGTCTTGTTAAAACTCTCCTCCTCGGTGGAGATGACTTTCTTTATATACTCTCTCTTTTCTTCAAGCTCGGGGTAGGCGTTTTTGTTCTCGTCTATAACTTGATCAACAACTTGTGCAAAGAACGGCTTTGTGTTGCCCAGCAGTCTGCCGTGGCGAGCAGCCCTCCTTATAAGTCTGCGAAGAACATAACCCCTGCCCTCGTTTGAGGGTCTTACGCCGTCGCCGACCATAAATGTTGCAGCTCTTGCGTGGTCGGTAATAACGCGTATAGAAATATCGTCGTTTGCGTTCTCGCCATACTTCTTGCCGCAAACTTCGCTGATCCTCTTTATGATGTTCTGTATGGTGTCGACCTCGAACATATTGTCAACACCCTGCATAACGCAGGCAAGCCTTTCAAGACCCATACCAGTGTCGATGTTCTTGTTTTTAAGCTGAGAGTAGTTTCCGTTGCCGTCATTGTCAAACTGCGTGAAAACAAGGTTCCATATCTCTATTATCCTGTCGCAGTCGCCTGCCTGTTCAAAGCTCTCGAACGGGCCGTACTTCTCGCCCCTGTCAAAATGAATCTCAGAGCACGGGCCGCACGGACCGCTGCCATGCTCCCAGAAGTTGTCCTTTTTGCCCAGCTTAATTATTCTGTCGCGCGGCACGCCTATCTCGTTTGCCCAGATGTCGCCTGCCTCGTCGTCCTGCTCATATATAGTCACCCACAGCCTGTCCTCGGGTATCTCAAGCACCTTTGTCAGGTACTCCCACGCCCAAGCGGTCGCCTCGTGCTTGAAATAATCGCCGAACGAAAAGTTGCCGAGCATTTCAAAGTATGTGCCGTGCCGTGCCGTCTTGCCGACGTTTTCGATATCGGGCGTTCTTATGCACTTCTGGCAGGTAGTCACCCTTTTGCGCGGCGGCGTTTCAATGCCCTGAAAATACTTTTTCAGCGGTGTCATGCCGGCGTTTATCAGCAGCACCGAGTTGTCGTCCTGCGGCACCAATGGCGCAGAATCCATTCGCAGATGCTCCTTGCTTTCAAAAAATTTCAGATAGCTTTCTCTTAGTTCGTTAAGTCCTGTCCACTTCATACATTTTGCTCCTTGATTAAAATTTCTATAAAAACACTTCGCGCTTACGCGCAGCGCAGGAGCGCATTTAACGCCCCACAGTAATTTGGTTTTCTTCTCATTTTAAGTGTGTCAATTCATTTGCACATTTTACTTGTTATGAATTTTCACATTGTACGGCGTTCCATAATGGAACGCGGAAAGAAAGTAAAGGTCTTCTCAAAGGAGAGGCTCTCTCTTGCAGAGCCTCTCCTCTTAGAAAACAGTCCACAGGACTGTTTTCTAATTCACCTCTTGCAGAGCGCCTGCCGTATGGGGATTTCGCCGTCTGCGGACGGCGACAATGGGCTTCCGCCCCTTGACCCTGATGACCCTTTTGAAAAAGGGTCAATCGAAAACTTTTGTTTTCTTGACAGGGATTACGACCTTTGAAGGTAAACGCACTATGCAAAGAATTACGGTTTCAGAATATGCGAGCTTTCGAGCATATTCTGAAATAGCCGCCACACTTTCGGCGGCTAAGTAATTCTTTCATCGTGGCTTGGAGGCTAAAGCCGACAAGACACTGCGACAGCGCAACAATTCACCTTATTACAAACAAAAACAGTTCCGCCCTTGATATGGGACGAAGCTGCTCCGTGGTACCACCCAAATTGCAGAAATTTTCTGCCGCTCTTTTTCTTTAACGCAGAAGATACGGCGCGGTTTGCCGCGCAGGCTCGGGAGCAGCCACCGAAGCGCCTTACAGGGGCTTGCACCTACCGCCCTTTCTCTGAATAAGACATCTTTCGGATAATTCCGTCATCGCCAAAAGATCTATATGTATATTATACTACCGTATCAGCCTTTTGTCAAGGATTTTTTCTTTTTGCCGCCGCTGAGCCGAAGCCGTAAGCCAGCGGTATGCCGAGGGCGAATATAATGAGGAAGAACGGGTACGCCCCAAGCCCCGTTTTATCCGATAGCAGACCGAAAACGGGCGGCATAAGCATACTGCCCAGATACGCGCTTGCCATTTGCAGACCTATCACCCCTTGCGAGTTCTCTCTGCCGAAGTTGTCGGGCGTGGCGTGGGTTATCGCAGGGTACACGGGTGCGCAGCCCAGCCCCGTTATAACAAGCCCCGAAAGCGCGAAAATATCCGTCGGCAAGGGCAGCATTATCATAACTATGCCTGCCGCCATTACCGCACTGCCGGTGAAAATCATCTTTGTATCGCCAAGCTTTGCTGATACAAAGCCGCTTACAAATCTACCGACGGTTATGCCTATATAGAAAAGCGATGCGAACATTGCCGCGGTCTCGGCGTTTATGCCCCTGTGGTCTGTAAGATAGGTGCTTGCCCACAGCCCTGCCGATGTTTCGGCGGCGCAGTAGCAGAAAAACGAGATAAGCACAAGCGGCACGCCCTTAATTTTCAGCATTGAAAATATACCGCCGCGCGTACTCTTTTGTGTATTCTCTTCGCCCTCTCTGCCTTTCCACAGCGGCAGACTTATCAGCAGCAGCGCGGTCAGAATTATCTGCAAAACGCAAACGCTTCTGTAGCCGCTCCTCCAGCCCATACCGCGCGACAGGCAAAAACTCATTATATACGGCGCAACGCTGGTTCCGACGCCCCAGAAGCAGTGCAGCCAGTTCATATGCCGCGAAGAATAATGCAGCGCGACGTAGTTGTTCAGTGCGGCATCAACAGCCCCTGCGCCCAGCCCGTAAGGTACTGCCATTATGCACAGCATAGCCATATTTCGCGATACCGAAAACCCAAACAGCGCAGCCGCTGTAAGAGCCACACTGAAAGCAGTCACCTTGCCTGCACCGAGCTTTTTTGTAAGCCTGTCAGACATCAGGCTTGAAACTATAGTTCCTGCCGAAATTATCATGGAAAGCGTTCCTGCGAACGATGTGGGCGCGTTTATATCAAGCCGCATGGTAGGCCACGCCGCCCCGAGTATAGAATCGGGCAGACCGAGGCTTATAAACGACATATATATAACAGCCAGCAAAAATGAGAACATAGGCTTCTTCCTTTACATTTTCGTACTTAAAGATTATATAATATTGCATACGTTTTGTCAAGCCTGCATTGACATAAAAGCGGCGGTATGGTATACTTGTTTTGGTGATGATCATGAACGATATAAATTCTGAAATACTTTCCCTGCTCTTTGAAAGCGCCGATGAAAGCTACCGCGATTTTCAAATTCCCACTATCCCCACAGTTTCCAAAGAAAACATAATAGGCGTGCGCTTTCCGAAAATACGCGCTCTTGCAAAAGAGCTTAGCTCACGCAGCGACATTGACGTTTTTCTTAAAAATGTGCCGCACAGATACTACGATGAAAACAACCTGCACGCCGCCCTGATAGCTCTCACCAAAGACTTTGACAAGTGCGTTTTGCAGGTGGAGCAGTTTTTGCCGTACATAGACAACTGGGCGACCTGCGACACGCTCTCTCCGAAAATGTTCGCAAAGCAGCCGCAAAAGCTTTTGCCATACATTGACAAGTGGCTGCTGTCCGATAAAGTGTACACAATACGCTTTGGGGTAAATATGCTTATGAAGCACTTTCTGGGTGAGCGTTTTGAAAGCGTGTACACCGACAAAGTTTCTGCCATACGCCATGACGATTACTATGTAAAAATGTCGGTCGCGTGGTATTTTGCAACGGCTCTTACAAAGCAGTATGACATCGCTGTAACATACATTGAAAATCACGCGCTGGACACATGGACACACAACAAATCTATACAAAAAGCCATAGAGAGCCGACAAATAGATGATAACAAAAAGGCGTATCTTCGCAGCCTGAAAATAAGCAATAAAAAGAGCCGCAACTAACTGCGGCTTTTTTGCGCTTTGATAACCTTGAGCCGCGAAAACTCCTCGCGCTCTTTTTCTTCAAGCGAATCGGCAATAAACTTTACCGTATGCTCGCTGTCGGGGATTATAATATTTTTCAGCGCGTTTGCCCTGCGCTGGGTCTTCTTTATGGCGATCGCAAGCCTGTAAACGCTGTTTTCGACCTGCGCCAGCGTTGCGGTTATCTCTTTCACCTTGCAAAACGCTATATAAGCCTTGTCAAGCTGCGAATTTGTATACGAAAGGCTGTAAGACATCTGCGGCTGAGCCTGCGCTATCTCAACGCATGGCAACTGCACGCCCATAACGTTTTTGTAGCTTATCTCAAAGCTGTTGTCAACGGGCATTCTTTCGGCAACGGGCGATACAACACCCATGGTTATGTTCGCAAGCTGCAAAGCCTCATAGGCATCGCCGTAGACCTGCTCTATCGTTCCGCGAAGCCTCTCTGCGCTGTCAATAAGCGACATGAGTTCGCGTATAAGTATGTTGCGCTTTCTGTCTAAAAGCTCATAGCCGAGCTTTGCAAGTGAAAGCGTTTTTTTGGTGTTTATAAGGTTGCCTTTGGTGGCAAACACCTGCCCTGCCATAAGCCTTTCCTCCTGTCATTTAAAAGTATACGCCATTATGATCCATATGCCTGCCCAAACAAGCGCCGCAACAGCTGCAATTACAAGCCAGAAGACAGTTGCTCTCTTGCGCAGTTTTTCGGTATCTTCGTTTTTCTGTGCCTTTTTACTAACGCCGCGTATCTTGCCAAGCAGCATATTTAAAAGTATTATGCCTGCTATCGGCACTATAAGGTACAGATATTTCATGCCTGCCCTCCGAACGCTTCTTTAGCCTTTTCGGGCGAGTAGTATTTCTTTATATGCTCATCGTCAACACGCTCGAGCTCGGACTTCGGCAGCGTAGAAAGCAGCAGCCAGCCGAGGTCTAACGTCTGATCTATGGTGCGATCCTCGTCAAACGACTGCGACAGAAAATGCTTTTCAAAAAGCTTACCGAAGCCTAAATAGTCTTTGTCCGTCTGCGAAAGTTCTTCCTCACCTATAACAGATGCCAGCGCCCTTGCGTCCTGCACTTTTGCATACGATGCGAACAGCTGATTTGACAGCATAGAGTGATCTTCCCTTGTGAAGCCCTCGCCTATGCCGTCTTTCATAAGTCTTGAAAGCGACGGCAGCACCGAAACCGGCGGATACACGCCCGTCTGGTCAAGTCCTCTGTCTAAAACTATCTGACCCTCTGTTATATATCCCGTAAGGTCGGGAACGGGGTGGGTTATGTCATCGTTTGGCATGGTAAGTATGGGTATCTGCGTTACAGAACCTTGCGCACCCTTTATTATGCCAGCTCTTTCGTAAAGCGATGCAAAGTCAGAATACAGATAGCCCGGGAAGCCTTTTCTGCCGGGGATCTCGCCCTTAGAAGACGAAAATTCTCTGACTGCCTCTGCATATGAAGTCATATCGGTAAGTATCACAAGTATGTGCATATTGTGCTCAAACGCCAGATATTCGGCAGCAGTAAGAGCGCACCTCGGGGTGAGTATCCTCTCTATTATCGGGTCGTTTGAAAGGTTAAGAAACATAACCGTCCTCTGCAATGCGCCCGACTCCTCAAAACTGCGCTTAAAGTAGTCGGCAACGTCATTTTTAACGCCCATTGCGCCGAACACCACGGCAAAGTCCTTGCCGCTCTCGTCTGCAATTTTAGCCTGCTTTACTATCTGCACCGCAAGCTTGTTATGTGAAAGTCCCGAGCCCGAAAATATCGGCAGCTTCTGACCTCTTATCAATGTTGCCAAGGCATCTATAGAAGAAATGCCCGTGTTTATATAGTTTCTCGGGTATGTTCTGTAAACGGGGTTGAGCGGCTTGCCGTTTATATCGGCGTACTTTTCCGCGAGAATGTTTCCCAGCCCGTCAATAGGCTTGCCTGCGCCGCTGAATATCCTGCCGAGCATTTCGGTAGACAGCGCAAGCTCCATAGGCTTGCCCTCAAACTGCGTTTCGGTATTTTCAAGAGAAAGTCCGCTTGTGCCCTCAAACACCTGCAAAACAGCCTTGTCCTCGCTTACCTCTACAACTCTTGCAAGTCTCTGCGTGCCGTCGTCAAGCTTTATTTTTGCCATTTCGTCATAGCCTATGCCCGAAACGCCCTCCAGCGCCACGAGCGGCCCGTTTATCTGACTCAGACCTATATATTTTACAGTCATTGTAAACGCTCCTTTCGGCTGTCAGACAGAAGTTCTCAGCCTGTCAAAGGTCTGCACCATATCTCTCTGATATTCATCGAACATCTCGGGCTTGTCGTTGGGTATATCGTACTTGACTTTTATAAGCTTTTCAAACCAGCCCGTCGCCGTAATATCCGCAACGCTTATACCACTTGCAACAGCCTCTTTCGCAAGGCTGTACAAAAGAAGAATGGTCTTCATCATAAGGTACTGCTTTTTCAGCGGCACAAAAGTATCGTCGGGGTGGTATGCATTCTGCTGCAAAAAGCCTACCCTTACAACTCTTGCCGTTTCTATAAGCACTTTCTGATCGTCGGGAAGAATATCCGAGCCCATGAGCTTTACTATCTCCATAAGGTTGGTTTCTTCTACCAGAATATTAGAAAGCTGCTGACGTGCGCTCATAAAGTCGGGCGCGATGTTCGTGTTGTAATACTCTGCAAGGTCATCAGAGTATTCCGAATAGCTGAGATTCCAGTTTATAGCAGGGTAATGCCTTGCATACGCCAGCGACTTGTCAAGCGCCCAGAAGCAGCGCACAAATCTTTTGGTGTTCTGCGTTACGGGTTCCGAGAAGTCAGAGCCCTGCGGAGATACCGCGCCTATTACGGTAACCGAGCCTTCCTTTCCGCAAAGAGCCTTTACATAACCTGCTCTCTCGTAAAACTGCGAAAGCCTTGACGGCAGATATGCAGGGAAACCCTCCTCGGCAGGCATTTCTTCAAGTCTGCCCGAAATTTCTCTCAAAGCTTCCGCCCAGCGCGAGGTGGAATCTGCCATTATCGCGGTGTGGTAGCCCATATCCCTGTAGTATTCCGCCAAAGTTATACCCGTGTAAATAGATGCCTCTCTTGCCGCAACAGGCATATTCGAGGTATTCGCAATATGAATGGTTCTCTCTGTAAGAGGTCTGTTGGTCTTCGGGTCGATAAGCTCCGAAAACTCCTCCAAAACCTGAGTCATCTCGTTGCCGCGCTCGCCGCAGCCGATGTACACGATTATATCAGCATCGCACCATTTTGCCAGCTGATGCTGCGTCATCGTCTTTCCCGTGCCAAAGCCCCCGGGTATTGCAGCCGCGCCGCCCTTTGCAACGGGTACTACGGTATCTATTATCCTCTGACCCGTAATAAGCGGCATATTTGCAGGCAGCCTCTCGGCTACCGGTCTGGCAGTTCTTATAGGCCACTTCTGGCACAGCGTCAAAACCGTTTCTTTGCCGCCTACTTCTATCTTTACCACCGTATCATTGACCTTATACTTGCCGTTTGGCGCGGCATAAGTCACTTTACCCTCTTTTATGTTTGGTGTAAGCATACACTTGTGGGTTATAAGCGGCGTTTCGGGGCAGGTGGCGTATATTTCGCCTGCGTGAAGCACATCGCCGACCTTTACGCATACCGTAACATCATATTCCTTTTCGGTATCTATCGGTGCGACCGCAATGCCGTCTTCTATGAAAGCGCCTTTTCCGTCTGCTCCCATAGCTGCAAGAGGTCTTTGTATGCCGTCAAATATGTTTGATATTATCCCGGGCCCCAGCGTAACTTCCATAGGCGCGCCCGTGCTTTCAACCGGTTCGCCGGGCATAAGACCGCCTGTGCCCTCATACACCTGTATCGTGGTAAAATCGGCGCTCACGCCTATCACCTCGCCGATAAGGCGCTTTTTGCCCACATACACCATTTCCATCATCTGAAAGTCCTTTGTGTCTTTCACTTTCACAACAGGCCCGTTGACGGAATATATACTGTTCGTTTTTACATCTGCATTTACAGTGTTCAACGTTTTCACTCCAATCGGCTATACTTTCAGACTGCTGTCTGCAATATCGGAAAAATTCTCCGCCTGCTTTATAAGCGCCGCGTCAAGCGTGCCGTCGCATATGACACCCACATTTGCAGGCTTTATCTTCACTCCGCCCAAAGCTATGGTGTCATCGCAGGTTATCTTCACGCTTCTGGGCAGGTCTTCAAAAAGCTCTGCCCTTTGCATATCGGCAGCAGATACGCGCACCTCGGCGTTTTCAATGTCGTAGCTTTTTTTATACTCGCTTATGCATCTGCTGATATATTCTTTGTATTCTTTTGTATTGCGAAACTCTTTCAGCTTTTCTCTTACGCCGTCAAACAGCTTTTCGGTAAGCATATTTCTGTGCATCAGAATATCTTTCTGCATCTGAGAGCGCAGCGCGGCAGTCTGCTTTGCATACTTTGAAGCTATCGCAGTCTTTTCGCTTTCTATTGACTTTTGGGCATCAGCATAGTATTTGTCGCTTGCCTCTAAAACTATCCTGCTGCTTTCATTTTCAGCATCGCTTACAAGCTTGTCGGCTTTCAGCTTTGTTTCGCTCAGTATAGACTCACGCATCATGGCAAGTTTTTCTTCAGCATTTATCATATTATCACTCCCGGAAACGTTACAGCCTTATACCCACCGCGTCTGCAACATATTTTGATATTGTGCCCGAAATATTCGCAGAGGCGTGTCTGTCGGGTATCTCGACTATAAGCGGATATGCGCGGTTAAGCTTTGTTTCATACACATCGTCACGGCAAAGGTCGATGATCTTTGTGGTCATAAGCACCACCGCCACCGAGCTGTCGTCCATAGCCTTTTCAAGCTCTTTTTTTACGTCTCCGGCAGTATGCACCACAACGCCCTCTATACCGGCAAGGCGCATACCCATCTGCGTATCCGTATTGTCGCTTATAAGATAGGCTTTCATAGCTTTTCCTCCTGCTAAAATATCAGCCCAGACCGTTTATTATAAGTATCGAGATAAGCAGTCCGTACAGCGCGATACCCTCGCCAAGAACGACGAATATCAGCGACTTTACGAACGATTTCGGGTCTTCCGCAACCGCGCCTATAGCAGCCGATGCGCCCGAACCTACCGCAATGCCTGCGCCTATACAGGAAAGACCCGTTGTAAGACCTGCACCGAAATAACCTATGCCTGCGCCGAGGGAAATCACAGCGTTCACTGCCTCTCCCACAGCTGTTTCAGCCTCCGCGGCATAAACGAACTGACCGAACGGGAATATAACAGCCAGCAGCATAACGCCGAAAAACGTGCAGAGATTTGCAATAAATGCTCCCTTAGGGCTCTTGCCCTTTTTCGCCTTGATGACCGCCGGTACTACAGGCGCGCATATAAGCAAAAGACAAACAAGCGGTAAAATAAGTATCATCATAATAAAACCTCCAAAAAGCTATATATTTTTAACTTTGATCATTCACTGTCGGTCGAGAGCGCCGCCCCAACGGGCTCAAACGGTATGCCGTCGCCCTCATAAAAACGTGAGAACACCTCGTAAAATTCCAGACGGATAAGCTGTATCGCGACAATCATGCCCTCCATAGCCATAACGAACGCGTTGCCCACAACAAGCACTATCGGCTGCGCTGCGGCTGAAAAACCGTCCATAAGCGTCATAACAACAAGCATCATGCCTGCGTGGCAGAGAACAAATCCGCCTACCCTTAAAAACGACAGCGTATTTGAAACGTAGCTTAGCAAAAACTCAAACATCTCAAAAAAGTTCTCAACAATAAAGTTGCCTATGCCGCCCTCCTCGGGGTCTTCAGAAAGCTGCCAGCGTTTGTATTTTGCCGCTATAGAGAAAGGCACGCGGCAGAATATGCACACAAGCGGTATCACTATCAAAAATATTACATACATCGGCGTTGTAAGTGAAAAGCCTGCTATTCTGCCGACCAGCGCCGCAGCCACAGATGAATAGAAAATAATTCCCGCTATGCCGTTGCACCCGAATATCGCTTTTTCATAGTCGTGCTGCTTAAAGCCGGTTATTATATTAAGTATCATAGACATCAGTATTATAGCCACGCCTATTGCTACCGCGCTTATCAGTATGAACGTCGTCTGGTCGAATATCTCCAGCGGTTTTTTGCCCCAGCCTATCGCCTCGTAAACGGGGTCGAGAAAATCTTCAAACCCGAAGAACGACCCGTACATAAATCCGAAGAACATACTTGAAAGTCCGCACCTTGTAAGCAGACCGCCGTATTTGTTTTTAAGTTTAAGGCTCATGAACAGCCCTGCCAGAAATACTACAAAGCCTTGTCCCAGATCGCCGAACATTATACCGAACAAAAGAGTAAAGCTAAGCGCCACGAACAGCGTGGGGTTTATGCCGTTGTATACCGGCACGCCGTACATCTCTACTACAGATATATAAGGTCTTGAAAACCAGCCGTTTTTAAGCTTTGTCGGCGGCGTTAAGTCGGGCTCTGAGTCGGCAGGAAGAATAGTTACCGAAACGCTCCTTATCTTTCCGACTTTCTTTTTGAAATCCTCCGATGCGCTCTTTGGCACGAACCCTTTCAGGAAGAACTTTCCGTTTACTTCTGCGGCATTTTTTCTAAGCCCGAATATGTTCTCCCTCATCGCCAGCTGATCGTAAACTTTCAGCATTTCCTCGCGCCGCTCTTTTGAAAGCGAAGATAGCTCCTCGTCTATCTGCTCTGCCCTGAGCGATCGGCGGTTGACAGCATCGTTGAGCTGCTCAAGAGCCTTTTCGGGCGTACCCTGTATATAAGGCGATACCGTTACCGGCTCGAAGTAAAGCGTCTGGAATATCTCATCTATAATAGCCTTGTCCTTGTTCGCGCAGAAGTACATTCCCCAGTAAAACTGCTTGTCTTTGTCAAACGGTATAAAGAAGAACACTTCGTCGTAATATTCAAGCTTGCTGTAGCTGTCAATAGGAAGCTTGCCAAGTTTAAGATGGATATACTCGCAGCTGAACACCTGCTCAAAGTTGGCGTTCATGCCTTTTAAGTGGTTCAGCTGTTTTATAGCCGCTCCCTTTTCGGAAATTTCCTTGTAACATTCGCGCTTTTCGTCTATCAGCGAGCCCAGCTGCTTTTCCAAGCCCGAGACATATCGCTCAAAGTCGTAAAGCGTTTTGTAGTCTGATTCCGAGTAGTCTGCCTCAAGCTTTGATGCCGCATCGATATTCAGCTTCCTGCAAAGCTCTCCGAATCTCCTCAAAGTGTTTGTATAGGGGTTTTCCTCCGAGAGCAGTTTAAGCTCCGTTCTGCCCTCCGCTCCCCTTGTAACGGCAGGTTCTATGTGAAAGCAGCCGCTCTCACAGCACTTAGTCAGCGTGTTGTCCAGCTGCGACATATCACCGACAATGTTTACAAGGGTCATCTTTTCTATTCCCATATACCTCTCACTCCCTTTCAGGTATCAGTATATTTTAATATTTTATTATCAGTATGCTATCAAAGCCTCTATCCTGTCAGGCTCCAGCCCGTACCTTATCCCCTCTATTATATGGATAATGTTAGAAGTTTCTATATCGCACAGCTGCAAAAACGCAAAGTACACCGCCGGCATAGACTGCGTTCTCATCAGCTTGCGCGCATAATTCAGTTTTACCTGCGTCATAGCCGTTTCAAGAAATTTGCTGTTTTCTTTTACAACGCCTTTTGTTCCCCTAAGGCGGCAAAAAAGCTGTAGCATCTCCTGTTCGCTGTCACACTCAAACAGCCTGTTAAGACCATGGCTTCCCACCGAGCCCAGCACCGTTACCATTTTCTTGCTTATCTCATCGGGCGGCGCGTTGAAGTATGCTTTCATGCGGTATGCGTTTACAAAATTTCTTATATGCACGCCTGCCTTCACGGGTTCCATAATAAGCTTCGCATCGCTTTTTGAAAGGTCTTTCTCAATGCTGCCAAGCAGCCGTTTGTAGTAAAGCTGCGCAAAGGCGTTTTCAATTTCCGTCATATCGCCCTGTTTGCTTTCTTTAACTATCATATCGCACAGCGGCGAATACTTAGTATGCTCCAGCTTTCTTGCAAGTTCCTCAACATTTTTGCACGCCGCAAGCTCGTAAAAATCAATAGAGCTGCTCTTTGCGGCATATGTCGGCAGAGAGTTCAAAAACGAAGTCTTCTCACCGCTGTCAATAGTCCTTATAAGTATCAGCAGAAGCTCGTTTTCATATCTTTCGCTCACAAGGTCGTAAAACTGCTTTTTGCCAAGGTGCTGAAAATCTCTCAGATCCAAAAAAATTTCAAAACTGCGCTTTTTCAGAAGCTCCTCTATATATCCTCTGTGAACGGTGTTTACGTCTATATCCGCAAAAGTATCTTTAAAGCCCTCGCGGCTCTTTAAATACTGCGCCACCTCTGCCACACTGCCCTTTGAGGAAAGTATCCTGTAGTCCTCGCCCGTCAGCATACGCCCGTGCATAGCCCTTATTTTAGTTATAGTAGCGTTTAACGACGCCTTGTTCAAAACGTTTCACCGCCCTTGCATTTATTTTCGCAAGCCAGAGTTTAGCCGTTTACTATGCTTTCAAAAATGCGCTTTTGCCACTTCTCGCTGTTTTCTTCAAAAGCCCTGTCAAGCCTTGCGATCGCTTCATCTCTTTCGTCAAGCAGCTTTTTCTGCTCTTTTTCGGCGTTTGCTTTCTCTGTCTTTTCATACTCGGCTGACTTTTTCTCAGCCGCCGCAGCTATATCGCTCTCTATGCTCTTAACGCTCTCTCTGGCCTCGCTCATAAGGCTGTCGCGCTTTTCTTCGGCGCTCTTCATCATCTCTTTGGCGATGTTGTCCGTTTCCAGAATAGCTGATATAACGTCCATAAAGTCAAGCCCCTTTCCTATTTAGCAGTGTATAGCCGAGCCCAAGTCGGTTTTGCACCTCAAGCCGAGGGGCTTTGAGGCGGCTCGTGTTCGGCTCTCCACTGCTATCAATAAATATCTATACTTATACTATACTCTTTTAATCTGTTTTGTCAATAGAAATAAGAATATTATTGTATTCTTGCACAGTTTTTATGTTGAATACGCCAACATTTCAGGCAATATATCAGTTAATTCCCCTGCCGCAGTGCCCTTGCGCCCCTCTGAGCGTTTGCGACAAAACATTTGTTTAGTTTTCATAATATACTATTGACGTATCGCCCAAAAAGAGGTAAAATATATTCAGGGGTATTTCCCCCAAGTTAAATAACTTCAATACATGAAAGGAGGATGTGTATACGGCATGAATATTCTCTTTTTGCTAAAGCCCAAGCAAGAGGTCGCGCACCTTGTCAGCGACTGCACGGTAAGACAGGCGCTTGAAAAAATGCGCTCGTCGGGCTACACCGCAATACCCATAATAAACAGAGAGGGAGAGTATATAGCGACCGTTACCGAGGGCGACTTTTTGTGGCTTGTGCTCGGCTGCGGCACCGACATACTGAAAAAGACGGAGCATATGCCGCTTCAGTCTGTAAAACTGCGGACTGTAAACAAAGCGGTAAGCGTAAACGCAAAGCTGGAAGATCTGCTTTTGATGACGATGAACCAGAACTTCGTACCCGTTGTGGACGACAGAAATATGTTTATCGGCATAATAACAAGGCGCGATGTTCTGCAATATTTTTACAACAAGCTGCAAAATGAAAAGACCGCTGAGAAGAAAATTTCCCAGCAGGCTTAACAAGGTTATATAAAAGCATGGACTGCATAATATATGCAGTCCTTTTTTATTAAAGTATCAGGCAGATGAGTCCCGAACAGCCCTCGTTTATCATGCGCTCTACCGTTTCGGCAAGCTTGCCGCGCGCTTCCTCGGGCATTTTTGAAAGCTTGTTGTGCAGTCCCTCGCCCACCAGTTCGTGAAGCGATTTGCCAAAAATATTGCTGTCCCATATCTTTTCGGGAGATTCTTCAAAATCGTTCAGCATATAAAGCACCAGTTCCTCCGACTGCTTTTCGCTGCCGACTATAGGGCATACCTCGGCTTCGATGTTCGCTTTCAGAAGATGTATAGACGGCGCGGTAGCTTTAAGGCGAACACCGTATTTGCCTCCTTGCTTGATTATCTCAGGCTCGTCAAGAGTAAGCTCCTCGATAGACGGCATAACTATGCCATAGCCCGTTTCTTCAAGCTGCTCGAGAGCCTGCGAGAATTTTTCAAACTTGTTGCGTATCTTAACAAGCTCAAGTATCTGCGGCATAAGGTCGCTCTCGCCGGTTATTTCAAGCCCCGTCGCCTCGCCGATTATCTTGAAGAACAGATCCTTGTTCGTGGTAACCTCTATCACCGCGCTGCCCGTTCCCATGTCTATAGAGGCTATCTTAGAGTTGACTATATGCTCACATTCCGTCAGCTTTTCGGCAAAGCATTTTATGTCTTTTATAGCCGCAACGCTTTCGGCACAGCTTTTTATCGTGCTGAAAATATCCTCTTTCAGCCAGTGACCCTTGTCAAGGGCTGCTATCCAGCGCGGCAGGTCTATGTTTATCTCCTTTACGGGGAATGCGTTTAGTATCTGCGAAAGTATGCCCTTTATGTCGTCTTCCGCAAGTTCTAAGCAGTTCACCGCGATAACGCACGCGTCATACTTTTCAGAAAGCCTTTCACACAGCGCTTTTGCTTCTTTAGAATTAGGCGTGGTAGTGTTCATAAGCACCACAAACGGCTTGCCTATCTCTTTAAGTTCGTGTATGATGCGTTCTTCACATTCTTCATACTCATCGCGCGGCAGGTCTGTAATTGAACCGTCGGTAGTTATCACAAGCCCTATCGTTGAATGTTCGGTAATGACCTTTTGCGTTCCCACCTCTGCCGCCATGTTGAACGGCACAGGGTCGTCGAACCACGGGGTGTGTACCATGCGCGGCGCTTCGTTCTCAATGTAGCCTATCGCGCTGGGTATTATGTAACCAACGCAGTCTATCATGCGCACATTGAAGCGAATGTTGTCATCAATACATATCTCCACCGCTTCTTCGGGTATGAATTTCGGCTCGGTAGTCATTATGGTCTTTCCGCCCGAAGACTGCGGCAGTTCGTCTACCGCCCTTTCTCTGCGGAAATCGCTTTCTATGTTGGGTATAACAAGGCTCTCCATAAACTGCTTTATGAATGTCGATTTGCCGGTGCGCACAGGGCCTACCACTCCGATATAGATGTCGCCGCCCGTGCGTTTGGCAATATCTTTATAGATGTCATTGTTCATATGCTCGGTTTCCTTTCTGTAATGCGGTCATTCTATATCGGGTATGAGCAGCATTTTGTCCTCGGCAAGTATGTCAGCTGCCAGATCGTTCTCACCCGTTATCGCCGAAACAGGTATGCGGTATTTCTTGGCTATGTCCCATACCCTCTCGCCGCTTTTTGCATAGTACAGCTTCAGCGCGCTCTGCCTTGCCCTTTCGGTCTGCTCTTCCGATATTTTTATATCGGTTATGAGCCGCTTTGTAATAAGCTTTGATACAGTTCCGCATATGCTCAGGTCCGCCTTTATCTCAACGGTCGCAGGGTCGCACAGCGTGTATGAGCAGCCGACTATGTCCACCCTCGGCTCTAAAATGCTGTCCTGCGTGGCGCATTCGCTCTCTATAACGTGTTCAAAAGCCGTGTCGCTCTCTAAATATATCGGCACGCCGCTGTCGTTTCTGCCAACTAAAGCAAACGAGAGATTTCCGCTTACTATAAGGCTGTTTTTATCAAAGCTGAACCTGCCGCTGACGTTTGAAACATCGCACCAGTTGTCGTATACCGCAGCTATCTCGCCGTCTTGACAAGTAAGCCTTGCGGTGTGGGTGTGCGGCTCGCATATCTCAACGGGCACGCTCTCTATCTTCTCATCGCTCTTGTCAATGTCAAGGTCGTACCCCGTGGAATATACGTCTGTCACAAGCTCTCCCGTTTCGTATTTTACCGCGCGGCAGTTTACCAGCAGAACTATCTCACATTCAAGCGACTTCTGATCATCTCCCTTTACTATAACGCTGCAACCGCTCTGTATCAGGTCAACGTAATTTTCATAACGCTCGTCAATGCCGTCAATGTCCATTATCTGGCTGAAAGGCACCGAAAAACGCATAGTTTCAAGGCTTGCGCTGTCTTCTCCGTTTTCGCTGCTGTAAAGAACGTTTATATACGCATCGCCCTTTATCACCAGTTTGCCCGATACCAGCTTTTTCTCGCCCAGCGTTGCAATGCAGTCGCTGCGTATAACGGAAGAGATAGGCGGCTTTGTCTCGCCAAGTTCAAGTTCTTCTACAATGGTTATACGTTTTGAGGCGTACAGCCTGTTTGTCGGGTATGTCACGCTCTCGTGATACAGCTGTATGCCGCAGCCCATAGCATCTGCCACCGCCGACCTGCCTTTTTCGCAGCACAGTCTTACTTTAGATGTAACTGCGCCGCGCAGGTCAAGTCTTCGCTGATTTACCACACGGCAGTTTATGTAGTCCGCCTTTGCCGTTACGGTAACGCACGGGTTTTTAATGCCGCTCGGTATGTCGCATGAACGTGTGTAGCTCAGTTTCTGCTCAATGCAGCTGAGCTTGCTTGAATTTTCGCTGACGTACATCACCTTTATAACGGCGCACAGCTCATAGGTAAGCTTGTCGCCGTTTATGCTCTGCGATACTATCCTGGGCAGCAGGCGGCATTTCAGCACCCTGAATATGTCGGGATAGTAGTCGGGAAGAATGTAGTCAAGCTCGATCGCCTGCTCGAAGCCGTTGTCAAAAGCGGTCTCCGAGGCAGTGAAGATCTCACGGTTAAGTTTAAGATCCATAGCTTCCTCCTGTTGTGTTTTAATTACTCGTTCAGGTATTTTGAGTGTACCTAAAACATTTATATTCACACAAAACAGGCTATATGCATACAGCAAGCGCGTGCGCGAAAAATTACTCTTTACAAATATTTCAAAATATGTTATACTAGTAATACTACTCAAAGGAAGTGCGTTGCATGGATTGGACAGAGCTGAAAATATACACCTCATCGCAGGGGGTGGACGCCCTTACGGGCAGACTTATGGACATTGGCATAAGCGGTTTTGTCATTCAGGATAAAAACGACTTTGAGGATTTTCTTCAACACAAGGACGGCAACTGGGATTATATCGACGACGACCTTTACGAGCTCAGAAACGCAGAAACATCTGTCACCGTGTATATTTCAAATGATGCCGACGGCTTAGAAACGCTCTCTATGATAAAGCAGCAGCTTGCAGCTTTGAAAGCATTAGACAAGTGCGGAGAGTACGGCAGGCTGGAATGTGAATTTTCATCGGTGCGCGAGCAAGACTGGGCAAACAACTGGAAGCAGTTCTTCAAGCCGCTGAAAATAGGTGACAGACTGCTTATAAAGCCATCGTGGGAGCAAACACAGCCGCAAGATCGGCGCGTGGTGGTCGAGATAGACCCTGCGGCAAGCTTCGGCACGGGGCAGCACAACACAACGCAGCTGTGCCTTGAGCTTCTGGAAGAAAACATACAGCAAGGGGACAAGCTTCTCGATCTGGGCTGCGGCAGCGGTATACTCTCGGTAAGCGGCGTAATGCTGGGCGCTTCATCTGCATACGCGGTGGATATCGAACAAGGAGCTGTAAACATAGCAGCCGAAAACGCCGCCAAAAACGGCATCTCTCCAAAGCGTTACAAGGCAGTGTGCGGAAATATCATTGAAGACAATGCCCTGCGCTGTAGCATTAGCAGCGGATATGACGTTGTGTGCGCAAATATAGTCGCTGATGTGCTTATAGCTATGTCACCGTTTTTTGCAGGTTTTCTCAAAAGCGGCGGCAGGCTGATAACATCGGGCATTATTGAAAAACGCTTTCCCGAAGTGCTGGAAAGTATCCTGAAAAACGGCTTCACACTTACAGGCAAAAGGCAAAAGGACGACTGGATAGCCTGCTCGTTTGTAAAAAACGCTTAGCTTATCCGCTCGGCTGACAGAAAGGAGGTCAGAAATGCAGCAGTTATTAGTGGTAATATTAAAGAAATCGGAGATCGTCGATACCCTGATGCAGTCATTTGCCGAAAAGGGCATAAAGGGCGGCACGGTCGTAGAAACAACAGGTATGGCAAGATCGCTCACTAAAAGCCAGAATGTGCAGATGCTTGCCGCCATAGGCACGATACTTGGAAATATTCCGCCCACCAACGGAAACATGATAATGTTAGCTCTTCCCGAAGAACAGGTAGAAACTGCGAAAGACGTTGTGCATGAAGTGTGCGGCGATCTTTCAAAGCCCAACGCAGGCGTAATGTTTGCGCTGCCTATAACATTCTCCGAGGGTATCATATAAACGATCTATGTATTTAATATTGTTGCAAAAAAGAGACAGGGAATTTTCCTTGTCTCTTTTATATATGTATATGCTTTACTGCTTGTTTAAGTACCTTTTCAGCTCGTCTATGTATTCCACCGCAAGTTTGCTCATTATAAGCTCTTTTTTAACTATGTAGCCTATCTCCATTATCTCCTCGCCGCCTGCATCTTCAATAGGTATGGCAATGTAGCCGTCACCGTTTAGTTCGCCGCATATTATGCCCGAGCACACCGTGTAACCGTTGAGCCCCACCATAAGATTAAGTATAGTAGCCCTGTCGCTTACCTTTATCATTCGCGGATAGTGGTTTGTGCTGAATATCTCCTCCGCATAGTAAAACGAGCTTTCTCCCCCCTGCTCAAACGACAGGCACGGGTAGTCCTCCAGCTCTTTAAAGCTTACGCTCTCACTTTTCGCCAGCGGGTGGCTCTTGCTCATATATGCATATGCCTTGCAGTCTATCAGCTTGTGAAACTCCAGCCCGTTTGAGGAAAGCACCTTCATCATAGCCTTGCGGTTGAAATCGCTCAAATATATAACACCTATCTCGCTTCGCATAGTGCTTACGTCCTCTATAACCTCGCGCGTTTTTGTCTCCCTCACCGCAAATTCGTATTCGGCGGTGTTGTATCTCTTTACAAGCTCTACAAAGCTCTTCACCGCGAAAGAATAATGCTGCGCCGATATCGCAAATCGCTTTTTGTGCGGCCCGTTCTTGTCGTACTGCTCCATCAGCGATTCATACTGCGTGTACAGGTATCTGGCAGACGACAAAAACACAACTCCGTCGTTTGTCAGCGACATACCCTTGCCGCTTCGGTGAAAAATAGTTATGCCAAGCTCGTTTTCAAGCTCCCTTACAGACGATGTAAGAGACGGCTGCGATATGTAAAGTATCTGCGCCGCCTTGCTAAGCGATCCTGCCTCCGAAATAGTTATTATATAGCGCAGTTGTTGCAGCGTCATATTTTTTCACACTCCGTTTTAAATTTTAGTACTTGAAAACCTATTAAATATATGTTATTATAGGTATATGGATATATTATAGATGTTAGGTAAGTGATCAAGTATGAAAATATCTACAAAAGGAAGATATGCCCTGCGGCTGCTGCTCGATCTCTCAGAGCACCGCGGTGACGGTTATGTTGCACTGAAAGACGTTGCACAGCGGCAGAATATCTCAAAAAAGTATCTTGAACAGATAGTTCCCGTGCTGACAAAAAGCGGCGTTTTGCTTACGAACCGCGGCTATCAGGGCGGTTATATGCTCTCGGGCACGCCCGACAAGTACACAGTCGGCATGATACTGCGCCTTACCGAGGGCAGTTTAGCGCCGGTTGCCTGCCTTGACTGCGACCCCATAGGCTGCGACAGAAGCGACAACTGCGCTACTCTGGCGGTATGGCAGGGGCTTTACAAGGTCATCAACGAATATCTGGACTCTGTTACACTTCAGGATATTCTTGACAAGCAGCACGCGGACGGCGGCGACTATGTTATATAGTACACCGTAAAATATTATAACACCTACCGAAACGGTAGTCAAGCATTTTTTCAGAGAGGAGCGCACCCTTTGAAAACAAAAGTAAAGAAGATAATACCGCCAAAGCTGCCAAGTACCGATGATATACTAAAGCTTTCAAAAAGCCTGACGGAAAACGAGAGCGAACAGAAATTTATCTGCTGCTGCCTTGCTTTAACGCTTGCCATTGCGCCCGATAACGAGCGTGATATGTATTCTGTGGTGCTCTATGCCTCTCACTTTGCAGACGGCTTTACTGCTAATACCCTTGAAACGCTGCGGCTGTGGCAAAGCGGAAAACTTGACAGAAACTACAGCGGCGATATTCCATGGGCTATAGTTAAAAATTTCATAGGCTCATATCTTTTCAAATGGCAAAAGCCCCTTATCGCTCTCGCGCTTGAAAGTTATGATAGTTTTAAAGATAATTTAAGCGATGAGCTTATCTCAAACTGCCGCGATATACTGTGCTGCTTCGCCTTAAAAAATACATCTCTCGATATATTGCGATAATACTTGACAATTGCCGAGCAAAAGTGTTATACTATAGATACATATCTTAATATACGAAGAATATAAACACAAAGATACGCTTCCCGAATGGAGATGCAAGAATGAACAATAAATATAAAATAGCAGTAACAGTGCTGGGCGTCGTCAGCGCGGTAATGATAGCAATACTGTCTATACTTATACTTTCAGACGATGACGACAAGGTGAAAAGGTCGGAAGTGACCACCGGTTTGCAGGGGAATGTCATAGTAACTCAAGACGAAACAACACCCGTTACCACCGAACCGCCGATCACTGATATTACCACTTCCGATGATGAAAGCGAGACCACGCCTGACAGCGAAACGACTACTTCCGAGCGCACCACTCCCGAAGTTACCACGCCCGAAAGAACTACGCCGACAGAAGAAGACATTACCGACGGCAACGACTACACCACGCCCGACGAAGAATACACAACTACGAAGCGCAAAACTACCACACCCGATGACGATGATGATGAAACATCGTCAACGCGCAAAACTACCACACCGAGGGTGACTACCACGCCTAAGAAGACCACTACACCAAAAGCGACTACAACACCGAAGAAGACTACTACCCCCAAGAAAACTACCACTCCTAAAGTAACTTCGGATGAAGACAGCAGTATTCCCGACTACAATGATGACAGCAGCATACCTGATGACAGCAGCGCACCTGATGACAGCAGCGTGCCTGATGACAGCAGCGTGCCTGATGACAGCAGTCAGCCTGATGACAGCAGTCAGGTCGAGGACGATCCTCAGGATCCCTCACACCGCCCCGGCAACGGCTTCTGGAACTAAAAATACATAAACAAAGTGCAGCACTGTTTGGTACTGCACTTTTATTTTGTGTAAATTATGCGGTCTCTACACTGTTTGCCTGCTGAAGACCCAGCTTTTCAACAGCCGCCTCGCGCATTTTGTATTTGAGTATCTTGCCTGCCGCGTTCATCGGGAACTCGCTTACAAAGTCAACATATCTGGGTACTTTGTGCTTTGCCATGTGCGACATAACATACTCTTTCATTTCTTCTTCTGTAGCCTGTTCGCCCGGCTTCAAGATGATGCAAGCCATTATCTCCTCGCCGTAAGCCTTGTCGGGCACGCCTATTACCTGAACGTCCTGCACCTTGGGGTGGGTGTATATAAAGTCCTCTATCTCCTTGGGGTAAATGTTCTCGCCGCCGCGGATTATCATATCTTTTATGCGTCCCGTTATCTTGAAATTCCCGTCAGGCAGACGTCTTGCAAGGTCGCCCGTGTGCAGCCAGCCGTCCTTGTCGATAGCCGCTTCCGTAGCCGCCTCCATTTTGTAGTAGCCCTTCATGATGTTGTATCCCCTTGCACAGAACTCGCCGTCAACATTGTCGGGAAGCTCCTTGTTCGTCTCGGGGTCAACTATCTTGCACTCAACGCCGAATATCGGGCCGCCAACGGTGTTTACTCTGGTTTCTATAGAGTCGGTAGTCTTAGACATCGTGGTAGCAGGCGATGCCTCCGTCTGACCGTAGGTTATGCATATCTCTTTCATGTTCATCTTTTCTATAACGTCCTGCATAGCCTTTATCGGGCAGGGCGAACCTGCCATAATACCCGTTCTCATGTATGAAAAATCAGTCTTGGGGAAGTTTTCATGACCGAGCATAGCTATGAACATAGTCGGCACGCCGTGGAAGCAGGTTATCTTCTCTTTGTTTATGCAGTCAAGTCCTTTTCTAGGTGAGAACGCCGTTATAGGTGACATCGTTACCGCGTGCGTGACCGATGCAGTCATAGCCAGCACCATACCGAAGCAGTGGAACATAGGAACCTGTATCATCATTCTGTCGGCGGTGGAAAGGTCCATGCAGTCGCCGATAGCCTTGCCGTTGTTTACAACGTTGTAATGGGTGAGCATAACGCCTTTCGGGAATCCCGTTGTGCCCGAAGTGTACTGCATATTGCAGACATCGTGCTTGTTTATCTTGCGGCGCATTACCTCAACTTCGCTGTAAGGCACTGTTTCTGCAAGAGCTATAGCTTCTTCCCATGTAAAGCAGCCGGGCTGTTTTGAATCGCAGGTAATTATATTTTTCAGCACGGGAAGTCTCTTAGACTCCAGTTTGCCCGGCTCGCAGGTCGCAAGTTCGGGGCATATCTCTTTTATTATCTCAACATAGTTTGAATCCTTGAAACCGTCTATCATAACGAGCGTGTGCGTATCAGACTGCCGCAGCAGATATTCAGCCTCGTGAATTTTATATGCGGTATTTACTGTAACCAAAACCGCGCCAATCTTCGTGGTAGCCCAGAAAGTTATATACCACTGCGGAACGTTCGTAGCCCAGATAGCAACGTGGTCGCCTTTCTTTACTCCCAAAGCTATCAGAGAGCGCGCAAACGTGTCAACATCATCTCTGAACTGCGGATATGTTCTTGTGTAGTCAAGCTCTGTATATCTGAACGCATACTGCTCGGGAAACTCCTCACACACCCTGTCAAGAACGTCTGGAAAAAGGCAGTCAATAAGCTTTTCTTTCGGCCAGATATACTTGCCCGTGCCCCTGTTGTTATCGCAGAGAGTCTCGGTGTGCTTGCCCTTGTAGGCTTTCATGTAGTTTTCAAACTGCGGGAACACCACGCCTGCGCTGTAGAGGTTCTTAGCCCACCTCTTTACCCATTCGAGTGAAACATAGCCCGTGTAGTCAATGCTCAAAAGCGCCTTGAACATATCATCAAGAGGCATATCGCCCTCGCCCATAAGCTTGTATTCGGGCTTGCCGTCCCGCATAACGCTGTCTTTAACGTGAACATACTTTATATAGTCGCGAAGATTTGCAACCGTTGTTTCGGGCGATTCGCCTGCGTATCTGTATGGGTGATGCATATCCCACAGAGCTGCCACCCAGCGGTTGTCAACAGCATCGAGCACCTTTTTCAGCCTTGCGCTGTCAGAGTACACGCCGTTTGTTTCAACAAGCATGGTAACTTCATACTTTTCCGCTATCGGCACTATCTTTTTAAGAGCTGCGATCATCTTTTCATCGTCAACATCGCCGCTCGGCTCGGGGTCTAAGTCCGCAAGTATTCTTATGTAAGATACGCCGAGTTTGTCTGCAAGTATAGCATACTGAGTTATCTCGTCAATTGCCTCGTCTAGCTTGTCTTCAAATTTTAAGCACGCGCCCGAAGAAAGGCAGGATATCTCCAGCCCCAGAGAGCGCAGTTTTTCTACCGTTTTCGGCAGCTGCTCTTCGGTGAAAGGTTTTGCCTTTACCGAGAAAATGTCGTCGCCCAGACCTCTTATCTCAATGCCGTCAAAGCCGAGGTCATGAGCCATTGAATATATGTCCGACCACGAATAGTCAGGACACGCGAGTGTTGAAAAGCTGAGTTTCATAGTGATTTTCCTTTCTCTTTACAATATATTTCTGCGAATTTCAGGACTGTGATAACAAACAAAAACCGCCCCAAAGATAGTTCTTTGAGGCGGAATATCTTTCCGCGGTACCACTCAAATTGCGTTCGCACGCCACTTCAGGCTCCAACAAGCCCTTTGCTTTTACGTCGCACTTTACGGATAACACTACTTGCCTTTTGGCTTTCGCATTATCAGCTCGGGAGTGAGTTGTACAGAGACCCTCGCTGTCGGCTCGCATCTACCGCCGACTTTCTGAAAGCTGCCTTCTCTGACGCTCTCCGTCACAGCCTTTATTAAACAGTATATTGAGTTTAACACATTTGAATTTGTTTGTCAAGAGCTTTTTTTATTTTTATGCAATTTACTAAAATCACTTTGCCCTTGAGGCGATTATTTCTGCCATTTCGCCGACATTCTTCATTGTAGATACCTCGCCCATCTTAAAGCGCACGCCAAATTCGTCCTCGACCGCGCCCACGAGCGTTATATGCATCATGCTGTCCCAGTCCTCAATATCGTCCGCGACTGTTTCGGGCTTTACCGTAATTTCCTCATCGTCAAACACATCTCTGAACACCTTGTTCAGTCTCTCATAGATCTCCTTTTTGTCAAGCATTATGTACCTCTCCTTTTAAATTTGCTGTATTTCTATGTATCCGCACTTGTTTTCATAAGCAGATACATTCAACTCCCAAACGGTATTGCCGCTCTCGTCCTCCGAAATTTTCTCAAACCCGAAAGAGCCGAAAAGCTCCTTTACCATTTTGTTTTTCGCCGTCGGGCAATAATAGCCGACTATCTTGTCTATTCCCTGCTCACGGCACTTTTTCACCAGAACATCAAGCATAGCAAACTCCATATCGCGCTTTAATACGCGGCAGCTCATAAGCCACAGGTCTATATGAAGTTCTTTCTCTTTTTTCTCGCCTATAACTACCGATACCACGCCGTTGTCGCCGAATTTATCGGTCAGCCTGCCAAACAGCCTGATGTAGTTTTTGCTCTCAAAAACTTCCTGCATCTGCGCCTGCGTGTAGCGTTTTGTGGTAACGTTGAACTGGTTGCTCTTGTTTGTAAGCTGCGTTATCCTTTGCAGGTATACAGGCTGAAAATCGCCTATATACGCTGTCATTTCAAGGCTTTTGAGATAGTCTCCGTAATTTTCAAAACTTGCCTGCTGCTGCGCCCTTTTGGCGTTTGCTATATACATATCATTTCTTTGCAGATCGTCTTTTGAAAGCTGCGTTACCTCGAAAAATCCGCTGCGGTCTATAACTCTTATGTAGTCCTCAACGCTGCCTATCTCGGGCGCTGATATGTGCAGCTGCTTTGAAACTATCTCCCGCTCGGCAGGGTTGTCATCAACAAAAACAATGCTCTCGGGCAGAATATTCAGCTCTTTCGCTGTCTGCGCAACGTTTAAGTCTTTTGGTTCCCAGTTAGCTTTTATGCACACAAAATCGTCTGGGCGCAAAACGCCGTCGGGGTGGTTTAGCCCTGCTAAGGCGTTTTCCTCGTCATTTTTTGAGCAGACAGTCAGCATAACGCCCATGCTTTTAAGCTGTTTTAAGTATGTCTGAAACTCTCTGTACCCCTGTGCAACGGGCGTTTCCTCTCCGACCGCAATGCCCTCAACGCCGTCGTCGCCTACAACTCCGCCCCAAAGCGTGTTGTCAAGGTCAAGCGCCAGAGCCTTTTTGTTCTTGCCAAGTATCGCCTTGATTATATTCGCCACGCTGAACGAAAGTGTCGGTATCGCCTCGGTACACAGCGCGTATTTATACATATACCAGTAAAGCGGTGCAGACCATTTTTCCAGCCCATAGCTTGCCGCAAGGTAGTTTATATCGTTTATGTAAAAGTCGTCATGCTCTGCCGCGTACTCATAAAAACGCTGATTGAGCCGCGTTATAAAGTTCGTCATTCCCCTGTGGTCGTAGGCATCGCGGTTGCCTAAAAGCCTGTAAAGCGGCGGTTCAAAGTTATTCTGTATGATAACGCACCCGAAACGCTCCCTGAGCTTTTCCCACATCATGGTAAAATGCTGTACCTGCCGCTGAAGAGCCTCGTCAGCCTGCTCTTTTGTCATATCGGGCGCAAGTTTTTCGGTAATGTTCCTGTTTGAAGTATGTATAAAAATTATGTCGGGCGCAAACTCGTCAAGCTGCTCGTTTCCAAACATCGCGTCCTGCCAGTATGCGTTATACTCCGACTGCCAGAGCTTTGGTTTTATACCGCTGTCGAGCAGAAAAATTTCCAGCATATCGGCAATATCGCCTGTGGTAGAACCGCCTAATATTGCTATTTTCTTCTCAACTCGCTCGCTGCCGTCAGAGAGCAAGGCTTTCTTTATACTGCGCTTTTTCTTCATCAGGTATGCGCCGTCAAACGGATATTGCAGTTCTTTCACGTTATCATCTCCGCTATTATAATGTGATGAGAAATTATAGCTTCGCTTTCAGAAGCAAGAAATAGGGTTTATTCAATAGCACGGCGTTCCATAATGGAACGCGAAAAAATAGATATAACTTCTCAAAGGGGAGGCTCTCTCTTGCAGAGCCTCCCCTCTTAAAAAACAGTCCACCGGACTGTTTTTTAATTCACCTCTTGCAGAGCGCCTACCGTATGGGGATTTCGCCGTCTGCGGACGGCGACGAAGGGCGTTGCCCCTCGACCCCACGACCCTTTTGAAAAAGGGTCGATCGAAAACTTTTATTTTCTTGACAAGAATTAAACGCTTTGTTTATTTCGTTTTATTCTGCACTCTCAGGTTCTCGATATAATTCGCCTTGTCGCTGGTGCAGGTGAACATACACGTTGCAAACAGCACGTCGGTCGCGCCAACATTCTGACAAAACTCAATAGCGTTGGGCGTAAAATATCTCAGGTCAACTACGTATATCTTGCTGTATGAGCCCGTCAGGAACGGCACAAGCGCGTTGCCGAAGCTGTCTTTGAATATGACCAGCGTTCTGCCGTTGTCGCAGTCGGTCTTTATCTCTGCTATCTGCTGATCTGTACCCAAAAATGTACTGTACAGATTTATCTTTTCATACGCCTTGAAAAACAGCGTGCTTCTTACGCTCTTGTCCGTAAAGTCGGGCGAATAGTAATAAACTTCAAGGTCGTTATTGTTGTGCGGTTTATAATAGGTAAACGTATCGGGGTTGTCGGCAAGTTCGCTGTTATAGCCGCTAAATCCGTACAGCGTGCCAACAAAGTCTTCCTCTACCACTTTTTCATACGTTGAAAGCTCATCGAACGGCACTTGCGATACCTTTGCAAATTCCTGCGCCGCATAGTAAGCGCCGAGCGGCTGCCAGTGGTGGTCGGTACGCGAATAGATATACTCATCGGTATGCTTTTTCAGCGCCGAGTACACGTCAACGTCCGCCACTCCGTCAAGGTAACTTCTTATATTGTTTATGTTGTCCAGCGTATCGCCGTAATCGTCTTTATACTTATCGGGGCAATAGAACGCGAACGCAGTCGGTATGTTCATGCTGTATACATTTACATACTGCCCCAGTTCTTTTTTATACTTATTTACAAACTCCGCATACGATTTTCCGTAAGAGAAGCTGCCGCCGTAACATTCAAGCGCCCTAACATTCTTGCCGCTGCCGACTATCATTATACCGTTTGAAAGTGTAGTATTATCGTTATTTACCGGCAAAGTGGTCTGCTGCGGCGTACTCACCGTACCTGATGGCGTGGTAACATCTGCGCCGTCAGTAGTTGTTCCCGTAGGCGGCGTGCCTGTGAATATTTCCACTTTCGGCGTAGTTACCGTGCCGCTGAGAGTCTGCTTTTCAATATCTCCTCTGTTGCCGTCAAGAATTACCTTATCTTCGTCATTTCCTATATGCAGACCGAACAGCTTTGTCAGCCGTGATGAAAACGACAGCATATCGTCGCGGTATGGTATAGTATCGGTATACCACTTTGTAACGCCGTCGGTAAAGTTTCCGCCCAGCCACTGCGATACCGATATTTCGGGAAAATCAGCAAGCTCTCTGTTTTCAAACACGCTTCTGCCGTCCTCCCTCTTTATAACTATCAGCATTACCGCTATAACTGCAAACACCAGTATCATAGCGATAACGTTTATAAAGTTCATTTCAAGGCGGCAGGCTCTTATATCCATATCCTTGTCTGTAGTTTTGGGAGCTTCGTCTTTAACGCCCTCGCGTATGCGGTCGCCAAACTTTCTGCCTATCTTTTTAACTGCCTGTTTGCGTGAGCGCTTCTTTTCCTCACGCATCTGCATATTTTTTGCTTTCTTCACCTTTTTCGGGTCAAGCTGCAAATTTATAGTCTTTTTGTCGCGTTCTTCGCTCACAACGTCAACGCCGACGACCATGCCTTCTACCATTTTAATGCCCTTTTGCTGAGGCATCTCTATGGTAACTACCTTTTTGGTCTCGGTGTTATTATTTTCGCTGTTGTTTTTGTTGTCCTCAGTGTTCGACACTTTTTCTATATTCTCTTTATTTTCCATATGTTTATCCTTTATCTTTTCGATCCAAAACGCATAAGCAAAGATCAGAATCTTAAATACAAAAACGGATTATTAGTATTGCTCAGCAGCATGAGACTGCTTACCAGCAGCATAGCCACGTTCAGCACTATACCAAGGGTATTCATCGTTATGCACGCGCCAACACTCTTGTCGCCCAGCGAGCGTATTTTCTTTACTATCGGCGTTGAGAATATCAAAGCTGCAAGCAGCAAGAACAGATTATTCAGCACGCTCGTTCCCGTCACCGCATCAGCAAAGGCATTGCCGCCCACACCGACTAAGTTTTTGAAAAATCTTCCCAGCGACGGCAGATCTTCAAAGTAGAATATGCCGTAGCCGACCGCCACCACAATGGTAACGTAAATGTGCGCCAGCACGCTCGGAATTTTCCTCATGCGCTTTCTGCCTATCTTCATTTCAAGCACTATGAACAGGCCGTAATACAGACCCCATAGAATAAAGTTCCAGCTTGCGCCGTGCCACAGTCCCGTGCAGAACCACACAAGGAACAGTCCGCCGTATTTTCTTCTTTTTCCGAATATCGGCACATACAAAAGGTAATCTCTGAAAAAGCTGCCGAGAGAGATATGCCACCTCTGCCAGAATTCCGTTATGTTCTTTGATATGTACGGATAGTTGAAGTTTTCGTTAAAGTGAAAGCCGAACATTCTTCCTATGCCTATCGCGATGTCCGAATATCCCGAAAAATCGAAATAATACCACAGCGCAATAACTATTATGCCGTACCATGTTCCCACGGTGGAAACAGAACTCAGCCCTGCATAGCCGTTGTCATTGTCACCGAACATCGCGGTAACAATTGAACTTAAATTATTCGCAATTATGACCTTTTTCGACACGCCGAGGATAAGCCTTGAAAAGCCCTCGCTCAGATCGACAAGTTTAGTCTTTCTGTCCTCTATCTCAGCTTCAATGTCGGCATAGCGCACTATAGGACCTGCCACCAGCTGTGGGAACAGCGAGACGTACATCAAAAATTTTCCGAAACTTTTCTGCGACTTTACCTTGCCCCAGTATACGTCTATTATGTAGGAAAGTATCTGGAAAGTATAAAAGCTTATTCCTATAGGCAGCGCGGCAGTCTTTAAATTCAGCCCCGTAACAGAATTTAGCTTTTCAACAATAAACAGCCCGAAGCCGTCCTCACTCAGGTGAGTGCCTGCCAAAGCGTTTATGTTTTCCGCAATAAATCCGCTGTACTTGAAAAGCCCCAGCATACCTATGTTATATATCAAAGCTGTCGCCAGCAAAAATTTTCCCGAGCGTTTTTCACGTCTGGGCTCTATTGCCATGCCAAGCAGCCAGTTCACCGTGGAACTGAGCAGCAGCAAAACTATCCACCATGGCTCTCCCCAAGCGTAAAATATCAAAGAAAATAACACTAAAATAAAATTTCTGTACTTCAGCTTTTTGGTTGCAAAGTAGCACACCAGACATACAGGCAGAAAGAAGTACAGAAAGAAAAGATCAGCAAATACCAATTTGTTTTACTCCTTGTCTTTCTTTTGTTACACTTGTTCCACTCCACAGGCATTTTTTATCTCTATATTTTCGCCTATATAATATTATATAACAACTGTTCCTCATAGTCAATTACAATTAGGTAACAATTTCGACTTTTTTATAAATTTATTTTGGTGATTTTAACAAAAGCAAAACTTTCAGTCAATAATACTCTTTGTCGGGCGGTCGTTGTATTCATCTTTTGCCCGTTTGCGCTTTCTTACGAAAGCAAATATTTTCATCAAAAGCAGAGCCGCCGCGCATACCGCAATTATTATCGACGGGTAGAAAAACAACATATATTTAACGTCCATTTTGCTGTTTTCGGGCGAAACATAATAATTTTGCATATAGTAGTGTATCTTGCCTACAAACTTCACGCCCTCGCTGAAAAACATAATACTTCCGCCGCCTGCAAAAATAAATGTCAAAATATACTTGCGCAAAAACGCAAATACTATTCCCACAGTTACAGCCGCTATCTCTGCCAACAGAAAATAAGCCGTCACTTTTTCAATATCGTTTATACCGACAAAAAGTATTGCAATGGTCATCACAAGCCCAAAAAACAGGCAGTTCACGGCATAAGGAACAAGCATTATCACCTTTATGACTTTATAGGCGATATGCTCCTTGAGCTTAGCGCTTTTTATGTATTTTTTTGCAGACCTGCTCTGCGCGCCGTTTTTTGCCTTTAGTTTTTCCTGCTGCTCTGCGCGCTCAAGTTCTTCCTTTTCTCTCAGCTGCTTTGCCTTCTGAGCTCTTAATCTTGATTTTTTTGACATACAAAAACTGCCTTCCGAAATTTTTATATACTTTTATATATTATACTTTATTATAACATAAAAGCGTAAGCGTTATGGTATAATTGTCCGATACGTCGGGAGCAGACCCTTTGGTCTGCGTATCGACGAGGACATAAAATATAATATACGCTTGCGTATATTATAGCATAAAAGCGAAAGCGTTATGGTATAATTGTCCGATACGTCGGGAGCAGACCTTTTGGTCTGCGTATCGATGAGGACATAAGAGTATAATAAAATCATTTATGATTTTATTATAACACAAACGGCAGAGTAAATTCAATACCTTTTGTACTGCCAATGAAAATAATACTTGAAAACCCATGTGAATTTTATCGCCCGGCAGGCAAATGATAAGTAAGGGCGCGAAAAGCGTTCCCAAACCGTACAGAACAAAAGAAAGGCAAGGCTTCTGCCGCAAATGCGCGGCAGGGCTTTGAACATAGAAAAAAATGAAAAATATAAAACACAGGATAAGGGCTGTTATAGCCGCCGCGGCGTGTTCGGTGTCTGCTTTATCCCTCGTTCTTCTTATGCTTGCAGGGGTATACAGCTCTGCGCTGCCCGACAGCTACACAATTTCCCGCGCAGGGCAGCTTACCTTTTCTTCCATGCCGTATATTACCTCAAAAAGCGTTATGGCAGAAACAACGGCAAGCTTTACTTCAAACGGCAGCCAGCAGAGAACTTTAATGCTGCTCGGCTGCATACCGATAAAGACCGTTACTGCAAACGCATCTTCTCCCGTTATGCTTATGAGCGGCGGCGACCCGTTCGGCATAAAGCTTGAAGCGCAAGGCGCGGTAGTAGTAGGCATAAATGACATCGGGGGCTCCAGCCCTGCACGTGAGTGCGGAATACAAACAGGCGACGTGATAATATCTGCCGCAGGAAAAGAAGTTGACACAAACCAGTCGTTCGCGGACATTATAATGGCAAGCAAGGGCAGACCCACAGAAGTTGTTATAATGCGCGACGGAAGTGAAATGGCGCTTACCATAACGCCAAAGCTTTACTGCGGCACTTACAAGGCAGGAATTGATATTCGCGACAGTTCGGCAGGCATAGGCACTGTTACCTTTTACGACCCCTCCGGCGGTATGTACGCAGGGCTTGGTCACGCGGTGTGCGACAGCGATACCGGTGAAGAATTTCCCTGCGGCAGCGGCAGCATATGCGGCGTTGAGATAACCGGCGTAAACAAAAGCACCTTTGGTCAGCCCGGAGAGATACAGGGACTTTTCTCGGGCGGCAGCGCTCGCGGAGATATACTTCTCAACTGCGACAGGGGCGTATACGGAAACGCGTATTCTATACCCTCAACAGCAAAAGCTTATCCCCTCGGCTACCGTCAGGAGGTAGAAACGGGAAAAGCTACAATACTTTGCACCCTTGACGGCGGCGCGCCGAAAGAATATTCGATAGAGATAGAAAGCATTGACCTTTCCGACAGCGGCGTGAAAGACATGGTGATACACGTCACCGACAAAACGCTTCTTGCGCGTGCAGGCGGCATAGTTCAGGGAATGAGCGGCAGCCCCATAATACAAAACGGCAAAATAGTGGGCGCTGTAACGCACGTTTTCGTAAAAGATACCACACGCGGCTACGCAATAATGGCTGACAAAATGTACTCCGCCGCCCTGTCCTGCGAGGGTTGTAATTCCCTTGAAATGGCAGGATAGCAGCGCCAAGCGCAAACAAAAAAGACCGCACTTTGGGTACGGTCTTTCTACATAAAATATGCTTTAGTCAATAGTAACTTTTTTCATTACCTGCGGTGTAAGCGGCATATCGCTGCGGTCGGTCTTTGTCTGCGCTATCTCGTCAACAACTTCCATGCCCTCTACAACTTTGCCGAATGCAGCATACTGTCCGTCAAGGTGAGGTGCATCTTGGTGCATGATAAAAAACTGCGAGCTTGCCGAATTTGGCATCATCGAGCGCGCCATAGATACAACGCCCCTTGTATGATTTATAGGGTTGTTCACGCCGTTTGCGGCAAATTCTCCCTTTATTTTCTCTTTTGCGCCGCCCATTCCGTTGCCCATAGGGTCGCCGCCCTGTATCATAAAGCCCTTTATAACTCTGTGAAAACGCAGTCCGTCATAAAAGCCCTGAGATACCAGCTTTTCAAAATTTGCAACGGTTATCGGCGCGGCATCGGGATAAAGTTCTATCTTTATCTTCTTGCCGTTTTCCATTTCAATAGTTACCATATTTTCTGCTCCCTTGCTTTAGTTCTTTGTGCGCGGCAGCAGACCCTTTTCGCAGCGGTCTTTAAGATCTGCAAAATACAGCGCTATCGGCGAGGGGTCTTTCTTCTTTGAGAAAAGTCCCTTTTTGTCGGAGTCTACATAAATAAAGTAATCCAGCGTACCCTCGTTGTTTATGGCATACAGCCTGTTTACCTTTTTGAAGCCCTGCTCCGTTCTTACGTTCTTGTCAAAGCAGCAGAATATATCCTGCGCCATAAGGTTCACAAGGTTAAGCACCGTCTGGAAGCTGTCGCCTTTTTCGTTCCATGCGTCAATGTCCGCCCTGAAAAAGTCCTGCACCGGCACGCCGTTTACTTCCATTTTCTTGATTATCCTTGCCAGCGATATTGATTTGTCCTTATCGGTAAGCTTTTCGTAAATAGTGCCCTTGTACTCAAAAATGTAGTCAGCCACGGTATTTAAGAAAAGCTTCTCATAATTGAACGGCTTGCCTTTCTCGGCATACTTGATTATCGGTTCGTTCTTGTCGATGTTCATTAAAACATTCTCCTTTTTCTATTTTATAATAATATAAATTATTATCCAAACATTGCCCTGAGCCGCGCAAGCTCGGCATCTTCCTCCGACTTTGCCGTATCGGAAGCATTCT
The DNA here is from genome assembly GCA_947589355.1 of uncultured Clostridia bacterium. Classification (GTDB taxonomy): domain Bacteria; phylum Bacillota; class Clostridia; order Oscillospirales; family Ruminococcaceae; genus UBA7477. Next base: position 67,128 of record CANPZC010000005.1, read on the forward strand.
TGTCCTGCTCGTCTTTTTCTTTCGCTATCCTGTTGTACTTTTCTTCAAATTTTGCAGTCAGCTCGTCTACCACTTTCGCCGAAAGCGCGGGTATCTCTCCCTGCTCCTCTATGGGTCTTGCCTTTATGTCGCTTTCTTCAAACTTGCGTATCGCCTCCAGCTGCTCGTCCGTCAGCGAGGGCATATTGCTCTTGGCTTTTTCACGCTTCTCAGCAAACTGCATATCTATCTCCATAGTGCGGCGAAAACTTTCCTCGTCGTATACTTCGTTGAACTGCGCAGTGTTGCGGTCGTAATTTTCATCTGTCAGATAGTCGTAAACATTAGCAAGCTCCTCGACTTTTTTATCCATATCATCTTGCAGCGCGCTTCTTATTATGTTGTATCTGGTCATACTTTCTTTTTCGCTTACCTGCGCGCATATCTCTATGAAATCTTCATTCGCCTTATCAAGCTCTTTTGCCTTTACGGGGTTTTTGTCATAGCTTTTATAATCGAGAGGCTCGGGACGGTCTGCAAGCTCTTTTTCCATTATAGCAACTTTTTCATCAACGGTGCTTTGCTTTATGCTTTTAAGACCTTTTACGCTGCGGCTTTCCTCGCTCTTGAAAAAATCATCTGAGCCCATAGCCACAGCCGGCGCGGTCTTTTCGTCCGTCGGCGTGGTCTTTATCGTGACCGCGGCAGGCGCAGCTGTATTTTCTTTTGATCTTTTCTTGCCAAACAGTCCCACGGTCAACGCCCCCTCATACATAAAACTTACATCTATATATTATTATACAACATATCTTACAAAAAATCAATCACTTTTTTGGTAAAATAATAATACACAACAGGCAGCAGCTTTTTGTTTACAGTTAGTTAATAAATAAAAAACAAAATAGTAATAAAAACACCTCTTCGCTTTGTTATAATAGAAGTATATATAATATACTTTCGCCGACTTTTTCGGCTGATTGGAGAATTACTATGGACAAACTTGGCGTAACAGCAACAGAGCTGTTTTCAAACAACCCCTACAGAGTTCTCGGTATTCCTGTAAACGCTTCGGCAGAAGAGATAGACGAGCGGTATGATATGCTTCTGGATATGTGCGAGGACGGCACTATAGGCGATTTTGAGTCTGACTTTGACGCAAACTATCTTCCGCCGGTAATGAGAGATGTTGACAACATCTCAGCCTCGCGCGATAAGGTGCTCAGCAACGGCTACCGCGCCTTTGCGTATGCCGACAGTATGTATGCCTACGACCCGTCGCAGACTGATATAAGCATACTTATTGACAACATTGACTGCTACGACTGTTTCCTCAGCTGCTACATATGGCTGGTGCTGCACGACCGCAACATTATGTACAAGTCTATGTGGTTCAAGCTGGCAAAGTATATCGACGAGCTTATATGCTCCGACCCTACCGACTGGTACAGGCTGTTTGACCACCGCTATCCGCAGGATATATACGAGAGCGATTTTGATACAATATACGCTTTCCACTCAACATTCTGCGAGATAATACTTCTTCCGCTGAAAGAGCTTGTAAAAGGTTCTATGGATTGTCAGTCGGCTGTTGAGGTGCTTTCTGTAAAAGTATTTGAGAACTTCGGCAACGAAGACGACGACCTGCAAACGCTTACCGAAAAGGCAGAAGAAGCTTCAAAGCAGTCTAAAAAGTCAGTCGGCAGAAACCCGTCGATGAAAGGCATATCTCTTACCGAGGCATACCTTGAGGAGCAGGAGGGTCTTAAAGACGAAGAGGGCGTTGCGCAGACGATAAGCCTTGTAGAGGGTCTTGACGAAGACAACATCTATAACGAAACTCTGCGGCAGATGCTGAGAGCCAATAAAGCGAGAAATCAGGTAATAAAAGACCTGAAGACCGATGTTGTGTTCGGCTCGGGCAACCTTGGAAAAGAGGAAGACACAAAGCTTACTATGCAGTCGGTAAACACCACCGCAAAGGACGATAAACGGCTGAAATCTCCCTACAGTCTCGAGGGCGAGCAGATGACGCTGGAAGAAAAGTATTCCGACGTAAATATAAACGATATGCTCAACCCCACGCTGCCCTATTCAAATATGAGAGATGTTTTCTCGGGCGGCGATACCAACGAGTTTGAAGAAAACAAAGCCGCACAGCGCAACGGCAAGATACTTTTCATAATAATCATCATACTGTTCGTGCTGGGTATTGCAGGCTATTTCGGCTATATGTACTGGGACGAGATAACCAAATATATAAACGACCTGCTGTTTTAACGGCAATAATAAAACGGTTCGCACTATTGCGAGCCGTTATTTTTTATATCATCTGCGCCAGCGCACGGTAATCGTCAACGCACACATCTGCAAGCTTAGAAAGCTCATCACGGATATCAATGTTTGCTTTGCAAAAATATGCCGCCGCTGCCATGCCGCCCTGTTTTGCAGCCGCTATGCCCGTGGGTATATCCTCAAACACTATGCATTCGCATGGCTGCGCCCCTGCCCTTTTCGCCGCCAGAAGATACACATCGGGAAAGCCCTTTCCCCTCTCGGTCTCCTCTGTAGATGCAAACGCGTCAAAATACTGCAAAATGCCGTTGTTTTCAAGCGCCGCAGCATACAGCTTCTCAGCCGAAGCCGTTGCAAGGGCTATTTTTTTGCCGCACTGTTTCAAAGCCGCCAGCAGATCTTTCACGCCGTCAAAAACTTCAAGCTCCTGTGAATACTGCCTTTGTATGCAGTCGCACCACTCTTTCGTTATATCCTCAACGCTCTCTGAAAGCTGCAATAATTCTATAGTATATTCCGCGGCTTCTTTGAACGTCATGTAAGCCACGCTTTTGCCGTACCCGTCGGGCTCAGTTATGTTTCTCTTTTTGAAAAACTCATAGTCAACGTTTCGCCACGCATCGTGAGAGTCTAAAAGCGTGTTGTCAAGGTCAAATATAACGCACTTTGCCGCTTTAAGCATATTCGCCGCAGTCTGTGATGTCATTAAAGTTCACTGTCCTCGTAAGATTTAAACCCCATGCCGTAAATCGCAGTCGCCGATGATACTATCATAAACGCCGATCTATCGCAGGAATATATAAGCTGCTTTGCTTTGTAAAGATTTTGTTTGCGTATGGCGCACATCACTATCTTTCTGCCGCTGTGTGTATAGCCGCCCACCGCATCTATAGTGCTTACGCCTGCCTCAAGCCCCTCAACGAGAGCGTTTACCACCTTATCGCAGTTATTGCATACCACAAAAAGCAGCTTTGCTTCGTCAGAGCCGTAAAGCACAATGTTCATAGTAAAGCCCGATACCGTTATCGTAAGCATAGAGTATATAACAATTCGCCAGTCGCCGAAAACTACCCCCGATAAAAACGCCACCGCGCTGTCAAGAATAAAGAAAAGCGCACCCGTTTTTATATATGCAAACTTCTGTTTTATAAGCTTTACTATTATGTCCGAGCCTCCTGTGGTAGAGCCGCAGCGCATTATTATGCCTATCCCCACTGCCGAGAGCGCTCCCCCTGCCAGCGCGCACGCCGCAGCATCATAGGTAACGGGGTCTATCTCGTCAAAAATGTTCATCGCCGCCGAGCAGGCAGCTATAGAAAAAAGCGTGTCGGCAAAAAACTTCGCGCCGAATTTGTAAAGAGCAATTATCAAAAGCGGTATGTTTATAACAAAACTAAGCGTGCCGACCTTTATGCCCGTCAGCTTGTTTATGATTATAGAAATACCGCTCACTCCACCCGGCACAAGACCCCCGGGCGTTAAAAACAGGCTTATACCTGCTCCCACCGCCGCGGCTGAAAAAACTATTACAAAAAATCTTGCCGCGTGATAAAACACTGCTCGCACATTTCTCACCCCAAGGGTATTATGCGCCGTATCTTATCAAAAAATCACGTTCTTTAGTTCTGATAATACTTGTTTTCCTGAAATTTCGCTTCGCAGGTAAGGTCAGCGCCAAGGCGTTTGAACACCTTTTCATCAACGTTTGAAAGTATAACCGTGGAATGCACCTGCGCGCCTTTGAGATTTGAAAGCTGCTCTAAGGCAAGCTCGGCGGTCGGGTTGGTAACAGCGCATATCGACAGCGCAAGCAGCACCTCATCGGTGTGCAGCCGCGGATTTACATTACCCAGATGCTTTGTTTTCAGCTTCTGTATCGGCTCTATAACGTTGGGCGAGATAAGCAGCACCGCATCGTCTATCCCTGCAAGGGTCTTCAGCGCGTTTAGCAGCATAGACGAAGCCGCCCCCAGAAGCTCGCTCGTCTTACCGGTAACTATCCTGCCGTCGGTAAGTTCCATAGCAGCGGCGGTGTCACCCGTTTTCTCCGCCTTTTCAAGAGCCGCGTTCACAGCTTTTCTGTCGCCCGTGGTAACGCCTGCCTGATTCATCAGCAGTTCTATCTTGTATATTTCTTCTTTAGTGCCTCGCCCCTGACGTTCCGCACAAAGCGCGCTGTAGTATCTTCTGATTATCTCTTGATTAGAAGCCTCTTTCACCACATCGTCGTCAATAATGCAGTTGCCTGCCATGTTTACGCCCATATCCGTAGGCGATCTGTACGGCGACTGACCAAGAATACGCTCAAACATAGCGTTCAGCACGGGGAATATCTCAACATCGCGGTTGTAGTTTACGGTAGTTTTTCCGTATGCTTCTAAATGGAACGGGTCTATCATGTTTACGTCGTTAAGGTCTGCCGTCGCTGCCTCATATGCAAGGTTTACGGGGTGTTTCAGCGGTATGTTCCATATCGGGAAAGTTTCAAACTTCGCATAGCCTGCCTCTACTCCCCTCTCGTGCTCGTGGTAAAGCTGCGAAAGGCAGGTAGCCATTTTGCCGCTGCCGGGGCCCGGTGCGGTAACCACGATAAGCTGCCTTTCGGTCTCTATGTACTCATTCTTGCCAAAGCCGTTTTCGCTTAGTATATTCGATATATTTGACGGATAGCCCTCTATAATGTAGTGCTTGTAGACCTTAATGCCCAAGCCCTCCAGCCGCTTTTTGAAGTTATCGGCAGCCGTCTGCCCGTCATACTGCGTAAGCACCACGCTGCCAACGTACAGACCTATCTTTCTGAACACGCCTATCAGCCTTAAAACGTCAACGTCGTATGTTATGCCAAGGTCGCCGCGTATCTTGTTCTTCTCGATGTCGCCTGCGTTTATGGCAATGACTATCTCGGCATCGTCTTTGAGCTGCAACAGCATCTGCAATTTGCTGTCAGGCTTGAACCCCGGCAGCACGCGCGAGGCATGGTAGTCGTCAAATAGCTTGCCGCCAAATTCAAGGTACAGCTTTCCACCAAACTGCGCTATCCTTTCCCTGATATGCTCCGACTGCATCTTCAGATATTTTTCATTGTCAAATCCCGTTTTCATCATGTGTGTTTACTCCTCTTCCTTTTGGGGAAAACCTTTCTGAAGAAAGGCTTTTCCCCATACCCCTTTCCAAAGACTTTTATATTGTTTTTGGCGAGGGGTAATTTATTTTTATAAATCTGCTATATACCATAAATCCTGCGTGAATTATACAGTATAATTACCCCTCGCCAAAAATATATGAGTTTTAGTGAGGGGCTTGGGGGAAGACCCTTTTCCAAAAGGGTCTCCCCCAAAAAGAAAAGCAGGTAAATACATTAAACTGCGATAGATTTATTTGCAAATACTACATTCTTTCGGAAATATTTTAGTCTTGTCGTACTCTTTGAATATCTCACCCAACAGAGCCAGCGCCACAAAATCTATTTCAAACTCATCTGTAGTTTTAGCACGGCAGTTGCTGCAATTTTTGAATTTGACCACTTTGTTTGCACCAAGCTGACGCCTGTCAGGGAATTTTGCAAGCAGATCCTTGTGTATGATTATCTGACCGTCGCATAATTTGTCATCGTAATGCTCGGGGTCATCACGGTAGAAGCTGCCGTATTTGTAGCAGACCTCGCTTTCGGTCTCTTCTGTCAGGTAAGCTAAGCCTTTAACTTCATTGCTCATAATTTTCACCTCAAATTTATTTTATTTATACAAAAGTGTTTCTGCAATATAATATTTGCGCTTACGCGCACCCTGCGGAGCCACACCTTGACCGAAAACTTTTCCTTTCTTGACAGGGATTACAACTTGTAAGGTTAGACGCACTCACTGAAAAAATTCTGATTTATCTCATTATACCACAAAAACAAAGAAAGGTCAAACATTATTGACCTTTTCTCATTCTGAACTGGCGCGGCGTTACGCCTTTGTGCTGCCTGAATACCTTTATCAGATGGCTGCAATCTGAAAATCCCAGCTCCTGACTTATAAAACTAAGGTCGTGACTTGTAAAGAGCAGCAATTTTTCAGCCCTGTCAATGCGCACGTTTTCTATATATTCTTTGCAGGTCTGCCCGTATACTGCGCGAAAACGCTTCGCAAAATACGAATAGCTCATACCGCACTTTGCCGCAAGGTCTTCAACGCGCAGCTGCTCGTCGCAGTGCTTTACTATATACGCCCCAACACTGTTCATATCGAGTTTTTCGGAACTTACGCCGCTTTGGTCTATAACAAATCCTGCCTCGCACCATATGCGTATCATCTCTATAAGCAGTCTGCCAAGGCTTGAATTAATAACAATGTCGTAACCGTAGCCGCTGCCCTTTGATTCATTAACGCACTGCGAAAAGCAGTATTCCGCGATGTTTTCATCTATAGCGCCGACCGCAAAAAACGGCTGCGCGCAAAGGCTGGCAGCTGCCTTTTTCAGTATTACGGGCAAATTCTCAAACGCAACGCCCAGAGTGCACAGATACACAGGGTCAAAACTTATAGATACTACCTTAGCGCCAAGTCCTGCCGTCACCGAATGTACTACGCCTGCATGAACAAGAAAAATACTGCCCTTTGTCAGTATATACTTTGTCTTTCCTGCCGTTACCGATGCCGTGCCTTTCATGGCATACAATATTTCATACCGATAGTGGCTGTGCATTTTCTGCGGCAAGCTTCGGCTCTCCGCGCTGAGCACCGCTATTTCGGTCGTATCGGTAACATTTCTGCCCATGCTGTGCATTAGCGCTCACCCCTCGCTGTTTTCTTCCGCACTTTCGACCTTTATCGGGTTTTCTATCTCTCCTGCCCCGTCAGAATAAATTATCTTCACGGTGTAATCCATTATAAGCTCGCTGCCGTCGTCGTTTTTGCCTTTAGCTACCTGGTGTATCTGCCTTACCGTCTCAAAGCTGTCAAGCGTGTACTCTATAACATAGCTGTCAAGCGTTCCGCCGTCTACAGCTATTCCTGCATCTTTCGGCGAATATGTGTAAGTCAGCGTACTGCCGCTGTCTGTATCTTTGCGCTCTACATTCTCCACACCGCTTGCTATAAAACCGAATATCGCATCTGTAGCCTTTGAATTGCGCGAATAATCATGCGTATACATAACTGCTCTGTCATCGCTTTTCGGCAGCTTTTTGCCCACGCCGTCTTCCTCAACATATGTCGCATACCCAGAGCAATATTCTTTGTAGACCTTGCCGTCATTATACTGTTCCGAAAGATATATCATAAATCCCACTTCGTCATACTGATATACAAATCTCTCAGTCATCTCTCCGGTGGTGTTGTCATAAGCCTCATAGCCGCCGCTGTTTTGCTCGTTGTATGCTTTCATAGACTTCTCTATTATTTCCTGACCCTCTACTTTTTCGGCGCTTTCGGTATTACCCATAAAGGAACACGAAGCACACAAAGCCGCCGCCAGCGCGACCGCCGCAAGCTTTTTCAGCGTATTCAGCATATTCAAAATATATCAACCTCTTTTGCAAAGCTTGGCGTTCACAATAAGCATTATCGCAACGCAGAATATCTGCGCCACCGTAACATTGAGCTTCATACCCAGCGTAAACGATATAACGTTCAGGTCTATATGCACGGGGTCAAAGCCTATAGACTGCCCCCACGCCAGCCAGCTGACATACGACCTGCCGTCGCATATGTATGCTATGAAAGCCCCCAGCACAATGCCTGCCAGCACGAAAAATATGAACGCGAACGTGTTTTTAAAATCCTTTGACATTTTTATTCTCCTCTCTCTTTTTCAAAACAAAATGCAGACTTGTCTTTCAAAGCCTGCATCACGCTTACTTTCTGTGTGAATTGCTCCTGCGTTTGTTTTCCTTGGCTTTTTTCATATCGCCGATCTTTTCCTCGCTCGACGCCTTGAATTTGCTGAGCATATCCTCAAATGACTGATCTGTGCTTTCTGTCAGCGTAGACCTTGTCGGTATGTATTCGGGCGGCTGCTCGCTCTCACCCGTCGGACGTCTTTTCTTAAAACCGCCGTCGCTCCTGCCGCGAAACTGCTGACGCTCTTTCGGGCTTTCTTCAGCCTTTTTTATAGACAAGCTCGTCTTTCCGTCCTCTGAAACGCTGAGCACCTTGACCTTCACGGTCTGCCCTTCCTGCACATGATCCTTTATCTCGCTCACATAAGTGTTTGCTATCTCGGATATATGCACCATGCCCGTTACCTTGTGTCCCTGCTCGACGATGTCAACAAACGCGCCGAACTTTGTTATTCCTGTGATCTTTCCCTCGTAAATTTTTCCGACCTCAAGCCGCATACGGATAATAACCTCTCTCTTGAAAAATACACAACGCTTTCCGTGCCGCTATTCCATATTGGTAAAGTAATAACGGTGTTCACCCGGATAGCCGTATCCGTACTTTTCAATTGCTATACGCTCCATATACTCGTCACGGTCGTCAGAGCTGAGTATTCTGTTGTACTCGTCGCACTGCTGCTGAGTCTGCACTATCTGCTGCGAGAGCTCTTCGTTTGCCTTTGTAAGCTCTTCAATGTCAGCTTTCTGAGATACCCAGACAAACACAGCATACACTATAAGCAGCACTATCGCCAGAATAACAAGATAATGCACTATCGTTCTTTTGTGACCGTTTTGATTTTTTGATCCCGTATCCATTGACTTGCAACTTTTACGCCTGTGACTTAGGCTATCCTTTCATTGTATTCAAAGTAATTATACAACACTTATTCACTATCTTTCAAGTGTTTTCGGGCGGTTTTTTTATTTTTTTAAAAACTTTAGAGCTTTGCACAAATTTTGACCCCAAATTTTTTGCAATCTTCACTATACTTTTAAATGGAAAAGCCGCTATCTTGCCTGCCGCGGCGAACACCGAGCGCAATACCACCGCCGCGCTTTGTGCCACCACATCGCCAAAAACAAGCTGCTCAAGCGCCATGCCCAGCGCCATACCTATAAATATGAACATTCTTATCTGGCCCCACGCGGTGGCGTGTACGAATATAAAATACCAAAAGGCGCACACCGTGACGAACAAAAAGTCCTCTATAAATACCGCTATGTCGCTATGCCTTACCGCGCGCCGAAATGTGCGCAAAAGCTCATACCCCACACCGAAAAGCGCGCCTATCACCACGGCGCACAAAAACAGCCTCGCCTGCGTGCCTACCGAGAATATCATCTCGGTCTTAAAGCCCTTTGGCAGTATCGCCAGCATCATCTCAGCGCCCTCTTGATAAGCCCTGATTTGCCCCTGCGGTCTTTTTCGCCGTATGAAAGCGACCATATATCGCCCTCTACCGTCAGCCTGCCCGAGTCTACCGAAAGCTCGTTGACGTGCAGATCTCTGCCCTTTATAACAAGCTCGCCAAGCTGCGTGTAAAGCAGTATCTGCCCCTCGTCAAAGCTCTCTATATCGGTAATCCCAGTCAGGCTGAGCATTTTTCGGTTCTCCAGCGTAAGACCGTGTTCGCCGCTCTTTTCGACAGTGTTGTTTACAGCCATAAAATTACTCCTCTCTATATGTAACATTATATAAATATATTCTCTCACGGCTTGTACATATTCTTTGTTCATCATTTTAAGCAATTTACAAAAAATATACTCTTGCAGATAATTTATGCCGCTTTCTTCTATTGAAATATCGGGCAGATGTGCTATAATTATTATGTAAAATTTATTTGAGGGGATATTTCTATGGGAATATATTATAATGAAAAGTCACAAAGCTTTAACATCTGCGCTAAAGATACAAGCTATATTCTGGCTGTTGCGCCGTGTGGCTACCTTGCGCACGTTTATTTCGGCAAACGCTTGCCCGACGAAGATCTTACCTATCTTCTGCGGCTGGACGAAAACCCTTTCACACCGCTTACAAACGACCGCGACAGGGCTTCCTACCTTGACACCCTGCCTATGGAGTACCCCACGTTCGGCACGGGCGACTACCGCGACTGCGCCCTTAAAATAACCGATGAAAACGGCTGCTCCACCTGCAATTTAGAGTACGTTTCACATAAAATTTACGGCGGCAAGCCAAGGCTTGAGGGTCTGCCTGCCACATTTGCAGAAGAAAACGAAGCTTCAACTCTTGAAATAGAGTGCGTTGACAAGGCGGTAGGTCTTAAAGTAACGCTTTTATATACGGCTTTTGAAGACCTTGATGTTATAACCCGCAGCGTGAGATTCAAAAACTGCGGCGACAAGCCTGTAACGCTCACCAAGGCTCTCTCGGCGTGCGTTGAGTTTGACGACTGCGGCTACGATATGATAACTCTCAACGGCTCGTGGGCGAGAGAGAGACAAGTAGAACGCGCTCCGCTTCACCACGGCAAACAGCTTATAGACTCAATGCGCGGCGAAAGCTCTCACCAGAACAACCCGTTTGTCGCTCTGGTTTCTCATAATGCTGATGAAGACAGCGGCGAGGCATACGGTTTCGGCTTTGTGTATTCCGGCAACTTTATCGCACAAGCGGAAGTCACACAGCACAAGAAAACGCGCTTTATAATGGGTATAAATCACGCCGATTTTTCATGGCTTTTAGAAAGCGGCGAAGAGTTTGTCGCCCCCGAGGTGGTAATGGTGTACTCATGCGGCGGCATAGGCAAAATGTCGCGCACTTTCCACGACCTCTACAGGCAGCACCTTATCCGCGGTCAGTACAAGGACAAGCGCCGCCCTGTTCTTATAAACAACTGGGAGGCAACATACTTTGACTTCAACACCGAAAAGCTTATAAGCATTGCCGACGAGGCATCAAAGCTGGGCATAGAAATGCTTGTTATGGACGACGGCTGGTTCGGTCATCGCGACAGCGACAACAGCTCGCTCGGCGACTGGTTCGTATACGAAAAGAAGATAAACGGCGGCTTGAAGCACCTTGTCGATGAGGTAAACAAGCGCGGCATGAAGTTCGGCATATGGTTCGAGCCCGAAATGGTGTCGCCCGACTCCGAGCTTTTCAAGGCTCACCCCGACTGGGCGATACAGGTCAAGAGCAGACCTCTCACCCTCTGCCGCGAGCAGTATGTTTTAGATTACTCACGCAAGGAAGTTCGCGACTACATATATTCTTTAATGAGAAATATTTTAGACAACGCGAATATCGAGTACATAAAGTGGGATATGAACCGCCAGATAACCGAGGCAGGCTCTGCCGCTTTGCCGAAAGAGAGGCAGAAAGAGCTGTGGCACAGATACGTTCTGGGTGTTTATGACCTTATGGAACGGCTTACTACAGATTATCCTTATATACTTCTTGAAAACTGCTCGGGCGGCGGCGCAAGATTTGACGCAGGTATGCTATACTACTCTCCGCAGATATGGTGCTCCGATGATACAGATGCTATAGAACGCCTTAAAATTCAGTACGGCACATCGCTTTGCTACCCATGCTCGGCAATGGGCGCACACGTTTCCGACTGCCCCAACCACACGGTAGGCAGAAACACGCCGTTTGAAACGCGCGGAAATGTTGCTTTGGTAGGCACTTTCGGCTACGAGCTCGATGTAACGCGCATACCGCAGCAGGACAGAGATATGATACCCCGGCAGATAGAAACTTTCAACAAATATAACAGCCTTGTGCGCACGGGCGACCACTACCGCATAGGCAATATGTTCAAAGATAACACTTGGGACGCGTGGATGTTCACCGCGAAAGACAAGAGCGAGGCTCTGCTGGAATTTGTTCAAGTCCTTGGCAGACCCAACGAACGCTCGCGCAGGATAAAGCTGAAAGGTCTTGACGAGAACGCATACTACTATGAAGAAAGCGCTCCCGACGTAAAAATTTCAGGGGCGGCGCTTATGAACGCAGGCATTAACATTGCAAACCTGTGGGGCGACTACCAGAGCAGGCTGTACCATTTTATAAGAGCATAACTTTGAAAGAGGTGTATTTTATGAAACGCAGAAACTTATTTCGCTGTGCGGCAGTTATGCTGGCGGCTGTAACGGCGGCAGGCTGCATGGCTTCATGCGCAGGAAAAGACAACTCATCTTCCGAAAGCGATAAAAAAGAAGATGTAAACTACTACAACGGCGAGGACATCGACACCGGCTGGACTTGGGGCAACGTTCAGATAGTCGGCGGCGGATATATACCCGGCATTATCTACAACCCCACCGAAGAGGGGCTTGCATATCTGCGCACCGATATGGGCGGCGCATACAGGCTGAACAAAGAAACCAAACGCTGGGAATGTATCACTGATTGCATAGGCGCAGACGACTGGAATCTCAACGGCATTGAATCTATCGCCACCGACCCCATTGAGCCCAACAGAGTGTATATTGCCTGCGGAACTTATATGTCGCAGGGAAACGGCGCGATACTTTCTTCAACAGATTACGGCGAAAACTGGGTAAAAGCCGACCTGCCTTTCGGCGTTGGCGGGAACGAGCTCGGCAGGGGCGCAGGTGAACGCTTAGCCGTTGACCCCAACGACAACAGCATTATTTATTTCGGCTCGCGTACCGAGGGGCTTTACCGCTCTGAAGACTACGGTGTAACATGGCAGCCCGTTGGATCTTTCCCTACAAAAGGCAAAATAACCGCCGACGGCGCTTCTATGGGGCTTACGTTCGTGGCTTTTGATAAATCGAGTTCTGAAAAAGGCAAGGCTACAAAAACTATATTTGTGGGCGCGGCCCTGGGCAGTGAAGACAACATTTTCCGAAGCGATGACGGCGGCGAAACGTGGACTGCAATAGCAGGCTCAAACCCTGCTACCACCGAAAAAGCCGCACGCTACCCCTATGAAGGCAAAGTTTCAAACGGCTTTTTGTATGTTACATATGCAGACAAGGCTTTCCCGAACGATGCAAGCAAAGGCGATGTATGCAAAATAAACATCTCAACCGGCGAAGTTAAAAATATAACCCCTGCCGAACACGCCTACTGCGGTCTTGACGTTCAGGGAGATACGGTGGTTATTTCAACGGTTTGCTGCTGGGTGCCGCAGGATAACATTCTTGTTTCTTACGACGGCGGCGAAACGTGGACAGGCTTCTGGGATCTCAGCAGCCAGAAAAACAACTACACTATGGACGTTTCAAACGCCCCTTGGCTTGAATGGCACGGTCAGTTAAAACTCGGCTGGTGGACTTCCGCTCTGGCTCTGAATCCTTTCAATACTGAAGAGCTTATGTACGGCACGGGCGCAACGGTCTACGGCACAAGCAATCTTTCTGCCGTAAAAACGGGCGATATGAAGATAGATGTGCGCGCTATGGGAGTTGAAGAATGTGCGATTTCCGATATTGTTTCGCCGAGCGACCCAAACGGCCCCGAACTTTATTCCACCATGGGCGATGTTTACGGTTTCAGACATGACGATGTGAACACTCCGCCGCAGCAGCATTTCGGCGATTTTGCTTCTACAGACTTAGCGGCTGCCGATGATGCGGCTCAGTACGTTGTAAGAGCGACGGAGCAGGGCGATAGACCCATTGTATACAGCACCGACAGCGGCGACACATGGCAGTATGTTGAAACGCTCCCCGATGGCGAAAGCGATAAAAAAGGCGGTCAGGTGGCTATGGCGTGCGACGGCTCATCGTTCATATGGATGCCGGGCGTTATAGGCTCGCAGGGGTATGTTACAAGCGACTTTGGCAAGACTTGGACGCTGTGTGACGGTCTGCCGGGCGGCGCGCAGTTTATTGCGGACGGCGTTGACCCGATGCGCTATTATGCAGTAAAAGACGGCAGTTTTTACAGATCTGAAGACGGCGGCAAGACCTTTGAATACGTAACCGCAATGCTTATGACAAAGTGTGAAATGGTCGCCAGCAGCGAAAAAGCAAACGAGGTATGGCTTGCATCGGGCGGCACGGTATTTAAAATGGATATGTCAAAAAATGAAGCCCCCGTAAGAGTTTCTGCCGATATTACAGAAGCGTATGCTATAGGTCTCGGCAAGGGCGCAGAGGGCTCTGACAGCATGGCGGTGTACATAATAGGCGCGGCAGGCGAGCAGGGCTGGGGCGTGTATATGTCAGACGACGGCGGCGCAACCTGGAAAAAGATAAACGACGATACCGAGCGCTGGGGCAACGTCAATAACAAAATAGTCGGCGACCCCAAAGTTTATGGCAGGTGCTATATCTCAACCAACGGCAGAGGTATAATAATGGGTAACATCAACAGTTAAAAAATCAGTATAATGAGTATAACGCGGCAGCGGGCACCGTCAGAAAATGGCGATGTCCGCTGCCTTTGTAGATTTTATTGCGAGTGTCGTAAGCATATTTAAGTTTCCGCCGCAAAATGCGCCGCGGCGGCAGGACATGGCTAGGCGTAAAAAAATACTTTCACTGATATGTACGCGCGCAAGGCATATTATGTTACAAAAATTTTTATAATTTTTTCAATTTCTACTTTTTGCACAAATTTTCGCTATGTAATTTAGAAATATTTCACAAAAGTTTGGCTCTCTTACAGCCGTTGCGTACTTTTAGCCAAAGAGAAAGCGTTTTTTTCTGTAAAACTGTCAAAATGACGATTGACAAACAGCCCTCGATATGTTATATTTGTATGTGTAGCAAATACATCTGTTTGCAGGAGGTGTACTTCATATGTCTGAGCGCAATGAAAGCGGCGAAAACGGTCTTGTGGTGGTAAATAGCGAGGTGCTTCCCGAAATAATACTGAAAGTGCTTGAAGCAAAACGCATGAAAGCGCGCGGAGATGCCAAAAATTCTACCGAGGCTTGCAAAGCGGTGGGCATATCCAGAAGCGCGTACTATAAATATAAAGACAGCGTTTTCACATACGCCGAAAAGCTTACAAACAAAATAATCTCGCTTTATTTCGTTCTGCGTGATGAAAAGGGCGTGCTGTCGGCAATAATATCAAAGCTGTATGATTACAGCGTGAACATTCTTACCGTCAATCAGAACATTCCGGTGGATTCTGTGGCAGCGGTAACGGTGTCGTTTAGGTTTGAGGGCGCGCAGATGGATACTTCTGTGATACAGAAAGAACTTGCGAAGATAGACGGCGTTGTGAGCGTAAAGCTTATTGCAGGCGAATGAACGGCGGCAGAAATATAAACATATCATTGTAATGAAAGGACTTTTAAAAATGAGCAGAAAGATAGCAGTAATAGGATACGGAGTAGTAGGCTCGGGCACGGTGGAGCTTTTTGAAATGAACCGCGAGAAGATAGAAAAGCGCGTGGGCTCACCCATTGAGCTGGGCTATATCTTAGATCTTAAAGATTTCCCCGACAGCCCGTATGCAGATAAACTTGTGAAAGATTTCAACATTCTTCTGCACGACCCCGAAGTGGAGGTAGTTGTTGAATCGGCAGGAGGAGCGACTTTTGCGTACAGCTATACAAGGGCGCTGCTGGAGGCAGGAAAGAGCGTTGTTACATCGAATAAAGAGCTTGTAGCCAAAAAAGGCGCGGAGCTTTTAGCCATTGCCAAAGAGCACAACTGCAACTATTTGTTTGAGGCAAGCGTGGGCGGCGGCATACCGATAATAGGGCCTATCTACAGATGTCTTTCGGGCAACACCATTCAGGAGATAACGGGCATTCTCAACGGCACTACAAACTTTATTCTTACAAAAATGATAAAAGAGCAGCTGTCTTTTGAAGAAGCTTTGAAACAAGCGCAGGCAAACGGCTATGCCGAAGCTGACCCTACCGCCGATGTTGAGGGTCACGATGCTTGCAGAAAGATATGTATTTTGGGCTCTCTTGCATATGGCAGGCAGATAGACCCCGAAAAGATACACTGCTCGGGTATTTCAAAAATAACTATGGCAGATGTTGACTATGCCGATGTTGCAGGTTACGTTATAAAGCTGATAGGCTCTGTAAAGCAGACAAAGGACGGCAGGATCGCTGCAAAGGTTTGCCCGAGGCTCGTTCCTAAAAAGCATATGCTCGCGCACGTTGACGATGTTTACAATGCAATATGCGTAAAAGGCGACGGCATAGGCGATGCGGTGTTCTACGGCAGGGGCGCAGGCAAGCTGCCTACCGCTTCGGCAGTTGTGGGCGACGTTATAGATGCGCTGCGGCACAAGGGAACGAACATAGGCGTATACTGGCAGCAGGCAGAAGATGATATGCTGCTTCCTTACAAAGACGACGAAGCCGCCATGTATGTAAGGGTAAAAGGCGAAGATGCACAGAAAAAATGCAAGGAGCTCTCGGAGATGTTCGGCGGTCTTATTTTCCTTGACAGGCGCATGAGCAAAAGCATTGAAGAGGCGGCGTTCATAACTCCTTTCATGAAAGAGGCAGACATAGACAAAAGCCTTGCGATACTTTCACATTCTCTCAGTATCGAAAGCAAGATAAGGCTTCTGTAATAACGGAGTGACAGTATAATGATAAGCATAAAAATACCTGCAACAAGCGCAAATCTCGGTGCAGGTTTTGATGCTCTCGGGCTGGCTGTCAGCCTGTATAACTACGTCGAAATGGAGGAGAGCGACAAAGTTGAGATAATCTCCGCCGACGGCACGCAGATACCGACAGATGAGAGCAATATGGTGTATATAGCGGCGCGCGACCTGTTTGAAGTGTGCGGCAAAAAGCTGCGCGGTCTTAAAATACGGCAGACCAACAACATACCCATGACAAGGGGACTGGGTTCGTCTTCAGCTTGCATAGTCGCAGGGCTTGTGGGCGCAAACAAGCTGCTGGGCTCGCCCTTGGGAAATGACGATATAGTCGATCTTTCCGCGCAGATAGAGGGGCACCCCGACAACACCGCGCCTGCGCTTTTAGGCGGTATAGTCACGGCGGTGTTTGACGGCAGAAAGGTGCACTGGGTAAAGCAGGAAGTGTTTACAAAGCTCAAACTTGCCGCTGTGATACCCGATTTTGAACTGAGCACAACAAAAGCGAGAGCCTGCCTGCCAAAGCAGATAGACTTTCGCGATGCTGTTTATAATCTTTCAAGAGCCGCGCTGTTTTCAGCTTCTCTCTTGACGGGCAAGTTTGAAAACCTTAAAACGGGCGTTGACGACAGACTTCACCAGCCCTACCGAATGGAGCTTATCCCCGGCGGAAAAGAAGTTTTTGAGATCGCATATGCCCACGGCGCGTATGCTGCATATGTCAGCGGCGCAGGACCTACGATAATGGCGATAGCAGACGAGGAGAACGAGTTTTTTGCAGGCAAAGTGCAGTTTTCTTTAGATAATGCAGGGCTTACCGGCTGGAAAGTACACGAGCTTAAAATAGATAACTGCGGTACGCAGATAATGGTATAATCGCGCTTATGCGCAAGCCTGCGGAGCTGTTCACCGCTCCACTGTACTTCGGTTTTCTTCTTACTTTGAATGTGCTAATAAGTTTGCGCATTTTACTTGCTATGAATTTTTCACATTGTATGGCGTTCCAGAATGGAACGCAAAAAGAGGGCGTTGCGCTACAACAAGGAGAGGCTCTCTCTTGCAGAGCCTCTCCTCTGCTAAAACAGTCCACAGGACTGTTTTAGCATTCACCTCTTGCAGAGCGCACGTTGTGTCCTTGTGGGGCTCTGCCCCACACCCCGCAAGCCTTTTGAAAAAGGCTTGATCGAAAACTTTTAATTTCTTGACAAGATTTAAAAGCTTTGCGCGTTGTGGCGTTCAACGTGTGCGCTCCTGCGCCGCGCGACAGCGCAACAATAATTCATCTTATAACAATTTACCAAAGGCGGTGAACTACATATGAAAGGCAGATTTTTAAGCGGTATGCGCGACGGCATACCCATTGCGCTGGGATACCTTTCTGTGTCGTTCACTTTTGGCATTAAAGCTGTAAACAGCGGCATATACTGGTGGGAAGCGCTGCTTATCTCGATGACCAACCTCACCTCGGCAGGGCAGCTTGCAGGTATATCTGTGATCGCAGCAGGTGGCTCGCTTGTAGAAATAGCCATGACGCAGATAATTATAAATATGCGTTACGCGCTGATGTCCCTCTCCCTCACACAGAAACTTGACAAACACTTCACCAAAGGCAAACGCTGGCTCGCAGGCTTCGGCATTACAGACGAGATATTCGCAGTTGCAAGCGGCAGGCTGTGCGATGTCTCCGCTTCGTATATGGCAGGGCTTATCACAACACCGTTTGTCGGCTGGTCGCTCGGCACGGCTCTTGGCGCGTTGGCAGGCAACGTTTTGCCGCCGTCGGTGCAGTCGGCGCTGTCGGTCGCTATATACGGAATGTTCGTTGCAATATTCGTTCCGCCTATGAAAAAGCACAAGAGCATTTTCTTTGTGGTAATGCTCGGTATTGCTCTAAGCTGCTGCTTTAAGTGGCTGCCGCTGCTTGACAGAGTGTCTTCGGGCTTTGCAATAATAATCTGCACTGTGATAGCCGCAGCTGTCGGCGCGGTACTTTTCCCCGTAGACGATGCCCAAGAAAGCGAGGGTGCAGCATGAGTTTTGAAAAATTTTTGCCATATCTCGCAGTAATGGCAGTGGTAACATATCTTATAAGAGCAGTGCCGTTTGCCTTGTTCAGCAAGCAGATAAAAAGCCGCTTTGCCAAAAGTTTTCTGTACTATGTGCCATATGCCGTGCTGGCGGTAATGACCGTGCCCGAGATATTTTTCTCCCCCGACATGATAATTGCAGGCGTTGCGGCTCTGGCGGTGGCAGTGCTTCTGGCGTATAAAGAACGCGGTCTTCTCACAGTCGCGATGTGCTGTTCAGCAGCAGTTTTTGTAACAGAGCTTATCGCAAAGCATATATGAAATGAGCTTTTCAAAAATCCCTTGACAAATAATTCTCTTTGGTGTATAATATAAATAGAAAAAGGAGCATCGGCTATGTACGATAGCGGTTAGCTCCCACAAGTTATTAACATAAATAACCGTTTGTTTGAGCGCGAGCGGTTATTTTCTATTATTCGTGATATTATCAATGTAATACAGAATAATTATTATGAGTATCAATGTCAGATGATCCATAATACTCACCTCCCTTCTGCCTCTGACAGAGGAGAATAAGGGAGTGGGAAGTTTTGTGCTTTTTATGCGGCTTCAAAAAAGTCGCATAAAAATTGCCGACCTTTTGTCGGCAAAACAAAACTTATAGCGGCTTCGCAAGAAGACGCGGTTACCGCTCCGAATAGTCCAGTTCCGGTACTCTGTATATTATTATAACATAAAAGCGAAAGCGTTATGTTATAATTGTCCGATACGTCGGGAGCAGACCCATTGGTCTGCGTATCGACGAGGACATAAATATATAATAAAATCATTTATGATTTTATTATAACACATCTTGTCACCCGATGTCAAGAAAAACGCCTTTACTCACACCACCGTGAGCAAAGGCATTTTTATCATTTCGCGACGTGTTCTTAACTTCATTTTATTCCTCGCCTAACTTGTCAAGCTGCTCCAGCCAGAGTTTAGCGCACGCGTCCGAGGGCATACGCCAGTCGCCGCGAGGTGAAAGCGTTACAGAACCTATCTTCGCGCCGTCGGGCAGGCAGGAACGCTTGAACTGCTGCGAGAAAAATCTGCGGTAGAATACTTTCAGCCATTTCAAAATAACATCATTTTCATAGCTGCCCTCAAATGCCCTTAAAGCTATTCTGTACACTTTTTTGGGCTCAAATCCCCAGCGTACAGCATAGTAGAGGAAAAAGTCGTGCAGCTCGTAAGGGCCTACAAGATCCTCGGTCTTTTGCGTGATCTGTGTGCCGCTCTCGTCGGTAGGCAAAAGTTCGGGAGAAACAGGCGTGTCAAGAATATCATTAAGCACCGCCGAAAGCTCCTCGCTCGTGCAGGTGTCTGCGTAATACTTGACGATGTGCCGCACAAGCGTTTTCGGTACGGAAGAATTTACCCCGTACATAGACATATGATCGCCGTTGTAAGTCGCCCAGCCGAGAGCAAGCTCGCTCAGGTCGCCTGTACCTATTACCATGCCCGAAGTCTGGTTCGCAATATCCATAAGCACCTTTGTGCGCTCCCTCGCCTGACCGTTTTCGTACACAACATCGTGAACACTTTCGTCGTGACCTATATCCTCAAAATGCTGACGAACCGACTTTGTTATATCCACCTCGCGAAAATCAGTACCCAGCGCGCGGCAAAGTATCTCGGCGTTAGAGCGCGTTCGCTTTGTCGTACCGAAACACGGCATCGTCACCGTGACAATATCGCTGTGCTTTCTTTTAAGAAGATCCATAGCCATAACGCACACCAACAGCGCAAGGGTAGAATCCAGTCCGCCCGAAATGCCTATAACAACGCTCTTTGAGCCCGTGTGCTCTATGCGTTTCATAAGCCCGTGCGACTGCATCTGCAAAATAAGGTGACAACGCTCGTTTCGCTCTGCCGCGTTCTGCGGTATGAACGGCGTTTTTGCAAAGCTTCTGGTAAGCTCGCACTTAGCCGCTTTCATCTCAAATACAGAAAAGCAAATGTGCTGAACATCAACGCTGTCAGCGGCATAAGTCGAAAGCCTGCTGCGCTCGAAAGCCAGTTTGTTAATGTCTATCTCCGAAACAGTAATGCCGTTTTCAAAAAGCTTGCTCTCGGCAAGTATAACGCCGTTTTCGGCAATGATGTTGTGACCCGAAAATACCATGTCCTGCGTGCTTTCGCCGTCCCCTGCGGAGGCGTATATATACCCTGCCGCCAGCCGCGCCGACTGGTTCGTGACAAGCTGCCTGCGGTACTGCTCCTTGCCTATCGTTTCATTTGAAGCGGAAAGGTTGCATATCACAGTAGCGCTTGCCTTAGCAAGATAGTTTGATACAGGGTCTGCCACCCACAGGTCTTCGCATATCTCAAAGCCTATCTTCAGCTGCGGCAGCTGCTTGCACTGAAAGACCATCTGCCCTAAAAATACGTCTGTCTCACCTGCAAGCGGCAGGTCTATCCATTCGTTGTCGCCGATGTACGGAGCAAAGTGGCGTGCCTCGTAAAACTCACCGTAGTTGGGCAGATGCGTTTTCGGTATAAGAGCTTCTATACTGCCGTCAAGCAACACCGCGGCGCAGTTGTATATCTTGCCTTTTGCCTTTACGGGAAGCCCTACGGCTATCATCATGTCAAGCCCTTTGGAGGCTTTTTTTAGCTTGCCCAGACCCTCCTGCGCCTTATTTAGCAAAGCGTCCTGAAAGAACAAGTCCTGGCAGGTGTAGCCGGTAAGGCAAAGCTCGGGGAACACCGCAAGTTTCACACCCTTTGCGGCACAGTCTTTTATCTGCTTTTTTATCTGAGATACGTTGCAGTCAACGTCCGCGACCTTTATTTTCGGCGTGCAAGCCGCAACTTTTATAAAACCGTCTTTCATAATTCTCTCCTTGATAATTATATATCCTTTTCAGAATGTTATATCATATATGCTTGCGTTAATTATATCACGTTTTATTATGGCTTGTCAATAAATTAGTTCTTGACAAATAATTTTCTTTGGTGTATAATATAAATAGAAAAAGGAGCACCGGCTTTGACTAAGCGGTTGCTTCCCAATATGCAGTAGAATAACCGCAATGCTTTAGGAGGCTGCGGTTATTTCTTTATGTTCTTTATAATTTCGTTGATGATCACAAAGAGCACAACAAAAATCAGCAAAAGAACTATAGCTAGAATTACATAAAGTATTTCCATGCTATCCCCTCCCTTCCTATGTAGTCGGTTTGCAAAAAAGCAAATCGCACGCCAAAGGTATAAGAGGGAAACAACCGCTACCGTAGTCATATAAGCCGATGCTGTAGTTATTATATCACATTCTGTCGATACCTGTCAACCCTCGGTGCTTTTCAAAAAGCCCTTGACAAATAATTTTCTTTGGTGTATAATATAAATAGAAAAAGGAGCACCGGCTGGTACGATAGCGGCTGTCTCCCTTATGAACGATCAAATAACCGCCGCATTTTGGAAGAGTAGGCGGTTATTTTCTGTTATTCGTTATATTATCTATGTAATACAGAATAATGATAATAAGTATTAGGGTCAGATGATCCATAATACCCACCTCCCTTCTGCCTCGGACAGAGGAGAATATGGGAGAATAGCCGCTTTCCGTTTTCGCACTTCACCGGTGCATTTATATTATAACACATTCTGTCGATACCTGTCAACCCTCGGTGCTTTTCAAAAAGCCCTTGACAAATAATTTTCTTTGGTGTATAATATAAATAGAAAAAGGAGCACCGGCTGGTACGATAGCGGCTATCTCCTCTATACAACGATTGAATAACCGTTCAGCATTGGGAGCGAGCGGTTATTTTTTCTTGATATTCTTAATGATCTCATTTATTACAATGAGAAGCACTATGGTCAAAGCAATACTTGCTATATCCATAAATATCACCTCCCAGCCCCTATGTATTCAGAACAAAGTCTGTATCAGGATTGGTGGGAGAATAGCCGCTTTCCGTTTTCGCACTTCGCCGGTGCAAATATATTATAACATATTCAGTCGGCATATGTCAATAAAGGCACAGCCGACAAAATTATATCAAAAATTTAATTTTACTCTTGCTTTTGTGAACGTGACGTGATATAATGTAATTTGGATAATACCGAACACTTTATGCAAAATATATACGTTTACATTTTAAGGAGCAGCAACATGGCGATATACCTTTATCATTATTACGATCAGGAAATAGGACCTTTCAAAAATCTGTCGGCGCTTTCCGATGACGAGGCGAAGCAGATACTTTTGGATATGCGCGAGACAAAGCCGTATTCTCAGCCTGCGCAGAGAGACGTTCTTTACATGATGCGCCGCCGCCAGTACGAAAAGATAGCCTACGACAAATTTATTGAGATAGGCGGCAAACCGCAGAGAACTTATCCGCAGTACATGGTAGTAGAATACTGCAAGTGGATGAGCGAGTGGTATCAGAACAGCGCGTTTGTAAAGATACCGATAGAGAAATTCAACAAGGATACTATCTCGTTCACATACGGCGATATGCCTCTTAATTTCAGCCCGCTGGAGGAGAGCGACAACAAGCCCTACCGCGGTAAGGTGTATAACTACGAGCAGATACTTAAAGTTATAGAAGAATACGGTCTGCCGCAGGAGTGGAACCCAAATGGTGAACTGGGCCCCGAGAGATACATAGAAGTTCAGGTGTGGAGCGACGACGCTATTGCAGAGTATTTAAAGTAACGCAAAGGAGAATGTGCTATGGCTATGATAGTTTACGGCTGGGGAAATGTGCTGAAGAAAAAGCAGTTTATGGGTTATCAATACTGCGCGAGCTGCTGCGACTTTATGCCTGCGTATCTGGCTAAAGTTGTTTTTCGCATACACATATGCTACATACCGATATTTATGCTGACAAAGGGATATTACACCTGCTGCGGCACCTGCGACAGAGGCAAAGAAATATCAAAGCTTGAATACAAAATGCTCAAATTCAACTATAAGGCTATGACTAAATCACAGGGCAAAAAGGCTTTTACAGAGCTTTGTCAGATGTGCGACAGCCTGCCCAATTATTCGCCCGAGAATGTTGAGTATGTATACGGTCAGATAGCTTCTTCCTACCCGATAGCCGCGAACGAGGTGCTGCAAAACCACTACCGTGATCTTATCACCGCGCGTTTGCAGATAATGGAGGCTTTGAGAGCCCAGCGCGCAGGCGTACCCATTCAGCAGCCTGCCGCCCCGAAAACTTTGCAGACCGGCGAAGAATGGACCTGCCCCAACTGCGGAAAAACAAATAACGCAAAATTCTGCTCCGGCTGCGGTCAGGCAAGACCTGCGCCGACTATGGACGAAGTGCAGATACCACAGGCAGCGCAGCAGCAACCGGCACAACCTGCACAGCCTGCTCCTGTTACAGTCTGCCCGAGATGCGGAAAAGAAGACAGCACCGCGCCGTTTTTCTGTATGGCGTGCGGCGCACCGATGAACAAACCGCAGTAAGAATATTAAAAGCAAAAAGCACCGCACTGAGCGATGCTTTTATTTTTATGCCTGAATGGTCTAAGCGACCGTTTGGACGGTCTTTTTGTTTTTCAGCTTTGCAATAAAGCTCAATATAATTGCCACATTCAGCGCCGCGGCGTTCAGCATAACAGCCACTATCACGCCCATGCTGTCTGCGCCATTTTGGTTGACTGCCGAAAATACATGATAAAACAAAGGCTTTCTGCCAAACATAAATACCAAAGCGGCAAATACTATAGTTAATACGACCGATAGATAATAACTGCCGCTTTTGCTTCGGCGAATGAAGAAGATAAGCTGTACAAATAAATACACAGCAGGAAAAATCAGAAAAGCTAAAACAGGGTGCAGAGCCGCGCCAAGAAACGCTGTAATATTAAACAAAAAGCCGCACAGCAAGCATTCAAAAAGCGTGACAGTAATATGTAAAATGCGGTCAGAAGATTTTTGCATCTTTTTCAGCCTCCGTTTTTATTGTATCACATTAAGGTGCGTTTTGTCAATACATATGCATAGTCTGTAACAAAATACTTGACAGGTACAAAAAAATAATATATAATATTCTTGTCGAGAGGGGAAGACACCCATTACAAAAAACGAAGCGCGGCAAGGGGGAAGGCACCCATAATAAAAAACTGCTGCCGAGAGCTGAGCGACTACAAAACTACAATTTAATAAGTGTTGCGAAAGGGGAAGATACCCATGACAAAAAACATTATCGTAACGGACGAAAAAGGACAGCAGATAGGTCTTACCTACCCTAAAAGGGCAAGGGGACTTGTGAAAAACGGTCGGGCGGAGTACACAAGCGACTGTTCTGTAAAAATGCTGGATACTCATGTCCCGACCTCAAAAAATTTGGAGGTCAGAAATATGAGTAATGTTATAAACTTTAATGCAAGAGATTTTCATTTCAACACGCTTTGCGAAAGCAACACAGGCGCAAAAATGTTCATTACCGATGAGTCGGGCAGGAACGTAGAGTGCTTCACTATCGGAGACTGGAAATGGTCGTGGACAGAGATAATGTCTACAAAAAAGCTTGGCGCAAACACTCAGGGAGTGTTCCGCTTTGAACTTCACGGCGGATATAATTCCACCAACGATGCCACAAGCCGCTTTTCAGTGATAGCTCACAAAGACGAAGCGCCGACCGAGGCTGAAAAGGCTGACGGCTGCGTATACAAAATAGACAAAAGCAGCTACAAGCCGCTGCTGAGCAAGAAAAAGCCTGACGGCGGACTGCTGAGAGTGTACGAGATACCGTTCAGCACGGGCGACTGCGAATATGTAACTTTTATTTTTACCGCAATGCACGCCGAACAGACCATGTTTCCGACAAGGGATAACGAAAGTTACGCAGATATGGAGGATATGGCATACGAGCAGTTGTATTTGAAGCAGGCAGATCACAGTTATCGAAGTTGTTGCAGCGCAGATGGCAGCAGCATAAATATGTCCGGCACAGCGGCAAGCGAAAATGAATTTGCCGATATGCTCGCATCTATAGGTGACGGCTGCGACGTTGCGTTCAACTACTGCACTGTTACACGCAGCGAGGGCTTGGAATATATGGATATAGGCTGTTCATCGGACGGCAGCAATATGGATTTTTCAGGTTCTACGCTAACTATGAAATCCTTTTCTATGATAATCGCAAAAATAGGCGATGGCTGTAATGTGTGCCTTAACTGCTGCACCATTACGGACAAAAACACCGAGGGGCTGTACGACAGAGATATAACTTCCTGCGACGGTACAAACATAAGCCTTGATGCTCTTACCCTGCCTGAGGGTATGCTTGCAGAGGTATCACGTCTTATCAGAATGAAGTCGGGCGACAGCTGCTCGGTAAGTATGAAAAACGTTCATACACTGCCTGATACAGAATTAGCAAACGTCTGAAATGAAAGCGTTTATAGCTTTACGAACTTAAAAAACAAGGAGAACGTCATTTGGCGTTCTCCTTTTTGTGTTATTCTTTTTTATCGTTGCGGTGGAGCAGGTAAATTATCGTTTCGCCAAGTATCCAGCCTATCGCGACCGCTATCACCCTGCCGACTTCAAACAAGCCGTCAACCAGCCCCGTTTTGTCAAGCACGAATGTTATCAGTGCGAACAGACCTACAAAAACCACAAATCTAATCAATATCTTTAAGAATTTTTTCATGTCCTACCTCATCAATCTTTGTTTTTGCGTTTTTTGGATATTGCCATTCCTGCGGCTGCCAAAGCTACAGCAAGCATACTTGCCGATGTGCTGACACCCGTCTGCGGCGAATTGTCGTCACTGTCTCCCGATGTTCCCGAATCTTTGTCGTTAGAGCCGCCGTCAGTGTCCACATGGCTCGGGGGCGTTGTTGGATCTTTCGGCTTCGGATCATCGGGCTTAGGATCATCAGGCTTGGGATCATCAGGCTTCGGATCATCAGGCTTCGGATCATCGGGCTTCGGATCATCAGGCTTCGGATCATCAGGCTTCGGATCATCAGGCTTCGGATCATCAGGCTTCGGATCGTCGGGCTTCGGATCGTCAGGCTTGGGTTCATCGGGCTTTGTATAAGTGTTTACAAATTCAATGTCGTTTGCTTTCTCGCCGCCTTTAAGTATAGCAGTCTCTGCCAGCAGTGCGCCCTTGCCGTTGTCAGTAACTGTTATTGTTACCGTGTATACCGAATCATCGTATGTTATGGTGGTGTCGCTTCCCTTTTCTTCCGCGACGGTAAAGCTGTAAGTGCCTGCCTTTGTGAATGTAAGCTTTACAGTACCAACAGCCGCATCTGTCGAGCCTTGCGTACCCTTGACAACTATGCTTTCCGGCAGACCGCTGATAGCTTCGCTGCCCTTGGCAGGTGTCAAATGGAACTTAAAGCTGTCTTCCGCGCTCCACTCTCTGCCGCTCAGTTTCTTAGTCATATCTATGGAAACATCGGCATC
The DNA here is from genome assembly GCA_947589355.1 of uncultured Clostridia bacterium. Taxonomy (GTDB): domain Bacteria; phylum Bacillota; class Clostridia; order Oscillospirales; family Ruminococcaceae; genus UBA7477. Next base: position 94,256 of record CANPZC010000005.1, read on the forward strand.
TGTAGTCGTGTAAGTGTTTACAAACTCTACCTTGTCAGCGACCTTGCCATTCTTCTTCGCTGTAGCATCAGCCACCTTGAGCGCGCCGTCAACGTCCTTGACCGTGACCGTTACAACATATACAGATGTATCAACAGTAATGCCGTTTGCCGACTTGCTTGTTTCAACCACGGTAAATTCATAAACTCCCGCTTCGGTAAAATCAACATCGTCAAACACGCCCGTAAGGCTCTGTTTTGCACCCTCTGCATAGCCTATCTCGATACTCTGCTGCGGTATACCGTATGCGCTTGCATCTGCCACAGCTTCGCCGTTTACCTTTGTCAAGGTCATGCTGAAAGCGAACTTGTCGCCGCTTTGCCACTGCCTGCCGCTGATAGTTTTAGTAACTTCAACAGGCCACTTTACAGATGACGGTGCATATTCGTTTACAAACTCAACCTTGCTTGCTTTCTGCGTATCGCCCTTAACTGTAATGCTTACACTGCTTTCGTCGACTTTAAGAGTTCCATGCTCATCGTCAATAACGGTAAGCTTTACAACATATGTGCGACCGTCGTAATTTACGCCTGCAATTGCGGTATCCTTTTCGGAAATTTCAAACTCGTAGCTGCCTGCCGCATTGAACATCAGCCTCAGTTTTCCCGACTTTTCAGCGGTCGCTTCGCCATCGTCTTCTATGGTCAATATGTTCGGGAACATTGCCTTGCTACCTGCGGTCTGCTTAACTGCAAATTCAAATTCCTCGCCGTCCCAGCCGCCGTCTTTGTCAAACTTCTTGCTGATGTCAATAAAGTATGTGCAGCTGTTTGCGTGATAGGTATTTACAAACGTTACAGCCTTTGTTTCCTTGCCGTCAAGCGTGTACGTTACAGATCCAACGGTAAGTTTTCCGCTTGCAGTATCATTTTCAACAACGAACGTAACAGTGTATTCTGAATTGTCGTATTCAACGCCGTCAACATGAACGTCATGCGATTCTTTTATCTCGAACTTGTATGTTCCCGCCTTGCTGAAAGTTATTCCATCAAACGCCGCCGAAGCCGCATCATTAGTGCCTGCCTTGCCCGAAACGGTAACTTCGCTCGGGAATGTAACACTGTTATCGCCCGAGATCTTATCCATTTCAAAGACAAACTCGTCGTCTGCGTTCCATGTTCTGCCTGTTATAGTCTTTGTGAACGGAACGGCTGCGGTTACAGGTTCAGGCGTGTAAACATTTTCAAATGCTATGTTGCCGCCGCTTACTTCCTTGCCGCCTTTGGCAACGGTAGTTTTGGCTTTAAGCTGACCCAAGCCATCATCGGTAACTTCAACAGTCAGTTCGTATACAGATGTATCATAAGTCATTCTGTCGGCAGTGCCTTTAACTTCGGTTATCTCGAACTTGTAAGTGCCGACCTCTTCAAACTCGGCTGTGAAATAATCGGTCTTAACAGCCGAAGAACCGTCATCTTTGCTTATTTCAACATTTCTTACAGTAACTGTAGGCTCATCGCTTACTTTTACTTGCTTTACATTGAAAGTAAACTTATCGGTGCTGTTCCAGTCTCTGCCCGTGATAGACTTGTTGATATACTTTGTCAGTACAACACCCTTTGCGGTATAAGTATTTACAACTTCAACAGCCGCAGGTGTTTTGCCGTCTATGGTGCACGTCAGCTTGCCGTCTGTATCGCTTACCACAACGGTTATGGTCTTGTTCTTGGCGGCAGTCAGACCCGCGCCGGTCACTATCTTTTCACTAAGCTCAAACGTATAAGTTCCCGGCTCTGTGAATACCACTTCATCAAATTTACCGCTTTGGGCAGCTTTGGTAACAGTGCAGGTCGAATTATAGCCGTCGCCCGTCAGAGTAAATTCTATCTCATCGTTGTTATTCCATTCTCTGCCGTCAATAGTCTTCTTTACTTCGGGTACCCATGTTGCCTGCGCTTGGTTTTTGAATACTATTCCGTCAGGCGAGCCTGCATAGGTTGCCTTAACAATAAGTTTGCCCGATTTTGTCGCTTCTTCGGTAACTTCCACAGTAACTTCATAAGTATTATCATCATACTTCATGTCGTCGCTGCTTTCGTCTTTCTCTGCAACAGTGAACTTGTATATGCCTACCGCATTGAAAGTAACGCCGTCAAAAAGGTCTACAGGGTCGCCGCCTGTAACGGTAACTTCTTCATCAAGACCCGTTATCTTTCCGTCTTTGATAGCCGCAGCGGTATCGGTATCAGGCGTTATGGTGAACGTAAACTCATCGCCTGCCGCCCACTTTCTGCCCTCTATTTCTTTTTTGGCATTAAGCTCAAGCGTGCCGTTTGCAGAGTAAACATTCACAAACTTAACTTCAACAGGTTTGCCGTTGTTAAACACATAACCCTCATATGAAGCCTGTTCCGCCTTGTAGTTATCCGCCGCTGTTTCGGTTATCACATAGTACAGATCCGGATATGAGTCGAGCGGCAGATTTTCTATGGTTATTGTTTCGCCTGCTTTAAGTGTAAATGTGCCGTCTTTAATGTCAACAGTCTCTCCGCCCTTTGTGCCTTTAAGACCAGCTACACTATGCTTACTGCCGCCTTCACCATAGAACTCGATATTGAACGTAAATTCCTTATCGTGCGTTCCGACATTAGAAACAGTATCATCAACTTCCTTAGATACTACTATCGTGCCGTAATCAAGCTCGCCGCCAACTTCAAACAAACCAAGTCTTTCGTCGATATAGTTAGCTGCCGCTTTTGTTTCAGGGTGTGTCTTGCTTCCGCCGAGTTGAACAGTTGTTTCATTTTTCTTCGCGGCGTATGTAGTTTCTTTTTTTACAGTAAACAGCCCAACGTTTTTTGCTGTAACACCTTTAGTTGTAGGCGAAGCGAACTTAAAGAAATCACTTGCCGAAGTAGCCTTAAGTGTGTAATCGCCTATAGGCAGGTAGTTTTTATCTTTATATTCTTCATTAGTCCATTTTACCGGCACATAGTATACAACATCATGGCCGTCTTTGTAAAATTCGCCGACCTTTGCCGTATTGCCAAGCTCTAAAGAAGGCGTTGTTGGTGTAACACTTATTTTATAATTGCCGACAACTTCATCTTTTACGTCCTCGCCGTAATTGCGCACCAGATCAGCCGCATACTCAACGCTAAGACGCCTTTTCTGCATAAAATTATACTGTGCCGCTGTAAGCCTTACACCCAGCAGTATTTCGCCCTTGACAATATGTGTAGTATGCGTGCCGCTTGCTTTTTTGGTTTCTTTAATTTCATCATGCGCAGCAATATGCGCGGCAGGCTTGTATGTGGTATTGCGCGTGTAATGGGTATCTTTTACCAAAGTGTTGTTAGCAGCTTGCCTTGTTGCGGCATTATCGGGCGTATATTTTACGCTTAACGTGTACTCTCTGTCGCCGTCAGAAAATGCTATATATTCGTCTGCCTGCTGGTCTCTGTCGTCATCTTTTTTCGCCAATGTCCAAGTGTAAGTAAGCTTGCCTATCTTGTCATTTCTGTGGTCATCAGTACCCGTGGAATTTGACTTATCCTCATTATATAAATAATAGTAATCAAGCGAAAGTTCCCCGTCTTTCAGCAACTTAGCAAGCGCTTCTTCATAAGTTGTCACGCCGGCAAGTGTCTTGCCGTTGTCGCTGACAAAATACCTTTTGAGATACTCCCAATAAACGTTATCTTCAACAGTACCGCCGAGAGCCTCAGCGAGCGTTTCGGGGGTTATCTTCTCGCCAAGGTATATGGTCTGCTCCTTGTTGTCCATTTTAAGTTCAAGCAGCTTAACATTTGCAGCGGTGCGCGGGAAGCCCTTTGACGGGTAGTCGGGGTTTTCTTCATCTTTTATTTTGTCGTCATGGTCTATGCCCGAGCTGTCAGAGCTTTTGCCGTCATGGTAAACATAGTTTTCTTGTTTATCGTTGCCGTTGGTCAGTATCTCATTGCCGCCGATGAAATCTTCTTTGGCTTTAAGACCAACCGAGCCGCTCCAAACGTTTACGCTCTCGCCCGCCTCTATGTTTCCGGGGATAGTCTGACCCGTCCACTTGATATAGTACATATCTTTTGTACTGTCATAGCAAAGTAACGCCTTGCCCTCTTTCAGATCAACGGGGTATATCGGCATACCGCTTGAGCTTATGTCATGCTCGCCGCCGTTGTAAGTCACCTTGCCGCCCTTGCCGAGCTTTATGGTAACTTCTTCTCCGCCCCCAGTAACAGGCACAACAAGGTCAAATCTCGGGTCAATGTAGTCCTGAACGGTATAATTTTTAAGGTCTTTGGTTATTTCGCCGAGTACCTTTTGCGAGAATGTTTCAATAAGGGTATTAGTACGCTGTGTAATATCCTCGCCGCTGTTTTCTACCATGAAGTAATACTCATTTTTCTTAGCCTCATCATTTTCCGTGCTAAAATCGTAAGTATCTCTCTCTGTTTCGTCAATGCCTGCGCCGCTGAGTTTCGATATGAACTTTTCAGCGTTGTCGTCGCTAAACTCGGTATTTGAAAGTACAACGCAGTAAATAGTCCAGCCGTCAGCTCTGAGTTCGCGCGCAACATCAAGTGTCTTTTTTACAAGATTTCGTGTGCCGTCTGCGTTTCTGTCGGCTGTAAATACTTCGGCCTCTGTAAGTTTGCTGTCGCTAAGGTTTGTATCTTTACCGTCGGTAAATATTACAAGGTATTTGTCATGCGTATGATCTTTAGCGCTCGGGCATTTGCCACCCTGTTCTTCAAGGCTTTCTTTGAACGCCAACAAGCCGTTCAGCGTATTAGTGCTGCCCGTAAGACCATAGTTATATGTTCCGTCTTTGCTTGAAAAATATCCTGCCTCGCCCGAGTCTTTCTTCGACTGCGAAACTATGTCAACGCCCTGTGAAACTTTACTGCTCCAGTTTTGCAGCAAGAAATCTTCAAGGTTTGAGCTTACCGACAGATCAGAAGTAGAGAAACGCACCGCGCTCAATCGGCTGTCTTGAGATACGGAATTGAGCTTTGAAGCAAATTTTCCGACCGCAATACTCAAAGCCTCGGCTTTTATGAGATCGTTGTCGGGCTTGTAGTAAACATATGAACACCTTGCGCAGTTGTCATCTGCTTTCGGGCTTCCCGTGCTGTAAAAGCACCTGAGATAGTTGTTGCTGTCTATAAAGAATATTATAGGACTGTAGCCATTGTTATTATTTTTATTTTCGCCTGAAATAGCAAGGTTACGTTCAGTCTCATCTATTTTAAGGTCAGCGGTTATGCCGTTTGGCAGATACTGTTTTGCGTCTTTATTTGTAGCCGTTCCGTTAAGTTTACCGTTTGTATTAAGATATATATATTTTTTAGTATCAACGCCGTCCTCATTCTCAATCTTAAGCGGCTTTGTCGGCTCATTGCTTATTGCAGTTTCAGCTGTCAGACCAACATACGATTTACCGGAATTATAATGCTCTAACACATTCCAGTTACTGCTGGAATTTACATAATACCAGCCCGACAAATTTGCACATTTATCAGTTGCAAGTTCAACACCTATCTCGGTTTTGGGTTCAGTTGTATTATTTTCCTTTTGGTTAATAATATCTTTCGTAATATTAACCGGTTCACTGCTCTTTACCACTTTTTTATACAGACTTTCAACAGTCTTGCTATCCAAAGCAGTATCATAAACAGCAAGGTTAGTTATGTATATATCACTGCCTTTGTAATCAGTATTATTGCCGCCAAGTTTTATTTCTATATTACCCTTTAACGGCGATGACATTTTAGCATTCGTGTCATTTATGTTGGTGGCTGCATTACCATCATAATAAGTTTTTATATATTCACCGTCAAATACATATGTGATCATATGATAATTTCCGTTAAAAACAGTATTAGTATTAGATTTAACATTTTTTGTATAATCTGTGCCTTCGTTTAATTTTAATCTGCTCGTAGAGCCCTCGTTGCCTCTAAATAAACTAAGCTGCTCACCAATGCTCATTATATTAGCAGCAAAACTTTTATCACTGTCTTTATCAGCTTTTACCATAAACGAAATCGTAAAGCGGTCGCCATCAGGCTCTACATCAAGTGTAAGGGTATCATTTTTACTTTTTGTAATAGTTAATCCGTTAGTTGAATGAGTCGACAAACTACCGGTTGCTGCCCCACCTTTTTCTGCTGCTAAATTATCCTTATTTCCTTTAAATGTATAAAAACCTATAAGCTGTTCTCTTGCAGGGAAAGTGTACGTTTCATAATTATCATATGTATCTGTTGTACCATTTAAATAGCCTAGCGGAACATACTCATTTGCATTAGCTTTATCATCATAAATATAATACGAATAACCCGAATAACCCAGCAGTGAGTTATCGGTATTGTTGGGGTTCAATATACCTGCTTTTTCAAGAATGTCAGGCGTAAGTAACACATTCTGAGCGTCCGCATCCGTCTTTTTATTGATATCTTCACCCTCGTAAAGAGCTTTAAGAATGTTTCCCGGTTCAACTTGTATCGGCACGGGGTCGTTTATAGGCCATGCCATACTGCCCGAGGCATCGAGGATCATGCCAACGTCAACAACATTTGCGCTCGCATACCAAGATTCCAGATTCAGCCTGTACGACCTGCCGTCAGCGCCTGCTGTCAGCGTTTTGTTGGTGTGCAGCCCTGCATCGGTGTTGTATA
>CANPZC010000006.1 GCA_947589355.1 uncultured Clostridia bacterium
TAAGAAGTTAGAAAACTTTGACTTCAAACAAAGCTTCGGCACTTGCCCTGCTAGAAGCAAGATAACTAGAGGCAAGAAGCAAGATGTTGTCCACTCAAACTTTGATAGCACGGAAAGCCTTGCGCGACCTCTAACAAACTTCAAAAGTTGCGCTATGGGAAGATTTATGGTTTTATAAAAGAAAGACTTCAGGCTTTCTTTTATAAAATTGCCCTGCTAGAAGCAAGATATTCAGAAGCAAGAGGCAAGAGAATACTTTACCAGCTTTGATAAAACAAAAACCTTTGCGCTGTAGATGTTAGAAGTAAGAAGTTAGAAGACTTTGACTTCAAACAAAACTTCGGCACTTGCCCTGCTAGAAGCAAGATAACTAGAGGCAAGAGGCAAGATGTTGTTCTCACAAACTTTGATAGCATGGAAAACCTTACGCGACCTCTAACAAACTTTAAAAGTTGCGCTATGGGAAATATCACGTTTACAAAAGATGAGCGCATCGCGGTCAGATTTTGTAATTGCCGCCGACCGTTTATGGCGGCAAAGTGATATTTCAGGCGAAAAAATCCCGAGGGATTTTTTCGATGGCGACCCGAATGAGACTCGAACTCACGACCTCCGCCGTGACAGGGCGGCGTTCTAACCAACTGAACTATCGGGCCATGCCGTTCTTATCTATACATAAAATAGCAGAACCATGACACTGCACTTAAATTTTGTGCAGCGTCACGCTGCTGGTGGGAACAATAGGGCTCGAACCTATGACCCTCTGCTTGTAAGGCAGATGCTCTCCCAGCTGAGCTATGCTCCCGAACTATCGGCGAACCGATAACAAATCATATTATACACCATTGAAAAGCGTTTGTCAAGCACTTTTTGAAATTTTCGCTATTTTATATTTCGCGCTGTTTCGCCTGCTTCGCCAGCTCTTTCATAAATACAGCCGGCACAGCGAACACCTTGCCGCCGCGAAATACCAAAAGCTGCCTGCTTCCCTTGTCAAGCTGAAGCATATTGCGTATCATAGCCTTGTACTCTTTGCCGTCAAGCGTAAAACGCGCCATGTCAGGGGTAATATTGTAGCGCGAAAGCAGCCTCTGCGCCATGCTCTTGTAAAAACCGCTCGGCGTTACTAAAAGCATTTCCATGTCATTCTTTGAAATGTATGCCGCCGCCGAAAACAACTTCACCACATACACAACATCGCGAATCCTTATCGCCGTCAGCGCTACAACGATCGTCACCCCGACAAACACCAGAAGTTCGGGCTCGCTGTTCTTGCCGAGAAATACTACCAGAAATTCAAGCAGAGCCGTAATCAACACCGTTTCCGCCAAAAAACTAAACAGTATCTTCCGCGCCCTTTTTCTGTATAAACTGCACGCCAGCGTTTTCTGTTCTTCGGTCATAGTAGCCCCCTATCCTTCTGTATTTCCTGTAGCCCTTGCCGCCAAAGCCCTTATCTCGTCCGGCGTAAAAACGTACTTTTTGTCGCAGAAATGACATTCCACCTGCGTTAGCGGATCTTTCGCCATGTCCTCCAGTTCCTCTTTGCCCGTGCTGAGAAGCGCCTGCTCCACCTTTTCACGAGAGCAAGTGCAGCGGTATGCAACGTTAAAATCGTCTAAAATATTTGGCTCAAGCCCCTCAAGAGCCATAAGAGCTATGTCAGCGGCAGTTTTACCGCTTCGCAAAAGAGTGGTCACCGATGACATTTTCTTTATGTTTTCTTCAATAGCCGCAACGCTTTCTTCGGGAGCAAACGGCAAAAGCTCTATTATAAATCCCCCTGCCTGCTCTACCGAAAGGTCGGGCGCAACAAGCACGCCCAGCGCGCACGCAGACGGCACCTGTTCGCTCGTTGCCAAGTAATTTGTTATGTCCTCGGCTATCTCGCCCGAAACTATAGGCACTTGTCCGCAGTAAGGCTCTTTCAGTCCCATGTCTTTAACAACAGAAACGTAACCGTCAGTGCCCACCGCACCGCGAACGTCCAGCTTGCCGAACTTATTCAAAGGTATCTCAACAACGGCATTTTGCACATACGCACGCACGTTGCCCCAGCTGTCAGCAACAGCAATAAGCGCGCCGCACGGGCCGCCGCCGTTTATGCGTACCGTAACGCTGTCTTTCTCTCCTTTAAGACCAAACCCCATAAGCGATGCCGCCATTGCCAGCCTGCCCAGCGCAGCCGTCACCACCGCCGAAGTTTTGTGTATACGCTCGATCTCATTCACTATATCTTTGCCGTCAATTGCGCTGCACACTACCGATGCATCAGCAGATATCGCCCTGACTATCCTGCCCATAATATCTCCTACTTCTTTATCTCTTTATCGCTACAAATAATGCCCTCTCGCACTGCTCTGTCGCAGCTTCTTCGCCAAGCCCGTCAAATATGCCTGCCACTTCAAAGCCTGTTTCCCTCAGCCACTTTTCCACGTCCGCCAAAGGGTATGCACATTCTTCAAAATCTTCGCAGTACCTGTCGTATCTGCCGTCCTCACCGTATGCGAACATATCAAGCGCTATCTCTACCCTGCCGCAGCCGCTGTAAAAATTCTGCCATACGCAAAACACCTGCTCGTTCTCAAAAACAAACGCGTTGTCGGCAAGTACCTCGCTGTGCTTGTAAACAGTGTTCATGTCAAAAATGAATACACCGCCTCCGCGCAGGTTTTCAAACGCCCTTGCAAAGGCTTCCCTCACCTGCTTATCTCCTCGCAGATGACAAAAGCAATCAAGCGATGATACCAGTAAATCAACCTCACCGCCCAGATCAAGCTTTGTCATATCCTGATGTATGTATTGAACGCTGCTTTCGCAGCAAGCCTTGCAGGAGGCTACAGACAACATCTCCTCAGATATGTCCACTCCAATGGTGTCGTACCCTGCCAAAGCCAACCGCCTTGAAAGCTCCCCCGTACCGCAGCCGAGATCCGCAGCCCTGCCGCTTTTCACGCCGTACCTTTGCGCAAGCTCTGTGTACCGCGCCGCAATGGCATCGTAGTCGGTGTCTTTCATCAGCAGGTCGTAAAAGTATGCAAATCCGCCGTCGTACATATTACTTCTTTTTGTCTTTCAACTCTTTCAGCCTGCCGAAAACAATGTTGTAACCGCCGCTGCCGTCATACGAAAGCGACCTGTTCACCCTGCTTATCGTCGCTGTGGAAGCTCCCGTTTCTCTGACTATGTCATTGTAAACGTACTTTTCGGTAAGCATTTTTGCCACCTGATACCTCTGCGACAGCGCTTTCAGTTCGGGTACGGTGCAAAGGTCTTTGAAAAACAGCCTGCACTCGTCAATATCTTTAAGGCAAAGCACAGCCTCGTAAAGATCGTCAAGATTGCTTATTTCCAGTTTATCTCTCATAATTATCACCCTTTGTTACAGATATAGAAAGCAAGTGCGCTCTCTATTTATATTTTAACACATTATACTGTGAAAGTAAAGCGGTTTTAAAAATTTTAATAATCATTTTTGCGCTGTCGCGCGGCGCAGGAGCGCGTTCAACGCTCCACAATACGCAAAGGTTTTAATTTCTTGACAGGGTTTAAAACCTTCGCGCGTTATGGCGGTCAATGTGTGCGCTCCACAGGCTTGTGCGTAAGCGCAAACTTTTAACATATCTATTGCACACGAAAGCGCGCGCAGGCAAGAAAGCTAAGGTCTTATCAAAGGAAAATCCCTCTCTTGCAGGGATTTTCCTCTTGAAAAACAATCCACCGGATTGTTTTTCAATTCACCTTTTTCGGAGCGCACTCCGTATTGTGGGGCGCTGCCCCACACCCTGCAAGCCTTTTGAAAAAGGCTTGACCGAAAACTTTCCTTTCTTGACAGGGCTTACAGCTTTTGATATTAAACGCACTGTGCAAAAGAATTACGGTTTTGTTTTCTGAAAGGCTTCAGACTTTCAGAAAGCAAAATCGGCGACCCATAAAGTCGCCGAAGTAATTCTTTCATTGTGGCTTGGAGGCTTAAGCCGACAAGACACTCGCCGATGCGCCGCAAAATTTATTCTCCGTATATAACGCCCTGCATTTTCTTTATGGTGTCATCAAAATTTATGCCAAGGCAGTCCATACCGTCCACCCATACGCTCCACCACATACCGTCGGCAGGCACTCTCTGCTCTACCCTCTCGTAGCCCAGATAGCTTACCGAGTGCGTTATCAGGTCAAGCATTTCGCCCTTGCTCATGTCGGTGGTCAGCAGCGGCAGCATGGTGTCAAGCAGGTCGTTGAGCTCAAATATGCTCAGATCCTGCGCCTTTTTCAGTATCTCCTGCAATACTCGCCTCTGCCTCTGAGTGCGCTCAAAGTCCGCGTTGCCTACATATCTTATTCTTGCAAATCTCAGCGCCTGCGTGCCGTTGAGATGATACATACCCTCGCCGTGATCCTGCTCAGGCGGAATAACTTCCCTCATGATAGTCATTTCCGCATCGTTGATGTACATATCAACGCCGCCCACCGCGTCTATAACGCTCTCAAACGACAGGAAATCCACCTGCACGAACTTGTCTATCCTTATCTTGAAGTTGCTCTCTATCGTCTGTATCAAAAGGTCTGCGCCGCCCCACGCATACGAGTGGTTCAGCTTGCTGTAGCCTATGCCGGGTATCATGATGTATATATCACGCATTATCGAAGTCATGATTATCTGCTTTGACTTCTTGTTTATAGATACAAGTATCATAGAGTCGCTTCTGCCGCGGTAGTCGTGAGTTCTCGCGTCTGTTCCTATCAGCAGAACGTTGAGCACGTCGTCAGAGAACTTTATCGGCGTGGAGCTTTGAACGTTGGTGTCTATCTGGCTTTGCAGATCGTCAATAACGCTGTCGGGCGAATCGGGTATGCTGCTGCCGTCAGGACCGGGCTGAACATAGTCGCCGGGGTCTATCTCGATACTTTCGTATATCGAGTTGTCGTAAGTTCTGTCAACAACGTTCACCTTGTCCAGCTTTGTCATTATATAAATGCCAACCGCCGCTATAGCTATCATTATTATAAGAAGCACTATAAGCAGCACCAACAGCACCTTTCTCTTTGTGCTCCACTTTTTGGCTTTAGCCTTGCCCTTTTTGCCGCCATTGCCGCCGCGCTCTTCCCTGCTGCCCGAGTATTCTTCAAATTTTGCCTGCTTGCTCTGCTGAGCTTTCGGGCGGTCGTAAGTCTTGGTATCAATAACAGGTGTTCCCTGCCCTTTGGGCTGCTGCGGCTCGGGCTGAGAATCTATCGCGCTTAGTATCTCAGCCGCCTTTGCCTGCTCGGTAGCTTTGGGTCTCGGCGCTGTATACGAACTTTCGGGCGCAGCAAACCTTTGCTCCGAAAGAGTAGTTCTCGGCGCTTCGTTGCTTTCTGTATTTTCTGTATTTTCGGTATGTTCGGTATTACCGCTTGCCTGCTGCATACGCTCTGCGCGCTTTTTCATGGCTTCGGCAATTATATCGTTTATATCTTTTTCATTATCCGCCATAATATTCTCCTCACTTTAATATACGGTAACAACATTTTTCGACGTACACAAAACAGTATAACACATTTAAGCGTGCTTGTCAAATATTTTGTTGACATAAAGAAAAATATATATTATAATGTATGTAGTAATTTTGATTTTATCATAACAAATTTGCTATATCTTTTAACAAAAAAATGAACGGAGGATAACAATGTCACAGAAGAAAATAACGCTCGTCATAATGGCGGCAGGAATGGGTTCGCGCTTCGGCAAGGGCATAAAACAGCTCGCAAACGTAGGCCCCAACAACGAGATAATAATGGACTACTCAATATACGATGCCGTAAAAGCAGGCGTAGGCAAGGTGGTCTTCATTATCAGAAAGGACTTTGAGGAGCAGTTCAGAGAGAGCATAGGAGACAGGATATCGAAAATAGTTGAAACGCAGTATGTTTACCAGCATACCGATATGCTGCCCGAGGGCTTCAGCGCGCCCGAAAGAACCAAGCCGTGGGGCACAGGTCACGCGATACTTTGCTGCAAAGGCGCGGTAAAAGAGCCTTTCATTATTATAAATGCCGACGATTTTTACGGCAGGCAGGCGTTTTACAGCCTTGTTGACTTCCTGCGCGAAAACAACGACCCGAGCACTCTGGGCATGGCAGGTTTCATACTGAAAAATACGCTTTCCGATAACGGCACGGTAACCAGGGGCGTTTGCGGCGTTGACAGTGAAAATTGCCTGAGCAGCATTAAAGAAACTTTTGAAATTCGCCGCTGCGATGACGGCAAGGTGCGCTCTCTCAAGACTGATGAGGAGATAGACGAAAACAGCTATGTTTCGATGAATATGTGGGCTTGCTCACCCGAATTTATAGATGCTCTGGAAGATCGTTTCAAAACGTTTCTTAAAGATAATATAAACGATCTGAAAGCCGAATTTCTGCTGCCTATTATCATTGAAGAAATGCTGAACAAAGGCGAGTGCAAAGTTAAAGTTTTTGAGACCAACGACAAGTGGTTCGGCGTAACTTATGCCGAAGATACGCAGCTTTTCAGAGATTGCATAAGAGAACTTATCAAGGCAGGGGAGTACCCCGAAAAACTTTGAGCGTAAAAGCGTTAAATATAAATGTGGTTCGCCGTCGCTTATTTTGCGGCGGCGATTTCAAAGGGGCGATATTTTGAACGAAATAAATGATACAGTGTGTGCCGTTTCAACTCCGCCTGCGGCAGGGGGCATTTCTGTTATCCGCATAAGCGGCGAAAAGGCTATAGATATTGCGGCAAAGATTTTTCAGCCTTTCGGCGGCGAAAAAGTGGCTGACATGAAAGGTCACACCTGCGTTTACGGCAAGGTGGTATACGGCGGCGAGCGGCTCGACGATGCGCTTCTTACCGTGTTCCGCGAGCCAAAAAGCTACACGGGCGAAAACGTTGCGGAAATATCTTGCCACGGCGGCGTGTACCTTACAAAGCGCGTACTGCGTGCCTGCATTGAAAGCGGCGCAAAACCTGCGGCGGCAGGGGAATTTACAAAACGCGCTTTTCTCAACGGCAAAATGTCGCTCACGCAGGCAGAGTCGGTCATGGAGCTTATCTCTGCCAGCGGTGAGAGCGCTCTGCGCAGCGCCAACGGCGTAAAAGAGGGCAGGCTTTTCAGGCAGATAAACGAGGCGTGCCAAAAGCTTCTCAGCCTGCTTGCAGACCTTGCGGCCTGGAACGACTACCCCGATGAAGATATTCCCGCGGTGGAACAGGGCAGCATGGAAACTGCGCTGAATGAGGTTTCTTCGGCGCTGGAGGGAATTTTGCTCACCTACGACAGCGGCAGAATTTTCAGAAACGGCTGCGATACCGCTATTGTTGGCAAGCCGAATGTGGGAAAATCCACGCTGATGAATATGCTGCTGGGTTACAGGCGGTCGATAGTTACCGATATTGCAGGCACAACGCGCGATGTTATTGAAGAAAGCGCGGAAGTTGGCGGCGTTTTGCTGCGGCTGAGCGACACGGCAGGCATTCACACCGCAGGCGACGAGGTGGAGAGCGTTGGCGTTGATCTAGCACAGGGAAAGCTTGAAAACTGCGAACTTGCCCTTGCGGTGTTTGACTCCTCGCAGCCGCTTGACGGTGACGACAGGCAGATAATTGACAGTCTGCGCGGCAAAAACTGCATTATCGTTCTTAATAAAACAGACCTCGGTGTGAGTGTTGACAAAAGCGAATTTGCCGAATTTCCGCTGGTAGTTGAGGTATCTGCAAAGAATGAAAGCGGTATGGAAGCTCTCGAAAACGCCGTGGTGAATGCGCTTGGACTGCGCGAGTTTGACCCACAAAACGCTCTGTTTGCAAACGAGCGGCAAAAGGCTTGCGCGGCGCAGGCTTTGAAGTACACACAGGCGGCTGGGGAAGCTCTGACATGCGGTGAAACGCTCGATGCGGTGACGATACTTATTGACAAAGCTGCCGACTGCCTTATGGAGCTTACCGGCGAAAAGGTCACCGATGCGGTGGTAGAGCAGGTTTTCTCGCGTTTTTGTGTTGGCAAATAAAATGTATAAAATGTTCCACGTGGAACAAACGCAGGCTGCGAGGTGCAATGTTCCATGTGGAACAATTTGATAGAAAGGGGCAGAAAAATGCCTTTTACCGATGATTTTGACATAGTTGTGGTGGGCGCGGGTCACGCAGGGTGCGAGGCTGCGCTGGCTGCCGCACGCCTTGGAATGAAGACCGCGCTGTTCACCATTTCGCTCGATTGCGTGGCGAATATGCCCTGCAACCCCTCGATAGGCGGCACTGCAAAGGGACATCTGGTTCGCGAAATTGATGCTCTCGGCGGTGAGATGGGCAAGGCTGCCGATGCGACTTTTCTGCAAAGCCGTATGCTGAATTTAGGCAGAGGGCCTGCGGTACACAGCCTGAGGGTGCAGTCTGACAGGGTGAAGTATCACGCATACATGAAAAGAGCTGTTGAACATCAGGAAAATTTGTACTTAAAGCAGGGCGAAGTAACGGCTGTTACGTTTGAAAACGGCTGTGTTTCGGGCGTTGTTACAAAGCTTGACACGAGCTACAGCGCAAGGGCGGTAATAATCGCGACCGGTACTTATCTTAACGGCATTGTACACGTCGGCGAGGTGTCATACGCAAGCGGGCCCGACAATGTTCTGCCGGCGACAAAACTTTCGGATTCGCTGGTAGAGCAGGGGATAACCATACGCAGATTCAAGACCGGCACGCCTGCGAGGGTACACAAGCGTTCTATAGATTTTGACAAGCTGGAGAAGCAGGACGGCGACGAGAAGATAACGCCGTTTTCTTTCACGCATAATGAGGGCGAGAAACTTGAAAACAAAGTGTGCTGCTATGTCGGCTACACGAACGAGGAGACCCACCGCGTTATTTTGGAGAACATCGAAAGATCGCCGATATACTCGGGGCGCATTCACGCTATAGGGCCGAGATACTGCCCCTCTATAGAAGACAAGATAATGCGTTTTCGCGACAGAGAACGCCACCAACTGTTTATAGAGCCAATGGGTTTAGATACCGATGAATACTACTTGCAGGGCATGAGCAGTTCTCTGCCCGAGGAGGTGCAGCTTGAATTTCTGCACACAATAAAAGGGCTTGAACATGTTGAAATTATGCGCAACGCATACGCCATCGAGTACGACTGCTGCGACCCGACAGAGCTTTTGCCCACGCTTGAATTTAAGAAAATCGGCGGACTTTTCGGGGCAGGGCAGTTCAACGGCACGAGCGGCTACGAGGAAGCTGCGGCGCAGGGGCTTATTGCAGGCATAAACGCGGCTTTGAAGCTGCAAGGGCGGCAGCAGTTGGTGCTTGACAGGGCGACTTCGTACATCGGCACGCTTATAGACGACCTGACGACAAAAGGCTGCTCTGACCCTTACAGAATGCTGACCTCGCGCAGTGAATACAGACTGCTTTTGCGGCAGGACAACGCGGATATGCGGCTCACGCAGGTGGGGTATGATGTGGGTCTTGTTCCACGTGGAACATTTGAAAAATTCTTGGAGAAAAAGCGGCTTGTGGAGGGCGAAGTTGAGCGCGTTAAAAAGGTGAATATTGCGCCCTCTCAGGGGTTGACGGAGTATTTGGAATCGGTCGGCTCGGAGGGGATAGCCACGGGCGCGAAGCTTTCTCAGCTGCTGAAAAGGCCGCACGTTACATATGACGGCATAATAAAGTTTGACGACAGCCGCCCCGAGCTGCCCGATGCGGTGCGCGAACAGGTGGAACTGCAAATAAAGTACGAGGGCTATATTGCCATACAGCAAGAACAGGTGGAGGCTATGCGCCGACTGGAAGCGAAAAAGCTACCGCAGGGAATGGATTATTCGCTTGTGACGGGGCTTAGGCTGGAGGCAATAGAGAAGCTGAACAAGATCCGGCCGCTTTCGGTGGGGCAGGCAGGGCGCATTTCGGGCGTTAACCCTGCCGACGTGAACGTTTTGCTGGTGTGGCTGGAGCAGCACAGGCACGCAAAGGAGGACTAAATGGCTATAGATGTAAGGCGGCTGACGGAGCTTTTTGAGGGCATCGGCATACAGCTTGACGAGGAGCAGGGTAAGCGTTTTTCAGCCTACGTGCGGCTGCTTTTGGAATGGAACGAAAAAATAAACCTCACCGCGATAACGGACGGAGAGGGGATAGAGCAGAAGCATTTTCTTGACAGTGTGCTGCCGTTTACAAAGGTGCAGCTGCCGCAGGGGTGCAGAGTGATAGACATCGGCACGGGGGCAGGGTTCCCGTCTTGCCCGATGAAGATAGTGCGCGGTGACATTAAACTTACGCTGCTTGACAGCCTGAACAAGCGAATAAATTTTCTTAAAACGCTCTCTGATGAGATAGGGCTTGAAGCGCAGTGTGTTCACGGGCGCGCGGAGGAGCTTGCTAAAGGCGATATGCGCGAGGGGTACGACTGCGCTGTTGCAAGAGCAGTGGCAAGGCTTAACATATTATGCGAATATTGCCTGCCGTATGTAAAGGTAGGGGGTATGTTTGCGGCTTTGAAAGGTTCTTCGGGAAAAGAGGAGCTGGAAGAAGCAAAAAATGCCGTAAAAACGCTTGGCGGAGAGGTGGAGCGTTTTGAAGAATACTGCCTGCCGTGCGGCGACAAACGAACGCTCATTGTGATAAGAAAGACAAAGCCCACCGACGCGCGCTATCCGCGAAACAAAGGGCAGATGGTGAAGAAGCCGCTGTAGGGAAATTAAACGGACAACTGCGGCAAACCAAACGCGCTCCTGCGCAACAGATACAGTACAAAAAATTACGCTGAACTCTTGACTGAGGTCAGCGCTTTTTATTGCGTTTTATTGATATGAAGCTTGCCGCGGTGTATGTCGCAGCGCCGAGCACGCCAGAAACTATGTCGCCCATGGTGTTTGTGTTGCTGCCCTGCATATCAATATGCAGCAGGCTGTCGGCGGTGAACTCGTATATCTCCCAAAAGCCTGCGCACGCCGCCGAGAAGAAAAACGCGAACATAAGCATCACCGCAATGTCGTCTTTCAGACCGCGCTTTTTGAATATGCGGCTTATAAGTATCAAGCCTGCCTCCGCCAGAATTACGCCGCTGAGGTAGTGAACTATCCTGTCGTAACAGCCCAGATATTTGTACAGATTTATCACCGAACCCAGCGGCGCAGCAAAGAAGTGAAATACAAGCGCGAAGATGTAAAACCGCAAGGGGAAGAACCACGCCGCTGCGCTCACTATCGCGACCGACACAAACGAGCCTGCTATTTTTACCGCGGTAGTTTCTATCGGCGAGAGAAGCGCTATAACTGTGCATATGCCGACCAGCGCAAGCTCGCAGACCGAGAGCAGGAGTTTCAGCATTGTTTCGCGCTTTTTCATGACTGCTCGTCCTCGGTTTCGTATTTTATCTCAAGTCCGTGGTACTGCTCTTTGGCATCTTCAAAAACACGGAGGATCTTTTTTGCATAGCAGCTGTCGATCTCATCGGCGTGAAGAAAAACTATCTCGCCTTTAACGCCGCTCAGGCAGTCGTACAGCGCATCGAGATTTCTGCCGTAATACTCGGGCAAATTCAGCTTTTCGGCAAGGTAGTCGTGCGCCGCGCCGCGCTGCGAAAACATACGGCAGTCAAGCGTTATGCGGCTCTCATCGTTTACCATATCACATCACCGTCTTTCGTAACAGTCACTTCCGAGAATGTTTCATAGTGGTCGGAAGTATAAAAATACAGCCCGTCGTTTGAAAAAACCAGCCTGCGCGAACCCCTCGACGGATAGCCGTCGGTGTCGATGTCGCACTCGGTGTACTTGCGCCCGTCAGCTTCGGGCAAAAGCTCCTCGTAGTTGCCAAAGCGGTCGCCGCCTATCGCCGCACCCTCTTTATAATCCTCGACCGAACCGCCGCTCCAGCCCAGCGCCTCAGCCTCTTTTTTGGTTATGTAGTTGGGCGGCAGCTCACCGTATTCTTCAAGATACAAAACCACGTTTTCCACATCGTAATAATACCCGTCGCGCGCAGGAGCGTTTCCATGCTCATCGGCTTGCGAGGTATTTTCGGCTTGCGTTTCTTTTTCTGCCTTTGTGGTGGTTGGCGTGGTCGCCGCAGTGCCGGACGTGCTTGCGGAAGTTGCATAAGTTACCGAAGCTTCAGAAGTTACATTTTCAGAGTTTGCAGAGTTATTACTGCTTCCGCAGCCCGAGAACATCATCACCGACAGCAGCATTAAAGCAGCTATAATGCGCATTTTTATGTTGTTCATATTTTCTCCCCCAAAGTGAGTATATAAATAGTATATCATATTTTTCGCCGCATTACAAGCAGTAGACATTTGCGCGGTTTTGTATTATAATAGTATAAATAATATCTGACAGAACAAAGCACAATTTGTCATGAAACCGCCGCGGTGATATAGTATAATGTACTTGCACAGAAAAAGGAGGGCGAAAAATGGGACTTGCGGAGGGTATTCAGAAAGCCATAGACTACATTGAAGAAAATATAACGCAGGAGCTTGACCTCGGGCAGATCGCACGGCAGGCGGCTCTTTCTCCATACTATTTTCAGAAGATGTTTTATATTCTTTGCGGTATTACAGTAGGCGAATACATTCGCAATCGGCGGCTGACCCTTGCAGGAGACGAGCTTGCTAAAACAGGCACAAAGGTCATTGATGTGGCTTTGAAATACGGCTTTGCCTCGCCCGAAAGCTTTACAAGGGCGTTCACGCGTTTTCACGGTGTTGCGCCGTCGCAGGCAAAGAGAAGTAATGCCCGACTGCGGTCGTTTTCCCGCCTTAAAGTGCAGATCATATTGAAAGGCGGTAATTCTATGAATTACGAAATTGTTGTAAAAGAATCATTCACGGTACTGGAAAAGGTCGAGCGGCAGCAGGTCGCGGACGAGCAAAACACTATCCCGGAGTTCTGGGATAGATCGCTGAGTGACGGGACTATTGAAACTCTGCTTCAATACGCTCTTGACAGGACATACGTTTTCGGCATTTGCTATGGAAACGGTCATAGCGATAACGAGCATTTTGATTACGCCATTGCGGTTCAGTGTTCTCCCGACACCGCCGCGCCGGAGGGCTTTCGTGTAAGCGTTATACCCAAAAGAACTTGGCTGAAATTTGAATGCACGGGCGCGATGCCGAAAGCAATACAAGATCTGTGGCACGAGATCTCGGCGGAATTTTTGCCCGTTTCGGATCATCAGCCGACCTATGAAATGGACATAGAGGCATACCCGAGCGGCGACATGACGGCGGAGGATTACAAAAGTCAGATATGGCTGCCGATAGTTGACAAGTAAAAAAGGAGATGTTTAGATGAACATAGAAGTCATGCGTGCGCAGGAGGAGTGGCAGCGCGCTGGGGCGTACTCGGTGAGGGTGCAGGGCATGAACCGACAGTGCGGCATATCTCTGCGCGAGGAATTTGACGAGCACGACTGCTGCGGCACAAAATACATAGTGCTGCTGGACGGCGGCTACCCCGTTGCCACCTGCCGTTTTTACGAGGTGGGCGAAAACGCCGTAACGCTGGGCAGGGTGGTAGTTCTGCCCGAATACCGCGGCAAGGGGCTTGGCAAAATGGCAGTGCGGCAGGCGGAGGAGTGGATAGCCTCGCTGGGGTACAAAAAGATAGTTATTGACAGCCGCGTTGAGGCGGTGGGCTTCTATGAAAAGCTGGGGTACGCGCGCACCGGCGAGGGCGCAAAGCAAAACGGGGTATTTCAATGCGTGGGAATGGAGAAGAAAATATTTTAAACTATAATAATTGCGCTATCGCGCGGCGCAGGAGCGGAATTAGTGAATAGTGAATAATGAAGAGTTAATAGTTAAGGTGCGGCTTACGCCGCGAATTTTAAATTCTTGTCAAGAAAGGAAAAGTTTTCGCTGTTAGAGGCAAGAGATTTAGAAGCAAGAGGCAAGAAATTTGGACTTATCTGTACTGCGAATTATATGTTTTTTTCTAATAATATATATCTCCCTACCCACAAACCGTCCCAAAGAAAATTGCTGGCAGAATATTCTTCCAGCGGCGTGGGGTGGGCGTGGCTTTTTGGTGGTGTGAATGTGCGGTGAGCAGTGGGGTAATACTTGAAAAAATTACCGCAGTACGTTATAAATCAATTTCCCGCACTACTGCCCTCTTTTTCCTTACAAACAAAACTGATGCGTATTTCTCTCTTTAACCTCCTCCACAAAGCAACGAAGTTCCGTGCGAAGAGGTCACGAAATACCACCAAGGCTCAGCGCGTGTTCGAGGGTGTGGATAAGGAAGAGGAAGCTCGAGGGGGAAACCTTAGGGTAGGGGGTAAAACGCGCGCCCTGCCGGTCTTATTTACCCCCTATAATCCCTGTGGTTCCCCCCTCGATTAGGAGCGCACAATAACATTAGCTCACTCAAAATGAAAAGATAACCAAAATAAAGTTGGGGCGGTGAACGCGCTCCTGCGCCGCGCGTAAGCGCAAATAATATACACTAAAAAAGAAGCCATTAACGGCTTCTTTTTTATTTATGAGTATGAACTTATTATCTCCTCGGCGACGGCTTTTTTCGTAATGCTCCTGTCCATCGCCTGCTTTTCAATATACCTGTGCGCGTCGGGCTCTTCCATTTTCAGCTCGGTCATCAGCAGCCATTTTGCGCGGTTGACAAGCCTTATCTCGCTCATCTTTTCTTCAATGGTCTGCGTTTTCTTCTCAAACTTGCGCAGCCTCTCGCGCAGGGCGCACATCCACCCCAGCGACACGGTAAACATTGACCTTGAAATGGGCTTTTGCAGCGTGAATATCCCGTGCGCTGTCGCTCTCTCGTAGATGTCGGGCAGATGCTCGCCTTTGACGATTATCATCGGCACGGACGACGATGTGCCGCCTGCATCTATAGCAAAGCGTATGCCGACATCATCTGGGAGCGGTGAGTTTACTATGACAAGATCATATGAGCGTTCGGCAAGCTCGCGTTTTGCGGCGCTTACGCTGCCGGTTACCGTGACGGGGTAAAAACGCTCGGTGGGCAAAAGCTCGGGGAGGGCATCGTTGAAAGAGCTGACTGCCGACACGACCAGCACGCTGTACGAACGGACGACTATGCTCATATATGCTCCCCTCCTTTGGTAGATGTATATAGAAAATCAGAAAAATGTTAATTATTTGCCGCAGTAGATGTCAAGAATGTTTTCGGGAATATGTTGTTTTATAAAGTCACTGCCGCACGCCAGTTTTCTCGCCGCGGCGAGGCTTTCGGGCAGGCGTTTATACTTTTGCAGAGTTTCTTTGTCAGCCTTATACAGATTGAAATCAGCTACCATAGGCAGCTCAAGCTTATTCTGTATACCGTAAAGACCTGCGTATATTATCAGCGCGTATGCCAGATACGGGTTAGCAGTTGAATCGGGGGAACGCAGTTCTGCACGGCGGTATTCGCCCGTTGCGGCAGGAATACGCACGAGTTGTGAGCGGTTCTCGCTCGACCACGAGACATACTCGGGGGCTTTATTGCTGCCAAAACGCCTGTAGGAATTTTCGGTAGGGTTCATGAAAAGCGTCATGTCGCATATTTTATCGAGAACGCCTGCTATCATATAGCAAAGGTCGTCGCTGCCGTCATCGGAGCGCACCGACATATTTATATGGAAACCGTTGCCGGAGCAGTTATCGAGGGGTTTGGCGCTGAAATCGGCGCAGAGCCCATACCTGCGCGCTATGGTATTTACCACGGTGCGGAATGTCATTGCATCGTCGGCGGCGGTAAGAGCATCAGAGTAGCGGAAGGCTATCTCGTTCTGCCCCGGCCCTTCTTCGTGGTGAGAACTCTCGGGGCGTATGCCCATCTGCTCCAGCATAAGGCATATTTCGCGGCGAATATTCTCGCCCTTGTCCTCGGGGGCAATGTCCATGTAGCTTGCGTTGTCGTAGGGTATTTTGGTAGGCTCGCCGTTTTCATCGAGCTTGAAAAGGTAGAACTTCTGCTCCGAGCCGAACGCAAAGCGCTTGCCTGCCGCCCGTGCTTCTTCGATAGCCTTGATAAGCAGGCTGCGCGTATCGCACTCGAACACCCTGCCGTTGGGGTAAGAAATGGTCGCGTGCATACGGACAACTCTGCCGTGCTCGGGTCGCCACGGGAGCTGGGCAATTGTGGAGCAGTCGGGGTGCAGCAGGAGATCGGAATGTACATCGCTGCCGAAGCCTGCAACAGATGAGCCGTCGATAGCAATGCCGTACTCGAGGGCGCGCGGCAGCTCATCGGGCATGATAGAGATATTTTTGCGCTTGCCGAAGACGTCGCAGAACGCAAGCCTGATGAACTTGACGTCCTCCTCTCTGACATATTGCAGTATCTCGTCGTTTGAATACTTCATTGGATTTCCCCCTTTAGAATAAGAGAAGTGGTTTATATAATAAGTTTAACTTTTCGCTAACTATAAATTTCATGTCAAGAAACTAAAAGTTTTCGATCGACCCTTTTTCAAAAGGGTCGTCAGGGTCGAGGGGTGAAACCCTCGTCGCCGTCCGCAGACGGCGAAATCCCCTTACGGTAGGCGCTCTGCAAGGGGTGAATACTCAAACAGTCCTGTGGACTGTTTGAGTAGAGGGGAGGCTCTGCAAGAGAGAGCCTCCCCTTTGAGAAGACCTTATCTCTTTTTCCGCGTTCCATCCTGGAACGCCGTGCTAGGTGAAAAACCACATTTCTTGCCTCTCGTTTCTGAATATCTTGTTTCTAGTACCCGACCCACATACCTCCCCAACAGAGAGGCAGCCGGCAGAATATTCTTCCAGTAGCGGTGGGGTGGGGCGTGGTTTTTGTTTTTGGGAAGTTGGAGATGTGGCGGTAAACGCACTCGCTGAAAAATTACAATTCAGATACGCACAAAGTTTCAGAGAATGGGAAGAAGCCTCGCAGAGGGTTCTTCGGCACTTGACCGACATTTATGGCGGTCAACGTGTGCGCTCCTGCGCCGCGCGACAGCGCAAATAATACACACAATATTAAAACAACGCGCGAACGCTGCCTTGCCAACCTCTTGCTTCTTGCTTCTAACGGTAAACCGCAGGAATGGCAAGACCGTACGAACACTTCAAGAACAGCTCTAACCTCTTACTTCTAACCTCTGACTTCTAATTGGCAACGTACATCTGCTTATACGGGTTCTTGCTGTCGGGGGTGACGACTGTGAACGGGCTGTCCATTATGCTGTCAACATCGCCGCCGAACAGCTCGCAGTACTGCGCCACGTACTTTCTTACCTCGTCAAGCTCTTTGGCACTCGCTTTCTTAGCCGTGACCTGCGACGGGAATTTCACATCTTTACAGTCGCTGCGCAGAAACATCTTTCCGCCGTGCATACCCGTGCAGGGGAAGTTGCCGACGATCTTTTTATTCCCTATATTCAGACCCAGCACGACTATAATGCCGCCTGCCTGATATTCGCCGAGAAAACTGCCCGTGCTGCCGCCTATCACCATGAGCGGCACTTTCTCTTTATAAGCTTTCATATGTATGCCTGCGCGGTAGCCTGCGTTGCCCTTTACAAAAATCTTTCCGCCGCGCATAGCGTAACCTGCGGCATCGCCTATATTGCCGTGGATAACTATTTTACCCTCGTTCATTGTATCGCCGACGGCATCTTGCGCGTTGGCGTTGACGACTATCTCGCCGCCGTTGAGATACGCGCCCAGCGCATTGCCCGGCACGCCCTCAATAGTTATAGCACGTCCCGACATTCCTGCGGCTATGAACCTTTGACCGCAGCAGCCTGTGAGCCTACAGTCGCCTTTAGCCTCGCGCAGGTTTTCGTTGACCGCTTTGAAGTCAAGACCGTTTACATCTATAAGTACCATACTATCAATCCTTTACAGTATTATAACATACTTTTTCCGCTCTTGCAACACCTTAATGAGGCATAGCGAATTTTTCTTTTCTTGCATCTTTGCCAAACGCTGCCGACGTTGCCGCCTTGCGCAGCATTTCAAAATTCACGCTGTCAAGAGGCGTTTTTTCGCGTATCATGGCGGTATATATGCCTGCCCTCTCGCTGCCGCCTATAAGCATAAAGCCCGTGAGCAGACCACCCTTTGTGAACAGCCTTTTTATGCCGCCGTCAAACTTTTCTTCATATGTACAGCCGCCCTGCTCCGAAGTATAGGCAGTGCCTGCGGTCATGCAGTGCAGACCAAAGAACCCTATCGAGTTCATAGGTATGCCCTTATCGAAAAGCTCCTCTCCGCCTGCCATATTTACGCCTGCCGCATGACCCTGCATATAGGCATTGGGCATAAGCGCTAAAACTCTTTTCGCGCCGAGAGATATATCCTCGCCCTCGGTACAGTCGCCTGCGGCATACACATCTTCAATACTTGTGCGAAGTTTTTCGTCAACTATAATGCCCCTGTTTACCTCGCCGCCTGCTTCTTTTACAAGAGCTGTATTCGCCCTTACGCCTACCGCAAGCACAAGCACGTCAAAATCAACTTCTTTGCCGCTTTGCATATGAGCCTTATTTTTCTCAAACTTCTTTACGCTGTCGGACAGCAGAAATTCTATGCCGTTTTCTTCAAGACACTTCTGCATATACGCAGCGCAGTCTTTATCGAGGATACTGGAAAGCACCCTGTCGGCAAGGTCTGCAACTACAATAGAAGCCGCTCTGCCGTGCAAGCCCTCGGCGCATTTAAGACCTATAAGACCTGCGCCGACTATAAGCACCCTTGACTTCTTCGTTACCGCCTTTTCAAGAGCCAGCGTATCGTCCAAAGTCATAAAACCAAACTTTTGCTCAACGCTTTCCAGCCCCTCCATCGGCGGCACAAACGGCGAAGAACCCGCTGCAACACAAACGCTTGTATACGGCAGTTTGCTCTTGTCGTCAAGCTCTATTTTCTTGGCGGCTTTATCTATCTTGACAGCCTTTTTGCCGTATATTACATCGCAGCCGTTTGAAGCATAAAAATCTTCGCCGCGGTATGACATCTTCTTAGTGTCGGTCTTTCCCTCAAGATAATAAGAGATGAGCGGTCTGCAATATACGGGGTGTTTCTCTTCAGATATTACGGTGATCTTGCCGTCTTTATCAACACTGCGTATGCCCTCTATGCAGCCTGCCGCGGCAACGCCGTTTCCTATAATAACATACTGCTTCATACGCCTCATACCTCCTCATCTCTGCTTTCAAATACTATCGCATTGTTGGGGCAGCCCTTTACGCACGCAGGCTCACCGCAGGAGTTTGCAAGGCAAAGCTCGCACTTTTGCATAATGCCGCTCTCGCCCGGGGCTAATGCGCCGTAGGGGCAAACCAGCACGCAGGTGTGGCAGCCCACGCATTTTTCGCTGTCTATGTGCACAACGCCGTCTTTTTTGGAGATAGCCCCTGCGATACAGCTTTTAACACAAATGGGGTCGTCGCAGTGGCGGCATGATACAGCATAGCTTATCTTGTCGTTTTCTTCAATGTGTATTCTGGGGTATATGGGCTTGCCTTTCAGCGCGTATGCCATATCTTTAAGACCCGAATTTGCAAACGCACAGTTGTATTCGCAAAGGTGACAGCCCAGACACCATTCTTCATTTACATATACTCTTTTCATATCTATCACCTATCCTATCAGCTCTGACCTGCGTGCGCAATGCCCAGTATCTCCAGTTCCGCGTTCGTAAGACCTATGCCGCGCAGCATCAGCCTGTTGCCTTTCAAAGCTTCTATAGAGTTGATACCCATGCCGCCCATAAGCTCTTTTATCTCGTGCTTCCATGCGTTCATAAGGTTTACAAGCCTCTGGCTTCCCATGTCGGGGTTCAGCCTCTTTACAAGTTCGGGCCGCTGTGTGGCTATGCCCCAGTTGCACTTGCCGCTCTGGCAGGTACGGCACAGGTGACAGCCCAGAGCCAGCAGCGCGGCAGTTGCAATATAGCAGGCATCTGCACCCAGCGCTATTGCCTTTACAACGTCAGATGCGCTGCGTATGCTGCCGCCGACCACCAGCGAGATATTGTTTCTTATGCCCTCGTCGCGCAGGCGCTGATCGACAGCCGCAAGGGCAAGTTCTATAGGTATGCCGACGTTATCTCTTATTCTTGTGGGTGCTGCTCCCGTGCCTCCGCGGAAGCCGTCAATAGCTATTATGTCAGCGCCGCTTCTTGCGATACCGCTTGCTATGGCGGCTATATTGTGCACCGCTGCTACCTTTACTATAACGGGTTTTTTGTATTCTGTAGCTTCTTTAAGAGAAAACACAAGCTGGCGCAGATCTTCTATAGAATAAATATCATGATGAGGGGCAGGGGAGATAGCATCGGAGCCCTCGGGTATCATACGGGTACGCGAAACATCGCCGACTATCTTAGCGCCCGGCAGGTGACCGCCTATGCCCGGTTTTGCGCCCTGACCCATTTTTATCTCTATCGCAGCGCCGGCTTTGAGGTAATCTTCATGAACGCCGAAACGACCCGAAGCTACCTGCACTATAGTATTTTCACCGTAGCAGTAAAAGTCTTCGTGCAGACCGCCCTCACCTGTATTATAAAGTATGCCGAGTTCTGTCGCTGCCCTTGCAAGTGATGCGTGCGCATTATAGCTTATAGAACCGTAGCTCATCGCCGAGAACATAACGGGCATTGAAAGCTCTATCTGCGGCGGAAGATCGCATTTGAGCTTGCCGTTTTCATCGCGCTTTATCCTGTCGGGCTTTTTGCCGAGGAACACTTTCGTTTCCATAGGCTCTCTGAGGGGGTCTATAGGAGGGTTAGTTACCTGCGATGCGTTTATAAGTATCTTATCCCAGTAAACGGGGAAAGGCTTTGGGTTGCCCATAGACGAGAGCAGTACCGCGCCGCTGTTTGCCTGCTTGTATATCTCTTTTATGGTGTCGTTGCTCCAGTTGGCGTTCTCGCGCAGCATACAGTCGCTCTTTACTATTTTAAGAGCCTTTGTAGGGCAGAGAGATACACACCTCTGGCAGTTTACGCACTTTGTTTCGTCGCTCATCATCTTGCCATGCTCATCGCTGAAAAAGTGAACCTCGTTGGCGCACTGTCTTTCACACACGCGGCAGGCTATGCAGCGATCGCTGTTTCTTATAACTTCAAATTCGGGATAAACATATATATCGTTCATCAGTACGCACCCTCCTTTACCTCAACTATTACGGGCTCTCCGCCTGCGGGCGACCAGATGTTCTCGGCATCGGGCTGCATTACCCTTATCGCGGCTTCTTCGCTTGCTATAAACACCTTGTCGTCTTTCTCGCCTACAACCATAGAACGCAGTTTAAGTCTGTCGTTAAGAGCCATAAGACCGCCGTTATAGCCGAACACTATCGAGAACGGGCCTGTGATAAGCAGGCTGGGGAACATAGTTCGCAGATAGATGTGCTTGTTCTTGTCCTCGATGTCAGACTTGTCGTTTATGGTACTCCAGAACGGAGCGGCTATAACGCTGGCAGCTTCTTTCAGAGTAAGCCCCTGAACGCGCAGCAGGTAGTCGAGTATGTAGGTTATAACTTCGGTGTCGGTCTGCAAGGTGCATTTGTAACCGAACATCTCTATAAAACGCCTGTTGGCATCGTAAGAGGAAATTTCACCGTTGTGTACTACCGAATAATCGAGCAGCGTGAACGGGTGTGCGCCGCCCCACCAGCCGGGGGTGTTTGTCGGATATCTTCCGTGGGCAGTCCAAGAGTAGCCCTCGTATTCATCGAGCCTGTAGAATTTGCCGACATCTTCGGGGAAACCTACCGCCTTGAATGCGCCCATGTTCTTGCCGCTTGAAAATACATACGCGCCCTTGTGCTCGGTGTTTATCTGTACCGCCGTGCGCGAAACAAGCGCTTTTTCATCGAGCTGCATAGACGCCATTACAGAGTGCAGCGGCGCAACGAAATATCTCCATATCATAGGCTCGTCGGTTATCTGCGGTATCTTGCGCGTGGGTATGACTTCGGATTTGACTATCTCGAAGCGCTCCTTTAAAAATGTTTCGCAGTCTATTCTTGACGGTCTGTCGTCAAAGAATATGTGCAAAGCATAATAATCCCTGTATTCGGGGTAGATGCCGTAGCCTGCAAAGCCGCCGCCAAGACCGTTGGAGCGGTCGTGCATGGGCACCATGGCATCGGCTATGAGCTGACCCGACATTCTGTTGCCGTCTTTGCTTATCACTGCCGCTATCGCGCAGCCCGACGGTATCCTGACTTCTCCCTCTCGTTTCATATCAGAACTTTCCTTTCATTAAAATAATGTATATCGTGTGTTTTACAGCGAGAAAACAATAAGCGCCCACTTCAAAGCGGCAAATTTTACCCAAATAGGCATAATATACCGTTTTGAAATGAACGCCATTGCTCACAATCTGTATTATACAACTAAAACAACTGTTTGTCAATAGGCGAGAGCAAAGAAATTTTAACTTTTTGCAGGATTTTTTTAAAAAGTTGCAAAAAAGGTCTTGACAAATCGTTTTGAAGAGTGTATAATTCATAACGTAAAGGTATGTGGTCTTTGGATAAAAAGGCGTTTTAAGCGCGTTGTGTGCCGAAATTTGCCGCAAACGGTTTTGACGGCGGCAGGCGGCTGATATTGCAAGACCGCAGCGCAGAATATATTAAATACATAGGAGGAAACAGTATGTCATATGTTGACGAGGTCATCGAGAGAGTTGTAAGAGAGAACCCTAACGAGCCGGAATTTCATCAGGCTGTCAAAGAGGTACTTGAATCTCTCAGAGTAGTAGTAGATGCCAACGAGGAGAAGTTCAGAAAGGACGCGCTTCTTGAAAGACTTGTAAACCCCGAGAGACAGTTCAAGTTCAGAGTTCCGTGGGTTGACGACAAGGGTCAGGTACAGGTAAACACCGGCTACCGCGTTCAGTTCAACAGCGCGATAGGCCCTTACAAGGGAGGACTGAGACTTCACCCGTCTGTAAACCTTGGTATAATCAAGTTCCTCGGTTTTGAGCAGATCTTCAAAAACTCGCTCACCGGTCTGCCTATAGGCGGCGGCAAGGGCGGTTCGGACTTCGACCCTAAGGGCAAGTCTGACAGAGAAGTAATGGCATTCTGCCAGAGCTTTATGACAGAGCTGTGCAAGTATATAGGTGCAGATACCGACGTTCCCGCGGGCGACATCGGTACGGGCGCAAGAGAGATAGGCTATATGTTCGGTCAGTATAAGAGAATAAGAGGCGTGTTCGAGGGCGTGCTTACAGGTAAGGGTCTTACCTACGGCGGTTCGCTTGCAAGAACAGAGGCTACCGGCTACGGACTTCTCTACATCACTCAGGAAATGCTCAAGAGCAAGGGCATGAGCCTTGAGGGCAAGACTGTTGTAGTTTCGGGCGCAGGCAACGTTGCTACATATGCTATACAGAAAGCTCAGCAGCTGGGCGCAAAGGTCGTTACCTGCTCGGATTCGACAGGCTGGGTATACGATCCCGACGGAATAGATGTTGCGGCTCTTAAAGAAATAAAGGAAGTTAAGAGAGCAAGACTTACAGAATACAAGAACTACAGACCTAATTCCGAGTATCACGAGGGCAAGGGCGTTTGGACAGTAAAGGCTGACATAGCTCTGCCGTGCGCTACTCAGAACGAGCTGGGTATTGAAGATGCTAAAACACTTGTTGCAAACGGCGTTATAGCTGTAGCAGAGGGCGCTAATATGCCTACCACCATGGAAGCTACAGAGTATCTCCAGAAGAACGGTGTGTTCTTCCTGCCGGGCAAGGCTGCTAACGCAGGCGGCGTTGCTACTTCGGCTCTTGAAATGAGCCAGAACAGCGAGAGACTGAGCTGGACATTCGAGGAAGTTGACAGCAAGCTTCAGGGCATTATGGTAAACATCTTCCACAACCTTGATGATGCTGCAAAGAAGTATGGCTTTGAGGGCAACTATGTTGTAGGCGCAAATATAGCCGGCTTTGAAAAGGTAGTAGACGCTATGAACGCTCAGGGCATTGTTTGATAGCTTTGAGATAAGTAAAATAGCATAACAGTTTTAATAACGTAAAGGCAAGGACGTCTTTAACGCGTGGATCACCGCGCATTAAAGGCGTCTTTTTTGCTATAGAAAAACTATTGACCCTAGATCTTAATGTAAAGGAGTTTTTGAAATGGGAGAAAATGTAACAACAGTACCGGAGTATTTTGGCTGTCTGGTGTTTGACGACAGAGTTATGAAAGCAACTTTGTCAGCAAAGGTTTATCAGTCGCTGAAAAAGACCATTGACGAGGGCGCTAAGCTTGATATAGGCGTTGCTAACGCTGTGGCTAGCGCAATGAAAGAGTGGGCTGTGGCACACGGAGCTACTCACTACACCCACTGGTTCCAGCCGCTTACGGGCATTACGGCAGAAAAGCACGACAGCTTTATCTCACCCTCTCCCGATGGCGGAGTTATAATGGAATTTTCGGGCAAGGAGCTTATCAAAGGCGAGCCTGACGCATCTTCGTTCCCCTCGGGCGGACTGAGAGCGACATTTGAGGCAAGAGGCTATACCGCGTGGGATCCGACTTCGTATGCGTTCATAAAGGGTAAAACTCTTTGCATACCTACCGCTTTCTGTTCATACGGCGGCGAGGCTCTGGACAAGAAAACACCGCTTTTGCGCTCTATGCAGGCTCTTAACAAGCAGGCTCTGAGGATACTGAAACTGTTCGGCAACGACAACGTAAAGTGCGTGCGCACATCGGTAGGTCCTGAGCAGGAGTACTTCCTTATAACAAAAGAGATGTACGACCAGCGCCCCGACCTGAGATTTACGGGCAGAACGCTTTTCGGCACAAAGCCGCCCAAGGGTCAGGAAATGGACGACCACTACTTTGGCGTTATTAAGCCCAAGGTAGCGGAGTTTATGGAAGACCTTAACCAAGAGCTGTGGAAGCTCGGCATACTTGCTAAGACGGAACATAACGAAGTTGCGCCTGCGCAGCACGAGCTTGCGCCTATCTACACGACTACAAACATCGCTACCGACCACAACCAGCTGACTATGGAGATAATGCAGAAAGTTGCGGCGCGGCACGGTCTTGTATGCCTGCTGCACGAGAAGCCTTTTGCAGGAGTAAACGGCAGCGGCAAGCACAACAACTGGTCTATCTCTACAGACACGGGCGTAAACCTGCTCTCACCGGGCGAAACACCGTATGAGAACGCACAGTTTTTGCTGTTCTTGTGCGCCGTAATAAAGGCAGTTGACGACTATCAGGATCTTTTAAGACTTGCTGTAGCTACGGCAGGAAACGACCACAGACTTGGTGCGAACGAAGCTCCTCCGGCAGTTGTATCTATATTCCTCGGCGACGAGCTGAACGCGGTGCTTGAGGCTATAGAAAACGACACGCCTTACAAGGGCACGGAAGTTACGCAGATGAAGCTGGGTGTAAACGTACTGCCGAAGTTCAACAGAGACACGACAGACCGCAACCGCACCTCGCCGTTCGCGTTCACTGGCAACAAGTTTGAATTCCGTATGCTGGGTTCTTCAAACAGCATTGCCTGCGCGAACATAATGCTCAACAGCGCGGTGGCTGAATCTTTGAAGATATACGCTGACAGGCTGGAGGGCGCGGAGGACTTCGAGACCGCCCTGCACGAGATGATAAAGAAGACTATCAAAGATCACAAGCACATTATATTCAACGGCAACGGCTACGATGATTCGTGGATAAAGGAAGCTACCGAAAAGAGGGGCTTGCTCAACTACCGCACGACTGCCGATTGTATGCCTCACCTGCTTGATCAGAAGAATGTTGATATGCTGACATCGCACAAGGTATTCACGCTGGCGGAGATGAAGTCGAGAGTTGACATCATGCTTGAAAACTACTGCAAGACGGTAGTTATCGAGGCTAACACGATGATAGA
This sequence comes from uncultured Clostridia bacterium, assembly GCA_947589355.1. Classification (GTDB taxonomy): domain Bacteria; phylum Bacillota; class Clostridia; order Oscillospirales; family Ruminococcaceae; genus UBA7477. Next base: position 25,837 of record CANPZC010000006.1, read on the forward strand.
AATGGCTAAAACGCAGATAGCTCCTGCAATAGAGGGCTACGCGGCAGAGCTTGCCAAGACTGCGGCTGCGAAGAAAGCTGTTGACGCGTCTATCGCCTGCGCGTATGAAAAGGGTCTTGTAAAGAAGCTTTCAGACCTTGCGGACAGCATAGCGGTAAAGGCAGACGAGCTTGAAAAGGCTGTTATAGCTCTGGCAGACTGCGACGGCATAATCAAGGAGTCGGAGGCTATAAGAGACACGGTGCTTACCAAGATGGCAGAGCTCAGGCTGCCGTGCGACGAGGCGGAGAAAGTTACCTCGAAGAAGTACTGGCCTTATCCTACATATGGTGATCTGCTGTTTGGGGTTAGGTAATAGTTTCGTTGTAAATCCAAAATAGAATTAACTGCACAACGGTCGCTCTTTGCGGCGGTCGTTGTGTGGTGATTGTTAAGACGAAATTACTACACCTAATTAAGTTTCTCCCTTGAATTGTTCTACCAAAATCAATACATGGCAGAATATTCTTCCAGCGGCATGGGGTGAGTTGCTTCGGTTAGTTGGGGTAGGGTGTAGAGAGTGCGGCGTGATGTGGCTTGTATTATTGATAAAAATACGGCTTTAGCCGCGAGATTTTAAAATAATTACGCCTATTATATATGCCCAACCCATATGTTGCCCCAAAGAGAGATAGCTGGCAGAATATTCTTCCAGCGACGTGTGGGGGAGAGTCGTTTCTGTGGAGTAGGAGATACATAGTTGTGGTTGATATGAAAATATATTTTTCCGCAGTACGTTATAAATCCATTTCCCGCACTACTGACCTCTTTTTCCTGACAAACAAAACCGATGCGTATTTATCTCTTTAGCCTCCTCCGCAAAGCAACGAAGTTCCGAGTGAAGAGGTCGCGAAATACCACCAAGGCTCAGCGCGTGTTTGAGGGTGTGGGTAAGGAAGAGGAAGCTCGAGGGGGAAACCTTAGGGTAGGGGGTAAAACGCGCGCCCTGCCGGTCTTATTTACCCCCTATAATCCCTGTGGTTTCCCCCTCGATGAGAAATTCGCGAAACGGTTAGTACACTCAAAATGAGAAGATAACCAAAATAAAGTTGGAGCGTTGAACGCGCTCCTGCGCCGCGCGTAAGCGCAAACAATAATAATTTATTGAAGAAGCCTCGCAGAGGGTTCTTCTGCACTTGACCGACACTTGTGGCGGTCAATGTGTTAAAAGCGTTTGAGAAAAGAGAAGTAGCGCAGCCAAAGCTTCTATCAGCGAGCATGGGACGGTGTGAGCCGTGCGGAAGTTCTGCGTGAATAACACTTTTCGAGCTGCGAGCCGAACAAAGCGCACCCTGCGCTTTAATTAAGCGAGCCGTTACCGCGCGTCAGTCGGCGTTCTTTCATTTGTGCGCACCAAATTTGTGCGCTATGTACTTGACAAGAACGGTCAAAATGAGATAAAATATAGGTGGCACAGCGAGTACAGCACTTGCCCTATAGAATGCTGAAATATACGGAGGTAATCATTATGTGTTCTATAATGGGCTATTGCGGCAGCTGCGTCGCCTATAATTCTTTTGTTTCGGGATTTTGTCAGACAAAATCCCGTGGGCCTGACGACAGCAGGATAATTAAACTTGAAAGCGGAAAGGGCATTCTTGCGTTCCACAGGCTGGCTATAATGGGTCTTACAGAGGAGGGTATGCAGCCGTTTGAGCTTGACGGCAGCTATGTTGTATGCAACGGCGAGATATACGGCTTCAAAAGACTGAAAAAGCAGCTTGAGGAAACAGGCAGATACACCTTTAAGAGCGACTCCGACTGCGAGATACTTCTGCCGCTTTACCGCGAATACAGCGTGGATATGTTTCAGATGCTGGACGCGGAGTTTGCCTGCATAATCTACGACAAGCCCTCTGACAGCTTTATCGCAGCGCGCGACCCTATCGGCATACGACCGCTTTATTACGGTCTTGACGAGGAGGGCGAGCCGATATTTGCAAGCGAGGCTAAAAACTTAGTTGGTCTTACAAAGAAGATAATGCCTTTCCCCCCGGGTCACTACTGGAAAGACGGCAAGTTCGTGTGCTATATGGACATAGCGAAAGTTGACGAGGTCTGCTATGATGATCTTGAAACGGTATGCCAAAAGATACACGACAAGCTGGTGGCAGGTGTTGAAAAACGCCTTGTGGCAGATGCAAAAGTAGGCTTTCTGCTTTCCGGAGGACTGGACAGCTCTTTGGTATGCGCTATTGCAGCCAAAAAGAGCGACAAGCCGATAAAGACTTTTGCCATAGGCATGAGCGAAGATGCTATCGATCTGAAATACGCAAAACAGGTGGCAGACTACATAGGCAGCGACCACAAGGAGATAATCATCACGAAAGATGACGTTCTGAACGCTCTGGAAGATGTTATACACCTGCTCGGCACGTTCGATATAACCACTATCAGAGCGAGCATGGGTATGTATCTTATCTGTAAGGCTATTCACGAGCAGACTGATATTCGCGTACTGCTGACGGGTGAAATTTCGGACGAGCTTTTCGGTTACAAGTACACCGACTTTGCTCCGAATGCGCAGGCTTTTCAGGAGGAATCCCAGAAGCGTGTGAGAGAGCTGCATATGTATGACGTACTGAGAGCTGACAGGTGTATTTCGGTAAACTCTCTGGAAGCGCGCGTGCCGTTCGGCGATATTGATTTTGTAAAGTACGTTATGTCTGTAGATCCCGAAAAGAAGCTGAACAAATACGGCAAGGGTAAATACTTGCTCCGCCACGCTTTTGAAAAGGGCGATTATCTGCCCGAAAGCATTTTGTGGAGAGAAAAAGCAGCTTTTTCAGATGCCGTAGGTCACTCAATGGTCGATTATCTTAAAGAGTATGCAGAAGAATTTTACAGCGACGAGCAGTTTGAAGAAAAGATAAAGCAGTACAGCCACGCTGCGCCGTTTACCAAAGAATCTTTGCTGTACCGTGAGATATTTGAAAAGTATTACCCCGATCAGGGCGAGATGATAGTTGACTTCTGGATGCCTAACAAGGCATGGGAGGGCTGCAACGTCAACGACCCGTCTGCGAGAGTGCTTTCAAACTACGGTGACAGTGGGAAATAAATATATGGAGTGAGCGCATAATGCCAAATTCGCAGGGTATTACAAACACACAGAACATTGACAATTTGGAAAAGATACTCGTCCTTGACTTCGGCGGTCAGTATAATCAGCTGATAGCAAGGAGAGTAAGGGAGCAGCACGTTTATGCGGAGATAAAGCCGTATGACAAAGTAACTTTAGAGCAGGTAAAGGAATACAAGGGCGTTATTTTCACGGGCGGCCCTAACAGCGTTTATGACGAAAGTTCGCCGCATTACGACCCTGCAATACTGAATATCGGCGTGCCGATACTGGGTATATGTTACGGCGACCAGCTTATGGCGTATATGGCGCAGGGCGAAATTTCAAGCGCGGAAGACAGCAGCGAGTACGGCAAAACTAATGTATATTTTGAAAATGACCTGCTCTTTGAGGGGCTGCCGAGCGAGAGCGTTTGCTGGATGAGCCACAACGACTTTATATCCGCGCCGCCCAAAGGGTTTAAAACTATTGCGCATACCGACAAATGCCCCTGCGCGGCTATGGCAGACGAGAGCAGGCGGCTTTACGGCGTGCAGTTCCACCCCGAAGTTACACACACCGTATACGGAAAGCAGATACTAGAAAATTTTGTGTTTAAGGTGTGTAAGTGTAAGGGCGACTGGAAGATAGAAAATTTTGTCGAAAATTCTATAGAAAAGTACAAAGAATATCTGGCAGGGAAGAAAGTTCTGCTGGCGCTTTCGGGCGGAGTGGATTCTTCTGTTGCGGCTGTTATGCTGCACAAGGCTATCGGCAATGACCTTACCTGCGTGTTTGTAGACCACGGGCTGCTTAGAAAGAACGAGGGCGACTTTGTAGAGCAGACGTTCAGGCGGCAGTTTGGCATGAATATGATACGCGTAAACGCCGAGGACAGGTTTCTCAGCAAGCTCAAAGGCGTTACCGAGCCCGAGCAGAAGCGCAAGATAATCGGCGAGGAGTTTATACGCGTTTTTGAGGACGAGGCTAAAAAGCTGGGCAAGATAAACGTGCTGGTGCAAGGCACTATCTACCCCGATGTTATAGAGAGCGGCAAGGGCGATTCCGCGGTGATAAAGAGCCACCACAACGTCGGCGGTCTGCCCGATGTCATATCGTTTGACGAGATAGTCGAGCCGCTGAGGGAGCTTTTCAAAGACGAGGTGCGCCGTGCAGGCGAGCAGCTTGGCATACCGCACGAGCTCGTGTGGCGGCAGCCGTTCCCGGGCCCGGGGCTGGCGGTCAGAGTTATCGGCGAGATAACGAAAGAAAAGCTGGAGCTTCTGCGCGATGCAGATGCTATCTTCCGTGAGGAAGTGGCAAACGCGGGGCTTGAAAAGATGACTAATCAATATTTTGCGGTGCTTACGGGTCTGCGCAGCGTGGGCGTTATGGGCGATGCGAGAACGTATGGGTATACTATCGCGCTGAGAGCGGTCACTACAGATGATTTTATGACCGCCGAGTGGACAAGGCTGCCGTATGAGGTGCTGGAGCGCGCGAGCAGCCGTATAACCAACGAAGTTGCAGGCGTTTCAAGGGTGGTGTATGATATAACATCGAAGCCGCCTGCAACTGTTGAATGGGAATAAGGTGGTGTGATAATGGGAGAGATAAAATTATTCACCACCGGTGACACTGTAAAAGAGCGCACTTCTTCAGAGGTCGTGCTTGAAAAAGAGCTTCAGAACCTTATCGAGAAGAATATGGAAACCTTTTTTGGTGTCCGCTTTCTGAAAAGCGAGTATGCTATCACCAACGGGCGAATGGACAGTATAGGCATTGACGAAAACAACAGTCCCGTTATTTTTGAATACAAAAGAAGTCAGAACGAAAATGTTATCAATCAGGGACTTTTTTACCTTGACTGGCTGCTTGATCATAAGGCGGATTTTAAGCTGCTTGTAATTGAAAAACTCGGAATTGACGAGGCAGAAAAAATAGATTGGTCTGTACCGTGCGTAATATGTATAGCACATGATTTTACAAAGTATGACATTCATGCTGTAAATCAGATGCAGCGCAATATTAAGCTGGTAAGCTATCGCAGGTATGACAAAGACTTAATATTATTTGAACATCTCAACACACCTGTTTTCAAGGCTGTTTCGGACAGTCAGGACGGCACGGCAGATGCTAAAAACAGTATGCAGAAAACACATATTGAAAAGTTGGCAGCCGCTTCTGAACAGATGAAAGAACTTTATCATTCGCTGTGCGATTTTATCGAGTCGCTCGGTGATGATATTGCCAAAAATCAGTTGAAGTTTTATTTGGCGTACAAAAAAGTACAAAACATGGCGTGTATTGAGATATACGAGAAAAAAGTTATAATGTTTTTGAAACTTGACCCAACAAAAATTTCTCTTGAAAAAGGCTTTTCGAGGGATATGCGGAAAGTAGGGCATTACGGAACCGGCGACTTGCAGCTGACAATAAAAGACTCCGCTGATTTTGAAAAGGCTAAGCCTTTAATTATTCGTACATTTAATGAGTTATGATAGCGACATGGGGGAGCAGATACTATATAATACCCCACCCACTAACCACCCCCAATAAAAGAAAACACGCTGGCAGAATATTCTTCCAGCAATATGCGGCTTTGGTTCGTTGGGGTATGGTGTAGAGAGAGCGGCGTGCTGTAGTGCTGAGGCGTGGTCTTGCTTCTTGCTTCTATATAAACCACAGGCATAGCAATTTTGAGCTAGGTCGGGAAAAATATTTCTAACCTCTAACTTCTCACCTCTAACCTCTAGTGGCTGAATATTCTTCCAGTCAACGTGGGATTGAGTGTACTTTTTGGTGTGGGGCTCAAAGTGTAGGTGTTAGCTGTAGTGGTGGGACATAACGCGAATTTTAAATAGCTATTGCGCACGCAAGCGCGCAGAAAAAATAGTGAGGACTTTTTCTCTTGTGCATATATTATAGATATACCCGACCCACTGACCACCCAAAAGGGAAACACACTGGCAGAATTTTCTTCCAGCGGCGTGGGGGTGATATACGGCTTTGGCTAGTTGGGGTAGGGTGTAGTACTGTGGTGCTGAGGCGTGGTCTTGCTTCTTGCTTCTATATAAACCGCAGGCATAGCAATTTTGAGCTAGGTCGGGAAGAATATTTCTAACCTCTAACTTCTCACCTCTAACCTCTAGTGGCTGAATATTCTTCCAGTCGACGTGGGATTGAGTGTACTTTTTGATATGGGCTCAAAGTGTGAGTGTTAGCTATAGTGGTGGGGCGTAAAGCGAATTTATAAATAGCAGTTGCGCACGCAAGCGCGCGCAGGGAAAACAGCGATGGCTACAACAAGGGAACGCCCTCTCTTGCAGGGCGTTCCCTCTTGAAAAACAATCCACCGGATTGTTTTTCAATTCACCCTTTGCGGAGCGCACGCTGTGTCTTTGTGGGGCGCCGCCCCACACCCCGCAAGCCTTTTGAAAAAGGCTTGACCGAAAACTTTTAATTTCTTGACATGAAATTATAATTAACGCGCAAAAGTAGAAGTCATAACCTCTTGCCTCTTGCTTCTAACTCTAAACCGCAGGAATGACGGTTTCGCGCAAACATTATAAAAGAAATTCTAACTTCTAACCTCTAACATCTAACTTCTAAAAGGAGTGTCTAATAATGACAAAATACATTTTCGTAACGGGCGGTGTTGTTTCGGGACTCGGAAAAGGCATTACCGCCGCATCGCTGGGAAGACTTCTCAAAGCCCGTGGGCTGAAGGTGGCGGCGCAAAAGCTCGACCCCTACATAAATGTTGACCCCGGCACTATGAGCCCCTACCAGCACGGCGAGGTATACGTGACCGAGGACGGCGCCGAAACCGACCTCGACCTCGGTCACTACGAGCGCTTTATCGACGAGGATCTGAACAAATACTCAAACCTCACAACCGGCAAGGTATACTGGAACGTGCTGAACAAAGAACGCCGCGGCGAGTACCTCGGCTCAACGGTGCAGGTAATTCCGCACATCACCAACGAGATAAAAGAGTTCGTCTACAGCGTTGGCAAAAAAACAGGCGCGGACGTGGTCATCACCGAGATAGGCGGCACGATAGGCGACATAGAATCACAGCCGTTTATTGAGGCGGTAAGGCAGATATATCTCGAAGTCGGCAGGGAAAACAGTATGTTCATACACGTTACCCTCGTGCCGTTTCTGCGCGGCTCGGACGAGCACAAATCAAAGCCGACGCAGCATTCTGTAAAGGAATTACAGGGCATGGGCATAAACCCGAACATTGTGGTACTGCGCTGCGATGAGCCGCTGGAAGAATCCATATTCAAGAAAATATCGCTGTTTTGCAACGTAAAGCCCGACTGTGTTATTGAAAACCTGACTTTGCCTATTCTGTATGAAGCTCCGCTTATGCTCGAAAAAGCGAACTTTTCACAGGTGGTATGCCGCGAACTTGGCATAGATGCGCCTGCGCCCGATCTGACGGAGTGGACACAGATGGTAGAGCGCATAAAGAGCAGTGAAAAGACGGTCACTATAGGTCTTGTAGGCAAGTATGTGGGTCTGCATGATGCGTATTTATCGGTCGCAGAGGCTCTCAGGCACGCAGGTTATTTCCACAATTATCATGTTGATATTGAGTGGATAGACTCGGAGGAACTCACCCCCGATAACATCGCTGACAGGCTTGGCAGTATCGATGGCATACTTGTGCCTGGCGGCTTTGGCAGCAGAGGTATTGAGGGCATGATACTTGCCGCTAAATACGCGAGGGAAAACTGTGTTCCGTACTTTGGCATATGCCTTGGTATGCAGATAGCTGTTATAGAATACGCGAGAAACGTGGCAGGTTATAAAGATGCAAATTCGGGCGAGTTTGACGAGCTTTGCAAAAACAAGGTCATAGATTTTATGCCCGGTCAGAGCGACGATATTGACAAGGGCGGCACGCTGAGGCTGGGTGCGTACCCGTGCAAGATAAAGAGCGGCAGCACTATGGAAAAATGCTACGGCAGCGGACTTATAAGCGAGCGCCACCGCCACAGATATGAATTTAACAACGACTACCGCGACAAACTTCAAAGCTGCGGTTTAACGCTGAGCGGTACTTCCCCCGACGGCAGGCTTGTTGAGACGGTAGAGCTTTCGGACAGAGATTTTCACGTTGGCGTGCAGTATCACCCGGAATTCAAGAGCAGACCGAACAAGCCGCACCCGTTATTCAAGGGATTTGTAGGAGCGGCAATAAAGCGCAGGGAAAGTAAGTAATATAGCATATAAAAGCGGTGATGTAAAAATGAGTATCCATGAAGAATGCGGAGTGTTCGGCGTTATAGCTCCGCAGCCTATAAACGTTGCAGGAATAACCTATTACGGGCTGTATGCCTTGCAGCACCGCGGTCAGGAAAGCTGCGGAATTGTTGTGAATGACGACGGCGTGTTTGTATCGCACAAAGACTTAGGGCTTGTGAGCGAAGTTTTTTCCGGTGATGTGCTGACGCGCCTACCCAAAGGCAGTATGGCTGTAGGGCATTGCAGATACGGCACAACGGGCGGCAACAACCGCAACAACTGTCAGCCGATAGAGGTCAACCACCAAAAGGGCAGAATGGCTCTGGCGCACAACGGCAATCTCAGCAACGCGGCTCAGCTTCGCAACGCGCTGGAGCTGGAGGGAGCTATTTTTCACACGACGAGCGACACCGAAACGATAGCTTACATAGTTACCAAAGAGAGGCTGAAAGCGCCGTCTATTGAAGAAGCTTTGAGCAGGGCTATGGATAAGCTTGACGGTGCGTACTCACTGGTGCTTATGTCTCCGCAGAAGCTTATCTGCGCGCGCGACCCATACGGCTTCAGACCGCTTTGCTATGGCGTTACTGCTGACGGGGTATACGTTGTGGCTTCGGAGAGCTGCGCTCTGAAAGCTGTGGGAGCGGAGCTTGTGAGAGAACTGCTGCCGGGCGAGATACTTGTATTTGGCAAAAACGGCGTTGTTTCGCGCACCGAGCACTGCAATAAAAAACCGCAGAAATTGTGTGTTTTTGAGTATATATATTTTGCACGTCCCGACTCGGTAATTGACGGCGTTTCGGTACATTCGGCGCGGCTGGAGGCAGGCAGGATACTTGCAAAAGCTCACCCTGCCGATGCTGACATAGTGGTTGGCGTTCCCGATTCGGGGCTTGACGCGGCTTTGGGATTTAGCTTAGAATCAGGCATACCATACGGGATAGGGCTTATAAAAAACAAGTACATAGGCAGGACGTTCATATCACCGCAGCAGGGCGACAGGCTGGACAAGGTGCGCATAAAGCTTTCGGCCATTGAAGAAACGGTGAAAAATAAGCGCATTGTACTGATAGACGACAGCATAGTGCGCGGAACTACGAGCGGCAGGATAGTAAAGCTTTTGCGTGAGGCAGGCGCAAAGGAGATACACATGAGGATATCGTCGCCGCCGTTTTTACACCCGTGTTATTACGGCACGGACATTGACTCGGAGGAGCATTTGATAGCGTGTCATCACACCATAGATGAGATAGCGCAGCTTATAGGGGCTGACAGTCTGGGTTATCTGCCCGAGGAACAGCTGGGTGCGCTTGCGAGGACGAAAGGGTACTGCCACGCTTGTTTCAGCGGCGACTACCCCACCCCGATACCTACAGACACGCGGAAAGACCGTTTTGAACAGAAGCTCTCGGAGGGAAAGCAGATGGAGTTTTCTTTTTCGTGATTTCTTGACATAGGGGTAATTTTGTTGTATAATAGTGGTATACTAAATATGGTTTGCGCTTATACACAGCCCGCGGAGCAGAATTAGTGAATAGTGAATATTGAATAACGAATAGTTAATAGATAAGGTGCGGCTTACGCCGCGTATTTTAAAAGTTTTATGTACCAACGCAGATAGTACGGACATTAGATATTTTTTGATGACCCGACCCACAAACCTCCCAAGAGGAAAGGAGCTGGCAGAATATTCTTCCAGTATCTTGAGGGAGGTGGGGCGAAGTTTTATTTTTATAGAGTTGTGGTGTCGTGCGGTTATACACACTCGCTGAAAAAATACAATTCAGATACACGCAAAGTTTTTAGAGAACGGGAAGAAGCCTCGCAGAGGGTTCAACGTGTGGCGGCGAGGACTTTTTAGTTATGCGCTATTTATCTAAACGGACTATGCAAAAGAATTACGGTTTTCAGCGGTTCGCAGAACCGCGCCAAAATCGCCGCCCCACTTTCGGCGGCGAAGTAATTCTTTCATTGTGGCTTGGAGGCTAAAGCCGACAAGACACTGCGCTCCTGCGCCGCGCGTAAGCGCAAAATACTAACAAATTTTTATAAAAAATATCGGCAAGTTGCCTTTTCGCCTTGCCGTTTTTATTACTGCATATTACTGAAATTGCAAGGAGTTATTTTATGTATTGGTACGAAAGATCGACATTTTATCACATCTATCCGCTGGGTTTCTGCGGCGCGCGCAAGCAAAACGACTTCACCTCGCAGCCGACTCACGACATACTGAAAGTCATTGACATTATTCCGCACATCAAAAAAATGGGCTTTACGGCGGTGTATTTCGGTCCTGTGTTTGAGTCCTCGGCGCACGGATATGATACGGCAGACTACACGAAAATTGACCGCAGGCTGGGTACTGATGACGACTTCAAAAAAGTGTGCGGCGAGCTTCACAAAAACGGCATAAAGGTCGTGCTGGACGGCGTTTTCAACCACGTTGGCAGAGAGTTTTGGGCGTTCAAAGACGTGAGGGAAAAGAAGTTTTCCTCCGCCTACAAAGACTGGTTTCAGATAAGAGACGGCAATTCCTGCTACAACGACGGCTTCTATTACGAGGGCTGGGAGGGTCACTACGAGCTGGTGAAGCTGAACCTCTGGAACGGCGATGTGAAGAATTATCTGAAAGAATGTATTTCTCAGTGGGTGGAGAAGTTTGATATTGACGGTTTGCGCCTTGATGTTGCATACTGCTTAGAGCCGCAGTTTTTGAAAGAATTGCGCGGTCACTGCAAGTGGCTGAAAGAGGACTTCTGGCTGCTGGGCGAGACGCTTCACGGCGATTACAACCGCTGGATGAACCCCGAAATGCTTGACAGTGTGACGAATTACGAATGCTACAAGGGCATTTACTCTGCGTTCAATTCGATGAATATGTTTGAGATAGCGCACTCGATACAGAGGCAGTTCGGCAAGGAAAACTGGTGCTTATATCGGGGTAAAAAACTGTACTGTTTTGTTGACAATCACGATGTGAGCCGCATTGCTACGATACTGACGAACAAGGCTCACCTGCCGCTTGTATACACGCTTTTGTTCACTATGCCGGGGATACCGTCGGTATACTACATGAGCGAGTACGGCGAGGAGGGCGACAAGGCACACGGTGACGATGAATTGCGTAAACCGTATGAAAAGAGAGAAGATACCGAGCTGACAAAGCACATTGCGGCGCTGGCAAAGGCACACACGCAGAGCGATGCGCTGTGCGGCGGCGATTACACGCAGCTTGCGCTGACAAACCGCCAGTATGCGTTCGCGCGCGCGGCAGGCGAAAAAGGCGCGGTGACGATGATAAACGCTGACGGCGGCGATCACACGTTCAATGTGAATTACGGCGGCGGCTGGAGGGATATTTTCACCGGCGAGGAGGCTGATCTTTCGCAGCCCATAGTGCTGGGAGGGTACAGCTCGAAAGTTTTTGTAAAGTAAGACAGCGCTGCTGCCCCTGAAAAACGGGGCGGCGGCCGGCAGCGTTTACGCAAGCGTAAGCGCCACAAAAAAATTTTTGCAAAAGGTATTGCAAAACAGTAAAATGTATGTTATAATAGTAGGGTCGTCGGGGTGTGGCGCAGTTTGGCTAGCGCGCTACCTTGGGGTGGTAGAGGCCGTGGGTTCAAGTCCCGCCACTCCGACCAGAAACGCCCTTGACTATCGTCAAGGGCTCAGTGAATAGTGAAAGAGAGAATAGTGAATAGTTTATAGTATACGTTTCTAGGCGTTTCTGTACTATTCACTATTCTCTATTAATTATTCACTATTCACCGCACATTGACCGCCTCAAGTGTCGGTCAAGTGCAGAAGAAGCCTCTGTGATGGTTCTTCCTATTCATTATTCAATCGCTTTTTGTTTTATCAATTTCTGTGTTTATTCTGTGTTTACGGTGGTTTTGCTGTCGCACGTTCACACGGATAGTAAGGTTTGCTGTAGCGGTGGGGCTTCTTCTGGTGCGTTATATAAAATTACTACGAGAATACATCTGAACATCGGGTGTATTCTTTTTTTGTTTTGATGGGGCGGAGCGTGGCAGGATATTCTTCCATCGGCACTGAGGTAGGGCGCAGATGTGGGGGCGTGGGGAGATAGGAGAGTGGCGGTGGGGGCAGTGGCGCAGGGCGTCTGGAAGTATATTCTTCCAGACGATGTGGTGGGGGAGCGGTTTTGGAGGGGAGAATGTGAGAGCAGTGGTAGGGCGGTGAGGGAAAGCGGCGTGAGGTGGTGGACTGTTCGCAGAGTGTGCGGCAGAATATTTTTTCAGTGGTGCGGAGGAACAAGGCTTAGATGTGGGGTGGGCGTAGATATGTGGTTGTGGGGGCAGTGGCGCAAGGTGCGAGGAAGTATATTCTTCCATTTGATGTGGTGGTAGAGGAGTTTTTTGAGGAGAGCGTGAGAGCAGTGGTAGGGCGTGAGGGAAAGCGGTGCGGAGGAACAAGGCTTAGATGTGGAGGAGGGTGCAGATGTGGTGGTAGAGTATGAAAGCGGCGATATTTATCTTTTTTGTAAATCAGAGTATACTCTTCTTAACAAAAAAGATGTATGAGCGAAAAGAGTTCGTGTATTCGGACTTTTTTGCTGCCTGCTCACTCCAAAAAACAAGGTGCGGTTTCAAGGATATATTTCCCCGTTTTCTGCTGTAAAGCGGGAAACGAACCGATGCAAAGGACGGCAAAAGCCGGTCAAAACTGCATTTCGCGCTTGAAAACCATACCTTTCGCACATGGTATATTGAAAAGACCTCGGCGATATGGTACAATGAAGTAAGATGTTTGAGCACCACAGGAGGTACGAATGGAAAATTCTAAAAAGAAAAAGCGCATACTTATTTGGGGCATAGCCTTTATGATACTGATCGCGGTAGCGGCTTTGATAATTCGCATAATATATGTGCTGAATGATGACGGCAGGGACAGTTTTTACTATCCTGTGGACGATTATGAGTATCTGGGGACAAAAAGAGACTCGAAGATAGAGCATGACGCCGAGCTTGAAGGGCTTATGAGCGAGGTAATAACGCTGGCAAATCAAGGCGGCGAAGATTATTATTCCGCGCTGCCAAAAGAGATAAATATCTCGCAAAAGTACAGTGATTTTTTGAACTTCGGGCCGCCCTGGAATGATGTTGACCCGAAGGACTTCAATCTGGCGTATATCAAGGCAAAGTCTTACAAGGACAAGGCGATAGTGGATTTTTATGTTACGTTCTCACCGGGAAAGCTGAATGAGGACGAGCTGTCGCAATACTATTTAAGAAAGATATATCTGTTTAAAGACGAAAACGGCAAATGGACGGTAGACAAAGTTTTTAAAGGTGATTGATATTGAGAGTCGGGAGGTCAGCACGATGAAAAAAGCATTTGTGAAAATATACGCTATAGCGCTGTATTCTTCTTTGATAGCAAGTATATATCTTATCGTAAACAGCAGCGGCGGCTTCTGGGGAAATGATTGGATAATTCCGGGGTTCTTTCTGTATATGCTGTCGGGTGGGCTGATAATTCTGAAACTTTTGTATAATGCGGTAAACTATGAGCCTGACAGTGAATATGTCCGGGGGTTCTATGGTTGGGCATGGAAGCTGAATTTTATTGCCGACTTTGTTTTTGTATTTTTTATCTGCGGCTTCGGACGCGTGGAAAAGGCGCTTTTTTCGGCGTTGATAGCGCTATATATAATTGTAATGTCGGGTATTGATATTGCGGTACATAAAAAATCTGATGGCGTAAAGATAAACAAGTCTTTGCTGTGGTCTGTGATAATTATAATGCTGGCGCTTGGCATTAGCCTATGCCTGTTTGTTGATCTGAAATATTATGAGAGATAACAACTGCTGAGGAGGTATGAAATATGGACGAAAACGCCATACCGAAAGATATGAAAAGAGAAGCGGATAATATATCGTAAAGTATGACTGACCTAAAACGCCTGTAAAAAACGAATATACATGTGACTGTAACAGGAGGTAATTATGATAAAAAGAAAAAAAGTAGTTATATTTCTTATTGCAATTATATTTTGTATCATATCTTGTACTGCTTTTTACTACCGCAACCGCATACGTCATTATGATGAGTTCAAAAAATGCAAAGAGATAGTAAAGATCATTGATGAATATGATGATTCTATTACGCAGATAAAACTAAAAGATATTACCTTTAGTAATAATGTTCTGACTATCAATTGCACATATGCCCGCCCTGTAGCCGTTTCAAAACAACAAATGATGAGTGCGTTTATTGCCCTACGAGCGCAGATCAACGATTATCTTATAAATGACGAAGAGTTTTATTATTCAAACAAAGCCATTAAACTTCATTTTGCTGATAATAATAACGGCAGTGATGATCTAGTATATCATGAGTTTAATTTTACAAACTATATTATCGCAAAAAGCAGCAATGCTTCAGAGATAATATCTCCAACTTTAGATGTTCTATATCCACTTGCGGGAATACCAACTGATGCGGTGAGCGATATGTACGGAATGAAGTATATAGGAGGCGTGGGGCTTTACTTGACAACATTTGATTTTTTTGAAAATAATCCTCAGCTTATATACTGTAGAGTCAATTCTGACGACCCGGAAGAGGACAAGGAAAAGATACAAGAAATATGTACTATGTGCGAAATCGATATCAGATAAGCATAAAGAGGGGGCGTTATTTATGAAAAAAATATTTCGGGCGGCGGCTATTATCATTATTCCCGTGTTAATATTTATACTTCTATGGTATAAAGAAGATATTGCCGATATGTTTTATGTCGACGCCGAAATGCACATAAACAACTATTTCAGCTTTGAGAACAAAAACAAAGTCACCGAGTTTCACGGGGAATACTATTACGCAACGCCTGCGGGAGTGTATCTCAAAGACGGCGGTCAGATGATATCTGCAAACAGCGAGCCGCTGATATACTCTGATGAAGAAAGCGTGTATCTGTATTTTCCTGAGAGCGGAGAGGTATCTGTATATAATAGTGACCTTATATTGCAAGACACCTACAGCGTTGTAAAAAATTGCAGAGGCTTCTGTGTTGCTGACGGATATGCTTTACTGATCGACGAGGGAAGCCTGTCGATATATAATACTGCTGACTTTTCAAGCGTTAACATGACCGAGCTTGGTGTTGAAACAATAGTGAACGAATTTTTTAGTGAAAAGTTTACTTACAAATACATTGAATTATCAGACTCGAGCAGCATAGTTTTTAACGATGGTATCTCGGCTTTTTCGTTATACGATAAACGAGCCGATGCAACGGTTTACACATTTCATTCGGACGATAGCTTTTTGCCTTTGAAATATGACAGCGGATATGTATCCATAGGAAATACGACAAACAGCAGGCTGGAGATACTATGGCGTGAAAAGGATAGCGGCGGTCAGTTTGCCGGCAGAGAGTGTGTGACACAGGGCTGCGGTTACTCGGGCGGAATATATTACAGTATCGGTCAGAGTACAAAAGACCACGAAAGATTTGAGGATAAACATGAGCCTACGGATAATACGCTGCTCAATTACCAAAGCGCAATACTTATAGGCGATACTGCTTCAGGCGAAATGCCGGCTGACGAATGGTTAGATGAAACTCACGGGCGAATAATATATGCCGACAGCGAAAAGCTGATAATATATACTGTCAGCCGAGGTGGGATGTATATTACATACTCTATAAGTGAACACAAAGTGACCGACAAGCAAAAGGCTGGTGAAATAAAAGACGGCGGCTCATACACATTTGAGACCTGCGGAGAATACATTTTTGTATTTGACGACAACACGGGCGAACTGGTGAATACTATCAGCGTTGCATAGAATTATCACGAGAATACATCTGAAAATAGATGTATTCTTTTTTTATTGTGGTGGGGTGGGGAGGTGGCGCAGGGTACGTGGAAGTATATTCTTCCAGCCGATGTGGGGGAGGAGTAATTTTTTGGGGAGTGAATGTGCGGTGGGTAGTGGGGTAAAATTACCGCAGTACGTTATAAATCATATTCCCGCACTACTGACCTCTTTTGCCTTGAAAACAAAACTGATGCGTATTTATCTCTTTAGCCTCCTCCACAAAGCAACGAAGTTCCGAGTGAAGAGGTCGCGAATTTCCACCAAGGCTCAGCGCGTGGTCGTAGGTGTGGGTAAGGAAAAGAGAGCGCGAGGGGAAAACCTTAGGGTAGGGAGTGTAGCGCGCGCCCTGCCTTGCATATACACTCCCTATATCCCTATGGTTTTCCCCTCGCATAGAGTTGCGCAAACTTATTAGCACACTCAAAATGAGGGAATAACCAAGGCACAGAGAAGCGGTGAACGGCTCCGCAGGCTTGCGCGTAAGCGCGAATATTACAACACGGCGTGGGGATCGGGCATGATATTTTCGGGCGGAGAGGAAAGTTGGGCTCGGGTGTTGATTTTTTCTGTAGTTTATGCTATTATATTATTGACAAACTTTTGATTAGGGGGCTATGCTATGTATTTTTACGGTTCAAAGCTGCGCAGTCAGGTCGGCACTCTTGACCAAAGGTGCGCTGCCTTGGAAGTATCCGAGAGGAAAATTGCCGAAGCGACGGGCATACCTTTGACTACCGTTCGCAATTACATACATGGTGAAGTAAAGGAGCCCGACCAAAGCAGGGTCGATCGGATCCACAGAGACCTTAACAGCAGAGAGTATTATAAAGGCTACATATTTATGCCCTCGTATGATTTTTCAAAGTTTATCAGGAAAGAAGTTATAGGCGTTTTAAAAAAGAAATATCAGGAAGACTACATGGCAAAGCGCATAGGTATGACTAAAGACAAGCTGAGCAAGATGAAAAACGGCAAAGTGAGCGGCATTGACATAGTTGAACAATATCGCATTCTTAAAATTTTTTATGATATGTGCCGCGATGAAAACCACTACATGGCTGATGAATTTCAGCCCTTACATGACAAGCTGCGCGGTATGCTCGGTTTGAATTACAGCGAAACTATTACGGAACGTTTTTCGGAAACGATAGACAGCATATTCGCACAGTGCGAGCGGTGCAAGGACAAGCCGACCGACAAATTTCATTATGTAAAAATAGAAGATGTAAAAGCTGTACTGGACAAATACGATCTGGGCGGAGAGATAGAGTGGCTGCGCGGCGACAACAATTTTATTCTTGACAACGAGCTTCGCCGCAGGATAATAGATGATCTGCGCGCTCTTTACGAGTACGGCACCTTTATAGTTTATGATCCCAAACTTCCTTGGAAGTTCAAGGACGGTTTTACGCCGCCGCAGGATCCCGATCTGCTGATGCCGTCAGGACTTGACAACGCAGACATAAAAGATACTTCTCGGGTCACTTCGGGAGAAGCGGCTTTCAACGCTATAAGGGATCATCTTTACAAGTATTCGGATACGCTGAGGGCGTTGATATTTGAGCATATATATGCGTTTATAGAAAAAGGCGACGGCAGTTTCAGGCATGAATATGAGTACGACAGTTTAACAGACAGTTATGAAGACATTACGCCCTACAGAAAGAAGATATACGGTACTGACAAACCGCTGTTTGAGTACAAAGCCGATATTATGAAAGAATACCGCGGACTTGCGTTTGACAAAAAGCAAGATGTATGCCATGAGCTTTCGCAGAGGATCAACAAGTATCTGGGGAGCGATGACATAGAAGCGCCGTATTTTCCTCTCAGGTTTTATTATTTGAGCGACGGTACTCTTGCTTATGATGATGCTACAGGGTGGAGCGCGACTGTTTCAGATATTACACAGCTTGCGCTGATGACCGAACGCATAAGCACGCTGAGAGAGCTTGACGGCACAGACTTAAAGCTGCCTTACAAAGTGCCCGAGTTCAACGAATACCACATAAAAGAGGCTTTGGCAGGCTGCACGGCGGCTGAAACAGATACTGTTATAGAAAACATTGAACAGAAGCTGGACTATGGATCGATAGACTGGAATTTTTACGCTCTGCTGTCTCAGGCGGAATATATATACGCGCCGATAGAACACATTATAAGTTACATACGCAGGCTGAAAAGAGAGGACATCGGGCAGGAAAGATAGGCGCATTATTTTACAAAAAACACATAGTATCGCGGTTTTTAGGTTGTTCGGATATGGAGCGAGGCTCGGGAAAGTTGTTTTGCCGAGCCGTTTTTTCTGCCAGAAATTACCTGATAAAAATCGCAACTTTAAAATTGCCAATGTTCTTCTGGACGTGATATCTACGAATATGGTACAATGGAGTTGTGGAAAAAACGTGCACGGTAATTTCCAGAAACTAAAATAAGATAGGAGCAATATATATGAACAATTCAATAATACTAGAGGATTACAACGGCATGAAACAATTAGAACTGGACGCGCTGCTGAGTTCTAAAGGAAAGATTTTTCTGACAGAGGATATAACCGCCGAGACTGCTTCGACAGTGATAAAGACGATGTTATATCTTACTGAAAACGGTACACCTATCAAGATGTACATTGACTGCTGCGGCGGCGAGATACGCTCGGGGCTTGCTATAATAGACACTATGAACATACTTTCAAAGGAAGTTGACATAGAGGTCATATGCGTAGGAAAGGCCTACAGCATGGCATCGCTGATACTGGCGGCAGGCACAAAGGGACACAGGTACATTATGCCGCATGGTGAAATAATGGTACACGAGCCGCTTGTTATGAACGGTGCGGGAGGCAGCGCAAGCTCGGTGAGAAACAAGGCGGATTCGCTTTTGACGATACGCGACAAGATAAGCGAGATGCTTTCAAGTTACACGGGGCTTTCGACAAAGAAGATCAACAGCATAATGCGTGCAAACACTTTTATGGACGCCGAGAAAGCCATTGAGCTGGGTCTGGCGGACAAGATAGCGACAACGTTTTAAAAATGAAAGGAGTATATTATAATGGAAAAGATGAATAAAGAACAGGGCACACTTATGATGCCGGACGGTACGGGATATTCAAAGGATAGTAAAGTTACGGGGCTAAACAACAATGTTGCGGTGGTAGGCCCGTCGGGCTGCGGAAAATCGACGGTGATGGGAGTGCTCAACTCTCTGAACTGCGGGGGAAGCTGCATAATTTCAGACCCGAAAGGCGGACTTTACCGCTCGATAGGGGACACGCTGGAAAAAATGGGTTACACGGTGATGAAGCTCGATCTTACTCACCCGGAAGACTCGATGCACTACGACCCTCTGCGCTACATAAAGAACACAGCCGACATTCAGAAGCTGGCGCACACGTTGGTATACGGTTCTCACATAAACAAGATGTGCCGCAACGACCCATACTGGGACGAATCTTCGGAAACTTTGCTGTGCGCTCTGATAGGCTACCTGTTTGAGACGCGCGACCCGGATATGAGCATTACCAAGGTGATGAAGATGCTGGGAGATCTTGTGCCGTATGAAAATGTAGATGTGCGCCCGATGAAGCCTGTTTTCAGGGAGTTTGAAATGCACCGCAGGGAATATATGCTCAAGCGCAAAACAAGCTGGGCTTGCTCGAAATTCAACAACTTTACACAGCTTTCGGAGAAAACGCTCGGCTGCGTTATAAGCACGCTGACTTCGCAGCTGAACAACTTCGACAACGAAGAATTGCAGAAACTTTTCAAGAGAGGTCACTTTGACTTCACGCAGCTGGGCAGGGAGAAAATTGCGCTGTTTGTAATTGTTTCGGATACCGACCGCTCGAGGGATATAATAGCTAACCTGTTTTACTCTCAGGCGATGAACGAGCTTTGCGACTATGCTGATAACCGCTGCGAGGGCGGCAGGCTGCCGACTTCGGTAACGTTCATACTTGATGACTTTGCGACAAACTGCCGCATTGACAACTTCGAGAATATTATCAGCAATATTCGCGCAAGAAACATATCTACGATACTGATGTTGCAGTCGCTGGGGCAGCTGGAGATAGGTTACGGAGACAGCAGCAAAACGATCATCAACAACTGCGATACCACCATTTTCATGGGGGCAAATTCGACTGATGATGCTGCGTATTTTGCGAGAAAGGCAAACAAGCCGCTCTACATCATGCTTGAAATGCCGCTGTACTCCAGTTGGATATTCCGCCGCAGTGAGAAGCCGCGCTTTGTGAAAAACATCGTTCCCGATGAGTATCTCAAAGACGTGAACAGATTCCTCTTCTTCACCGGAGACATTATAGATGATCACATATGATAGACGGCAGGCACAAAGATGTGTTTGCTCAGCCCTGATGACAGGCCCGCCGCTTACCCCTATAGCACAAGTTATAGGGGTAAGACAAGGCCATATATATGAACAGATGTTTGCCAAACTGTAAAAAGAAAGTTAAATCATTGACAATGTTTAGACAATATGATATAATATCATTGTCTTACCGACCGACAGTTCAAAATTTTTAGGAGGAAAAGTTATGAAATATTCAAAATTTATAAAGAGAGCGGCAGTGCTTTTGCTGGCAGGTGTTATGTGTATATCGGTATGCGGCTGCGGCAAGAGCAAGGAAGAAAAAGAGAAAGAAAAGGGCATAGACCCGTTTTCACAGGCAAATGTGCAGGTCACTTTCGAGGGCAATTACCCGTTCAGCACGGTTACTTTCACGCCCGAGGAGCTGAAACTGGCAGGCACAAAGATCGCCGAGTTTACTATAGACAAGCAAAGCGGTGTTAAGACGGGCGATGAAGTTATCGTTACCGCGACTGTTACGCCGGAGGGAAAGCAGAAAGGCTACAGGGATTCAACCAAGAAATTCCCCGTGGAAAATGTATCGTCTTACGTGACAAAGCTTGACGAGATACCGAGCGAGACTATGGACAAGATGAAAAAGCAGGCCGAAGATGTATTTACGGCTGATGCAGCGGACTGGAAAAATGATGATGAGTGTCAGACAACGTTTGACGGCATGGAGTTTTTAGGCTGCTATTTTCAGCTGCACAAACCGGTAAGCGACGGCACTGTGCCCGCACCGTGCAACAAAGTAATGCTGGCATATAAGATAAGCATGACTATTACGGCATTCAAGAGGGGCGGAGACGGCGAAACATTTGAAACAGGCAGCTATGATTTCTATGTTGTATACTGCTATAACGACCTGATCATCATGCCCGACGGCACGCTTTCGGTGGCGCTTGACAAAGGTTACAAGGAGAACGGCAGGTTTGAGACGGACTACGGCTGGTATGATTTCTGGGACGCGGAATTTTTCGTTTGCGACGGCTGGAAAGATATTGACAGTATGTTCAACGATGAGATAGCCTCGCACGCCGATCAGTTTGAATATGAATCTACTGTGAACGGATAAGGATACGAAAGGAAGTATAATAATGGGTACAAACAACAACACTGCAAAGAGATTCAAACCGCTGAAGATAGTGGCTATAATACTGTTTGCGATAGGTGCGGCACTGTTCGCAACGATACTTATGGGAGTACACGCGGAAAAGAGCGATGGCTTGATGAGGATAGAAAAGTACGGTATGGTATCTGTGCGAAGCTCGGAGGGCGTAACGTATTATGACGACGAGGACGAGTTCAAAGAGTATGTATATGATTCGTGGTATGTCAAAGAGTTTGCGATCTTATTCTTCTCGCCGGGGGTAATATGCATGGGTGTATACATTATTGCTAACAGGCAGAAGAAAGAATGATATGGCGCACGATAAACATATTTTAACTTACATGAAAACACCGAAAGGCGGCTGAGGAAACTTGGCTGCTTTTTGTATTTAGCAGTGTATCGCCTCACCCAAGTCGGTTTTTGCAGGCATATTTCCGCCCATACGTTGTTGCCCTCCCTTGCCATACACAAAGTATGCCGGCGGTCGGTCGCCTAGTCTTGACGAAAATCTGCTCTGCAAAAACTGCTTCGCACCTCAACACCAAGGGTTTTGAGGCGGCTCGGGTTCGGCTCTCCACTGCTATATCTTGTGGGGAATATTTCTTGCAATTTTAAGGGGTGAAATTTTCGCTAAACTGTTGACAAAAGGCTTGGTTTGGTACTATAATATAGGTGAAAATGAATCGTTATATTATATTAGATCGTTAAACTATTTTGGCTGAGTGGTATAGCGGTTTTTTACTTGTTAAGTATTTAAAAGGAGACAGGCGGCATGGCAGAGCTGTTTCGCAAAAAAAGTATTGAAAAAACGCCCGAAAACTTGGGCGAACAAATAAAAGTAAGCAGACCCTCGGTGTGGATAATTATTGCGGCGGCGGCTATTTTGCTTGTCGGCGGACTTATATGGGCTGTGGCAGGGCATCTGGACACGGTGATAACGACCAGCGCGATAGTGAGCGGCAACAAAGCTGTGATACTTATTCCCGAAGAAAACGGCGATGAGATAGATATAGGCATGACCGTAAAGATCGACGGCAGCGAGGTCTCTATAACTTCAGTGGACGATGAACCAAAGCAGTATGGGAGCGAAAACGCATACGCGCTGCACTTGGGCGGTCACACAGAAGACGACTGGCTATATGCCGCGCAGGCTGAAACCACGCTGAGCGACGGCGTTTACAAGGCTTATGTGACGACTGAGACGGTATCGCCGATAGAATTTCTATTCAACTGACGGAGAACACGTATGAAAAAATGCATTACAAAAGGCGTGGCTGACGTACCCGTTATATTGCAGCTTGAAACGCTTGAATGCGGCGCTGCCTGCCTTGCTATGATACTTGCTTATTTTCAAAAATGGGTGCCGCTTGAAAAGGTGCGCTGTGACTGCGGCGTATCACGCGATGGCTCAAATGCGAAAAACATTGCTATGGCGGCTGAAAACTACGGGCTGGAAGTTCACGCATATAAATACGAGCCCGAAATGTTTTTGACTCACGGGTGTTTTCCGTGCATTATACACTGGAACTTTGACCATTTTGTTGTACTTAAAGGCATACGCAGAGGCAAGGTATATATAAACGATCCCGAACGCGGCAGCTGCCGCATAAGCAAAGAAGAATTTGACCGCTCCTTTACGGGGATATGCCTGCAAATGGCGCCTACAGAAAAATTTGTGCCCGACGGCAAGAGGGAAAGTATGTTTTTATCTGCGCTCGGGCGGCTGAAAAGCACGGGTCAAGCGCTTGCGTTTTTTATGGCAACGAGCATACTTATCTCGGCTATGGAGCTTATAAGCCCTGCGTTTTCAAGGGTATTCATGGACAGGCTGCTGACAAAGAAAAGCCCCGAGTGGCTGTACCCGTTTTTAGCGCTTTTCACGCTGCTGTGCATTTTACAGACAGCTGTCAGGATAGTGAGGGAGGTACATTCTCTTCGCATAAGGGGGAAGATAGCGGTTTCGGGAAGCGCGGCTTTTATGTGGAAAGTGCTGCATTTGCCTATGGAATTTTTCTCGCAGAGAATGGCGGGGGATATTCAGCAGAGGCAGGAGGCTAACGGGCGCATTTCGCTGACGCTGGTGCAGAAGTTTGCGCCGCTTATATGGAATATGCTGATGCTGATATTTTATCTTGCGGTGATGATAAGATACAATGCTGTTATGGCTGCTATTGGCATTCTGGCGATAATACCCGAGCTTTTTCTTTCAAAGATAATTGCCGACAAGAGGATCAACATTACAAAAGTGCAGCTGCGCGACAAGGGCAAGCTTGCGGCTATGACAGTAAACGGGATCGAGATGATAGAAAGCATAAAGGCGAGCGGCAGTGAAACGGCTTATTTTCAGAAGTGGGCTGACTGCCAGGCGGATATGAACACGCAGAATGTGAAGTATGCAAAACTTAACAGCTGCCTTGGTATGCTGCCGGCGGCTTTGACGCAGATATTTTCGGCTGTGATACTTTGTATGGGCATACGCGAGGCGATGCTGGGGAATATGACAGTCGGCATGGTGCTGGCGTTTCAGGGATTTTTAGGCGGATTCTTCTCGCCTGCCTCTCAGCTTATAGATGCAGGACAGAGCTTACAGGAGATGCGCGCAGAGACTCAGCGCGTTGACGATGTGATGGATTACCCCTGCGACAGCATAACTTCGGCGCGCGGCAAAGAGTGCGAAGAATACGACAAGCTGACGGGAAATATACAGATAAAAAATGTGACGTTCGGTTACTCAAAACTTGGCAAGCCTATAATAAAGAATTTCAGTTTAGATATAAAGGCAGGCAGCAGCGTGGCGATAGTAGGGGCTTCGGGCTGCGGAAAATCTACTATATCTAAGCTTATCTCGGGGCTGTATCAGCCGTGGGAGGGAGAGATACTTTTTGACGGCAAGCGCATTGGAGATATAGACAGAAATGTGTTTACGGGTTCGCTGGCGGTGGTGGATCAGGATATAATACTTTTTGAAGATACGATAGCCGCGAACATTCGTATGTGGGATAATTCTATTGAAGATTTTGAAGTTATAATGGCGGCGCGCGATGCGCAGATACACGAAGACATAATGAAGCGCGAGGGCGGCTATCAATACCGCATTACAGAGGGCGGAAGCGATCTTTCGGGAGGACAGCGGCAGCGCATTGAGATAGCGAGAGTTTTAGCGCAAGACCCGACGATGATAATTATGGACGAGGCGACCTCGGCGCTGGACGCTAAGACTGAATATGATGTTGTGAGATCTATAAAGAACAGGGGCATTACCTGCATAATTGCCGCGCACAGGCTCTCTGCCATTCGCGACTGCGATGAGATAATAGTTATGGACGGCGGCGAGATAGCCCAGCGAGGCACGCATGAGCAGCTTCTTGCTAAAGGCGGCAGATATGCGCAGCTTGTTTCTGATACATAAAAAGAGGTAGGGTATGGGCTGGTTTGACGAACAGATACGGCAAAGACGTCAGGGCGACGATGATGCTGTTTCAGAAAGCATTGAACAGATGGCAGGCGCAGTGTCGGGCAGGCGCGAGTTTGATAAGCTTGGCAGCAGCCGCGCCGCTGAAAATGCGATAGACGAGATACTTAAATACTATCACTTGAAAACGCAGGAAGTACCGCAGGGGTTTGACACGCTTGAAAGTCAGCTGGAGTATCTTTTAAGGCCGCACGGGGTGATGTTCAGGCGCGTGAAGCTGACTGACGGCTGGTATAAAGACGCGGCTCTGCCTATGATATGCTTTGGCAAAAACGGCGGAAAGGCGGCGGCTGTGCTGCCCAAAGGCGGCTACACCTGCATAGACTATGAAAGCGGCAAACGCGTTAAGGTAAACAAAAAGATACAGAGCGGCTTTGAAGATGAGGCGCTGCTTTTCTACAGACCTTTTCCGACGGGGAAAATGGGTGTGAAAGACCTGCTGAAATACATCTTCGGCACGCTTAGGGGCTGCGACATTGCGCTGCTTGCGCTTTCGGCGCTTGTTGTGACGCTTATAGGGCTTTTTACGCCGTATTTGAGCCACAAGCTTTTCTCTGACGTGCTTATATCGGGAAAGATGAGGCTGCTGATATCAACGGGTATATTTTTGGTATGCACTATCATAAGCGCGATGATGTTTCGCTCGGTGAGGGCGATGATGACTTCGGCGGTGGAAAACGGACTGCGTGTAAACGTTCAGGCGGCGGCTATGATGAGAGTGCTCTCGCTGCCTGCTAAAGTTTTCAAAAAATACAGCGCAGGCGACCTTTCGGGGCGCATACAGTATTTAGACAATGTATGCTCGGCGTTGGTATCTTCTGTTTTCACAACGGGGCTTACGGCGTTGTTTTCGCTTATATACATTTTTCAGATAAGGCGTTATGCGCCGTCGCTGACTTTACCTGCGGCTGTTATAATTATAGTAACGCTGATCATTTCTCTTACGGCGGCATTATTGCAGTACGCTTTGAGCAAGCGCGAAACTGTTTTAGCCGCAAAAGAAAGCGGCATGAGCTTTTCGCTTATTTCGGGAGTGCAGAAAATAAAGCTGGCAGGAGCGGAAAAACGGGCGTTTGCAAGGTGGGGAAGCCTTTTTGCCAAGAGAGCGGAACTTCTTTACAGGCCGCCGCTGTTTCTGACTTTGAGCCCTGCTCTTACCGCTGCCGCAACGCTTTTCGGAACTGCTTTTATATACTGCATTGCGGTGGAAAACGGCGTTGCGCCTGCTGAGTATTACGCGTTTTACAGCATATTCGGCATGGTGACGGGCGCGTTCTTCGGGCTTTCGGATATTGCTGTAAAGGCGGCTTCTATAGCGCCTATGCTGGAGGCAGTTAGACCTATTCTTGAAGAAGAATGCGAGACGGGCGAGGGAAAACAGGTACTGAGCAGAATTTCGGGCGGCGTGGAGCTTAACAATGTGACTTTCAGATACGCGGAAAATATGCCGCCGGTGCTCGATGACCTTTCGCTGAAGATACGCCCGGGGCAGTATGTGGCAGTGGCAGGCAAAAGCGGCTGCGGAAAATCAACGCTTATGCGGCTGATGCTCGGGCTTGAAACGCCGCAGAAAGGCGCAGTTTACTACGACGGCAAGGATATTTCATCTATAGATACGCGCTCGCTGAGGCGGAGGATAGGCTCGGTTTTGCAGGAGGGCAGGCTGTTTCAGGGGGATATATACTCAAATATTGCGCTGTGTGAACCAAACCTTACGCTTGATGAGGCGTGGGCTGCCGCCGAAAAAGCAGGAATTGCAGAAGATATAAGAAATATGCCGATGGGTATGCATACGGTGATATCAGAGGGCGGCAAAGGGATCTCCGGCGGACAGCGGCAGAGGATACTTATTGCGCGTGCGATTGCGCAGAAACCTAAGATACTTATGTTTGACGAGGCGACTTCGGCACTTGACAACATTACACAGAAGATAATTTCGGACACGCTTGACGGGCTTAAATGCACGCGGATAGTGATAGCGCACAGGCTCTCGACTATAAAGCGGTGCGACAGGATAATTGTACTGGACGGCGGAAAGATAGCCGAGGACGGCACTTACGACGAGCTTATGGAAAAGGGCGGTCTGTTTGCAGAGCTTGTGAGCAGGCAGCAGGTAAACTGATAAATATGAATTTTATAGATCTTTTCAAAAGGGTGATATGCTATGAAAAAAACTGTTAAAAAAGCGTTGGCTGCTTTGCTGGCGGCGGCTGTTGTTTTTCAGGCTATGCCTATAACACAGCTTGGCGGCATGGTGAAAGATGCACACGCGGAAAGCGATGCTCTTAAAGAAGAACTTGCGGCAAGGGCGGCTGACTATCCCGAGGGGGCGTTTGCTTTTTACAGCACGGCTTCGGAAACTAAAGAAGGGAATAGCGACATTACCGTTAAAGTTGTGCGCTTGGGAGATACTTCCGGGACGGCTTCGGTAGATGTAAAGGCTGCCGACATCACTGCTAAATACGGTGAGGATTTTACCGCCTATGTGAAAGACGGCGCGGATAAGCTGCCTTTTGAGCTGAAAGATGAGGACAAAACCGCTGTGCAGGCTGCCGATGAGGCAACAGATACGAAAGAAACAGAAGAAGCGCAGGAAAGCGGCGGTTTGCGCGCGGCTTACACGCAGCAGACGGGCGAAGAAACTGTTAGCACAAACTGGCGCGGCGAACTTATTGACTATGCTGCGAGAGAGATGAGCGTGCAGGCTGAGAACGAGATAATAAACGCTGTTGACGGCGCTTGCTTTACGCTGGATTTTGAGGCGGGCGAGTTTGAAAAGAATGTTTTTATACACATCGAGGACGACGGCAAGGCGGAGAGCGAGGAAAATTTTGCGCTGCTGCTGGGTAATTCATCTACCGGCAGGCTGGGCGAACAGATGCAGTATAATGTGACTGTTTCAGACAACGAGCAGCCGCAGGACGTTATGTTTGAAATGAAAGACAGCGACATAACGATAAGCGAGGGCGGCACGGCTGTGACTGTTACCATAGTGCGCACGCAGGGGCTTGATTACTACGCAGGGGCGGTATTGCAGACTGTGGCTGATACTGCGCTGCCACAGGAAGACTATGAGCCGCTTGACGGTGTTGAGATCGCTTTTATGCCGGGAGAGACGGAAAAGAGCGTTGAGATACCTATTCTTGGCGGCGTGGGCGAGAACAAGAAGTTTTCGGTAAAGATAACGGGCTGTAACACGCAGCAGGGCAAAGACACCACTGACATATACTTCGGAAGCAAGATACTTGCGCCGCTTGAAACAGCAAATGTGCAGACGCAGGGCATTATGGAAAATATTCAGGTGCCGATAGCGTTTGCAGACAAGCCGATGACCATTGCTTCGGTGGAGACGGTATCGGGTGTGAAATATGATGTATACCCTGTGGATATTTCAAATAATACTCTGAAAGCATACAAGCACAGCAAGAGCAACCTTAATGAGACGAGCTATTCGGCTAACACATATTATAATCTGGCTCATGCGGCAAAGGTAAAGATATATACAAAACTTTCGGGATATTCAAAGAACTGCCTGATAAAGTATTACTCTAAAAACGGCACGCTTTACATAGACGGTTCGCAGAAAGTATATCATGAAGTGCCAGACAAAAAGAAGTATGAGACGACCACTTACACGGATATGGTGGACGTTACATACAGGCAGAGCACTATACATTCATACTTTCAGACAAAGGCGAACACCGACGGGCTTTGCCGCACGGCGCAGTTTGAGATGACGAGGTATGATTCATATGTGCCTTACTACACTATAACGCTGCAAAATGTGAACCCGACCATAACGGCATACGACTACACCGCGCCTAATAAAAAGACGAGCCGCGGCGTATCGGCTTTGAGCAAGGTTTCTTTGAAAGAGGGCACGAAAAAGGAGCTTTCTTACAAGGCAGGCTCTGTGAACCTCACGCCGGGACAGACTATCAGCGGCGTATCTCTGACGGGATTTGACGTTTATGTGGGCAATCAGAAGATAGGCAGCATAAACAGCACGGGAGTTATAAACTATGCTGATGTGAGCAAGCTGCGTGAAAAGTATGATTCTGTTATACGCACGGCGAAATATCAGCTGACATTCAAGCCTGTATACTCGGTGGCTAAGTCTAAGGTGACGTTTGATTCGCAGGATCAGTCGGCAATTGGGTTTGGCAATTATAAAACAGGCAGCGGCAATGCTATGACTGTTCAGCAGATAGACACCATAACCATTACAGCAAGCAGAGTGGGAACGCAGGAATTTTCACCGCAGTCGATAAAGCTGTTCAAGGTGGAAAAGGGCAGAGAAACTCAGCTGGAGAGCAAGGCAAATACAAAAGATCAGAAGACGGGCGCATACCCGACATCTATGACATACAAGTTTACCGCTTCTCAGCCCGAAATGCTTGTAAGGACATACCTTACCGAGCCGACACTTACGGTAAGATACGACCCCGATAATGCGACAGCGGCGAACTCGGGCGTGGGAATGGTTTTGCTGGCGGCGCTTAACGACCCGACAAATTACATAGGCGTTTCGGCGGTGGGCGCGCCTTTGCAGCTGCCCGACGAGGAGCATATGTACGGTTTTGCAGGGCTGAATAATTCATACGTTTTAAGATCGGCTATAAACGATGCTTACATACACATGGAGAACACAGCAGGCGGCATTACGACATATTCTACGACTGTGACACGCTGGACATACCGCAATCAGAACGACGGCGGCAAATACAAGACGGTCACGGGGGATTCGTTTGCGTTCAAGCCTTATTACGCCGATACTGTTATAGATTATTACTTCAAGTTTGAACAGGAACCCGAACACCCCGAGGGCATCAGCGGCAAGGTAACTTTGCAGGAAGTACCGCTGTTTACTTCATACACCAAGCCGCAGACTTTCCCGGCGGTGGGAGTGCAGATAACGGCAGGAAACGACACGGTATACACCGACAAGGACGGCAACTACACTATTGAGCCGCAGTTTGAGGCAGGCTCGACGGTGGGAGCGTTTATGAAGCTGGACACGCTGACGAGGGCGGACACCATTGCTGTTTCAAAAAACACGCAAAAGGACATGACTATTGTTGTGAACGATGATGATCCGCTGAAGATAATATCAAGCGAGATGACGGTGCTGCAAAAGCAGTATGCCAAAAACATGAACAATGAAGATGTTTACATTGAAACGCCGACATCGGTGATGACTCTGGAAGACGCTGTGTATCATCTGAAAATGACGGCTTCGGGCAGGGCAGGCGTTGTGCCCGGCAAGGCGGAAGTTGTTGTTTATGACAAGGACGGAATGCTTAGAAACGATATAAAGATATCGGGGCAGTTTGGCGACGACTACACTGTAGACATACCTGTTGACCCGGTAAGAGACGGTTTGCAGGTAGGCGACACCATTGCTATAAAGCTTTATGACAAAAACGGCGTTGGTTATTTTGAACGCCACACACGCCTGATAGTTGCGGAGAAGCTGAGCGGTATGTATATGTTCAACTACCCTGCATACGAGCAGGAGGGCGACAACGCTTTGATGAAGGCTCTGGGCAACATATCTATAGGCTATGACTTTGTTATAGATTCTATGGCGCACGACCACGGAGCGTTTGAAAATGAAACAGACGGCAAAGTTCACAACATGATGTTCTTAGGACTGGGCGACAAAAAGGATAGTTCGTCTGCCGAGGTATATAAACAGGAACAAGAGATAATAAACAACTTCGGCAACCTAAAAAACGGCACATACGGCGGTCTTTCGGACAAGATATCGGTGTTTGGTCATGACAACGGCGCGTTCTCGCTTTCTATTCAGGCAGGGGCGGTAATGGACTGCGTTTTGCAGGAAAACGGCAAGTATGTTTTCAGCGACTTTGTTCTGGTAGGGCAGGCGGCAGGACATTTATATAACGAGTGGAAAGTGCCTATAGGCCCTGTAACGCTGGCGTTCTCGATAGATGTTACGAGCGCGGACGAAAACAGAGACAAAGCTACGGGCATAAGGTGGCATTTCTACAACGCTTCTGACACGCCGTTTTACATAACGGAAAACTCAACGCTTGACCTTATGACAAGAAAAGAGATAAAGAGCGAGGGCGACCTTACGCTGTATATGTCTGCGACGGGAGATATAAACGCAGGCTTGCTGGGCGGTGCGGTAAGCGCGGGAGGAACGCTGACCGTTACGCTGGATCACCATTCGCTTTACAGCACCGACGAGGGCTGGACGAACACGGGATATGTATCGCTTGCACCTAAGGTATATTTGCACATACTGGTAGCTAAGATACCTGTATGGAAAGACGAATGGACTTATTACTACGGCGACAGCAATGCGGCTAAGAGCATTTCAATGCAGATGGAGGCACAGGCTGATAACGCGATACTGTTCGCTCCGACTGCGATAAGCAGCATAAGCGAGTTTGAACAGGCGCAGGAGACTGAGTTTGAAACCTCGCCGACAGCTTTGGCAGACGAAGACAACCGCGCGCTCGCTTTGAGCGTACTGAAAGACAGTGTGGCGGAAAACGCAGATGTGAAGATGCAGGACATCGGCGGCGGAAAGTATCTGACGGTGTTTATAGATGCTGTGCCGGGAAGAACCGCTGAAAACGCTCTGGGCGCATACTACACGGTATTTGACGGAGAGAAATGGTCAACGCCCGAGCTACTGGAGGACGACGGCACGATAGATCAGCTGCCGACTATATGTAATGCGGGAAGCAAGGGCTGGCTGATAGCGTGGTCTGATGCATCGCGCAGGCTGGAAAAAGATGAAGCTCTGACAAGCTCTCTGAACGCTCTTGACCTGACGGGACGTTTTTACGATGCTGAAACTGACACGCTGGGAGAAGTAATGGCTCTTACGCATGAGACGAAAGAGGACAAAGCTGCTGATACATCGCCGCAGATAGTATACTACAAAGACGGCGGCAAGGAGTATATGAGGCTTTACTACACCAAGAGCGAATTTGAGATAAGCGACCCCGACGAGGGTGAAGTGGTAGGCGATATACTTAACCCCTATCAGCTCATAGCGGTAAGGAATTACGACTTTGCAGAAGATAAGTGGAGCGAAGAATACTCTGGCACCGCTAAAGATGAGATACTTGAAAATGTGGGCGAGCTTCAGTATGCGCAGTATGTTGAAAACTGGTACGGACAGGAATTTTTACAGCTTGCGCCGACTGTTGAGATGACCGAAGAACTCGATGAAAACGGCTATTGGATAGACGGCACGCAGCCGACATTTACAGAAAAAGACATGAGCCAGACGGTAGTCAAGGGCGGCGACAGCATAGCTTACAATCACCTGAGTTTGTTTGCATACGCGCTGGACAAGGGCGGTATGGCACAGCAGACGGGGGATATGAATCTTTATATGCAGATATACAACATGAAAGACGATGAGTATCATCACCCGATACAGATAACAAGCAAAAATGCCGAGATAAGCGACATACGGTTTGAACGCTTGAAGACGGCAAACGGCAGCGAGATGACGTATCTTTACTGGCTGGAAGACGGCGTTGTAAAGCGGATAAATATAACCGATCTTGTGGCGAACGATCATCTGATAAAGACAGAGGCGGCAGGCATAGAATACTACTACATTGACAAGAGCTACACAGAAGATACCGAAGAAGATTCTGTTACAGATGAAAACTACGAGCCCGAGTGCATAGTGGCTTCGGCATACAGAGAAGAAAGCGCTGATGAAGAGCCGCAGGAGCTTTCTATAACATCTTACAAGGTAAAGCAGAAAGACGGCCGCAACTACATAGTATGGACGCAGTTTGTACCGAACGGCGATGGTGAGCTTCAGCTGTTCGCGGCGATGGAAGACCTTGTAAACGGCGAGATAAGCCTGCCTGTTCAGCTGACCGATGAAAAAGACTTGTACATAAACAAGTTTGACTGCGCTGTGGCAGACGACGGCAGCCTTGATGTGACGGCTGTTTGTCAGGAGCTTGACGAAAACGGCGAACCGAAAGCGGATTCGGCACAGCTGAAGATGATGCACATTGTTCCTGCCGAAGCGCCGCAGCTGGTATCGGCAGAGCTTGATGATGTAGTCATAGGCGAGGACGGCAGCGAGGCGGCAGAATTTGTGATACACGCTGCAAACAAGGGGCTGTCTTCAAAGGGTGACTTATCGATAGAGATACGCGATGCAAACGGCAATGTGACATCTACAACACTAGCCCCGATAGTTACTTATGATACTACGGAAACTTTGCAGGACGACGGAAGTGTTACGCTCAGCGAGACAGAAGTAGTTACAGATGCAAGATCAGTAACTCTGGCAGGCGGCGAGAGCTTTATTGCAAAACTTTCTCTGCCGCTGAACGAGGACGGAAGCTATAAGGGCACTGTAAGACTGCTCAGCGGAAATACCGTTATAGATACCATAGAACTTGGCGGCAAGGCGGAGGCAGAACTTGTTACCGCAGACCTTACGGCTGAGATAGAAAGCCGCGGCAAGGTTACTCTTACGGCAAACATAAGCAACGATTCGATGATCGACAGCGGTGAACAAAATATTGTATACGGCTATATAGACGAAAACGGCGAGCGCGTTCAGCTGGGAAGCAAAAAGCTCTCATCACTGGCATACGGAGAAAGCAGCGAGATAACCGTTACGGCTGATATAGACTTTGACAAGTTTGAAAGCGTTGTAAATGAAGACGGCTCGATAACGGACAGCATGACGTTCTACATGGATACTGATACGGAGAACTCGACCGGAGCATACACGACACTCGAGCTTTATGCGACGGCGGAGGAAGCAAGCTTTATGAAGTCGCTGAAAGAACTTTCGGCTGAGCCTTGCGAGATAGGCACAGACGGCAGCATTACTCTTGCAAAAGATGTGAATATAGGCGATGTGCTTGATATGCAGCTGCTTATAGGCGGAGAGATAGCCGCGAACAATGAAGAATATGTAAACCGCACGAAGATAGTATGGGTATCTGTAGACGGAGAAGCTGTTACGCTAGATGAAAACGGCATACCTGTGGCGGCTGCAAACGGAAAGGCTACCCTCAAAGGCTTTGCAGTACCGTATGACATGGTATCTATGATGTACGCGGACGGAATTACAGACAACATAAACAACTATGACGTTAAGCCGTCGGCGGTGCTTATACCGATAGAAGCCACTGTTACGGTTGGCAAGCAGGCTCAAATAAGCGGCGGCACTGACGATAAAGAAGAAGAAAAGCACGACAATACCGGAAGCACAGAAAAGCCCGGCGCACAGGGCAGCACAAATTCGCCTGCGACGGGTGAGAGAACCTCGGCGGCGGTTGCGATACTGAGCGCGGCGGCTCTGGCGGCGGTAATGTTCAGCAGAAAAAGAAACGGCAAGGGAGGCGAAGAATAATGGACGAGAAGAAAGAAGTGAAAGCTCCCGAGGAGATAAAGACCGAAGAGCTGGAAGAGGTATCGGGCGGCACAATGCGCGGTAATGTAGTAATTCGCGAAACTACCGACATTTCCGAAGATACTAAGAAAAACATATGACGCACTGTTCCACCTCTCCGTGCAAAAGCGGAGGGGTGGACAAAAATATTAAAGGAGAAAGTTTATGAACATAGATAAAAAGCAAAACGGCGACAGCCTTATGATCGCGCTTGAGGGCAGGCTGGACACGACGACCGCGCCGCAGCTGGAAAGCGTACTTCGCGCAAGCATTGCAGGTATAAAAGAGCTGGAGTTTGATTTTTCGGCGCTGGAATACATATCATCGGCGGGGCTGAGGGTGCTGCTTTCGGCGCAGAAAGTGATGAACAAGCAGGGCAGCATGATAATTAAAAATGCAAGCGATGATATAATGGACGTTTTTGAGATAACGGGATTTACGGACATTCTGAACATTGAAAATGCAACGTGACAAAAGGAGCATTAAAATGTTGCCATTTACCGAAACAATTGACGGGCAGCTGGCGGCGATGTGCCAAAACGCCAAGAACATAAATGAAGAAAATCTGCAAAAGATACTGGCTGACAACGCTTTAACGCAGTTTGGCAAAGCGCATGTGTTTTCATCTTTGCAGGGTATTAAAATGTACAGAAATGCCGTGCCGATAACAACATATGAAGACTATGCGAAAGATATAGAAAAGATGCTTTCGGGCGGAAAAAATTTGCTGACCGCTTACCCTGTGGCAGGGTTTTGCCGCACTTCGGGCACGACGGGAAATTCAAAGTACATACCGC
This sequence comes from uncultured Clostridia bacterium, assembly GCA_947589355.1. Classification (GTDB taxonomy): domain Bacteria; phylum Bacillota; class Clostridia; order Oscillospirales; family Ruminococcaceae; genus UBA7477. The sequence continues at coordinate 61,219 of CANPZC010000006.1, forward strand.
TGACTTACACTGCGCTGGGTAAATATTCGGACTATTTTGAAAGATACAAAAATGAGCTGTACAAAAGTTTGGGCGGAAAGCGGCTGCTGATAAATTCGTTCCGCACGGGGCTTGACGGTGAAAACGCTGATGTTTCGCTGTTTTCTGAAATTTATTTTCGGTATCTTTATGACAGCGGATACATGGATATGTCGCAGTTTGCAGGCGGCAGGGATATGATATTTGTAAGTGGCGAGGAAGATATGCTTTATGCAAAGCTGTGGGAGGCGCTGGCGTGCGAGGACATAACGATGCTGGAATCGCAGTTTCTTTACGAGCTGGTGAACTTTTTCGGCTGCCTGGAGGAGAACTGGCGCGAGATACTGGGCGATATGCGAAAAGGCGTTATACCGCCAAAAGTGCGGCTTTCACAAAAGCGCAGAGAGATGCTTTCAGCAGAGGGTGTATCGCGGCGCAGGCTTGACGATGTACAGCGTGAGTGTGAAAATGGCTTTGAAAATATTGCACAGCGTTTGTGGAAAGACCTAAGGCTTGTGAGCGGTGTGAGCAACCGCGCATATCAGACCGAGACGGCGGCGCTTGACAGGTATCTGGGTAAAAGAATACACCGTTACTACTTATGTTACTGCGCCAGCGAATGCTACATAGGCACGCCTGCCGCGACTGACAGCTACGGTTATGTTTTATTGCCGCAGAACGCCTTTTTTGAGTTTTTGCCGCAGTCGTATGAGGGTGAGATACTGCTGCCGCATGAGCTGAAAGTCGGCGAGATGTATGAACCTGTGATAACGAATTTTTCGGGGTTATACCGCTACAGGCTGGGCGATGTGGTGAAAATTGTCGGCTTCATTGGGGAAAGCCCTGTTATGGAGTTTCAGTTCCGCAAGTCGCAGGCGCTCAACATTGCAGGTGAAAAATACGATATGCGCCAGCTTGAAAAGGCTGTATTCAGCTTGCGCGAGAGGGGCGTTTATATTAAAAATTACTGCTTCGGGGCGTGCTTTGATACTCTGCCGGGGAAATATCTGGCGGCGGCAACGATTACCGGAGGCAGCGGCATAACGGAGGATAAACTGTCCGAATTTTTGGACGAAAAACTTTGTAATTACAACAAGGACTATGCAGACCTGCGAAACCTTAAAGAGCTGGGCGCTCCGCGCATTTTAATTCTTGATAATACAAAGTACACAAAACTTTTACAGGAAAGCGGACTTGACAGCAGCCACGGACACAACAAGCCAAAGCACATTTTCAAAGGGGAGGTATCTGAAAAAGCATGGGCAGGAATACTGAAAAAGTGCGAAAAATGCGAGTAAAGTTTGGTCTTACACCGAAGATAATGATAGGCATGGCTATTCTTGCTCTGTGCATTACGGCGGCGGCTGTTTTTGTGAGCATCAAGACTTACGACGAGGCGATAAAGCGTTATTACAACAGTGTTGCATATCAGGTGGCTGAGACTGCCTCGGGTTATTTTACAGAAGAAGAAATGCGCGGTTATGCTGACTTAGTAACGCGATACAACCACGGCGAGGCTTCAAAAGAAGAGCTTCAGGCGGCGTGCGAAAATGCCCGTTACAAGCAGCTTTGGGAGGAGATAGACAAGCTGCGAAAAAGCATGGCTGCAAACGACATTTATGTGAGCGTTTTTGACATGGATGCTCTGGAAAACTACAGCGAGGAGACCGCTGACGACTGGGCGCCGATGTACTATATAATGGACAGTTACTACAAGAGCGAGGAGCAGTTCGGGTTTGGCGAAAGCGGCAAGATACAGCCCGATTTTCGGTTTGACGTTATAGAGGCGGCAAAGACGGGCGTACACACGGACACGATGATATTCAGCAACTATCAGTTCGGGTTTATTATGACGGCTTCTTACCCTGTGGCATACGGCGGCGAGACGGTGGCGTTTATTGCGGTAGAGATACCTATGTCAACGCTGCAAAGCGATATTTCTTCATTCGTAACGAGGCTTATAATTGCGGCGTGCGTGGTAACTTTTATTATGCTTATCATAATTGTTGCCGTGTTTGTACGCATTGTGGTAAAGCCAATCGGCGTGGTGGCTGACGAAGCGGAAAAGTTTGTCGGCAGCGATGCGGAAGTATCACAGCGGCTTGAAAAAATACGCACAAAAGACGAGATAGAAATGCTTTCCGGCAGCATACTGAAAATGGAGAGGGACATCAAAGATTACATTGAGAACCTTACAAAAGTTACTGCCGAAAAGGAGCGCATTGGGGCTGAGCTTAGCGTTGCGACGCAGATACAGGCGGATATGCTGCCGAGCAGTTTCCCTGCGTTCCCCGAGCGGAAAGATTTTGACATTTACGCGGCGATGCACCCTGCGAAAGAGGTCGGCGGCGACTTTTACGATTTCTTCATGCTTGACGACCACAGGCTTGCGCTTGTTATGGCGGACGTTTCGGGAAAGGGCGTACCTGCGGCGCTGTTTATGGTTATTGCGAAGACTCTTATCAAGAACCGCGCGCTTATGGGCGGCACGCCGAAAGAGATACTTGACTATGTGAACGGGCAGCTGTGCGAGAACAATGAGGCCGAGCTTTTTGTTACGGTATGGCTGGCTATAGTGGATCTTGACACGGGAAAGGGGATAGCTGCAAACGCTGGTCACGAACACCCTGCTATACAAAGGGCAGGCGGCGGCTACGAACTTGTAAAATACAGACATTCGCCTGCTGTGGCAGTCATGGAGGGCATAAGATATCGCGACCATGAATTTCAGCTTTACCCGGGCGACAGTTTATATGTATACACTGACGGAGTTACCGAAGCTGCGAACACGCAAAACGAGCTTTTCGGCACGCAGAGGCTGCTGGACGCGCTGAACGAAGCTCCCGATGCGGCGGCTGATGAGGTACTTAAAAATGTCAGCAGGCACATAGATGATTTTGTTGGCGGTGCGCCGCAGTTTGACGATATTACGATGCTGTGTTTCAAGTATTTTGGCGCGCGCAGGCTGAGGGTGGAAGCGAAGACCGAGGATCTTGAAGAGGTAATTAAATTTATCGGCGGACATCTTGACAGGCTCGGCTGCCCCGAGAAAACAAAAAAGCAGCTTGAAACGGCTGCTGAAGAAATTTTTGTGAACATAGCAAGTTACGCATACCCAGACGGCGGCGATGCTGTGATAACTTTTGAAAGCGGCGGTGAACCGCTCTGCGCCTGTTTGACGTTTACAGACAACGGCATACCGTTTGACCCACTGCAAAAAGAAGACCCCGATGTTACGCTGTCGGCGGAGGAGCGGCAGGAGGGCGGCTTGGGTATTTACATGGTGAAAAAGACGATGGACGAGGTGAAATACGAGCGCAAAGGTGAACAAAATGTGCTGACTATAAAACGTATCATAGAATAGAATATGGGCATAAAAAAGCTATCGGAGCAGCAAAAGCTCCGATAGTTTTTCTTTCTTTGGGGGAGACCCTTTTGAAAAAGGGTCTTCCCCCAAACCCCCTCACTAAAACTTCTATATTTTTGGCGAGGGGTAATTATTTAGTTTAAAGATATATAAAGAATACAATTTATCGCTGCTTTATAAAGAAAATTACCCCTCGCCAAAAACAATGGAAAAGTCTTTGGAAAGGGGTATGGGGAATAACCTTTCTTCAGAAAGGTTTTCCCCAAAAGAAAAATAGGTAAGACAGATAAATTCCGATTTATCCTATTATCAAAGCAAATTATCTAATCTAAAGATTTCATTGTAGGGAAAAGGAGCACGTCGCGGATAGCGGGGGAGTTGGTAAGCAGCATGACAAGTCTGTCGATGCCGTAGCCTATGCCGCCTGTGGGGGGCATACCTATCTCCAGCGCGTGGAGGAAATCCTCATCAATTCGGTTGGCTTCTTCGTCGCCCTGCGAGAGCAGTTTTTCCTGCTCTACAAATCTTTCTCTCTGGTCAACGGGGTCGTTCAGCTCTGAGTAGGCGTTGCACATTTCCCAACCGTTTATATAAAGTTCAAATCTTTCGACCTTTTCGGGGTCGTCGGGCTTTTTCTTGGTAAGCGGCGATATCTCTATCGGGTGATCCATAATAAACGTTGGCTGCAAGAGGTGCTCCTCGGCAAATTCTTCAAAGAAAAGGTTAAGAATGTCGCCCTTTTTATGCCGCTGCTCATACTCTACATGGCGCTCGTCGGCTATCTTTCTTGCCTGCTCTAGCGTTTCTATCTCATCAAAATCAACGCCCGAATATTTCTTTACTGCTTCGGTCATGGTAAGCCTTTCAAACGGTTTGCCAAAGTCTATCTCCAGCTCTCCGTACTTGACTATATCACTGCCGCAGACTTCACGCGCGAGATATCTGAACATACTTTCGGTAAGCTCCATCATGCCGTGATAATCTGTATACGCCTGATAAAGTTCCATAAGGGTAAATTCGGGGTTATGGCGCGCATCTACGCCCTCGTTGCGGAAAACTCTGCCTATTTCATAGACTCTTTCTAGGCCGCCGACTATAAGTCTTTTAAGGTAAAGCTCCAAAGAAATTCTCAGCTTTATATCCTCATTGAGAGCGTTATAGTGGGTATCGAAAGGTCTGGCAGCCGCACCGCCTGCGTTTGAAACGAGCATGGGCGTTTCGACTTCCATAAAGCCTCTGCCGTCTAAAAATCTGCGGATAGAAGCTATTATTTTAGAGCGTTTTACGAAAGTATCGCGCACCTGCGGATTACAGATGAGGTCTGTATATCTCTGGCGGTAGCGCATATCCTGATTTTTAAGGCCGTGCCACTTTTCGGGCAGTGGGGCAAGCGATTTTGAAAGCAGGGTTATGCCGGTAGCGTGGAGGGAAATTTCGCCCCTGCGTGTACGGAAAACAAAGCCCTCAACGCCTGCGATATCGCCTATATCCCACTTTTTGAAGTCGGCAAAATTTTCTTCTCCTATCTCATTTAGGCGGACATAGACCTGTATCCTGCCTTTGGCATCTAAAAGGTCTATAAAATTAGCCTTGCCCATATCGCGGCGCGACATGATCCTGCCTGCTAAGCGCACGGTAGTTCTTTCGGCTTCGAGCTTTTCTTTCAAAAGCTGCTCGTCTTCGCCGCAATCGGCTTTTACGCGCGCTTCGAGCGTTTCATACTCTGCCTTGGCGGCGGCGGTATTTGTTGTAACGTCGTACTTTGTAATTGCGAACGGGTCTTTGCCTGCGGCTTTAAGGTCGCTCAGCTTATCCATTCTTATCTTCTTATAGGTACTTAATTCCTCGGCGGTAAGTTCTTCCTCCTCGGGGAGGATCTGCTCGCTGATGTCACTCATTTACTTTCTTCCTTTCGTTTCTCTCGAAACTTCCATAACTTCAAATTCTACTATTCCCATAGGGGTATTTACGTCAAACACATCTCCTACTTTGGAGTGCATGGCGGCTCTGCCTACGGGGGATTCATCGGATATTATGCCGTTTTCGGGGTCGGATTTTGAAGATGAATCTATTATATACGTTTCAAGTGAGCCGTCGCTGCGGTCTTTGAGGACTACGCGAGAGCCAAGATTGACCTCGTTTTCGTTTATATCGCTCTCGTTAACTATCACTGCTATACTGAGCTGATATTCTTTTTCTTTTATCTCGCTTTCGAGAGCTGCCTGCTCGTCTTTTGCGGCATCATACTCGGCATTTTCCGAAAGGTCGCCGAACGAACGGGCTTCTTTAAGTTTTTCAGCCACTTCACGGGATCTGACGGTCTTTAAGTATTCAAGATCGTCAACAAGATCCTGATAGGCTTCTTTTGTAAACAGCTTTTTATTTTCGGGCATATAGAACACTCCTTATTATAAATTACTTTACTTTCTGTATACGGGCAGTCTGTTGCTCGTTACCGTTTGGGCGAAATTATCGCTGTAAGGCACGAACATAAGGTGCATACCCTGCGTGAACGGCGCGGCTATCTCGGAAAGCTTCTGGAAGATCTCTTTCATGGCTTCTTTATCCTCGCTGCTGTCAACTATCAGCATAAGGCTTTTTGCCTTATTCGTTCTTTCAAGGATAAGCACGAAAAGCTGATCTACTCTGCCATATTCATCGAGCTTTTCACGAATGGTCTCAATGAAGCCGTCGGGGTACTTGCCGGGAACGGTGACTTTGACCTGCTCGTTGGGCTTGGGGGTAAATATCTCGCTGTCTGCCATCTGGGCAAGTATGCCTTTAGGAACGGCAAAATTGTTGGTGAACGGGTCGATAACTATGCCGTCAAGGTCGCAGTCGGGCTTATTGAACGCAGCCATTAGCATGACAACGTTCATTACCAGATACCTTTCGGAAGAAATGATGCCGGTGTTTTTCTCGCTGTCTATCTCCTCGCGCGAGGTGAAAACTGCCATGTACTTTTTGCCGTCGTTATTTTTGAGGACGTGCATATTGAAGCTTCTCTTGTTTTCAAGGGCTACTTTGCCGTCTTCTTTTTCGACTGCTTCGGTGTTTTCCACCATTCTTGCGGGGCAGACAAAGTTGCCCTTTTGAATGAGCTTTGCGACCAGATTGAATTTTTCATCGGATCTGTCCTGTTTGAGATCCTGTATCGCTGCCACAAGCGCGTCATTATCGACTACCAGCTGTTGATTGTTGTTTACTTCTGCCATAGTTTAGTACTCCTTTTTTGATCGTTTATTTTACATAGTATGTTATTCTACTTTCGAGAAACAAGATAATGAAGCAAGATAACGAGAGGCAAGAGGCAAGATGTTGGGTTATCTCACTTGGCTTGGCGTTCTCTAAGAGAACGCGGAAAATTTGATGTGACTTCTCATTAGGGAACGCCCTCTCTTGCAGGGCGCACGTTGTATTTGTGGGGCTCTGCCGGCGGTCGCTTGCGAACGCTACGACCCATGCAAGCCTTGGCAGTTGCGAAGCAACTGTAAAAAAGAGGTCAATTGAAAACTTTTAGTTTCTTGACATGAATTTAAGATACGCGGCGTAAGCCGCTCCTTAACTATTCACTATTCATTATTCGTTATTCACTATTCACTATTTCTGCATCTAGTAGGCTTTACCCCACAAAACCATTTTATCCGCTTTCTTGCCGCAGCACACGCAAGTGTCTGCTATATGTTCCTGCTCGTTGGGTATGCAGCGCGAACCTGCGCCGGTAAGCTCTTTTACCTTATCTTCGCACTCCTCGCTGCCGCACCACATCGCCTTGATAAAGCCGTCGCCTTTTTCTTCAAGCACTTTCTTCATTTCATCGGTACTCGTACATTTATATGTTCTTCTCTCGCGGTTTTCTTCCGCCTTTTTATACATACCCTGCGGTATCTCTTTTTCAAGAAGTTCTGCAACGGTATCGGCAAGATCTGCAAGAGCTACATCTCTCTTTTCACCGCTGTATCTTACGGCGCAGACGCACTTGTCATTCTCTATATCCTTAGGACCTATCTCCACACGCAGCGGAACGCCTTTCATTTCATACTCTGCAAACTTCCAGCCGGGTGAGTTATCGCTGTCGTCAAGTTTTACACGAAGACCCTGCGCTTTAAGTATCTGCAAAAGCTCGTTTGCTTTTTCTAAAACTCCCTCTTTATGCTGGGCTATGGGCACAATAACTACCTGTATCGGCGCAACGTCGGGCGGCAGAACAAGACCGCTGTTATCGCCGTGAGTCATGATAACTGCGCCTATGAGCCTTGTAGTCATACCCCACGAGGTCTGGTGGGGGTATTTAAGCGTATTATCTTTATCTGTATACTGAATATTAAAAGCCTTAGCAAAGCCGTCGCCGAAATAATGCGAAGTGCCTGCCTGCAAAGCTTTGCCGTCGTGCATAAGGGCTTCTATAGCGTAGGTAGCGACCGCCCCTGCGAACTTATCGCTCTCGGTCTTTCTGCCTTTAATAACGGGCATACACAGGTGCTTTTCACAAAACTCGGCATAGACATCGAGCATTTTTTCTGTTTCTGCAATTGCTTCTTCGGCGGTGGCGTGAATGGTATGACCCTCCTGCCACAAAAACTCCCTCGAGCGCAAGAAAGGACGTGTAGTTTTTTCCCACCTTACAACGCTTACCCACTGGTTATACAGCTTGGGCAGGTCGCGGTAGGAATGAACGATATTAGCGTAATGCTCGCAGAAAAGAGTTTCGGAAGTGGGGCGGACGCAAAGTCTTTCTTCAAGTTTTTCGCTGCCGCCGTGCGTTACCCATGCGACCTCGGGCGCGAAGCCTTCTACATGGTCTTTCTCTTTCTGCAAGAGGCTTTCGGGTATGAACATAGGCATACACACATTCTCGTGTCCTGTCTCTTTGAACATACCGTCAAGAATTTTCTGAATATTTTCCCATATCGCGTAGCCGTAGGGGCGAATGACCATACAGCCCTTTACGCTGGTATACTCTACGAGCTCTGCTTTTTTGCATATGTCCGTATACCACTGCGCGAAATCGTCGTCCATAGAGGTGATAGCCTCTACCATTTTACCGTTGTTTTTTGCCATGCTTTTTATCAACTCCGTAAATGTCTGTATTGTAAATCTTATAGTTGGGGTCGAAGTCATCTTCCTTGCTTGCATCGAAAATGCCGCGCACATTTTGTGCGCTGTGAACTCCGTCGTCTTCTTTGGGCTTTTCGGGTTTGCGGTGCTTGTCCACAAATTTTGCGATATGCGGTGTTGCGACTGCTGCGAGAGCTATCAGAGCCATTACTACAACAGCTTTTACTGCGAACGCACCGATTGCCGACCATTTGCTTGCCAGCAAGGTAATTTTAAAGATACTCATTTTGTTATTTTGTCCTTGCCGCCCATATACATTCTGAGAGGCTCGGGGATATTTATGCTGCCGTCGGCGTTGAGGTTGTTTTCAAGGAAAGCTATCAACATTCTCGGCGGAGCTACAACTGTATTATTAAGAGTATGAGCGAGATATTTTTCGCCGTTTTCGCCCCTTACGCGTATGCCGAGTCTTCTTGCTTGCGCATCGCCGAGGTTGGAACATGAACCGACTTCAAAATACTTCTTCTGCCTTGGCGACCACGCTTCAACATCGCAGCTTTTTACTTTAAGGTCGGCAAGGTCGCCTGAGCAGCATTCGAGCGTTCTTACGGGAATATCGAGCGTGCGGAAGAAATCGACCGTATTCTGCCACAGCTTATCGAACCACATCATGCTGTCCTCGGGCTTGCAGACGACTATCATTTCCTGCTTTTCAAACTGGTGTATGCGGTAGACGCCGCGTTCCTCTATGCCGTGCGCGCCGACTTCTTTTCTGAAACAGGGCGAATAGCTTGTAAGGCAGTAGGGCAGTTTGCTCTCATCGAGTATGCTGTCGATAAATCTGCCTATCATGGAGTGTTCGGAAGTACCGATAAGGTAGAGATCCTCGCCCTCTATTTTATACATCATGTTTTCCATTTCGGCAAAGCTCATAACGCCCGTTACTACCTCGCTGCGGATCATATAAGGCGGTATGAAATAGGTAAAGCCGCGGTCTATCATGAAATCTCTTGCATACGAAAGAATAGCGGAGTGGAGGCGCGCGATGTCGCCCATGAGGTAATAGAAGCCGTTGCCGCTGGTTTTTCTGGCTGCATCGAGGTCTATGCCGCTGAGGTTCTCCATTATGTCAACGTGATAGGGGACTTCAAAGTCGGGCACTTTCGGTTCGCCGAATCGTTCGCGCTCTACATTCTCGCTGTCGTCCTTGCCTATAGGCACGCTGTCGTCAATGATGTTTGGCAAAACAAGCATTATTTTGCGGATATCCGCCTCCAGCTGCACTTCTTTTTCCTCAAGTGATGCGAGCTCCTCGGCGGCGGCTTTTACCTGCGCTTTTACGTTTTCAGCCTCATCTTTCTGACCTTTTGCCATAAGACCGCCTATCTGTTTGCTGAGGACGTTGCGCTGATTTCTCAGCTCATCGCAGCGTGTTTTGGCGGCGCGGTACTCACTGTCGAGCTTTATCACCTCGTCGACCATGGGGAGTTTTTCGTCCTGAAATTTTTTCTTGATGTTTTCTTTTACTACATTGGGGTTGTTTCTTAAAAATTTGATATCCAGCATTTTTACAATTACATCGCCTTTCCTGTTAGATCAATATTTTATAAACCTTTGTGGGATATTTTTCTTTTGCGATTTTTACTAAGTTAGCGCGGCGCTGCCCAATTTAAGAGGTGAGATGTTAGAGGTTAGAAAAGTCTTTTTCTGTCTTCGTGCAAGCTTGCCACTCCTGCGGTTTAGATAGATGCAAGAGGCAAGAAATTTGAGCTTATCCGTACTGCGATTTACACAATTATTGATAAGTTTTTATATACCATGCCCCATAACGCCCAAAGAGAAGTGGTTGGCAGGATATTCTTCCATCGGCGCGTGGGGTGGCATGGGAAATTGGGGTGGGTGGTAGGTTGTTAGGGTATTGGCAGCTATTGTGAAGCAACAGCGCAAACTTTTTACAAAGCTATTGCGCACGCGCGCGCAGGGAAAATTACTCAAATCTTCTCAAAGGAGAGGCTCAGCTATTAGAAGCAAGAAAACTAGAGGCAAGAGGCAAGATGTTAGGATTTTCTCACACTGTTTGGCGTTCCAGAATGGAACGCGAAAAGAGAGTTAAGGTCTTTTCAAAGGGAACGCCCTCTCTTGCAGGTCGTTCCCTCTTGAAAAACAGTCCACAGGACTGTTTTTCAATTCACCCTTTGCGGAGCGCCTGCCGTATGGGAGTTTCGCCGTCTGCGGACGGCGACGAGGGTTTCACCCTCGACCTGACGACCCTTTTGAAAAAGGGTCGATCGAAAACTTTTCCTTTCTTGACAAGCTTTTAAGATATGCGGCGTAAGCCGCTCCTTAACTATTCACTATTCATTATTCACTATTCACTATTTTGCTGTGCAAGCAGCAAAATTACTCTTCTACTTCCGTACTCACTGCGAGGCGTGAGGCGAAACTTTTTAGCTCTTCCATGTTTTTGAACTCTATCTCCAGCCTTTGCACGCCGCCCTTTTGCTGCTTTACCTTTACCGCTGCACCCGTCAGCTTCTTCATTGCAATTTCAAGCTCGCTGACATAGGGGTCTTTGCTGACAAAACCCTTTGCCTGCGGCTTTTTCGGCTCTTTGCCCTCGGCTGCCAGCAGTGCTTCAAGCGCGCGGACGGTGAGCTTTTCTTCTTTGGCTTTCTGCGCCAGTGCGGCACACTTTTCTTTATCTGCGACCCCGGCAAGCACCTTTGCATGACCTACCGAAATATCGCCATTCGACAGCATTTTTTGCACGCTTTCGGGCAGCTCCAGCAATCTCAGCGCATTTGCGACGACCGAACGCGGCTTTGAGACCCTTTCGGCTATCTGCTCCTGTGTCATTGAAAATTCTTCCGACAGGCGCTTATAACCCGCGGCTTCTTCGATAGGGTCGAGGCTCTCTCTTTGCAGATTCTCTATAAGCGCTATCTGGGCGGCTTGCAGGTCGTCAAGCTCTCTGACAATTGTGGGAACTTCCTTTATCCCTGCTTTCATAGCCGCTCGCCAACGCCGCTCCCCTGCGACTATTTTATAGCTCTCGCCGCTCTTTCTCACCAGTATCGGCTGCAACATTCCGTGCTGCTGCAATGACTGCGCGAGCTGCTCTATTGCATCTTCGTCAAAATTTGTTCTCGGCTGTTTTCTGTCGGGCTCGATAAGCGAAGTTCTCAGCATCATTACGCCTTTATCGGCACTTGTATCTTCACTGTTTTCGATATTTTCATCGGCTGCTGTTTCTTCTGCATCGTCGTAAAGTTCCAGCAGGGCATTAAGACCTTTTCCCAGTTTCTTCTTTTTCATGCGCTAATTTCTCACCGTACCTTTTTCCCGTTTAAGAATTTCTTTTGCGAGTTCTTCATAGGCTTTTGCGCCTTTGGACTTTTTATCGTAATACATTATAGGCATACCGAAACTTGGCGCTTCTGAAATGGCTACGCTGCGCGGTATGACGGTATTGAAAACATCTTTTTTGAAATATTTATCTACTTCCGCTGCCACCTGCTCTGTAAGCTTATATCTGCCGACATACATGGTATACAGTATGCCCTCGACTTTAAGCTCGGGGTTGCTGCTTTTGCGTATTCTTTTAATGGTATCTATAAGCTCCGACAGACCCTCTAGCGACAAAAATTCACACTGTATAGGTATCAGAGCGGAGTCTGCGGCGGTCAGAGCATTTACTGTAATAATATCGAGCGACGGTGCGCAGTCTATAAGCACAAAGTCATAGTCATCGCGAACATCGGCAAGCTGCATTTTGAGAAAACTTGCTCTGTCTTTCTCATCAATTAGCTCTACCGCTGCGCCTGCTAAGTCTTTTGTGGCAGGAATAATACTGATTCCGCGAAACTGCGTTGAAACTACAGCTTCAAACGCTTTGCACTGCTCTACCAGAACGTCATAAGAGGTATAGCGTATACTTTTTTTAGAAACGCCGAGGCTGGTGGTGGTATTTCCCTGCGGATCGAGGTCGATGATAAGCACTTTTTTGCCTTTAAGACCCAGCGCTGCCGCGAGATTTACGACGGTGGTGGTCTTGCCCACGCCGCCTTTCTGGTTTGAAACGGCGATCACTTTGCCCAACTGCCACACCTCTTTTCAAAAATATTTACATTTTATTATACTACATTTTAGTCAAATAGTCAAGAGCGGCGGTACACAAATGATGAAAGTATTAAAAAATTATATTGCCGCCTATTGAAAAATACATCTTTATGTGATATACTATAACTTATAATGGTATATTATGCATACTCGAATAAAAAACAAAGGAGTTTTACAAAATGATCGCATTGATCCTCAATTCGGGGCTTGGCAGCCGCATGGGTGTACTGACTTCGGAACACCCGAAATGCATGACGGAAATTTCCGGCAAGGAGACTATACTGAGCAGGCAGCTGAAACTTATTTCTGATGCAGGCATTGAAGAAGTAGTTATGACGACGGGCGCGTTTGACGGCGTTCTGGCAAATTACTGCAAAGAGCTGGATATGCCGGTAAAGATAACGTTCGTTAAAAACCCTGTTTACGACAAGACGAATTACATTTACTCAATATACTGCGCGCGCGAATATCTGAAAGACAAAGACGTACTGCTGATGCACGGCGACCTTGTTTTTGAAAACTCGGTATTTGACGAAGTTATAGAGAGCGAGAACAGCTGCATGACGGTAAGCTCGACTTTGCCTTTGCCCGAAAAGGACTTCAAGGCGGTAATAAAGGACGGAAAGATAGAAAAAGTAGGCATTGAGTTTTTCAACGATGCATATGCGGCGCAGCCTCTTTACAAGCTTATGAAAGACGACTGGAACAGGTGGCTGGGAGCTATTGAGGCTTACTGCGAGAGCGGCGACGAGGCAAAGAAAAAGTGCTATGCTGAAAACGCTCTGAACGAGCTGGAGGGCAAAAACATTTATCCTTTGGACTTTACCGACAGGCTGTGCGCTGAGATAGACGACCCGAGCGATCTGGCGGTGGTATCTTCAAAGCTGAAAGAGATAGAGAACAGAAAAGTTTATATGTGCTTTTCGACCGACATGATACACAGCGGTCACATCTCTATAATAAAGAAAGCCGCTCGCCTTGGAAAGCTGACTATAGGCGTACTTTCGGACGAGGCTGTGGCAAGCTACAAGAGGTTCCCGCTTTTGCCGTTTTCGGAAAGAAAGGCTATGTTTGAAAGCATAAGCGGTGTTCACGATGTTGTGGAGCAGAAGACCCTGAGCTACAGAGAAAATCTTGAAAAGCTGCGCCCCGATTTTGTTGTACACGGCGACGACTGGACGGAGGGATTTCAAAGACCTATACGCGATGAAGTGACGTCTGTTCTGGCTCAATACGGCGGCAGGCTGGTAGAATTTCCGTACTCATCGGGCGACAAATTCAAGGAGCTTGAAAAGAGGGCAAGGGCTGATCTTTCTATGCCGGATATGCGCAGGGGCAGGCTGAAAAAGGCTATTGCTATGAAAGGCACAATAACTGCGATAGAAGCACACAGCGGACTTACGGGTCTTATTGCGGAGAACACGGTGGTTTATCAGGACGGCGGAGCGAGGCAGTTTGACGCTATGTGGATAAGCTCGCTTTGCGACAGCACGGCAAAAGGCAAGCCTGACATTGAGCTGGTTGACATGACCTCGCGTTTCAGGACGATAGACGACATTATGGAAGTTACGACGAAGCCGATAATATTTGACGGTGACACGGGCGGACTGACGGAGCATTTTGTATACACTGTAAAAACGCTGGAGCGCATGGGCGTTTCGATGGTTATTATAGAGGACAAGACGGGTCTGAAAAAGAACAGCCTTTTCGGCACGGAGGTAAAGCAGACTCAGGCAGACATACCCGATTTCTGCGAGAAGATAAGGGCAGGCAAAAAGGCACAGAAAACGGCTGATTTCATGATATGCGCGAGGATAGAGAGCCTTATTCTGGAAAGAGGCATGGACGACGCTTTGGAGAGGGCTTTTGCGTTTACCGATGCAGGCGCAGACGCTATTATGATACACAGCAGAAAGAAAGAGCCCGATGAAATATTCAAGTTCGTTGAGCTTTTCCGCGAGAAAGACAAGACCACGCCGATAGTTGTTGTTCCGACTTCGTTCAACACGGTGACGGAGGAAGAATTCAAGGAGCGCGGTGTAAATGTTGTTATTTACGCAAATCAGCTGACGAGGACGGGCTTCCCGGCGATGCAGAACGCGGCGAAGATGATACTGGAACATCACAGAGCGAAAGAATGCGACGACATTTGTATGCCGTTCAAAGAGATAATCACCCTTATACCGGAGGAAAACTGAGATGCAGGAGATAATGACCGCCAACGGAAGCTATGAAATACTTGACGGATATTTTACAAGGCAAAAGCAAAACGGCGTTGAAAAGATACTGCTGGTATGCGACGGGGCTATAGGTTTTCTGAAGATCAACGGATACTTTAGCGCGCTGAAAGAGCGTTTAGGGATAGATGTAGTGCGGTTTTCTGACTTTAAGCCGAACCCTTTGTATGATTCTGTAGAAAAGGGAGTTGGAATTTTCAATAAAGAAAAATGCTCTCTTATAGCGGCGGTGGGCGGCGGAAGCGCTATCGATGTTGCAAAATGCATAAAGCTTTACTGCAAAATGGACAGGGCGGACGGCTGTTACACAGAGCAGGCGATAATACCGAATGATGTGCCGCTGTTTGCAGTACCGACGACTGCGGGAACGGGCAGCGAGGCAACAAGGTATGCTGTTATATACAAAGACGGAGAGAAGCAGTCGGTAACGCACGAAAGCTGCATACCGTCGGCGGTGCTGTTTGATTCAAGCGTGCTGAAAACTTTGCCTATATATCAGAAAAAAGCCACTATGATGGATGCTTTTTGCCATGCGGTGGAGTCTTGGTGGTCGGTAAATTCTACGGAAGAAAGCAAGCAGTATTCTAAAAGCGCGATAAAGGAGATACTTGACTGCAAGGACAGCTATCTTGCAAACGATGACGGCGGCAATGCAAATATGCTGGCGGCTGCGAACACTTCGGGAAAGGCTATTAACATTACGCAGACGACGGCAGGCCATGCAATGTGCTACAAGCTGACGAGCCTTTACGGCATAGCGCACGGGCACGCAGCGGCTTTGTGCGTTGAGCGGCTTTTTTGGTACATTACAGAAAACACTGACAGATGCATTGACGGCAGGGGTGAAGAATATCTGAAAAACACCCTGTGCGAAATAGCTTCTGCTATGGGGTGCGATACGCCGAAAGAGGCGGCAGAGAAGTTTTCAAAGCTTGTGAAAGAGTTGGGTCTTGAAAGACCGACAATCAAAAATGGCGAGGAACTAAAGCTTTTAACGCGCTCTGTGAACGCAGAGAGGCTTAAAAACCACCCGATAAAACTGGACAGCGAAGTTATTGAAATGCTGTACGGAGAGATACTGAAATAATTACAGACAAGGTGAAAAAAATGAAAGTTGAAAGTTTGGTAAACATTATAGGCGCGCAGTTTTACACGGGTGTGCCTGACAGTCAGCTGAAAGCGCTGTGCAACTATCTTATAGACACATACGGCATTGACAAGGAGCACCACATTATTGCTGCGAACGAGGGCAACTGCACGGCTTTGGCGGCAGGGTATCATCTTGCCACGGGAAAAGTGCCTGTGGTATATATGCAGAACAGCGGAGAGGGCAACATAATAAACCCTGTGGCATCGCTGCTGAACGACAAGGTTTACGCGATACCGATGATATTTATTGTTGGCTGGCGCGGCGAACCCGGCGTTCATGACGAGCCGCAGCACATATATCAAGGCGAAGTTACGGTAAAGCTGCTAAGCGACATGGACATACGCTCCTCGATAATAAGCGCGGACACGACCGAGGAGGAGCTGAAAGAGGTCATGGACGGTTTCAGAGAGGAGCTTGCAAAGGGAAAGCAGGTGGCGTTTGTAGTTCGCAAGGGTGCGCTGAAATACGACGGCAATGTGGTATACAAAAACGAAAACACTATGCTGAGAGAAGAAATTGTGAAGCACATTATACAAATCTCGGGTGACGACCCGATAATTTCTACGACGGGCAAACTGAGCCGCGAACTTTTTGAGCTGAGAGAGGCTTTCGGTCAGGGGCACGAACATGATTTTCTGACGGTGGGTTCTATGGGGCACGCTTCTTCTATAGCTCTGGGTGTAGCGCTGAACAAGCCGGATCGTCTGGTATGGTGCATTGATGGTGACGGAGCGGCGCTTATGCACATGGGAAGCATGGCTGTTATAGGCGCGAACGCTCCCGAAAACATGATACACGTTGTGGTGAACAACTCGGCGCACGAAACGGTTGGCGGTATGCCGACGGTGGCAGGCAGCATTGACATGGTAGGCATTGCAAAGGCGTGCGGCTACAGGTACGCTGTATGCGTTGACAGTTTTGAGGTTCTTGACAGGGAGCTTGCGGCTGCTAAGGCAAGAAAGCAGCTTTCGTTCATAGAGGTGAAATGCTCGATAGGGGCGAGGGAAGACCTTGGCAGACCAACGACGACGGCTTTGGAAAACAAGCAGAATTTTATGAGGTTTTTGAATGGGTGAAGTTTGAGCGCGGACGGAGCAGCCCGCTATCAGAGGTTAGAAGTGAGATGTTAGAGGTTAGAAACGATTTTTAAGGCTTTGCTACAGTTTTTCATACCTGCGGTTTACAAGAAGTAAGAGGCAAGAAATTGCTTTTTCATGGTTTAGTATAAATTTTCAAAACGCGTTTCTTGCTTCTTATTTCTTATTATTTGCCTCTAGTACCCACCTACAGACCACCAAAAAAGAGGTGCTGGCAGAATATTCTTCCAGCGGTGTGGGGGTAGGTGGTGTATTTTTGGTAGTAAGGCGTGAGAATGGAATATGCAAAGGCGTGGCGGCGTATAGAAAAGATGACTGACAGAATACTCTTCCAGTGGTGTATGGGTAGGCGGCTTTGTTTTGGTAGTAAGGTTTGAGAATGGAACGTGCAGATTAAACAACTTATCATAAAGAAAAAAGACCGAAAAACTTCGGTCTTTTTTCTTTGGCTGTTTTTGTTAAATTAGTTAAAACTCAATTTTTGAATACAAGCCGCTGCCGAGTTCCATGGTATCTTCGGGCTTGGGCTTTTTATAGTCTTTCTCAAAAGATGTAGAAATATCGAGGCTCTTTACGGGTCTTTGGTGTCTGCCGCCGTTTCTTCTGCCGCCTCTGCGGTCGTCGCCACGTCTCTCTCTCCTCTCGGTAGAGCTTATGAGCACTTTTCTATAGGGTTCTTCGCCGACGCTCTTTGAAGTAACGCCCTCTATCTCTGAAACTGTGGCGTGTACGATACGTCTTTCATAGGGATTCATAGGCTCTAAAGCGGAAGTTCTGCCGTTTTTCTTGACGCTTTCGGCTATCTTCTTTGTAAGCTCTATAAGGTACTGCTTTCTCTTTTCTCTGAAGCCGCAGCTATCGATAGAAATTCTGTAGTATTCCTTATTTATCTTATTGCAGGCGAGGGAAGCAAGATACTGCAAAGCATCTAAAAGCTCGCCCTTTTTGCCGATAAGCTCTTCAAAACCGTCGGCGACTATCTCAAACTTTACGCCGTCTTCGCTCTCGTCTGTTTCGATAGTTACGTTTTCAACGCCCATATCGTTTATCATTGCCATTATATAGCCCTTTGCGATGTCGGTCTTGGTCTCCTCATAGCCTGCCTTTATTTTAGCATCGCCTTTTGTTTTGCCGAACAGACCTTTTTTGGGTTCTTCGATCACTTCGACTGTGATCCTGTCTTCCGGAACGCCGAACTCCTCGGCTGCCATTTGTCTGGCTTCTTCAACTGTTTTTGCGGTAAATTCTTTTGTTACCATAACTCTTTACACTCCTTTTCTTATTTAACGGCTTTTCATCAGTCTTCGTAGTATTCGTCGCCGTACTTTTCTGCCATACGTTTTCTTGCTTCGTTGAGTTTCTTTCTTTGCAGCTCTTTAAGCTCTGCTTTTGAAAGCTCTTTTTTATTCACGGGTTCTTCTTCGCCGTTTTCATCATCATCGTTATCATTACTATTATAATTAAGGCGTTTTGCTACCTCGGCTGTTGTGCCGTCGGCATTTTGCATCTCAAGCATTCTCTGCATCATGGTCTTGCGCTTTTTATGCTTATTGCTTGCCATTTCTTTGTCTACCATTCTGCCTATTCTTTCGGGCGTATAGACGATATTGAGCACTATTATCTGCAAGAGAGAGAATATTCCCGAATATATCCAGTAGATACCTAAGCCCGCAGGGAAGCCGAACGCTATGAACAGCGAGAACAGAGGCATTACATACATCATCATCTTCATGCCGCCGCCCATTTGCACGGAGGGGTTATTTTTCTTTGTAAAGTAGTTTGAAACAAAAGTACATACAAGCTGCGTTACAAAGGATATTATAGGTATTAAGATCGTAATATTCTTAACGCTGGGGTACACACCGAGACCGAAGCCTAAAAGAGTATAGTTAAAGTCTTCAACTTCGGAGACAAGTTTGCTGTCTATCTTCTCAAAAGGCTGTGTGTAGCCGTCTTTTATGATATTTATGACAACAAGCTCGGGTCTGGCGCGAAGCTGCTTTGATACCTTACTTTCGTCTATCATATAGCTGTAGAGAGAATTGCTCTCGTCTCTGTACATCATAAGGGCTTCTACTGCTTTAGTTATCTGCTCTTTGGCGGAATATTTCTTGTCGTCTATTTCCGCTTCTTTGATAGAAGAAGTTGATTTGAAATTATACTCCTTGCCCTCTTTATCGGTGACTTTGTTTTCGTTGAGGGCATTTATCATAGTATCTTTTTCTTCATCGGAAAGTTCACTATTATTATCCGCATCATACATGGCGACAAGCTTTTCAAAGTCTATCTCGTTGTCTTTGATATCGTAGCACACAGTATACAGCGAAGAAACGATGTTTGAGGCTCTGTCTATCTTGCCGTTGTCTATATCGTTCAAAACATAGTATATAGGCTGATACACAACATTTATAAGTGAGAAAAGCACCAGCATAGAGATTATCATGGGCAGGCAGCTGCCGGCAGGGCTCACGCCCTCTTTGGCATAAAACTCTGCGAGCTTTTGCTGCATTTGCTCGTTATTCTTGCCGTACTTTTTTCTGATCTTCTCTATCTCGGGCTGATACCTTTGCATTTTTGCTGTGCTTTTCTGCTGCTTTATTTGCAGAGGCAGAAGTATTATCTTTATAAGTATAGTAAACACGAGCAGTGCGAGACCGTAGTCTTTTATCAGCTTATAGCAAAGCTCCATAAGTAATCCCAGTGGGATAGCTATCAATCTGAACATTATTATCTTCTCCTGAATTTTGTATAAAAGCTGCCGAAAAGTTTATATTCTTCGGGTACGGGGTCGTAGCCGCCTTTCGACCACGGGTTGCATCTTAAAATTCTCCACACCGAAAGAACAGTACCTTTTATAACGCCGTGCTTTTCATAAGCCTGCAAAGCATAGGCAGAGCAGGTAGGGTAATATTTACAGCAGGGCTTCATTTTTAACGGGCTTATAAATTTTCTGTAAAACCGCACTGGCAGCTGAAATAATTTTCTAAACATTGTTACTTTTGTTTTTCCGCATTTGCGGCGGCGCTGTTTACAGAGGGTATCACTCTTTTCATAATGAACCACTCTAAGTCGCTTGTCTTTTTTTCAAGTATCTCTTTTCTTGCCACGAACACCATATCATACCCTATAGGCACATATTTTTCGCAATTTCTGTAGGCGGCGCGTATTATTCTTTTAGCTCTGTTGCGCTGCACCGCTCCGCCTATCTTTTTGCCTGCGGTGATCCCAAACCTGTTAATAGCCGTTTTGTTTCTCTTAAAATAGCACACCGCAAAAGAGCATGATACATATTTTGCTTTATAGCAAGAAGAAAATACCTTGCTTTCTTTTATAACGTCTGTAAAAAGCATTCTCAAAAATATTATCCTTTAGTAAAAAACGATACACTTAACAAAAAGACCACCATACCAAAAATCTTTGCTTGGTATAGGGTGGTCAGCGTTTTTAGTAGGTCAGACTTGCTCTACCCTTTGCTCTTCTTCTTGAAAGGATCTTGCGTCCGTTTCTTGTAGCCATTCTCTTTCTGAAACCGTGCTCTCTTTTCCTCTGGAGCTTCTTAGGCTGATATGTTCTTTTCATTAGTATTATCCCCCTTTCGGATATATAAAACCGTATCTTACAAAAAATACGTCATTCATGTCTTTACTTACACACCGCTTTTACGGCTGTCAGACCTTGACAATAAACTATTATAACTCATTTTCATACCTTTTGTCAAGAGCGTTTTCAAACTTTTTTATCTGCACATTTAACTAAATTTCGCGGCTTTGGTGTCAATTTTTTTATAACGAACAACTTTTGCCGATAAAGATCATCTTCACATACTATATATTGTGGTGAGATATTCAAAACAAGAATGTTAAATATTTTGTAAAATATGCGGCCGAGGGGATTTTTTTGTGTTTCAACGCTTGTAATTTTTAAAATAATATGTTATAATTATATGTGTATTGATATTTGTAATTATAATTGTGTGAAAGTATTTGTTTTTATCTGTTTTTATATCGTTTTGACCGATGTTTTTACGGTTTATGAGCTTTTGCACAAGGAAAGGAAAAATATATGAACTCGTTTTCCAATGTGGTCGAAAAAGTAAAGGATTTTTGCAAAAGCGACCCGGGCATAAGCAGTGTGGGATATGATATGTGGATAAATACCTTGCAGCCTTACAAGCTGGAGGACGGCACGGCGATAATGTACGCGGATTCGGATTTCAGCGCAAAGACGGCTTATTCGCAGTACGGCGACATACTGAAAATTGCCTTTGAAGAGATACTGGGTTTTGCTGTTGATGTTAAAATTCTTGTAAAGCCCGGAGAAGAAGCGGAAGCTAAAAACAAAGAGATAACGGCTGCCGAAGAAAGGATAATGAACGAGAGCGGCGGCAAAGAACTGACTTTCGACAACTTTGTAAAGGGAAAATCAAACGAGCTGGCGTATGCGTTCTGCACGGCGGTATCGGATCTTGACAACAACGAAAATAAAGACGTTTTCAATCCTCTTTTCATTTACGGAAATTCGGGACTTGGAAAAACTCACCTGATAAAGGCTATTGAAAACAAGGTACACAAGCTTTACCCAGATGTGAATCTGATATATATAACCGGCGAACAGTTCACAAACGAATATATAAAGGCTGTTACGAACAAGGAGACGGCTGCTTTTCACGACAAGTTCAGAAATGCTGACTTTCTGCTTATGGACGATGTGCAGTTCATTGCGGGAAAAGACTCGACGCAGGAAGAATTTTTCTATACGTTCAACGAGATATACAACAGGGGAAAACAGATAGTTCTGACTTCCGACATACCGCCCTCTAAGATAACAAAGCTGATGGACAGGCTGCATTCGCGTTTTGTTACCGGTATGCAGGTGGATATTCAGCCGCCCGATTTTGAAACCAGGATAGCGATCTTGAACAAAAAGGCGCAGGAGCTGGGAATGACGCTGAGTGAGCCTGTAACGAGAATTATTGCTGAAAAGCTGAAAACTAATATTCGACAGCTGGAGGGCGCGGTAAAGAAGATAAAGGCTCTTACGGTATTTACCAGCGAAAGCCCGTCTATATCGATGGCGCAGAGGGTGGTAAAGGAAATACAGATCGACAACCACCCGGCTGAGATAACCGTTGACAGGATAATAAGCGAAATTTCGGTGGCGTTCGGGGTATCGCCCGAAGATATAAGGTCTAAAAACCGCAGCGCGCCTATTTCTCTTGCAAGAAAAGTGACTATTTACATTCTCAGGGAAGTTAAGGGAATGACTTTCTTAGAGATAGGCAGTGAGCTGAACAGGGATCACTCGACGATGACCACGGGCTTCAAAGATGTTGTTGCGATGATGAAGAAGAACAACGATCTGAACGACACGGTGAGGGATATAATCAAAAACCTTAAAATGAGCTGAGTGACAAAATAAGGATATTTGATGAACAAATATATTTTTATTTTGAAGCACAGAAAAAATTATTTGTCAATATAAAATTTTTAGCTGTCTTTCAACACTTTCAACAAAGTTTTCAACATATTTATTGACATGATTTGAAGTGTGCCGCCCTATTTTGTGCGCTTAAACACATAATGCAACAAGATGTTGTTTAGAAAACGAATGTAAAAATTTTATCACTTCAACAAGACAAGTTGAAAAAAAGAAAGAAAAAATTTTTTGAGAGAAACTTTCAACGAAATCAACAACTTGTTTTAGTATGTTGAAAGCGGTTTCAACTTTTTGGAGGAAAAAGGTTTCGGGTGTGTTAGATGTGTTAGAAAAGTGTTTGAAAAAAGTGAGGGACGAAAACCCTTTTGGGAGAGGGAAAATCAGGGGTTTGAGTTGTTTCAACAGAGCATATTACTAATACTATATTTAAAATTTGTAATTTGTTTGATAGAAAGCAAAATGGTTTTTGTGAATAAGTGGATAGGTGAGAGTTTCTCACGGTTTAAATTGGTGAAGATATTTATAATTACGCATTATGAATTATATTGTGAAAGGAAGTTAACGGTATGAGATTTATATGTGAAAAGGGTACGCTGTATGAGGCGATAACGAATGTTTCAAAAGCGGTGGCTGAAAAGTCTACTATAGCGTGTTTAGAGGGTATAAAGCTGGATCTTAAAGGAAATTTGCTGACGCTTACGGGCTATGACTTAGAGATGGGCATTGAAACGCAGATAGAAGCTAGGTCTGAGGATATGGGCAGCTTTGTGCTGAATTCGCGGCTGTTTGCGGATATTATAAAGAGAATGGGCTGCGATACCGTTGATATTGAAGTATATGATAATCTGCAAGTGAAGATATTGGGCGGAAGCACCGAATACCATATTGCTGCTATTTCGGCAAGCGAATACCCCGAGCTGCCCTCGGCAAGTGACTGCGAGAGCCTTTCGGTGCAGCAGTCGGTGCTGAAAAGCATGATAAACATGACCTGCTTTGCGGCTGCGCAGACGGATATGAAACCTATTCTTAAAGGTGAGCTGTTTGATATAAAAGACGGTATTTTTAATCTGGTGGCGCTGGACGGCCACAAGCTGGCGGTAAGAACCGAGCCTATGAAGACCGACAAGGAATATAAGTTCGTAGTTCCTGCTAAAACGCTTATGGAAATTGCCAAGCTTCTGAAAGACGAGGACGGAAACGTTTGCGATATAAAGGTAGCAAGAAAGCATATTATTTTTGAGTTTTCGGGCTATACGGTGTATTCAAGGATACTGGAGGGAGAATTTCACCCTTACAAAAAGGCTATACCTACAGAGAGCGCTATTACAGTTGTAGCAGATACCAAAAAGCTTATTGAATCTCTTGACAGGGCTATGCTGCTTATAAATGAGAGAATGAACAGCCCCGTTAAATTCTTGTTTGAAAACGGAAAGATAGATATTTTCTGCTCGACGTCTATAGGAAATATAAATGATACTATTGATGCGGATATAACAGGCCCTATGCTGAAAATAGGCTTTAATTGCAGATATATGCTGGATACTCTGAAAGCGGCAGGCGATGAGAAAGTGAAGATGCTATTTAACGGAAGCCAACTGCCGCTGAAAATGGTGCCTGCTAATGGATCGGAAGAATACACATATCTTGTTTTGCCGATGAGATTGCAGGGCTAAAATTATGAAAACTGCTCAGATAAAGATAACTACCGAATACATAAAGCTGGATCAGCTGCTGAAATTCTCAGGTTTAGCGCTTTCGGGCGCTGATGCGAAAGAGATAATAGCGCAGGGAAGAATACAGGTAGACGGCGAAGTGTGCCTTATGAGGGGCAAGAAGATAAGAGAAGAAAACAAGGTATATATACCCGAGATCGATACCGAGTTGGTAGTGGTGAAATGAGGATAACGTCGCTGAAAATAGACGGATATAAAAATCTTGAAAATGTTGAGATAAGACCCGACGAAAAGACCAACATTTTTTACGGTGAAAACGCGCAGGGGAAGACTAATCTTATTGAGGCGATATGGATATGCAGCGGCGTGAGGAGCTTTCGCAGCACCAAAGACAGGGACATTATAGGTTTTGACAAGGAAAAGTTTTCGATAGAGCTAGGGTATCATGACGGAGAGAGAGAGCAGGTAATTTACGCGGGGGCGCTGAAGCAGAATTATAAAGACAAAAAAATAACGATAAACGGCGTAAAAGTGAAGAATATGGCGCAGCTGTTCGGCAGGCTGAAATGCGTGGTGTTCACTCCTGAGGACTTGGAACTTTCAAAGGGATCGCCCGACATAAGGCGCAGTTTTATGGATCTTTCGGTATCGCAGGTGAAGCTTTCGTATTCTACGGTAGTTGCAAAGTATGAAAATGTATTGCAGCAGAGAAACGCGCTTTTGAAAAACATTGCTTTCGGCGGCGCGAGCGTTGATATGCTGGATATTTTTGATACTCAGCTTGCAAGGCTGGGGGCATATATTTCTATGCTTCGGTACAACTATGTAAAGGAACTGGAGCAGTTTGCCGCGCCTTTATATGATGAGATATCAAAGGGCAAAGAAAAGCTTACTCTGCAATATCAGTCAACTGTGTTTGAAAATTTAGAGGGCAGGACTGATTACGCAGATAAAATGGCAAAAGAATATTACGATGCTGTGCGCAAAAATCTGGACATTGACATAAAGAGCGGTTTTACGCAGGTGGGAGTTCATAGAGATGACCTTATTGCGCGGCTGAACGGGCTGTACGCGAGGGATTTTGCATCGCAGGGGCAGCACAGAAGCATTGCTCTGATACTGAAACTGGCGCAGGGGTATATACTGACGAAAGAGACGGACGATCCGCCTGTGATATTGCTTGACGATATACTCAGCGAACTTGACAGGAGCAGGCAGGAATATGTTATATCTAAAATAAAAAAGATGCAGATATTTATAACCTGCTGCGAGAGGTCTTCAATTCTATCGGGCGGTAAGGTATACTGCATTGAAAACGGAAAAGTTAAGAAAGCGGCAGGGTAGAAAATATTATGTATCTTCATATAGGAAACGGGTACAGCGTGAGGACGAGCGAGATAGTGGGGATATTCGATATTGAAAATACGTCAATTTCAAAGAGTACTAAAGAATATCTTGCAAACGCCGAGAAGCTGAAAAGAGTTATATACACGACTTTAGAACTGCCGAAAAGTTTTATTGTATGCTTTGACGAGCAGCTTACGGAGAGGGTATATATTTCTCAGCTGGCGTGTGCGACGTTATATAAAAGAATGAAAAGAATAAGAAACAATGCAGTTGAAAATACTGTTGATATAAATAAAAATAGTATATAAGTATTTAGAAGTATTAAGAAGAATTAAGGAGCGTATGTCATGTTATCGGACAAGAAAAACGGAGAAAACGTAGAGAATGTTGAAAGTGTAGATGCTGTAGAGCTTCTGAAAGAGCTGAACGAGCAGCAGATAAACGAGACGGAGGGTAAAATATCTACCGTTGATGAGAGCAATGTTTATGACGAAAGCCAGATACAGGTTCTCGAGGGGCTGGAAGCGGTAAGGATAAGACCGGGTATGTACATCGGCTCGACCGGCCCGAGGGGTCTGCATCATCTGGTATATGAGATAGTTGACAACTCGATAGACGAGGCTTTGGCAGGATATTGCAGCGAGATAACTGTTGATATACTCGAGGGCGATATAATAAGGGTTTCAGACAACGGCAGAGGAATACCGACGGGCATACACCCGACGGAGGGTATTTCGGCTGCGACTGTAGTATACACCGTTTTGCACGCAGGCGGAAAGTTCGGCGGCGGCGGATACAAGGTGGCAGGAGGACTGCACGGTGTGGGCGCTTCCGTTGTCAATGCGCTTTCTGAGTGGCTGGAGCTTACTGTATATGACGGAAAGAATGTGCATTTTCAGAGGTTTGAGCGCGGAAAATACAGCGAGGAAATGAAGATAATCGGCGAGACGGACAAAACAGGCACTACCGTTATGTTCAAGGCTGACCCTGAGATATTCCAAGAGACAACTGTATATGAATATGACATACTGCTTAAAAGGCTGAGAGAACAGGCGTTTCTGAATGCAGGAATAAAGATAGTATTTACAGATAAGAGAGACAAGGAAAATATTCAGGGCGAAACGCTGCACTATGAGGGCGGCATAAGAGAATTTGTAACGCACATTCATAACACGAGAGGCTACGAGGCGCTGACAGAGAATGTTATATATCTCAACGGGATAAAGGGAGATATGTATGCTGAGATAGCGCTGCAATACAATGATTCTTACAACGAAATAATAATGTCGTTTGCAAACAACATACACACGCCCGACGGCGGAACGCATGAGAACGGATTCAGAAAAGGGCTTGTAAAAACGCTGAACGACTACGGCAGGCGGTTCGATATTCTTAAAGAGGGCGCGCCGAAGCTGGAAGAAAAGGACGTTTGCGAGGGCTTGACTGCGATAGTTTCTGTAAAGCTTACAAACTGCGAATTTGAGGGTCAGACGAAAGGCAGACTTGGCAACCCGGAAGTAAGACCTTTTGTTGAAAAGCTGGTAATGGACAAGCTGATGGACTTTTTGCAGGAAAACCCGGAGGCTTCGAGGATAATATTCGACAAGGCATTACAGGCGCAGAGGGCGAGAGAGGCAGCCAAAAAGGCAAGAGAAGAAGCAAGGCGCAAAACTCCGCTTAGTTCAAACTCGCTGCCCGGCAAACTTTCGGATTGCTCTGAAAAGGGCACGGACAGAACCGAGATATACATTGTTGAGGGAGACTCGGCAGGAGGCTCGGCTAAGGGCGGCAGAGACAGGCGTTTTCAGGCGATACTGCCGCTGTGGGGCAAGATGCTCAACGTTGAAAAATCGCGCATTGACAAGGTATACAACAATGATAAACTTGCGCCTGTGGTGCTGGCTCTCGGCACGGGAATAGGCGAAGACTTTGACATAACTAAACTTAGATACGCGAAAGTTATTATAATGGCTGATGCCGATGTTGACGGCTCTCACATAAGAACGCTGCTTTTGACATTCTTCTTCAGATACATGAGACCGCTTATTGAGGAGGGTCATGTATTTATAGCGCAGCCGCCGCTGTTTGAATGCAAGCGCGGCAGAGAAAAGCACTATGCGTTCAACGAGGCGGAGAGAGACAAGTATATTGCACAGCTAAACGGCGGTGACCCGAGTGTTAAAGTTGATGTGCAGAGATACAAGGGTCTTGGTGAGATGGATTCGCAGCAGCTGTGGGACACGACGATGAACCCCGAAACGAGGATAATGCTTAAAGTGACTATGGAAGACGCCGTAAAGGCGGACGAGATATTCACTATACTTATGGGGGACAAAGTTCAGCCGAGGAGAGAGTTCATTGAGAAAAACGCGAGATTTGCTGAAAATCTTGATATATAAGACAGTATGGAAAACATTGAGATAACGGAAAATGCGGTACAGGCAGAAGACCTTGGTAAGCTTAAAGAGCGGATAGAATACGACATAACGCTTGAAGAAGAAGACAAGGCTTTCAGGATATTTCAAAGGCTGTACACGCTGAAAAGAAACATAATTACGTCTTCGCTGTTTGGGCTGGTGGCGCTGTCTTTCGCGATACAGATAATAAGCGGCAAGGGCGACAGCATAGCCTGGGGGCTTATGGTGGTATGCATAGCCTTTGCGGCGGTGGTATGGCTTAATCAATACCGCATACGCAAAATGCTGCTTACGGCTCTTGAAGTGCTGAAAGACGACAGGTATATTCTGAGTATTTACGAAAAAGGTTTTGAGATAGAGACCATTATACCGCAGGAAGACGTTCAGACGGCGCGCGAGGTAAACGGCGACGAGGACGGCGATGAAGAGGTTATGGGCAGGCTGAAGCCGCCGCCGAGCAGGTATACTTTTGAACAAGACGGGATAAGGCTTGTTGAAAACGATGAGCTTTATATGGTCTTTGTGACGAAAGAGACCTTTCACGTATTGCCGAAAAGGGCGCTGACAGAGGCACAGAAAGATACGGTTAAAGAGGTATTTGAAAAGAAATTCAAAGATATAAAAAAGCTGTGATGAATAGTCGCGGCGACAGGAGTAGTGATAATTTTGAGTGCAAAAAACAATGAACATCATATTTCGGACGAGCCGTTTGTAGAAAATATAGTGGAGACCGATATTGAAAAGGAAATGAAAAATTCGTTCCTGCAATACTCGATGTCGGTAATAATCTCTCGCGCGCTGCCCGATGTGCGCGACGGGCTTAAACCTGTTCACCGCAGGATTCTTTACACTATGTATGAAAACAAGCTGCTGCCTAATACGCCTTACAGAAAGTGCGCTGATACGGTAGGTTCTGTGCTGGGTAGATATCACCCTCACGGCGACGCATCGGTTTACGATGCTATGGTAAGACTGGCGCAGGATTTCTCTTTGAGATACCCTCTGGTTGACGGTCACGGTAACTTTGGTTCTTTAGATCGCGATCCGCCTGCCGCATACCGTTACACGGAGTCGAGAATGTCAAAACTCTCGCTGGAGATGCTGGCGGACATAGACAAAGAGACTGTGGACTTTATGCCCAACTATGATGACCGTCTGAAAGAGCCTGTTGTGCTGCCGTCAAGGTTCCCACAGCTTTTGTGCAACGGTTCTGTTGGTATTGCAGTTGGTATGGCGACGAACATTCCGCCGCACAATCTTTCGGAAGTTGTTGATGCAATAGATCTGCTTATGGAAAACCCCGATGCATCTCTTTATGACCTTATGGAGTGCATAAAGGGCCCTGATTTTCCTACGGGCGGCATTATTATGGGCAGGAGCGGCATAAGGGCTGCATACGCGACCGGCAAGGGCAAGCTTATACTGCGCTCAAAGACGAGTTTTGAAGAACACGCAGGCAGAACGAGGATAGTTGTAAACGAGATACCCTACATGGTGAACAAGGCTGAGCTTGTAAAGAGCATTGCTGACCTTGTGAAAGACAAGAGGATAGAGGGCATTTATGACGTCAACGATGAATCGGACAAGACCGAGCAGGTAAGAATTGTAATAGATCTTAAAAAAGATGCGAACAAAGAGGTAATACTTAATAAGCTGTTCTCGCTGACGCAGCTTCAGGACACTGTGGGAGTTATAATGCTGGCGGTAGTTAACAACGAGCCGAAGTGTTTGTCGCTGAAAGAGATATTGCAGCATTACATAGACTTTCAGATAGATGTTATTGAGAGGCGCACGCGTTATGACTTAGAAAAGGCGAGGGCGAGGGCTCACATACTTGAGGGTCTTGTTATTGCTGTTGATAACATTGACGAAGTTATAAACATTGTTCGCTCATCTCACACGCAGCAGGAAGCAAAGCAGCGGTTGATGGACAGATTTTCTCTGACAGAGATACAGGCTAATGCGATAGCGCAGATGCGTATCATACAGCTGACGGGCTTGGAGCGGCAGAAGATACACGATGAACTGGCAGAAATAGAAGCGCAGATCGCCGATTTTCTTGACATACTGGCGCACAGGGAGAGAGTTTGCGGTATAATTCGCGACGACCTGGCGGAGATGAAGAAAAAGTACGGCGATGACAGGCGTACAGAAATACAAGATGTAAGCGGCGAAGTGGATATTGAAGACCTGATACCCGTAGAAGAAATGGTGGTATGCTACACACACGGCGGTTACATGAAACGTATGCCTGTATCTGCATACAAGGCGCAGAACAGAGGCGGCAAGGGCGTTACCGGCATGAAGCAGCGCGAGGACGACTTTGTTGAAGAAATGGCTGTATGCTCTACGCACGATTATTTGCTGTTTATAACAAACAAGGGCATTATGTACAGAATGAAGTGCTTTGAGATACCCGAGGGATCGAAGACTTCAAAGGGAACGCACGTTGTGAATCTGCTCAAGCTATCGGAGGACGAAAAGCTTGCGGCGATGATAAAGACGAGCGACTTTGACGACGGAAAGTTCATTGTTATGGTGACAAAGAACGGCAAGATAAAGAAGACAGCTTTGTCGGCATACAAAAATGTACGAAAGAACGGACTTATTGCGATAGGTCTTGACGAGGGCGACGAGATAGCAGGCGTTAGAATGACCCAGGAGGACAGCGAGCTTATCGTTGCGACGAGAAACGGCATGGCTATCAGAATTGCAGTTGCAAAGCTCAGGGCGATGTCAAGGACTGCGCACGGCGTGAGAGCTATAAAGCTGCGCGGCGGCGACAATGTTGTATCTATGGCGAGAGTGAGAGAGGGAGCGACGGTGCTTACGGTCTCGGACAAGGGACTGGGCAGGCGGACGGCTCTCGATGCATACGCTTTGCAGAACAGGGGCGGCTTTGGCAGGAAGAATTACAAGGTCTCCGATGAAAAGGGATATGTGTGCGGCATAAAGGTGATCGACGAGGAAGACGACATTATAATGATCTCCTCGGACGGCATAATAATAAGGCTGAGGGCGGCTGACATTCGCGTTATGGGCAGATACGCTACCGGCGTAAGGCTGATGAGGCTGACAGAGGACGGCAGAGTTGTGACGTTCACCAGGGCTGAGCATGACGACGAGGCGGAAGTTGAGAGCGTGGAACAGCTTTCCGATGAGGAGGCTGCGGCACAGGAGGCTCAGGCTGCTACCGAAGAAGCGAATGAAGTAGTAGAGCCCGACACAGAGCCGGAAGATGATAATGAGGAAGGATGATATTAAGCCGAATATGCGCTTACGCGCGGCGCAGAAGCAGAAATAGTGAATAGTGAATAACGAATATTGAATAGTTAATAGTTAAGGTGCGGCTTGCGCCGCGTATCTTAAATTCATGTCAAGAAAGGGAAAGTTTTCGCTGCTAGAGGTTAGAAGTGAGAAGTTAGAAACGGTATTGTGGCTTTAGCGCGTGATTGCTGTTTATGCGGTTCAGAGTTAGAGGCAAGAAATTGCTTTTTATAGCTTTGCGCAGATTTTTCAAAATGCTCATCTAACCGCTTGCTTCTAGTTATCTTGTTTCTAGTACCTGACCCATAAACCACCCAAAAAGAAAAGTGGCTGGCAGAATATTCTTCCAGCAACATAGGGGGAGAACGCTGTTCTTTTTAGTAGTGTGAAGTATGGGTAGAGAGCAGTGCGTTATTAGAGGTTAGAGGTTAGAAACGGTATTGTGGCTTTAGCGCGTGATTGCTGTTTATGCGGTTCAGAGTTAGAGGCAAGAAGTTTTGGACTTGTCCGTACTGTGGAGTATTCGATTTTAGAGAAAACATAATATACCCCACCCAAACGCCGCCCTCTATAGGGGCTGGCAGAATATTCTTCCAAAGGCGTGGGCTGATGGTTTTGGGTAGTTGATGTGTTTTGTGGAGCGGTTAAACGCACTCGCTGAAAAATTACAGTTCAGATACGCACAAAGTGTTGGCAGCAAGGAAAAAAGCCCGTCACACCGCAAGGTGTGCGCCGCCGCCCGTTTTTGGCGGCGAGGGATTTTTTGGGGGTGGCTTGGAGGCTAAAGCCGACAAGACACTGCGATAGCGCGAATATATAATAAACAAAAATGCTTGCCTCTGTGATGAACGGGGGCAGGCTCGTGTTGTTGGAGAAAGAAATTATGAAAACTGAATACAAAACAAACGTGATGAGAATACTTGACAAGGCAGGCGCACAGTACACGCCGCACAGTTTTGAGACCGACAGCGCTGTTACCGGCGTAGAGGCGGCGCGGCGGATAGGTATTGAAGAAGACAGGGTTTTCAAAACTCTTGTAACGGTGGGCAAGACGGGCAAGAATTATGTTTTTGTGATACCGGTAGCTATGGAGCTTGACCTTAAAAAGGCTGCCGCGGCTGTGGGAGAAAAAAACATTGAAATGATAAAGTCCTCGCAGCTTTTGCAGACGACAGGGTACGTACACGGGGGCTGCTCGCCGATAGGCATGAAAAAGCAGTTCGTGACGGTGATGCATACGACCTTTGAGGGGTGCGGCAGTGTGGTATTCAGCGCGGGGAAGATAGGATATCATGTGGAAATTTCTCCGCAGGAGCTGAAAAAGGTACTGAAATACAAGACGGCTGACATAACGGTCTGACAGGGAGTGGAAAAATGGGTATTAAAACGGACAGGCTTACAGCAAACGGACAAAAAGAGAAATATCTTTTTGTGTTCGTAGCATCGTTTGTGGCATTTGCTGCGGTGCTTCTGCCGCTTATAATTTACAACAAGGGTTATTTTCTTTACTACGGCGATTTTAACTCGCAGCAGCTGATGTTTTATCAGCACTGCCATGATTTTATAAGAGAGAACGGCTTTGGCTGGGACTGGGGAACGGATCTGGGCTCGGACATTATAGGCG
Source organism: uncultured Clostridia bacterium (assembly GCA_947589355.1). Taxonomy (GTDB): domain Bacteria; phylum Bacillota; class Clostridia; order Oscillospirales; family Ruminococcaceae; genus UBA7477. The sequence goes on from CANPZC010000006.1 coordinate 94,029, forward strand.
CGTACTCTTTCTACCTTACCGGCAGCCCGTTTTTCTGGTTCACTACGCTTTTTCCGTCAAAGGCGGTGCTGTATATATTCCCGTGGCTTTTGTGCCTTAAAACTGCCATAGCTGCGCTGACTTCATACGCATATATAAGGCGCTTTGTAAAGACACCCAACGCGGCTGCGATAGGCGCTATGCTTTACGCATTTTCGGGGGCGCAGATATACAACGTATTTTTCAATCATTTTCACGATGTTACGGCGTTTTTCCCACTGCTGCTGCTGGCGTTTGAAATGCGTGTTCAAGACAACAGGCGCGGCGTTTTTGCTCTGGCGGTGGCGCTTTGCGCATTTATAAACTACTACTTCTTTGCTGCCGAAGTGATATTTGTGATCTTGTACTTCTTTATAAGATGCACGGCGAAGAGCTTTAAAATGGATCTGAAAAAATTTGGGCTGCTGGCGTTTGAGTCGGTGCTGGGCGTTATGATGGCGGCGCTGATGTTCATGCCTGCGGCTTTGGCGGTGCTTGGAAACCCGAGGCTTTCAGAATCTCTTTACGGCATAGATATGGTGGTATACGGCGACCCGAGGAGGCTTTACAGGATAGTGCAGAGCCTGTTCATGCTGCCCGATATGCCTGCGAGATCAAATATTTTCAGCTCCGATACGGCAAGGTGGGCTTCTATTGCTGCGTATCTGCCGATGTTCTCGATGGCGGGCGTTATAGCGTTTCTTAAAAAGAAAAAGGGTCACTGGGCGAATAAACTGGCTATAGCTTCGCTGATATGCGCCTGCGTGCCGTACTTTAACAGCGCGTTCCAGCTTTTCAACGGAACATATTATGCGCGGTGGTTCTTTATGCCGGTGCTTATAATGGCGATGATGACGGCTTTGGCGGTGGACGATACCGAAACCGACATAAAGAGCGGCGTAAAAGGAGTTACAATAGTACTGGCGGCGGTAAGCGTGATATTCCTGCTGCCGACATACGACAAAAAGACTGAGACGGTAAGCTATGGAAAAGTGGCGCAGTACCCCGATTTTGGCGTGATACAGCTTGTGGGTACGATAGTGCCGTTTATTGCGCTGATATTTGTGCTGTACTTTTTGCCCAACAGGAAAAAGATGCTTAAAACAATGCGCACCATGACGGCGGTATTCTGCTTTATTTGTGCGGCGAGCATGATATGGTATGGTGTGGCGCAGGGCCCCGAAAACGACTACTTTATTGACCACGCGATAAACGGAAAGATAGACCTTGAAGCGCCCGAGGGGGACAACAGCTTTTTCCGCATTGATACGAGCCAAGACGTTGACAACTGGCCGATGTTCTGGGGATACCCCTCGATGAGGTGTTTTCAGAGCACGGTGTCGCCCTCGATAATGACATTTTACGAAGATACCATGGGTCAGACAAGAAACGTTGCGACGAGGATAGATCCGCAGTACTGGGGCATAAGAAATGTTATGTCGGTAAAGTATTATCTTTATGAGATACACAGCGGCAAGGATCTTGAAGATTCGCCTGTGACGGGATTTGACGATTATTTAGGTATGCAGAACTGGTTTTACGTATATGAAAACAAAAATTACATTCCTATGGGGTTTGTATATGACACATATATAGATATTGACTACGCTAAAACGCTTACGGCGGCGCAGAAGTCTAACCTTATAATGGAAGCGGTATTTCTGACCGATGAGCAGATAGAAAAATATTCTGATATAATGCAGGCATACGAGGGCAACGACGGCAAGTACGACGGAAAATCGCGCGAGCAGCTGGAGGAGATATGCAGGCAGAAAGCTGAAAGCGCGTGCTATTACTTCAAAGAGCGCGACGACGGCTTTGATGCGAAGATAGATCTTGACAAGGAAAGCATGGTATTTTTCAGCGTGCCTTATGATGACGGATTTACCGCATTTGTAAACGGCAAAGAGGTAGAGATAGACAACGTTTTTGACGGGCTTATGGCTATAAGGGTGCCGCAGGGCGACAATGAGATACGCTTTGAATATGAGACTAAGGGTCTGAAAGAGGGAACTATTCTCACATTTGCAGGCATAATTATATTTGTGGCGTATATGCTTATAGGCAGGGTGAGAGACAAGAAGAAGCAGGTGGTATATCAGCGGTTTGATGAGTATGATTACACATCACTGAGCGACATCACCGACGAACAGGCGGCAGAGATATACGAATATGAAGAAGATACTGACAATACCGAAGATACGGAAAGTACAGAAAATACCGAAGATACCGAAAGTACAGAAAATACAGAAAACACCGAAGATACCGAAAGTACAGAAAACAATGAAAACGACGGAGAGTGAGAATATGCATCTGGCAGAAAAGACTTTGGAAGTTGAAAAGATATACGATGGAAAGATACTGGAGCTGACGCGCGAGAAGGCTTTGCTTGAAAACGGCGAGACGGCTTACAGAGAGGTTGTGCATCATTCGGGCGGCGTTTGCGTGGCTGCGCTGACGGACAAAAACGAGGTGCTTATGGTGCGGCAGTTTCGCTACCCGTTCAAGGAAGTGCTGCTGGAAGTGCCGGCAGGAAAGCGCGAAAAGGGCGAAGAACCGATAGAATGCGGAATCAGGGAGCTGAAAGAAGAATGCGGCGCGCAGGCAGAGGAGTTTATACCTCTGGGGCGGCTGTACCCGACGGTGGCTTATGATACGGAAATAATTTATATGTTTTTGGCGCGCGGGCTGAGCTTTGGGGAGCAAAGCCTTGACGATGACGAATTTCTTGAAGTGGAAAGAATACCGCTTGACGAGGCGTGCGAAATGGTGATGCGCGATGAGATACCCGACTCGAAGACTCAGATAGCGCTTTTGAAAGCCAAGAGATTTATTGACGGGGAGAAGACTTGATGGGTTTTTTCAGAAAAAAGGAAGAAAGCGGCCCTCTCGATCGGGTGACGGGAAAGGTAAGTCACTTGATAGTGGGGCTGGGAAACCCCGGTGTGGTATACGAGCAAACGCGGCACAACGCAGGGTTCATAGCTGTTGACAGGCTGTGCGAAAAACTTGGGATCGCCTGCGTGAGGGCGAAATTCAAGTCGATGTACTGCGAGGCGATGATAGGCGGCGAGAGGTGCGTTATCATAAAGCCTGTGACTTACATGAACAACAGCGGCGAGGCGGTGGCGCAGTGGGCGGACTTTTACAAGCTTTCGCCCGAAAATATTCTTGTTGTTTTTGACGACATAACGCTGGAGCCCTCGCGGCTGAGGATAAGGCGCAAGGGCAGCGACGGGGGTCACAACGGCATGAAGAGCATAATTCAGCTGGTTGGCAGCGCAGACATACCGCGGATAAGGCTGGGTGTGGGAGCGAAACCCTCGCCGGAATATGACCTGGCGGACTGGGTGCTTTCAAAGTTCTCTCAGCAGGAGCTTGGGCTATTGCAGGAGGCTGCTGACAAGGCTTGCGCTGCGGCGGAGCTTATTGTAAAAGGCGAGGTCGACAAGGCGATGAATGAGTATAACTAGAAGCAAGAGGCAAGAGACGGAGAAAATATCAGAAAGAGTATTATATGAAAGAATTAAAATTATCGGATATTGATATAAATAAAATAGAAAAGCGAAATGCTTATAAAGATGTTCTTGATTTTATTGAAAGCGATCGCTGCTATGACGGTGAGGTTTGTATTATTTTTGGGCTTTACAGAACGGGCAAGACCGCAATAATGCGGCAAATAATGGCGGAAAACGCCGATAGATATTCTTTTATGTTTTTAGAGCCCGAAAGCGAAGATACAATGAAAGATATATATGCTTATCTTGATGAGGCTGTGAAGAAAAAAGTGCATGGCGTATTCATTGATGAAATGACCGGGGTGTCTGATTTTATTGATAATTCTGCTTATCTTGCCGATATATATGCAAAGGAGGGGCTGCGGATAGTCCTTTCGGGAGATGACTCTCTGAGCTTTGTGTTTGCCCAAAAGAGCAGCTTGTTTGGCAGGATAGAAACCGTCAACGCCACTTATATTTCATTTGAAGAGCATTGCAGGGTGCTTGGCACAAAGGATATTGACGATTATATCAGCCATGGAGGAGTGATTGATCGTTTCATATCCGACTGCGAAAGCGCTTGCAGTTACCTTGACGACGCTGTATCAGGCAATATATCAAGGAGTTTGCGCAGGCTTGCAAAGTATTCTAACTATACAGAGCTTTTTGATGTTTCCGAAGACGAGATGAAAGCCGTCATTGAAAAAATGGTTGAGAGTTACTGTAATACATCGCCGGCAGGGGCAGTCAAAGAACTTGCAGATGATATAAATGCTGATACAAAAATAGTACATAAATTTACCGAGGATATGATCGCGCGGATCGAAAATGCGCTGATAGATATCGGCTTTGTTTCTGCGATAAAGCATCAGGAAATTGACTACAGCGAGAGTTTTGGCTGGAAAAGCCTGCCTGTTGGCAGAGAATACTATCTTACGCAGCCTGCGATAAAATATTATCATATGAAAAAGGCGCAGGGAAAAGAAAAGCCGGAAATAAAAGAAGATATGGCAAAGCAGGCAGTTGTATTTGAGGTGTCTTGTGCGCTGCCTTTAGAAAAATACAGCGTATATAAAGTATCGTTCAGAGATGCAGACCTTGACAAAATGTTGGGCGGATACGATATGCTTATTTACGACAAAACGGCTAATTCATACTATGCTTTTGAGATAAGGCTTGCGGCTGTGGCAAACGATGAGCAGTACAGACATCTTACAAACGAAAAGTTCCGTGAAATAATCGACTACAAGTACGGCGGCAGGGAAACGGTTTGTGTTTTGTACAGCGGAAAACCGTTCAAGATGTCTGATAGTGTTCTGTATCTGAATATTTCGGGTTTTGTCAGAGAAGTTTCCAAATGCAGGGATATAAAAGAAGCGATGGGGAAACTAGCTGAAAAAGCGGTCGTTGGCGCATAACTTCGGTGAGACAGGTGTTTTCTATACTATATACCCCTAACACTAGCCGCCCAAATGGAGACAGCTGGCAGAATATACTTCCGGCGGCATAAAGAGTGAGCGTGGTTTTTGGGGTGGCGTATCTTGTGGGAATGGTGAACTGTGGCAGTGAGGCGGTAAATGCACTCGCTGAAAATTACAATTCAGATACGCGCTATTTTGGAGAGATGCACATTGAGTAATGCTTGTGGCGGTCAACATATGCTCCGCAGGCTGCGCGTGAGCGCAAATATAAATAACGGTGAAAATTTTTATAATATCGGAAAGGGCGAAAGATGGCTGATAATACGTTTGAGGAGCTTCGCAAAGAGGCTGAGGAACTGCAAAAAGAGTTAGCGAGGCTGAAAGAGCAGACTGAGAAAAATCAAGAGAAATTAGACGAAATCGCGGAGAAAATGGATATCTGCGGCAAGATGTTGGACAGGTTGCAGGCAGATCAAAAAGAGCAGTAAAATGGCTTGTTTTCTGAAGCTGCGCGGCGGCTTGCATAGCTGTATAGAGCGTAAATAAGTGAATGTTTTGATATAATTGCGCCGCAGGGGGGCAAATTGGCTGACGTTAAGGTCGATATGTACGCTGCGGTGAGGGTCGTGCGTGGGGAATTTGCTGGCAGAATATTCTTCCAACTGCGTGCGAGGCGGCGAGGGGTTTTTAGATATGCGCTTTGTTTCAAAGCATTGAAGAAGCCTCAAAGAGGGTTCTTCGGCACTTGGACGACACGAAGTGGCGGTCAAGTGTGCGCTGCGCGTAAGCGCGACCTATAAGAAAACTTACTGTACAAACTTTTAGACAGGAGAGAAAAATGGACAACATATTTTATCGCATTTGCGACAGGCTGCCGTTTTACACGGAGCTGAAAAAAGCCGTCATAAACGGGCACGTGCCTGTTTGCCTGACGGGGGTATACAACATTCACAAGGCGCAGCTGGCTCTATCGCTCTCGCGCCTTGGCTGCGTTTGCCTTATTTGCGATGACGAACCTGCGGCGCGGCGTTTTGTATCTGACATTAACGAACTGGCAGGCTGCGAAAAGGCGTGCTTATTCCCGTCAAAGGAGATAAGCTTTGCGCAGTTTGAGGGCATTTCTCACGAATACGAACAGCAGCGTCTGGCGGCGCTTTCAAAGATACAGAGCAAAAAATGCTCGGTACTTGTTGCGACTGCCGAGGCTGCTTTGCAGGCGTGCATACCGCCGCAGGAGCTTGAAAAATACAGCTTTGAGATAACTCGCGGCGATGTTATACCTGTTGAAGACCTTTGCAGACGGCTTATAGATGCAGGCTACACGCGGTGCGATCAGACGGAGGGTGCGGCGCAGTTTTCGGTACGCGGCGGGATAATTGACATATTCCCTGTGAATTACTCGCAGCCGATAAGAATAGAGCTTTGGGGCGATGAGTGCGACAGCATAACCTATTTTGACGTACAGTCGCAGAGG
>CANPZC010000007.1 GCA_947589355.1 uncultured Clostridia bacterium
GACAGTTCCTTGACTCTTTCCTGCTTTTTGAGCAGTATCTTCTCACTTGGCATTTTCTTCACCTCTTTGCGATAATTTCGCACGGTATCGTAAAGAAAAGTCCTTTTCCCACAAATAGCGAGAAAAGGACACAAAGTCATTATTTAACCTTGCTATTCTTTCCTCGGTCGGATTTACGAGTTTCCTCACCGACTGTCTTTAGATACGAATGCAAAGCATATTATAACACACCTAAAACGGTTTGTCAATAGTTTTTCAAAATTTTTTACTTCTTTTTCTTAGCCATTGCCCAGCCTATTGATTTTGGCGGTTCTTCCGAAGCGACAGGCTCTGTAGGTACTGTAGGTACTTCGGGAACTGTGGGTTCTTCGGGTGCTGTAGGCACTTCGGGTACTACAGGCACTTCGGGAACTACAGGTTCTTCGGGTACTGTGGGTTCTTCTGGCGGTACTTCGGGAGCTTTGGGCTCATCTAAAAATGCCAGCTCGTCAAAGTCGTCTTCCTGAGAAACGCTGTTTACGCTGGGAACATCGCGCGTGGGCGCAACATCTTTGTGTATAGGATTTTTGAACAGCGGCGATGAATTATGGCTGGGTGACAGCAGATCTTTCATTCTGTTTTCGAGATCGGCGGTCTCCTCGTCTACCGCATTAACATCGTCGGGCTCGTCCACAAGGCGTATAGGCTCGTTCTTGGGTTTGTAAGTCTGCTCGGGAGCAGTGTGTACAGGGTGTTTCTTCTTAGCATCATTTCTGCCCGAAAGTGAAAGACCGCTGAACCTTTGCGCTCTTTCTTCCCGTGGTTTGGGTTCTTCTGTAGGTGCAGGCGGCGCGGTACGAACAGGCTGAGACATACGCTGCCTTTGAGGTCTATGCTCGCCGTTTTTGCCTGCAAGTGATAAACCGCCGTGAGGTTTTTCTTCCTCAGGCTCGGAAATGCTCTGCGGCATCTGCACGGGCGCAGCGGGCTGAGCCTTAACGGACTCGGGAGCGGGTGTATGCATGGGCTCAAGCTGCGGCTCGGGAGCTTTAGGCGTTTCTTTCGGTTCTTCGTGAACTTTCTTAGCGAAATCAGCGCCGTCCGACATTGAAAGACCGCTCTGCTTTGGCTCTTCGGCTGCCTTTGCCTGCTTTTCGGCTTCTTCTCTTGCGGCAGCCTCTGCTCTTTCCTTTTCAAGGGCGCTTTCCCTCATCTGTTCTTCCAAAGCACGCTGCATTTCAAGCTCTTTCTGTCTCTCGCGCCTTTGCTGCTCGAGTTTTTCGGCTCTTTGCTTAGCTTCTTCATCACGCTTTTTCCTGTCAGCCAAGGCCTTTTCTTTCAGGCGCACCTGTTCTTCCTCGAACATCTTTACCGCTTCTTCGGCAGTCGCGCACTTATCTTCACGAACATAAGAAGCTATTTTTTCAGCTTCTATAAGATATTTGGTAGGTATAACGACAAGACCTTTTTCTTCAAGACCGCCGAGATACCCTTGTTTCTGGTCGTCAAGCCTGCGGCATCTCTCATCGATATCGCTTATCTGCCGCTGCAAGTCCTCGTTGGCTTTCTGCTGCTCTGCCCATTTTTGATCTACCTGCTTTTTCAGGTACATTTTAAGACCGACAAACACGCCGCCGCCCAGCACTACCGCCACCGCTATGGCGATAATTATGCTTACCACGCTGAACGAAAAGCCCGTGACCAACAGCACTATCAGCGCGCCTACAACAGCCGCCGCGGCAGCTATCATCAGCGACTTCTTAGTCTTGCCGTCAACGTCCATCTTGCTTTCAACGGTGTGTCTGGTCTGGATATACTTTTCCAGCTGCAAACGGTTTTCCTTTAATGTTTTGATAGAAGAATCAAATTCGTAATATCTGCTGAAATAATCGAGCGTCTGCTGTATCTTTTGCAGCTCAGCGGCATCAGCCATATAGAACCCCTCCAAGTCAAAAACTGAATATATATAACTAATTATACAATATAATTGTTCTTTTGTCAATGACTTTGGAAAAATTCATTCTCCGCGCTCGTTCATCATGTGATCTATAACTTCTTCGCGCAGCCGTTGAGCGCCCAGAAGATAAGATATACGCGCCTTTGCACGCCTTAGCGTTACGCACACCGCCGAGCGGCTCACGCCGTACATATCGGCAATTTGCTGACCGCTCAGCCCGTCGCAGTAGCGAAGAAGAAAATACTCCCTCTGCCTGCTTGTAAGCCCATTTTTCAGAGCCTGCCGCACAATAGATGAGCGCACACGGCTGCTTAAACTTTCCTCATCGGTCAGCTTGCGCCTGCGATCTGCAACGCTGTCTTTTATCTCGTCATAGCTTACTCTTTTAAGCTGCGCCGTCTCTCTCACCTGCTTTACTTTCCATAAGTTCTTTTTCCCTTTCCAGATACGGCAAGAGCTGACATATCACCTGCATTATATCGCCGTGTTCCTCATAAAGCACCTCTATCCGCCTGCGGTACTGAGGCATTTTGCTGCGATCGGGGTCGGCTCTCATCTCGTTTTTTACATATGCTATTCTTTCAAGCAGCTTGTCAGCATCTCTTTCATACTGGGCTATCAACCGGGCCATACTCATCATCTTATCATTTATCCGTCCTTTCTTGAATGTTAGTCGAGTGTTAAAAGAACATTTGTTCTTTTTCTATCTATATGCTAACACAAATTTTCCCGGTTGTCAACAGCTTTTTTACCGCAGGGAATTTTTTTGGACATTTCGCAGAATTTGATATTGATTTTATAAAATATATATGTTATAATGTATTTTTAGAAGGTGTTTTTATGGAGCAGAAAAAGATAGACAGGATATCGCAGCTTACGCGTATTTCACGGATAAGAGAGCTTACCGATGAAGAAAAAACAGAACGAGAAGCACTGCGGCAGGAATACCGCGCGGCGTTTACGGGAAATTTGCGCGCGCAGCTTGAAAACATGAGCATTATTCAGCCCGACGGGACTATTAAAAAAGTTAAAGAAAATAAAAATAAGGAGGACTAAAAAATGGCAGGTACAGGAAGACAAAAAAACAAGATACTGCTTTTGAAAGAATTTTTTGAAACGCAGACAAACGAGGACAACGCGGTGACGGTGGCTGAGATAGTTGACTATATGGCAGGCTATGGCATCTCGTGCGAGAGAAAGACGGTATACGACGACATAAACACGCTTATTGAGAGCGGTATGGATATTGTTACGCGCAGGAGAGGTCACGCGAACGACTACTATCTTGCATCGCGGCTGTTTCAGACGGAGGAGCTTTACATACTCGCCGATGCGGTGTCTTCGTGCAAATTCCTTACAAAGAGAAAGTCGAAAGAGCTTATACAGAAGCTGCAAACGCTTACCAACAAGTTCGATGCGCCCTCTCTGAGCCGTGAGATACACGTTTCAAGCAGGGTGAAAGCTTTCAACGAGAAGATATACTACACCGTGAACGCCATTCACGAGGCGATAAGAAGCAACAAGAAGATAACTTTCAAGCTGGCGTATTACGACATTGAAAAGCGCAGGAAGCTTCGCCACGAGGGCTATGTTTACACGGTATCTCCGCTCTATCTGACTTGGGAGGAAGACAATTATTATCTTGTATGCTACTGCGAAAAGCATGAGGGCATTTCGCGCTACAGAGTTGACAGGCTGGAAAACGTTGAGATAACCGATGAAAACAGGGTGCAGCTCTCTATCGATGAAGAAGCTCTGGCAAAGGCGCAGCTTTCTCTTTACAGTATGTACGGCGGCACGGAAGAGACCGTTACGATAGAATTTGATAAAGACCTTATGAACGCTGTTATAGACCGTTTCGGTCAGAAAGTAGTGTGCAAGAAAGTATCGGAAGACAGGTTCGCTATAAAGACCGACGTGCAGATATCGCCGCCGTTCTGGGGCTGGCTTTTCAAGTTCGGCGACAAAGCTAAGGTGGTAGAGCCTGCCACAGTTGCAGATCAGGCTAAGAAAGAGCTAAAAGCTATTTTAAAACAGTACAAATAAAGAGGTATACAAATGGTCACTGTTAAACAGAAGATCGCGTATGCGGCGCTTTCTCTGGGCGCGGCTGCTCTTATAGGCGGCGGCGTTTACAGATATGTATATTACAAACAGCGCCTTTCTCCCGGCTGGCACACAGACATCGGGGGCAGTTACTATGTTATCTCAAAAGACGGCGACAAGGCTACAGGCTTTTACATGATAGACGACGTTACCTATATGTTCTCAGACGACGGGTATCTTCTCAGCGGCTGGCAGGAAAAAGACGGCGAAACTTACTATCTCAGCGGCGAGGGCATACTTCAGCGCGGCGTGGTGGAAATTGACGGCGTGGAATACTGCTTTAATGAAGAAACGGGCGAATTTCACACGGGCGTTCAGGAGATAGACGGGCTGCAATTCATTTTTGACGAGCACGGCTTTACAGATGCAGGCTTTCTTGAAAAAGACGGCGGCACTTTCTATTTCAACTCTGACGGCACTGCTGCCGAGGGGTGGTCTGTAATTGAGGGCAAAGAGTATTATTTTGTTCCCGGAGAGGGCATGGCGCACGGGTTTACTGACATAGGCGGCGACACCTATTATTTTGACGAGAACGGTCAGTACCTTGCAGGTGAGCAGGTACTTGACGGCGCGGATTATTGCTTTTCCGAAAGCGGCGCAATGATAATCGGCTGGCATGAGACCGACGACGGCAAATACCGCTACTTTGGCGACGACGGCAAGATGATACGCGGAGGTCTTACCATAGGCGAGGACAGCTACTTTTTCGATGAAAGCGGCAATATGTATACAGGCTGGCTCAGTACCGAGGGAAAGCTTTTCTACTATCAGGATAACGGCGTTAAAGCAAAAGGCTGGTGCAGCATAGGCGGAAACAAATACTACATCAGCGAAAAAGACGGCGCTGTTAAAGGCTGGCAGGAGATAGACAAGGCTAAATATTACTTTAACGGCAACTACGAGCTGCTGACCGGCTGGCAGGTGATAGACGGCAAGACTTACTATCTGGGTCTGGGCGGAAAAATGGTGACGGGCCTTGCGAGCGTTGAGAACGGCGTGTGCTACTTTGACGAAAACGGCGTTGCGCAGACGGGTATTCACACTATAGACGGCATAACTTATGATTTTGACAAAGACAACTTCCGCGCTAAGATAGAGTGGCACGAGGAAAAAGGCGTTATTGACGGCAAGGAACAGACGGTGCTTTGCTATTACGACAAGAAAAATTTTGCAAAGGCTAAGGGGCTTGTCAAGATAGATGATTACTACTATTTCTTTGACCAGAACGGTTACTGCCGCACTGGTTTTCAGACCGTAGGCGACAGCAGATATTACTTTGACCCGAAGACGCGCATAATGATGGTGGGGCTGCTGACAATAAACAAAAAGATATACTATTTTGACACGAACGGCAAGATGGCTGTGAATAAGTGGGTCAAGATAGGCGATGCGGTGTATTACTTCACGAAAGACGGCTCTGCGGCGGTGAATGACGTGGACATAGGCGGCATAGTTTACAGGTTTTCTGCTGACGGCAAGCTGTTTTCGGGCTGGTCGGGAAAAGAGAACGAGGACAGGTACTATTTTGTTGAGGGCGTACACGCGACGGGCTGGAAGACTATTGACGGCGCGAAATACTATTTTGGCGATGACGGCAAAATGGCGCGCGACACCACCGTTGACGGCGTAACTATCGGCGCAGACGGAAAAGCCGGCTAGAGGCAAGAGGTTTAGAAGCAAGAAGCAAGAAGATGTAAAGGCAGCGTTTGTTCGTTGCCTTTTTTCTTGTAGTATTTGCGCTTACGCGCAGCCTGCGGAGCTGTGCAACGCCCCACAATGCGCAAAGGTTTTAAATCTTGTCAAGAAAAGAAAAGTTTTCGATTGACCCTTTTTCAAAAGGGTCATCAGGTCGAGGGTGAAACCCTCGTCGCCGTCCGCAGACGGCGAAAGCCCCTACAACGTGCGCTCTGCAAGAGGTGAATTAGAAAACAGTCCTGTGGACTGTTTTCTAAGAGGAGAGGCTCTGCAAGAGAGAGCCTCTCCTTTGAGAAGCTATATCTCTCTTTCCTGCGCGCGCTTGCGTGCGCAATAGCTTTGTGAAAAGCCCAAACATCTTGCCTCTATCAAAACCGCAGAAATAAAAAAATCGGCGCAAACGCCGATAAGACTATTTCTAACATCTAACCTCTAGCAGCGGAGCCGTTCAACGCCTGCATTTACATATTCCAACTATTATATATCTATAAGATCCCCCTCCCACTAGCCACCTCCCAAAAATAAGTTGTTGACAGAATATTCTTCCAGCGGAATGGGGTGGGGCATGGTGTTTTTGGGTATAAAATAACCGCCTTATTCAGACGGTTTTTTGCTTATTCAATTATAAACTTGTTAAGTTCGCGTATCGTCATATCAACGGGTTCAATTCCTTTTTCCTTGCAATATCGGCTTATGCCGCGATAATCATAATGAATATCATCAGGCGAAACAGGAGAAGTAAAGCCCCCTGCTTTTTCAGCGGCTTCATCAAGTTCTTTCATATTTTTAATATCTTCACTTGTCATGCCATGCCTCTTTTCTTAGTAAATTGCGCCTTCTTCATAAATAAGCTCTTGCCATTCCTCATAAAAAAGGTTTCTTCCTGCCTTCAGGCTTCTTTCTATGCGGTCAAGAAACTCTTCGTCGGTCTCTTCCCATGTACTTATATATCCCTTTTCGGTCGTATCGTCAATGACAAGCACTTCGCCATATCCCGGTTCATTATATCCACAACTGTCAGTGTTGAAAACTTTTCTATACTTTTTTATACTATCTATACTTACCATTTTACAGCCTCCCTTATATTTTACTGTACTAATTTTACCACTCACGGCGGCTGATGTCAATACTGTATGATCACATCTTTCACACATATGCAGCCTTTGCCCTTTTGTGCGCGGCAGAATATTCTTCCAGTTATATGGGTGGGCGTGGCGTTTTTAGGAGTTGGGAGAGTGGTGATTTTAGACGTTATGGAAAATGGGGTGAGCTTGGCTGTGGCAGTCAACGTGTACAGCATTTACAAACAAAATATGGACAGCAAAGAAAAAACCGTCATACCGCAAGGTATGCGCTATTAGAGGTTAGAAATTCTCCTAACAACCACAGCTAACCGCCATACTTTTCCACGCTCCTCACCCATAAAAGAACATTCCGCCCCTCACCATGCTGGCAGAATATTCTTCCAGCGGTATGGGTGGGCGTTTTTAGGAGTTGGGAGAGTGGTGATTTTAGGCGTTATGGAAAATGGGGTGAACTTGGCTGCGGCAGTCAACGTGTACAGCATTTACAAGCAAAATGTGGACAGCAAAGGAAAAAAGCCCGTCATACCGCAAGGTATGCGCTATTAGAGGTTAGAAATTCGCCTAACAACCACAGCTAACCGCCAGACTCTCCACGCTCCTCACCCATAAAAGAACATTCCGCCCCTCGTCATGCTGGAAGAATATTCTGCCAGTGATATTTTCTGTTAGGCGGCTAGTGGGGAGAATTTTATTGGTATATTATCGTTAGAATATGTAAATGTGAGCTTTGAACAGCTCCGCAGGTTAGCTGCGACAGCAGCAACATTATTACGCACCGATGTCGCCTTAATAATTTCTTGCCTCTTGCCTCTCGTTATCTTGCTTCTAATAGAAAAAAAGGGCAGGAAATAAATTCCTGCCAAAAATAAAATGAAATATGTGTAGAACAAAAGAAAGGAGACAACAAAACGAATGTCTGCCGATAACATATCGGTTATCAGACACCATAGTTATTATATTATGCCGACGACAAAATGTCAAGGAAAAAGCGGTCTGTTTTTCAAAACAAGCTGTTTTTTCGGCATAATGCACATAATTTAGTGGCTTTTATTGGTGGAATTTACCCGATATTTTGCCCGTCTTATGCTTTCACTGCGGCATTTGCGGCAGACGGTCAATTGTAAGTTATCAGTAGTTTTTTGAAGAACTTGTCTCTTCTACCATTTCGTTGTCCTTGAAGAACAGCGACACGCACCATATTGCGGATATTGCTACCAGAGTGTAGATTATCCTGCTGACTATCGCTGCCGAGCCGCCGAAAATGAACGCCACGAGGTCAAACTGGAATATTCCCACCAGACCCCAGTTTATGCCGCCGATTATCAGCAGAAGAAGCGCTATTTTATCAAGCATATTTTCACTCTCTTTCTTAAAAATTTGCGGCGTTTTCTTTTGCCGCCTGTTGCTATTCTTTCCTGTTTGCTCCCTTTTATACGCCGCGATGTATCTTATTTATAATAACAGCGTGCGCGATTAGTTTAATTTTCACAAAAATGTGATTGAAATTCAAAAAATCACTGGACAATTTGATGTATGTGTGTTATACTTTTAATATATGAATTTATTGGAGGAAAATAAAATGTCACAAGCTGTTTGCAACGAAACTACTTTCAAGGGTCTTAAAGCGTATGAGCTGAGAGCCGATAAATATTCATGCGTTGTTGTACCCGCTCTGGGCGGCGATGTTATGCGCATGAGAGACGAAAAGCTGGATATGGAGATCTTCCGCTACAGAGACGACTGCACGCTGGATAAAATAAACGATTCGCGCGTGCTGTGGGGTCTGCCGACTTTGTATCTGCCAAACCGCTTTGACGGCGGCGTGCTTAAAACTTCCGACGGCTGCTACAAGTTCCCGATAAATGAGCCGAAGCTTGGCAACTGCATTCACGGCTGGGTTCACGAGAGGGAGCATGAAGTTGTATCAGTAAGCGCGGAAAACGGCAAGGCTGTTATAGTGCTTGGCTATACGTTTGACGAAAGCGACGAGATGTTCAAAAGTATGCCGCTGAAATTTAAGCTTACTTACACTTACACCCTCTCGGCAGAGGGGCTTAGACAGGATATCGAGCTTGAAAATCTTTCAGACAAGATGCTGCCTGTATCGCTTTGCACGCACACCTGCATAAACGCGCCGATAGTAAAGGGCGGCAAGCAGGAGGATATGAGACTTCGCGTACCTGCGGAGAAAAAGTGCGAGCTAAATGAGCGTTCACTGCCGACAGAGAGACTTTTAGAGCTTGACGCGAGAGATATGCAGTATAAAAACGGCGATATGCACCCCGTTTTGCAGGATATCGACAACGATATGTACACCGCGTGCATGAACGAACTTGACGGCAAGCCCTTTAGCGGCGCGGTCACTACAGACGTTGGCACGGGAAGAATGATAATAAACGAAGTTTCGCCCGAGTATAGATTCTGGAATATGTGGAACGATAAGGGCGTTAACGGTTACTTCTGCCCCGAACCTATGACGGCTATGATAAACTGTGCAAATCTTAGTCTGCCGCGTGAGGTGACGGGATATACAGAGATAGCAAAGGGTGAAAAATATTCCTGCTGGCAGAGTTTTACAACAAGATAATAAAGATACAGAAAGAAAGCGAAAGGAGAACAATATGAAAAAGGCAATTTTAGCTGCGTGCGTTTGCCTGTGCTTTACGCTGGCGGCGTGCAGCGGCGACAGTTCATCTTCTTCAAGGGCTGAAACTTCTGCGCCCGATGTGGTGGTGGAAAGTTCGCAGGCTGATGAGAGCTCACAGGCTGAAACAACTACCACGGCAGAGGAAAGCAGCGAACCCGAAGAGACTACTGCGGAAGAAACTTCAGCGACGGAGGATAGTTCTTCGCAGCAGGACAGCAGCGAGGAGGAAATAAAGCTGCCGGACGTGGAGGAAGTTCACACAATGGCGAACGACATTATTTCTGATGCGCACAACAACCACGCAACTATTAAAGACGGCGTATACAAAAACGACGACGGCAGCAAGCTTTCAAACGCTATAGATGCAAACCTTGACGAGCGCGGATATTCGGACTTTGATTACGAGATAGAAGTTGCGGGCGAAAAGGTCACAAAGATATCTATAAACGGCGAAGAAACGCTGTATGACTAACTAAGGAATTACAAAATCTTATAACACAAAAACTGAAAGGTGGAATTTTAATGAAGAAATTCGGCTACTTCGATGACGTGAACAAGGAGTACGTCATCACCGACCCGAAAACTCCCTACCCGTGGATAAACTACCTCGGCACGCAGGAGTTTTTCTCGCTCATCTCCAACACGGCAGGCGGCTATCACTTCTACAAGGACGCAAGACTGAGGAGGATAACGCGCTACCGCTACAACAATGTTCCCGTTGACATGGGCGGAAGATACTTCTACATCAACGACGGCGAGTGTGTATGGTCGCCCGGCTGGTCGCCTGTAAAGACCGAACTTGATGCGTATTCCTGCCGCCACGGCATGGGCTACACCATTATAAAGGGCGAAAAGAACGGCATAGAAGCTGAGATAACATTCTTTGTACCGCAGAATTTCAACGGCGAGGTACAGAAAGTTATTATAAAGAACAGGTCTGACTCGCCAAAGTCGTTCAAGCTGTTTTCGTTTATAGAATGGTGTTTGTGGAACGCACAGGACGACTCCACGAACTTCCAGAGAAACTTCAACACGGGCGAAGTTGAGATAGAGGGCTCTACTATCTTCCACAAGACGGAATACAAAGAGCGCCGCGACCACTTTGCTTTCTACACCGTAAATGCTGATATCTGCGGCTATGATACCGACAGAGAAACGTTTATGGGTCTGTATAACGGTTTTGAAAATCCTCAGGCTGTTATGGCAGGTAAGCCTAACAACTCTGTTGCTGACGGCTGGTCACCGATAGCTTCTCACTGCCTTGATATTACCCTTGCGGCAGGCGAGACGAAAGAGCTTGTTTTCCTGCTCGGTTACGTTGAGAACGGCAAGGACAAGTGGAACGCTGACGGCAGCATGAACAAGTCCAAGGCGTATAAGATGATAAAGGCTATGGACACCACCGAAAAGGCTGACAAGGCTCTGGCTGAGCTTAAAGATATGTGGAACGCTCTGCTTTCCAAGTACACTGTAAACACCTGTGACGACAAGATGAACAGAATGGTAAACATCTGGAACCAGTATCAGTGCATGGTTACTTTCAATATGTCGCGTTCTGCTTCGTACTTTGAAAGCGGCATAGGCAGAGGCATGGGCTTCAGAGATTCAAACCAGGATCTGCTCGGCTTCGTTCATCAGATACCCGAAAGAGCAAGAGAGAGAATACTCGACCTTGCTGCCACACAGCTGGAAGACGGCGGCTGCTATCACCAGTATCAGCCTCTTACCAAAAAGGGCAACGATGAGATAGGCGGCGACTTCTCCGACGATCCGCTGTGGATGATACTTTCTACGGCGCAATACATAAAAGAGACGGGTGACTACACCATTCTTGACGAAATGGTGCCTTACGACAATGACGAGAGCCGCGCTCAGACGCTTATGCACCACCTGAAGCAGAGCTTCTATCACGTATGCGAGAACGTTGGCCCTCACGGTCTGCCGCTTGCTATGCGTGCCGACTGGAACGACTGCATAAACCTTTCATGCTTCTCCGATACCCCGGGCGAGAGCTTCCAGACTTCTACATCGCCCAAATATGGTGAGGACAAGTATTCAAAGACTGCGGAGTCTATATTTGTAGCGGCTTTGTTTACGTATGCAGGCCCTAACTACGCCGAGCTTTGCGCTCGCAGAGGCGACACCGCAGAAGCAGAAAAGGCAAAAGCCGAGATCGAAAAGATGAAGAAGAACATCATGGACTTCGGCTTTGACGGCGAGTGGTTCATAAGAGCGTATGACGACTTTGGCAGAAAGATGGGCTCGAAAGAATGCGAAGAAGGCAAGATATTCATCGAGCCGCAGGGCTTTGCGGTTATGGGCGGCGTTGGCAAAGAAAGCGGCGCTGACATAAAGGCTCTGGCAAGCGTTGACAAGTATCTCAACAGTCAGCACGGTCTTGTGCTGAACAACCCGGCATTCACAAAGTACTACATAGAATATGGCGAAATTTCGACATATCCGGCAGGTTACAAAGAAAACGCGGGCATATTCTGCCACAACAACGCGTGGATAATCTGCGCTGAGGCGTTTGTAGGTCACGGCGACAAGGCTTACGAATATTATTCCAAGATCGCGCCTGCCTACAGAGAGGAAAAGTATTCCGACCTGCACAGAACTGAGCCGTATGTATACGCGCAGATGATAGCAGGCAAGGACGCCAAGCGCTTCGGAGAGGCTAAGAACTCGTGGCTGACGGGCACGGCGGCATGGAACTTTGTTGCGGTATCGCAGTACATTCTCGGCGTTATACCCGACTTTGACGGTTTGAAGATAGACCCGTCTATCCCTGCGGCATGGGACGGCTTCACGGCTTCGAGAAAATTCAGAGGCTGCACATACAACATCAGCGTAAGCAACCCCGACCACATCAGCAAGGGCATAAAGAGCGTTGTCTGCGACGGTGTTAAGGTCAACGGCAACATTCTTCCGGTATTCGCTGAGGGCACGACCCACGAAGTTGAGGTTGTAATGGGATAACTTCACAATGACATAAAATGACCGCTGTCTTTTGGGCAGCGGTCTGTTTATTTATACAAAAGTGTTTTGCGCTTACGCGCACCCTGCGGAGCTGTTCAACGCTCCAACTTTATTTTGGTTATCTTCTCATTTTGAGTGTGCTGATACGTTCGCGCATTTTACTTGTTATGAATTTTTTATATTGTACGGCGTTCCATAATGGAACGCGGAAATAAAGCTAAGGTCTTCTCAAAGGAGAGGCTCTCTCTTGCAGAGCCTCTCCTCTTAGAAAACAGTTCACCGAACTGTTTTCTAATTCACCTCTTGCAGAGCGCACGTTGTAGGGGATTTCGCCGTCTGCGGACGGCGACGAGGGCTTCACCCTCGACCTGCCGACCCTTTTGAAAAAGGGTCGATCGAAAACTTTTCGTTTCTTGACAAGACTTGAATCTTTTGCGCATTGTAACGGTCAACGTGTGCGCTCGGAAGAAGCCTCGCAGAGGGTTCTTCTGCACTTGACCGGCTGCTTGTCGGGCGGTCAATGTGTGAGTGCCGCGCAACAGCGCAAAACCTATCAATCCTCGCACATTTTTTCAAGCAGCGGCGAGTAGTATCTTCTGAACTGCTCAAACACGCCGTTTTCTATGGCGTCGCGTATGCGCTGGGTAAGCGTATTATAAAAATACAAATTGTGCATCACCGTCAGCCTGCCTGCAAGCTGCTCCCCTGCCTTGAAAAGATGCCTGATGTAGGCTCGCGAGAAATTGCGGCACACAGGGCAGTCGCAGTGGGGGTCGAGAGGTCGTGGGTCGGTCTCAAAACGCTTATTCGGCGCGTGAAGTATACCCTCCCACGTGAAAACAGTGCCGTGCCGCGCATTTCGCGAGGGCATAACGCAGTCAAAAAAATCAACGCCGCGGTGAACAGCCTCAATAATATTTGACGGCGTACCCACGCCCATAAGGTATCGCGGCTTGTCCGTGGGCATAAAGGGCTCTACAGTTTCAATAATGTCGTACATAACTTCGGTAGGCTCGCCCACCGCCAGACCGCCTATCGCGTAACCGTCAAGGTCAAGCTCGGTTATCTGCTTCATGTGCTCAATGCGCAGGTCGGTGTAGGTGCAGCCCTGATTTATGCCGAAAAGCATTTGCTCGCGGTTTATTGTTTCGTCTAAAGAATTGAGCCTCGCCATTTCGCTCTTGCAGCGAACGAGCCACCGTGTTGTTCTCTCGCAGGAAGCCTTGGAGTAATCATGCTCCGCAGGGTTTTCTACACATTCATCGAACGCCATTGCGATAGTTGATGCCAGCTTTGACTGTATCTGCATACTTTCCTCGGGCCCCATGAATATCTTTCGCCCGTCAACGTGCGAATTGAAGTACACGCCCTCTTCTTTTATGCGGCGCAGCTTTGCAAGGCTGAACACCTGAAAGCCGCCGCTGTCGGTGAGTATAGGCCCCAGCCAGTTCATGAATTTGTGCAGACCGCCCATTTTGTAGATGATGTCCTCGCCGGGGCGGACGTGCAGGTGGTAGGTGTTGCACAGCTCTACCTGCGTTTTCAGCTCGTTTGCGAGATCTACAGACGATACGCCGCCTTTTATTGCAGCCGCCGTGCCGACGTTCATGAATACGGGCGTTTGTATCACGCCGTGCGGAGTGTGAAACTCCCCTCGCCGCGCGCTGCCCTCGGTCATTAAAAGTTTGAATTTTTCGGACAATTAAATTTCTCCATTCTTGTAGAGGTTTTTATCCTCGAATTTTTCGTAGTAGCCTATAAGTTCGCCGTTCTCGTCGCGTATCGCCGCGCAGTAAACGTCGTCGTTGCAGCCGTCGCGCGATTTGTGAAACTCGAATATTTTATTTATACTTTTATCAGACTTCATCTTCGCTACATTTGCTTTTATTATCTCACGAGAACGCTCGTTGTGGCAGTCGAAGATGCTTTGCCCCACCAGTGCCGCGCCGCCGCGTTTGGCATACTGTTTGACCGCCGCAGGGTTCATGTAAACTATGGTGTTGGTCGTATCGCAAATGACTATGGCTTTTTCGTCGGCATCAACAATGCCTTTGAAGAATGGTGAAAGGTTCATAGATAATCTCCTTAAAATAAAAATATTCGGTAATTTTTTAATCTTGTCAAGAAACTAAAAGTTTTCGATCGACCCTTTTTCAAAAGGGTCGTCAGGTCGAGGGTGAAACCCTCGTCGCCGTCCGCAGACGGCGAAATTCCCTTACGGCAGGCGCTCCGCAAAGGGTGAATTGAAAAACAATCCTGTGGATTGTTTTTCAAGAGGGAAATCCCTGCAAGAGAGGGATTTCCCTATGAAAAGACCCGACTATTTCCCCTGCGCGCGCTTGCGTGCGCAATTTCAATATGAAAAGTTTACACAGTCATACACCTGCGGAGATGTGGAACAGCCGTATATATTCCTCATAAGGAAACTAAATGTAACTTCAGTATTGCTAGAAGAATATTCTGCCAGCTCCTTTCCTCTTGGGAGGTTTGTGGGTCGGGTCATCAAAAAATATCTAATGTCCGTACTATCTGCGTTGGTACATAAAACTTTTGGTTTATTGACAGGGATTACAGCTTTTGATATTAAACGCGCTGTGCAAAAGAATTATGGTTTCAGAATATGCGAGCTTTCGAGCATATTCTGAAATCGGCGACCCCATAATGTCGCCGAAATAATTCTTTCAGGGTGGCTTGGAGGCTTAAGCCGACAAGACACTGCGTAAGCGCAAACAATATTACTTTTGTGCCTCCATAGCCGCTTCAACGCTGTCAAACGGGCCATAGACGTCGCCTTTTTCAGCCGCGCTCATTGCGGCAAGTGTGACAGCATTTGGTGTTTCTGTTGTAAGCTCAAACGGTATGCGCTGCTCCCTTACCACGGTTTTGGCAAAAATGTTGAACGCAGCACTCGCCGACAAGCCTATCTCTTTGCAAAATTTGTCAAACGCGACCTTGGTTTCTTCGTCCATTCTTATGTTTACATTCGTCTGTGCCATTTTAAGCGCCTCCTTAATATTCTTTAATAATATTATACGCAATTTTCTATCGTTTGTCAATATATTTCTATAAAAATAATATACAAATCATATGATTATCATACTATCTCCAAATGAAAAAAACCTGTACCGCTCTTTGACGGCTATTTCATATGCGCGCATGGTGTTTTTATACCCTGCGAAAGCTGAAACAAGCATTATCAGCGTGCTTTCGGGCAGGTGAAAGTTGGTTATCAGCCCATCGAGCACCTTAAATTCATACCCGGGATAGATAAAAATATCTGTACTGCCGTGGCAGGGCACAATTTTGCCATGCTGCTGTGCAACGCTTTCAAGCGTGCGGCACGATGTAGTACCCACCGCTATAACTCTGCCGCCGCTTTCTTTGGTGTGGTTTATCATATCGGCGGTTATCTGCGGCAGCTCGTAATGCTCGCTGTGCATTTTGTGATCTAAGACCTTATCTTCCTTAACGGGACGAAAAGTGCCCAGCCCTATATGCAGCGTAACATACGCGATACCCACGCCCATTTGCTTTATTTCTTCAAGCTGCTGTTTTGTAAAATGCAGACCTGCTGTTGGCGCGGCTGCCGAGCCCAGTTCGCGGCTGTATACGGTCTGGTAACGCTCTTTATCTTTAAGTTTCTCTGTAATATACGGCGGCAGGGGCATCTGACCTATCTCATCAAGCGCGGAATATATATTGCCGCTTTCACATTCAAACCTCGCTATGCGGTTGCCGTCGTCTTTGACCTTTATTATCTCGGCTTTCAAAAGGCCCTCGCCAAACGAAAACCGCGTGCCGACTTTAGCCTTTTTGCCCGGTCGGCAGATAAGCTCCCACACCATGTTTTCTTTCTGCTCCAGCAGCAAAAACTCTATAAAACTGTGGGTATCTTCTCGCTCGCCGTAAATGCGCGCAGGTATAACGCGGCTGTCGTTGAGCACAAGCAGGTCACCTTTTTTAAGATAATTGCATAGATTATAAAAACGGTCGTGCGCTACCTTACCCGTTTGGCGGTCAAGGTGCAAAAGGCGCGATGAGTTTCGCGGCTCAACGGGCGTTTGTGCTATAAGCTCCTGCGGAAGTTCATAGAAAAAATCGGAGCGTTTCAGATCGTTAAGATCAAGACTATCGGGCATGAAAAAACCTCATTTACTTTGGAATAATGTACAGTTATTCGGGGATATTAAGGCTTTGTAAGGTCAAAATCTCCGAAAATGATAAAAATGTGTTGACACGGAGAAAAAATTCTGCTATTATAGTATCAACAGATAGAGGCGCGGCAACGAAAAGTAACTTGCCTTTGCGTGGAAACACGCGGCACACCCCGGTGCATAATGCAAGTGAAAGGCAATGCCGCCGAAGCTTCGGAGAGCTAGGGGTACTCCGTTGCTGATCACGGTCTTAACAGGGTCGTGATTGTCATCATACAGTATGATGGAGTGCTATTGTTTACCACAAAACTGATAAACACACTACTTAATATTATATTGTATGATCGGCTGTTTTTCAACCGATTTTTTTAACTTTCGGGCAATTTTTATGTTTCGTGCATTATAGCGGTCACAAAAGCGCTTATTTTGTGTATTTTGCAAAATGCCGGAACAAATGAACATAATAAGGAGTAGGAAATTATGCATTACAATGTTGGTATCATCGGCGCGACGGGCATGGTTGGACAGAGATTTGCATCTTTGTTGGAAAATCACCCTTGGTTTGAAGTAAAGGTGCTTGCGGCATCTTCAAGAACGGCAGGCAAGACATACAAAGAGGCGGTAGGTCAGCGCTGGGCTATGGATACGACGATGCCGAAAGCTATGGAAGACATGGTTATCATGGACGCGCAGGCGGACGTTGAAAAAATTGCTTCTATGGTTGACTTTGTGTTCTGCGCGGTAAACATGAAAAAAGACGAGATAAAGGCTCTGGAGGAGATGTACGCAAAGGCAGAATGCCCCGTTATATCGAACAACTCTGCTCACAGGCACACCGACGACGTACCTATGGTGATACCCGAGCTGAACCCCGAGCACATTGAGATAATAAACGCGCAGAGAAAGCGCCTTGGCACAAAGAGGGGCTTTATTGCGGTAAAATCAAACTGCTCGATACAGAGCTATGTGCCTGCGCTGCACCCTTTGAGGAAGTACGGCATTACAAAGGTGCTTGCCTGCACATATCAGGCTATTTCGGGCGCAGGAAAGACATTCAAGACATGGCCCGAGATGATAGACAACGTTATTCCCTACATCGGCGGAGAGGAAGAAAAATCCAACCTCGAGCCACTGAAAGTCTGGGGAAAAATTGAGGGCGACAAGATAGTTGATGCGACAGAGCCGTCTATAACAACGCAGTGTTTGAGAGTGCCTGTTTCTAACGGTCACATTGCGGCGGCGTTCGTATCTTTTGAAAACAAGCCCTCGAAAGATGAGATACTTAAAGCTTGGAAAGAATTTTCGGGCGTGCCGCAGGAGCTTGGGCTGCCCTCT
This sequence comes from uncultured Clostridia bacterium, assembly GCA_947589355.1. Lineage (GTDB taxonomy): Bacteria > Bacillota > Clostridia > Oscillospirales > Ruminococcaceae > UBA7477. The sequence goes on from CANPZC010000007.1 coordinate 17,938, forward strand.
GCGCCTAAGCAGTTTTTAAATTACTTTGAAGAGGACGACCGCCCTCAGACCAGACTTGACAGAGACATGGAGGGCGGCATGGCGATAAGCATAGGCAGGCTGCGCGAGGACACGCAGTACGACTACAAATTCGTATGCCTGAGCCACAACACACTCAGGGGCGCGGCAGGCGGCGCGGTCTTGCTTGCAGAGCTTCTGGCGGCTAAGGGATATTTAGACTAATTTACAGAAAGGAACAAACTTTATGAAGCCTATTATTTTTACGGGTGCGGCGGTGGCTATCGCTACACCTATGTATGAAGACGGAACGATAAATTTTGACGGTCTCGGAAAGCTTATTGACTTCAACATAGACAACGGCACGGACGCTATTGTTATTTGCGGTACGACGGGCGAAAGCGCGACCATGACGGACGAGGAGCACGTTGAGTGCATACGTTTCGCGGTGGAAAAGACGGCTAAGAGAGTGCCTGTTATTGCAGGTACGGGCTCTAACCACACGGAGTATGCCGTGAATCTTTCAAAGAAAGCGCAGCAGCTCGGCGCTGATGCGCTGCTGTGCGTTACGCCTTACTACAACAAGACATCTCAGGCAGGGCTTGTGGCGCATTTTACTGCAATTGCAAACGCTGTTGATCTGCCGATAATTCTTTACAATGTGCCCTCAAGAACGGGCGTGAACATAACACCCGAGACCTGTCAGAAGCTTTCAAAGGTAGAAAACATAGTTGCTGTGAAAGAAGCAAGCGGAAATATAAGTCAGGTGGCGAAAATTGCTGCGCTGTGCGGCGATGACCTGACGATATACAGCGGAAATGACGATCAGATAGTGCCCATTATGGCTCTTGGCGGAAAGGGCGTTATATCGGTGCTTTCTAACTGTATGCCATTTGAGACACACGAAATTTGCCAGCTTTGCCTTGACGGCAATTTTGCCGAGGCGAACAAGAAGTTTTTGGGCGTTTTAGAATTTGCCAACGCGCTTTTCTGCGATGTGAACCCCATTCCTGTAAAAGAGGCTCTGAACCTTATGGGATTCAAGGCAGGGCCGTGCAGAATGCCGCTGGTAGAGATGAACGAAAACGGCAAGGCAACACTTAAAGCAGCTATGGAGAAGATAGGTCTGCTGAAATAACATAAACGGGGATACGGTGCGCTGTATCCCCATACAAATATTATACATAAGAGGATAAAAAATATGGTGAACATTGTATTGTGCGGCGCTTTGGGCAAAATGGGCAGAGTGCTTGCAAACATTATTGCTGCGCGCGATGACTGCCGCGTTTGCGCAGGTATTGATATAGGCGAGGGGCAGGCTGATTTTCCTATTGTTAAAAAGCCGCAGGAGCTTGCAGAAAAGCCCGATGTTATCATTGATTTTTCGCACCCGTCGGTACTTTCGGATCTTTTGGAATACTGCCTTACAAACAACGTGGCGCTGGTTGCTGCTACCACCGGCTACACCGATGAAGATATAGCTAAGATCAAGTCGGCGGCAGAGCAGATACCCGTTTTCTTTACCTGGAATATGTCGCTCGGCATAAATCTTTTGTCAACGCTTGCTAAAACCGCCGCTAAAATTCTGGGCGGACAGTTTGACATAGAGATAGTTGAAAAGCACCACAATCAAAAGCTCGATGCCCCCAGCGGCACGGCTTTGATGCTTGCAAACGCTATAAACGAGGTGCTTGACGAGCCGAAAAGCTACATCTACGACCGCCACTCGCAGCGCAAGAAGAGATCTGAAAACGAGATCGGCATACACTCTATTCGCGGCGGCACTATAGTTGGCGAACATGAGATAATCTTCGCAGGGCGCGACGAGGTGATAACGCTTTCGCATCAGGCGGCTTCTAAAGAAGTGTTTGCGGTGGGCGCTGTAAACGCGGCTGTGTATCTTTCAAAAATGGGCGCAGGCATTTATGATATGTCAGACCTTATGAAAGATGTCAAGTAAAGGAGCAGAAATGAAAGCAAGGATACAAACCAGAATTGCCCCGACCGCGCTGCTTTACAATCTTGAAAACAAACGCTCTTATGATGTGGCGCAGATATGCAGCGAGGCAGGCGTTCAGCCGGTGCGGCTGGATACGATGAGCGCGGTGTACTCGGTGGGGTATTTGTGCTGCTACAAGGGCTTTTCGGGCGATATTATGAACTGCGAGATACCGCAGAGCGAAGCATTAGTTTTCTCGGGTGTTGATAACCAAACTATGAATACTATACTGGAGCGGCTGCGCGAGAGCAAAAACACCGTTGACTTAAAATGCGTTGTGACCGACACCAACAAGGCTTGGGCGCTGGGCGCGCTGGTGGCTGAGCTTGAAAAAGAGCATAAAATAATGCACGGTGTGCAGTCATGAACATGGTGCTTTGCTCGAGCGGTGCGCTGCTTGGCAGACCCAACGGGCGGCGTTTTCAGCTGCTGCCGAAGCTTGCTCCTCTGATAAATTGCGACGGCTTTGAATTTATGATGTACGACAGCTGGTACGACCAAACGGACGAGCTTTTGCGCGTGCTGAAAAATATGGGTGTGAGCTTCCCTGTTATGCATTTTGAAAAGCACATCGGCGAGTTTGTAACGAAAGGCGAATTCTCGGCAGCTGCGCGCAGGTTTGAGTGCAACTGCCGTATTGCAAACGAGATAGGCGCAGGCAAGGCTGTTTTGCATTTGTGGAACGGCGTGCTTTCTGACAGCAATTTTGAAAACAGTATTAAAGGGTATGGATACTTGCGAAAAATTGCTGAAAAATACGGTATAGAGCTGCTTGTGGAAAATGTAGTCTGCCACGAAAAAGACCCTCTGACACGCTGGCAGCAGCTTATAGATGAATACCCCGATGCAGGGCTTATTTATGATACAAAAATGGCTGCTTTTCACGCTCAGGACGAGCAGTTTTGCGGCGAGAGCTGCCAAAGGCTGTGGCAGAATGTTAAGCATCTGCACGTGAATGATTACGGCGGCGGATACATGGAATGGCAGGCGCTTAAAACTTTGCCCGTGGGTATGGGGCATATTGATTTTGAAAAATTCTTTGATAAGCTGAAAAGCATAGGTTACACGGGTTTTCTTACCGCAGAGGCGACAGCTTTTGACCAAAATGGCATGGTAGACACAACGCTTCTGAACGATTGCTTTGATAAAATAAGAGCGTATCTTGATCGGAGTTGATAGCATGAAAATTAGAAAGATCGCTGCTTTTGCCGCATCGCTGGTGATAGTTTCTCAGCTGACGGCGTGCAATGAGATAGCGAAAAAAGATATTCAGCAGCAGGGTGAGAGCAGCAGTCTGAGCGGCACGGACAGTTTCGGGGGGGTAAGCGAAACTGATGTTTCAGATACTTCGCCCGATGTAACGCCCGAGCAGCTTCAGCAGCTTTTTCAGGGGTTTGACTCGGGGCTGGAGGCAACGGGCGACTTTTTTGAATGGTGCGTTGAATTCACCGAAGACCCGATGCTTCTTGACAAGATAAACGAGGCGTTCAAAAGCGGCGAATTTTCGGCGCAGAAGTGGTTCGAGCTTACGGGTATGACCGTAAAGGTGACAAACGACTACTACACAGGCGCGGTATATGACACCGACAACATTATTGTTATGCCCTCGAACGGCGAGGACGGCATTCAGCTGACGTTCGGCGGCGACATTAGCCTTGCCGACAACTGGACGGTAATGGACTACTACAAGACCACGAGCGGCATTTCGCAGTGCATTTCGCCGTTTCTTATCGACAAGATGAAGACGGCTGACATTGCGATGCTGAACAACGAATTTTGCTTTTCAACGCGCGGCGAACGCATACCCGAGAAGGCGTTTTGCTTTATTGCAGACCCATCGCACGTTTCTATTTACGGCGAAATGGGCATTGATATTGTTGACTTGGCGAACAACCACTGCTACGATTACGGCCCTGATTCGTTCACCGACACGCTTGCAACGCTTGACGGAGCGAACATCAAGCACGTCGGCGCAGGCGAGAATATTGAAGATGCTAAAAAGCCTGTTTATTACATCATAGAGGGCAGAAAGATAGCATACGTTGCGGCGACGAGGGCAGAAAAATGGACTGCTCTTACGCCCGAAGCGACGGAGACTACCTCGGGAACTTTGCGCTGCTACGAGCCTGACGCGTTTATTGAGGTGATAAAAGAGGCGAAGAAGAACGCCGATCTGGTTATTGCAAACGTTCACTGGGGCACCGAAGACAGCCACGAGCTGGAGGACGTTCAGCCTGAAACGGGTTATATGTACGTTGATGCAGGCGCAGACCTGATAATAGGCTCGCACGCGCACTGTTTGCAGGGTATTGAATACTACAAGGGCGTGCCTATTTTCTACAATTTGGGCAACTTCTGGTTCAGCCACTATGACATTGACACGGGGCTGGTTGGCGTTACGATAAACGACGATAACTCGCTTGAATGTACGTTCTACCCTGCCACGCAGCGCGACTGCAAGACGACCTATGTTGGCGGCGAGGCTGAGGGTCAGCGGATAATCGATGCGCTGAACAGTTACAACATCAACGCTACGGTGGGCGCTGACGGGGTCGTGACGGAGGATAAGTAAACAAAAAAGTCGGGCTTAATGTCCGACTTTTGTTTTGTTCGGTTTTACAGCTTTACAGCTTATTTCCGCATTCTGAGCAGAAACGCGTGCCACCGGGTTCAACGTTGCCGCACTTTGAGCAAACCACGCTGTCGGCAGGTGAAACGGCCTCTGCCTTTGGCGCGCCGAACTGCGCTCCGCACTCGGAACAAAAGCGCGTACCCTCGGGCTCTTTGTTGCCGCAGTTTGCGCACACGAGCATTTTGACATCGGCTGTTTCAGCTTTTATCTCAGGCTGGGCGGTCACCTGCTCCGCAGGCGCTGCGACAGCAGCATTTTCTTCTGCTTTTGCTTCTTCTGTAGCTTCGGCAGGCTTTTCTTCAGCTGCTTCGGTTTTTTCTTCTACAGCTTCGGGCTTTTCTTCAGCTGCTTCGGCAGGTTTTTCTTCGGCTGCTTCGGCAGGTTTTTCTTCTGTATTTTCAGCAGTTTCGGCTGCCTTTTCTTCTTTGGGGTCTTCAAGCTTTGCGCCGCAGTTCGCGCAGAATTTCATATCGGCAGGCTGGGTTATGCCGCACTTGGGGCAAACCTTAGTTTCCTCGACCGCCTGCACCTCTTCGGGCATTTTAGTACCGCACTGAGAGCAGAATTTTGTATCGGCATCTTCAATACTGCCACATTTAATGCACTTTTTCTTACCCTCGGGAACTGTTTCGGCGGCGGTGGGCATAACAACTTTCGCGCCGCAGTTTGCGCAGAACGACGAATTTACAGAAACATCTGCGCCGCAGTTTGAGCAAGGCACGATGCCCTTTGCAAGCTTGACTTTCAGTTCTAGGTCGTGTATCTCGTCATTGAGCTTATCAATTTCGCCGCACATTCTGTCAAGCTCGGCAGTCGAGGCATTGCCGCGGTTGTCGTAGTAATACTTGCCCATGTCCTCATAGGTCTTTTTTATGTTGTTTTTCGCGGTGTTTATCTGGCTGTTGAGCTTCGCTGTGCCTGCAAAAGTTTTGGTAGAATCCGAAACACTGCTTACGCCTGCGGAGATCGTCTGCCCTATTTTATCAAAAAATGCCATAAATATTCTTCCTTTCAGCAATATACTCTATTATAATTATATTTTGATAACGCAAAAAAGTCAAGGGGCAAATTTGCCGCCCTGACTTTTTATATGTTTTGTATAAATTTTCTTCTCCGTGATTGTACACTATTCCGAAACAATTGTTACTTCCTCTGTAGGTATGGTGGTCTGCACGGGGGTAGTTACCTCGGCTGTTTCGCTCTCTGTAGGCGATGTGCTTTCCGCAGGGGTGGTTTCTTCTGCAAGTGAAGTAATATCATCGCTGACGGCTGTTTCGGCGGCTGTGGTAGTCTCGCTTGCCTCTGCATCATTTTCTTCGCTATCCTCGGGTGTGTCGCTTTCGGGGGCTTTTGCGGTACTGTCTGACGGCGATGCCTCTTGCAATCCGGATACGTCAACAAGCTTTCCGTACCGCTCCTCGGCGGCTTTATTTGCTGTAGAAACGCCGACGGTAACGCCGCTGTAATAATAGCGAAGTATCTGGTCGTATTTCAGACCGTCTTTCGTTGAGAGCAGCTGCGCTCCCCACTGTGACATACCCACGCCATGGCCGTAGCCGTATGTAGTAAAGCAGAATGTGCCGTTATTATATGAAATATCAAACGCTGTAGAAAGCAGCGAATTTGCGCCTATAATATTTCTCAGCGCCGCGCCGCTGATGGTACTTGCGGTATCTGCCGAAGTTATTTTTACCGATGTTACATACTTGCCATAAGAACGACCCGTTATCTCGAACCAGTTCTGCACGTTGGCAGGGTCGAGCTTTATGCCTGTGCTGCTCTCGATAAGGCTTTTTACACGCGCGGCTGATATGTACGTTTTTACGCCGAAGTTGGGGTCAATGCTGTCGTACTTGCCGACCACAGGCTTCATATACGGCAGAGATCTTGACCATACATACTCGCTGCCGATAGAGTTGCCGCCCGTTGATGCACAAAACAGCGCGTTTATCGGCGCGCCGCCATAGCTGCAAACCTGACCTTCCACAGACTTTACTATACTTTCAACCCTATCGCTGTAGCCGTTCGCGACTGCCACCACAGGCAGCATACCGTTTGCATCGCAATAGCGGATATACGAATATATTGCCACCGTCTGCGCTCTCATAGCTTCGTCTGAAAAGCTGCCGTACATCTCCCCTGCCAGCACCCTGCAAACAAGGTCATGGGCGTTATCTGATATAAGCGCGCCTGTATCCACCGAACGCACGGTATAATACTCTTTTGAAATATCCCTTGTGCCGCACTCGGCATGGGGATATACAACACCCTGCGCTGCCTTAGCGCCGTCCGCGGCTTTCACTTCAAAGCTCACATCGGGAAATTTGACTTCCTGCGGCTGTTTAACGCTTTCCTTTGTAACTTCTATATCCTTATGGGTATACTCCACAAGTTCATAGTCGCCTATGCCTGCTTTCCACCATGATTCCACCGCATATTTAGTCTGCGGCTGAGTTTCAGCGTACATTTGCACGGGCTTTGGCTCTTCTTCACTGCCTTTATCGGCTTTCGCATTTACCATAGGTATCACGCCGGTAACGGTCATCACAAGCGCCGCCGCGCCTATGCCGAAATGCGAACACACACGTCTGAACGTTTTTCTGTTTTCTTTTATACTTTTAATACACCTAAAACGCTCTGAAAACTCCATTGCTGTCTTTTTTCCTCTCTCTTTATATGTCCTTGAAATTGCACAAAAAAGTCAAGACCGAGATCCTGACTTTTGCGCTGTATTACAGTCTTTTATGCTCTGAAATATCTGTGACCCTCGATTTCGGTACAGAACGTGAGCGATTCAAACCATGCAGCGGTGCTTCCGCCCGTATACTTAGGCGAGTAGAAGTAGAATGCTCCGTTAGAACCGTCTTCACCGCAAAGCGCTCTGTTCACGCAGTTTCTTGTGCTCTCCGACGGTGTTACAGAACGGTTGTAATACTTAGTTATTGCGCCGAACTGACCGGGAGCGGTAAGCACGCCCTTTATTGTGTTGTCAAACTTATATGTGCAGGTAACTCTGTTCACTATAACGCCTGCAACAGCCATTTTTGCCGCATCCGAGCAGCCGCCTGCTTCGCCCTCGAGCACATAGCAGAACATTTCATACTCTTCGTCGCTGCAATTAACTACCCAGCCCTTATCGTTTACAGCCTTTTTAGGCTCGGTCTTTGCCGCGGTAGTCTGCGGTTTAGCCGTGGTAGTTACAGGCTTTGGCGTTGTAGCCGCTGTAGTAGTGGTAGTTGTGGTAGTTGTGGTAGTAGTGGTAGTAGTTGTTGTAGTGGTTGTCGTGGTGGTAGTAGCAATGCTGTCATCGGCTTCGATAAAATCATAGTTGTCAACGGGGGCTTTCCACCAGCTTACTGTAGCTATCTTTTCGGGCTCTGCCTGCTCTGTAGCTGCTGTAGTAGGTGCCTGCGTAACTTCGGCAGTTTTTACAACAGTGGCGGCAGGTGCGGCGGTGGGTATTTCCTCATCACCGTTTTCAAGTCCCATAATACCAACGGCGCAAATAGTAGCTATTGCAAGTGCGCCGAAGCCGAGCATAGAAGTCAGCTTTTTAGCCGTTATCTTCTTAGCCTCACAAGTTTTGTTTTCTGTTTCTTCAATAGGTTTGATACTCTGCGTTTCCGCATTATCTCGTTTCATCAAAAATTCGTCCTTTCCGACGTATCAAGAATACTTTTTCTTCATACGCCATGCAGTCGTCCGGCTCTCCTCTCCAAAAAGAGCCTTTCAATTTGTCACTTTCAATGCCGCGGCATTTTATATTTCTTTCGCCGTCAGCGCCTCAGTGTCTGTATACTTTTTTGTGTCCCCAAGCATATATCCACCTTTGCGGAAAATATATCTCTTCGTTTGGTCTGTCCTTATAGGTCTGCACAAGAGCATCGACGTCCTCGTTGGGTCTGAGTTTTCTTGCAACTACCACCCAGCGCATATCACCTATATCGCCCGAACAGGTGGAAAGCGTTATGAACTGATCGTCCTCTTTAACGTCTATATCGCTCGAATACCACGAACGCTTCGACATTTCCTCTTTCCATTTTTCAAACGGGTGATCCTCGTCGAAATCCCTATAGCCTACATATTTGAACACATTGCCGTTATCCTGATCTTCATAGATATTGAACAAGCCGCAGTACAATATTATGTACTTCTCGTCAGATGCGGAATAAATGGTGTTGAACGTTATAAGCGGATTTGCTTTCAGAAAATCAACGCCGCCTTTATACGCTTCAAGCCTTGCAAAGAACGTTCCTGCCAGCATATTGTGACCGAATATCGTTATGTTGTCGGTCCTCACCCCGGGAACTATGGTACTTGCATAATCCATATAAATAGTACCGCCCGAGCCGCTGTAGTTTTTCTTTATATCCCTTGTAAGATAGTAGTCGTTATCGGGGCCCTGCACCACCGGATAGTTTATTATTATCTCTCCGTTGGAATCCTTGAAAGTATCTATCGAAAGCCAGCCGCGGACGTCTTTATTGACATCTAGCAGCGGTTTCCAGCTGTCGCCCACTTCGGTGTTGGTATTTTCAAACTCTACCGAGTCGCCGCCCTGAGGAGGAACTTCGCCGCTCTGGCTGTCATCGCCGCTCGGGTGCTCGACCGACTGCGCGTTATCTCCTGTATTGCTGCTCGATGATATTGTGGGTTTCAGCGTCTGCATTTCCTCGATAAGCTCGTTCGTTTTCGCGTTTCCGTTAAGGTAATCGGAAAGGTCGCTTATCGATATACAGAAAACCACTATTGATGCCGCGAACACCAGCTTCCTCAGCACTTCGGAAACTCCGTCGCCCTTCCACGGGATAAAATACTTTATAAATCTTACAAAGAAATTTTCTTTTCTCTTGCCGTTTTCGTTTTTAAGCCCTGCAAGCTCATTCATCATAGACATTACCGATCACCTCTTTCATATCGTGACCTACAAGCTCCATCACCATGCACAGCGCACGCGTGACTGACTCTTTACGGATATTTTCTCTCGTCGGTGTTATGCTGCCGTCATACAGCGCTAAGTTTCTGACTATCTCTTTAACGCCGTCTGTGACTGCCACATATACCGTACCGGCTCTCTTGCCGTCCTCGTCCGGCAGAGGCCCTGCTATACCCGTTATGCCCACTCCGATAAAAGAGCCGCTCTTTTTCTTTATCGCCTGCGCCATTGCGCTTGCCGTCTGTTCGGAATAGACGCCGTACTTTTTAATAATACTGCCGTCCACGCCGAGGTATTCGACTTTGGCTCTTTCAGAATAACTGCACACACCCAGCCAGAATATCTTCGATGATCCCGGCACTGATGTGATCGCTGAGCTGAGAAGTCCGCCCGTACAGCTTTCGGCTGTAGATATGGTTATCCCCTGCTCACATAAATATTTTACTACAAAACAGGTCACTCTGTCAAGTCTTTCTGTAACCACTTTGTCACTTTTATCAATTTTCACAATTTCACGACCCTATTTTTACATACTTTCTCTATACTTTTTGCGTTGTTTATGAACATTTTGTGAACACATATTACGAGTTTAACAATACTTTTGTAATTGAAATGTTACCGATTCGTAATCTTTAGCGGCTGAAAACGGGTATTTGGGGGTTTCAAAAAATCACATCATGTTAATTTTTATATATAGTATAACGCTTATGTTCTGCCACTGCCTGCTGTATCATAGGTTCAAAGTCAAAGCCGCTCTGCGCGTTCAGAACATCTTGCAGCACGGGTTTTGTCTTTGGGTGCTTTGGCGTGAACACGGTGCAGCAGTCTTCATACGGTTCTATAGACGTTTCAAACGTACCTATCTTACGCGATATAGCGACTATCTCAGACTTATCCATACCTATCAGCGGTCTGAACACGGGCATACGGCAGGCGTTGTCGGTACACACCATTGCAGCCATTGTCTGGCTTGCCACCTGCCCGAGGCTCTCGCCGGTAATAAGGCAGCTTATGCCGTCGCTCTCGCAGATGCGCTGGGCTATCTCCATCATCAGTCGGCGCATAATTATCGTGAAAAACTCTTCGGGCATATGGTCGCGTATAGCTTCTTGTATCGCCGAAAAATTCACACAGTGGAAGTTTATCGCGCCGCAGTAGCCCGTCATTATCTCCGCGAGCTTTTCAACTTTCATTCTTGCCCTTTCAGAAGTATACGGCGGAGATTCAAAATGCACCGCGGAAACTATAACGCCGCGTTTTGCCATCATATAGCCTGCCACGGGTGAATCTATACCGCCCGAAAGCAGCAGCATAGCCCTGCCCGAAGTGCCTACAGGTATGCCTCCTGCGCCGTCCTCCGCTCCTGCGTGTATATAGGCTGCCTCACGTATTTCAATATTGACAATTAAATCGGGTTCATGCAGATCTACCGTAAGATGCGGAAATTTTTCACATATATAGCCGCCCAGCGCAGCGCATATCTCGGGCGAACCCATAGGGTACGACTTATCGGAACGCTTAGATGCGACCTTAAAAGTCTTTACCGCCATAAGCTTGTCTTCAAGATACTCTACAGCCGTTTGCTCTATTTTGCCAAAATCGGCTTTATCGACTTCAACCGCCCTTGCCAGCTTTACGATGCCGAAAATTTTGCGCACCCTGTCCAGCACCTCGTCAACGTCTATATCGTCGTCAACGGGTCTTATATACAGCGTTGACTGCGCCTTGCTGTACTCAAACTTCCCCAGAGTTTTCAGCCGCCTGCGAACATTGCGTTCAAGCGTATCTTCAAAGGTGCTGCGGTTGAGCCCCTTTAATACTATCTCACCGAATTTGCCAAGAATTATCTCTTTCATTTACATCTTGTCCTTTATGTTATTTACGCTTTTTCCCTGTAGATGCCAGCGCACGCGCCTGCTGAAGCGTTTGTACGAATTGCTCAACTTCCTGTGGTGTGGTATCGCACGAAAAGCTTACACGCAGCGTTGAATCTGCAACATTATCGGGTATGCCCAACGCTTTCAGGACCGAGCTTTTCTTGCCCTTGCTGCACGCCGAGCCGCTTGAAACACATATGCCCCTCTCGCTCATAAAGTTAAGCAGCGTTTCAGATTTATACCCCACCATGGCTATCGAGCATATATACGGCAGCGCGCCTGCCCTTGAATTTATGACTATATCGTCTGCTATACTATTATATAATGTATCTCTCAGCGCGCAGGCGTTTTCATAGCGCTGATTTATACTGCCGCTCAGCTTTTTAACAGCCGCCGCAAATCCTGCAATGGCAGGTATGTTTTCTGTACCCGAACGTTTGCCGCCCTCCTGACCGCCGCCCTGCATAAACGTTGTGATGTTTACGCCTTTTTTGATGTACAGCGCGCCCACGCCCTTTGGCGCATACACCTTGTGACCGCTCACCGAAATGAGGTCTGCGCACAGGGTGTTTACTTTTATCGGCAGTTTCATAAAGCCTTGCACCGCATCGCAGTGTGTTATGCAGTCGGGGTATTTGCGCTTTATTGCCGCAAAGCTTTCAGCCACGGGCAGAACATATCCCGTTTCGTTGTTCACCAGCATACAGCTTACAAGGCAGGTCTTGTCGTCTACTGCGTTTACTATGCTTTCGGCTGTTATCTCGCCGTTTTCGTCGGGCGATACCCACACTATCTCCGCCCCCAGCTTTTCAAGAGCTTTCACCGCCTCTTTGACAGAGGGGTGCTCAACTGTTGTGGTAACTACCCTTGGCTTGCGTTTTATGCGGTTCTCAGCCGCGCCTTTGATCGCCCAGTTGTTGCTCTCCGTCGCGCCCGAAGTGAAGAAAATGCATTTTTCATCAGTTGACAAAGCCTTTGCAATTGTACCGCGTGCATCGGCGAGTATCTTTTCCGCCTGCGTGCCGACAAAGTGCCTGCTTGATGGGTTGCCGAAATTATCTGTAAGCGCCGCCACGGCAGCTTTTACGGCTTCTTTGCAGGGTTTTGTGGTCGCCGCATTATCTAAGTATATCATAAAAGTTCTTCTTTCGTTTATGTTGTTGCATACATATTTATTATATCATATTGTATCCGCTGCTGTCAAGAAAATAAACCCTTGACAAACGCGCGGTTAGGGTGTATAATATATATAGAAAAAGGAGTACCGGCTAGTACGATAGCGGCTATCTCCACATCTATAATGTTATTAAAAAATAACCGTTAGATTGTCGAGCTGCGGTTATTTTTTATGTATGTTCTTAATAATCTCGTTTATCAATGCGAGAATTATTATAAGCAATATCGCCGTGGCAATATCCATATACATCACCCCCAATCTTCCTCGGACGGAGGAGAAATGGGAGAATAGCCGCTACCGTTTTTCGTACCTAGCCGGTACAAGTATATTATATCATATTTTGTCCGCTGCTGTCAAGAAAATAAACCCTTGACAAACGCGCGGTTAGGGTGTATAATATATATAGAAAAAGGAGTACCGGCTTAGACTAAGCGGTTGTCTCCCATTTATACGATCAAAAATAATCGCAATGCTTTAGGGGGCTTGCGGTTATTTTCTTATGTTCTTTATAATCTCGTTGATGATCGCAAAGAGCACCACGAAGACCAAGGAAAGAACTATAGCCAGAATTACATAAAGCACTTCCATGCTATCCCCTCCCTTCCTATGTAGTCGGTCTGCATATGTAAACCGCGACGCTAGGGTGTGAGGAAAAACAACCGCTCCGAATAGTCCAGTTTCGGTACAAGTATATTATATCACACTTACGCTCACATTGCAAGCACAAAAATCCCCTTGACATCGCTGCCAAGGGGTAATTTTTTGATCACATCAGCCGACGAGACCTGAACGTTCAACGCCTTCGATGAAGTATTTCTGCAAGAAGATATACATTACAAGTATAGGCGCTATCGTCAGCATACAGCCTGATTCGAGCCAGACTATCATAGATCTTATACCGGGCGACTGGTTATTGAACAGACGCGAGGTAAGTTCTGCATCGAGGTTTCTCAGCATCAGCGCTACGGTATCGTTTCTTGTGAAGAACGATGACGATACATAGTAGTCGTTCCAGTACCACACTATTGAGAACAGGAACACGGTAAGGAACGATGTTTTTGCGTTCGGCACCATTACCTTTATGAATGTCTTGAAAGGACCGCAGCCGTCGAGGTATGCGGCATCTTCCAGCTCTTTCGGCAGACCTCTGAAGAACTGACGGAATATCAGTATGAACAGACCCGCACGTATGCCGTTTGCGAACATCGCGGGCAGATACATTGTCCAGCCGGAGTTTATAAGCGTTATAGACTCGCCGCCGTTGAAAAGCGGTATTATACCGAACAGATCGAAGAACGCATACTGCAAATACAGCGGTATGGTTATTATCTGCGGCGGAACGAGTATCATAGCTACTACCAGCGCGAACAGAATGTTCTTGCACTTAAAGTCAAATCTTGCGAAGCCGTAGCCCGTTATCGAACAGGTTATTACCTGCAATACCGAAGCGATAAGGTTCAGCCTTATGGTATTCAGAACGGTGCTGCCATAGTTCATGATCCTATATGTATCGCGCATATTGTCAAGCGTCAGCGATTTTGGTATCCACACAATTGAGGGGTCGCTCATCTGCTCGTTCGGTCTGAACGCGGTAGAGATCATGAAGATTATCGGATAGAGAATTACGAAGCAAAGTCCGAAGAGGATAAGGAATCTGAATATCGGCCATACAACGCCTATCAGTTTTTTGTTACGGTTATAACGTATCTGATCGGGAGTAAGGTAGTTTTCTATTCCCTCCGCTTTCATTCTGGCGTATCTTGCCTTGCGGATCTGCTGCATCTCTTTTTCAAATTGACGCTCTTCTTTTTTAGTTGCCACCGTTATCCCCCCTTATCCTACTTCATAGTAAACGAACTTATTGACAATAGCCAGTATAATGCCCAGCGCCGCGGCTACTATTATAAAGTACGCCCACAGCATTGCCGCCTGATAGCCGAATTCCCAGTTGCTGCTCTTGGTAAGAAGTATCTTCATTACCGAGTTATCGGGTGCAACGAACGAGTCAACTACCGTATATACCAGCGAGGCAACTATCATCGGGCTTATGCTGGGAAGAGTGATCTTCCAGAAATATTCCCAAGCTGTCGCGCCCTCCATTTGTGCGGCTTCTTTCGCCGAGGGTGATATATTCTGCAACGCCGCCAAAAACAGCAGTATTTGTATACCTGAGTTCCACACCAGATTGAATATATCGCTCGTCAGCGTGTTGATTATCTCTGTCAATTTGTCGCTTATGTTATAAATGCCAAGGTATGTGAGCAGGTCGCCTACGAGGTCTGTTTCAAACAGCGAGTTGAACTGTTCACTGCCGCCGCTGTAGCCGCCGGAAGACATATTACCGTTGATTATATCGATAACAGGGCCGGTAGCTATGATAACGGGGAGGAAGAATACCGCTCTTGCGAATACTCTGCCTTTGAACTTCTGATTGAGTATTATCGCTATGAATATCGAGAACACCAGTATCAGAGGCGTTTTCAGCCCGGTATCTTTCAGAACTTCCACCAGTGACAGCGAATATGACGGATGCACTGTGAATGCGTTCTTGTAGTTTTTAAGACCTACAAAGTCGAGGTTCATGCCGCCCGAGCCGTCTGTATTCGGCAGCGTATCGCAGAACGAATAGACTATCGACTCGATAACGGGCATTATGAAGAAGTATATAGTACCCACCAGCCACAGGGCTATAAATCCCAGACCGTAGAGGGCTTTTCTTTTCTCGTAAGGAATGCTTCTGCCCTTTGCTTTTGCAGGTTTGGCAGGCGCTGCCGCCTCGGCTGCCGCTTCCTTTACCTGAGAAACTTCTTCTTTAACTTCTTCTGTTACTGTGGTAACTTCCTCTTTAACTTCTTCCACAGCGTTTTCCTGTGTTATGGTCTCAGCTTCGAGTTGTTGCGAGTTCTTTTTCTTATTCTTGCTCATTATCCTAACAAACCTCCCGTCACTGTAGTATCGCCCATATCAAGGCTTACGCCGTTTACCTTTACTGTAGCGTTTTCTATATCTACCTCAATGGTAACGTCGGAAGCGCCGTCTGCGCTGTAAGTGGTTTTCAAAACGTCTCCGTCTCTCTCGAAGTTCGATATAGTCATAGCCGAAACATCTTTCAGAGCCTGCTCTGCCACAGCGTTTTGTTTTGCGGCGGTATCTACCCACGCATCATAGTAAGCATAGTAGAGGTCGTCGTAATCGGTATCGGCTATCTCGTCGGCGTTTTCATGTATCATATCATAGTGCAGTCCTGCGCCGTATGCTATCGAGAGCAGGTAAGCTTCCTGAACGTCGGAACTCTTGTTTATCGACGTTGACGAATACGGAACATATCCGTGAATTACCATCTGGTAGAAAGGAATATCATAGTCGGTAATGTTGAAGCCGCTGGAGTATATCGGAACATCTGTGATATGCGACGCATACTTGATAACATATGCGTTTGCGCCGTCGCAGAGTATCTTATCTATACCGCCGCTTGTGGCTTCTTCATAGCCCTTGACTATCTCATCTCTCGTTGTCTTTCTTACCGACTTTTCTTTCTTGATAAAGTCTGAAACGAGGGCTGTTGAATATTCGCCGTAGCTGATCTTGTTCTGACCCTTATCGGTAAAGCTTTCAAGTATCTCGCCGAACACCTTTCCGTAAGCGTTGGGTGAGAGCAGTGCGGGCGAAACGCCTTTTTCCTCATATCCGAACGCTATCGAGTAATTCGACTGGCGCGAGTAGGCGTTCGATACTCTTATAGCGGTATCTGTAAACGTCCAGTATCCCCATGAAGAACTGTTCATAGTCAGGTTATCCATAGTGGGGTATATCTCTGCGCCTATGCTGTCTGCATAGCTTTCAAGGTCTTCCATGTCGCCCTTGCCGCCCAGTTTGCCCGAGGGCTTGAACTTTGTTGAAATTTTATCCTTTATAAGCTTGTTTGTCCAGTCGTTATAGCCTACTACAACATCTGAAACGCCGTCGGAAGTAAATCTTTCAAGAATTTCTTTAGCCTCATCGAAAGATGTCATCGAGGTCTTCATATTTATCGGTATACCTAAGATAGACCTTTCTTTCATAACGCCGCCGTACAGGTCAAGATAGAAGTTATACTTGCCCTGCTCGGTAAGCTGTTTAAGACCGTCTTTTTCAACAAGGTAATCTCTGTAGACCTTTGCAACGTCGGCATAGTTTACGCCCTCGCTGTCGCTTATAGGAACATACAGCACCGAAACTTCGGGGGTATCTACAGTACCCTTTTCAAAAACGGTGAGCTTGTTGCCCGAGTCGCCGCTCATATAATATGTATCGGAAGAACGCAGCTCAAACGAGAAGTACGTTGTATTATACGACTGGTTGTTCTGACCGCACACCTGCGCGCATATGTTTGCGTTTGCATCGCCATCGGTGGCTATCATAACAAGTCCGTCATTTCCCGAAACGGTTGCGGTAACGGGCAGGTAAGCCTGATCGGTAACCTTCGGAGCGGAGAGCGGAACTGCCGTATAATCTCTGCCGTATATCTTCTGGTTGTAAGAGCTGTAGCCGCCCTTGCCGTTGTTATACTCTATAACAGCGCCCGAGCCGTCGGGAACTATCATATAGCCCTCTACCGCGTTGCCTTCAAGGTCGGTGGCAGGTGCGGCGCCGAACTGCGGATTGAAAGCAAGGTTCGTTATAACTGTGCCGTTTTCCTGCGAAGTCTTTTTCTCGACTATCTTGGTAACGTCGGTGGAAACTTTCAGACCGTTTTCAACCAGCTCATACTTTACGGGTATTGTTATGCCGGGGCGAGAGAATGTGAATGTTATCTCAACGCCGCCGTCTATTTCCTTGCTTTTCTCCTTAGCGCCCGACATGGAGTACAGATCTTTTGTAGTTCTCTTGTCCTGCGCGAGTTCCGCATAGGTTATCATCAGGTTTGAAGCCAGCTGCTGGCGCTGAGCCTTTTTCATGCTCGAGCCCTTTGACTGATTTATAACGGTATCGTCCGCGAAAGTATTTATCGGGTTAGACCACCAGTACTTGCCTGTTTCTTTAACATACAGACATACCTTTGAAGAAGCTGTTTCTTCCTCGTCCTTATCATCTCTTTCGCCGCTGTCGAAGTAGAGTATGAACTTATCGTTCTCAGCGACCTTTGAGCAGTTTTTCAGAGCATCTTCATCGGTCATCTTTTCTGCGAGATCCTCTTTTTCTTCCTCGTCGCCGCTGTCCTCGCTGTCACCGGTATCTGTTGTGCTTTCGGCAGAATCCGAAGCAGCCGGGGCATCTTCATCATCGGCGAGAACGCTTACTGCCGAGCCTGCCGGTATCAGCATTGTCAGAACGAGTGCGAATGTGAGCAATTTTTTCCAGTTTTTCTGCATTTCAAACACCTCATTCCTTAACCTCTTATTCTATACGATATTTCAGTATAGATAGAGTAGATAAACACATATACCTGCTGGAACAGCGAGAGAAGAAGTATTGCAAGAAACAGTATGAGCAGCATTACTATAAGGGTAAGTATTATCGAGAATATCGTCTTCGGCACTGTATACTGGTGAACGGCTTTCATCGCCTGGAACATCAGTATTACAGACCAGCCTACACCGAGATAGTACACGGCGTTTACCCATATTGCCTCGTCAAGCACCATAAAGTTGGATATGAGCGTTGCAAGGAATGTGCCTACTATGAAAGGCACGAGAGAGTATGCCGAGTTTATGCATATCTGTTTCAGTCTGCCCTCGCCGTCGAGGAGCGTACATACAGACCAGTTGGCAATTACCCATGTAAAGAAGTACACCACGCTGTTTACAAGCAGCGGAACAACGTTGAATATCTTGGTATATGAACCGTTGAACGCAAAGCCTGTCAGCTGTCTTCTTGCCACCATTGCTATGAACAGCAGCACCACTATGCCAAACGCCACTTTCAGCGACCCTTGCTTTTTCCAACGCAGGTCTTCAAAGCCCTCTATCGGGTGAAAGATAACGTGCCTCAGCCAACCCATTGTGGTAAACTCATACATTTTTATCTTCCCCCTTTTCATCGGTTTCGTTTGTTTCTTGAGGAGCTGCATTTTCCGCTGCTTCCTTTGCTGCCTGCTGAGCGGCTTCGGCTGCCAGCTGAGCTTCATGCTCTAGTTCCTTTTTGGTCTTCTTGCGTTCGACCTGTTTTTTCTGCTTGCGCACTCTCTTTTTGATGATGCCTTTCTTTTTCAGCACCGAGAGCACCACGAACAGTATCAGCAGCAGCGCCACGACTATAAACAGCCATATGAAGTTATCTTGCAGCCACTGTTCTCTGTAATACTTAAAGGCTTTATCGTAGTTCTTTCTTGAATACGCGTCTTTGAAGTATTCCATAGCTTCTTTATACTCGCCCTCGCTCAGGCACGCTTTGCCCAGACCCATTTGCGCGAATGTGCAGGTGCCGTTTCTGTTGAGAACTTCCTGCCACAGGGGCTTTGCCTCAACATACTTGCCCTCGTCATAAAGCTGCACCGCTTGTTTGAGGTACTCGCCGTAAAGCGTGGTAGAGTAAACAGTTATGTCATTTTTTATACCGTCTATAATATAAACGTTTCCGAATGCGCACTCCAGCGCGTTAGGGCCTGTAAAGCTGCCTTTCTGGTCGGAGTTCGTATTTGACGTACCGAATATCGTGATAAGCTCGCAGAACTCGTCATACACGAACACACGGCCTGTTACATAGTCAAGTATGTTTATAAATCCGTAGTCGTCTATATCTATATCGG
Organism: uncultured Clostridia bacterium; assembly: GCA_947589355.1. Classification (GTDB taxonomy): domain Bacteria; phylum Bacillota; class Clostridia; order Oscillospirales; family Ruminococcaceae; genus UBA7477. The sequence continues at coordinate 37,283 of CANPZC010000007.1, forward strand.
TAAGTCTTGTAGTATAAGTGGTATTTGTTGAGGCATCATATGTATTCGCGCCGCTGTCGGCAAAGGTATATTCGTTGCCTGCATCGTTGTTCCATATGTTATAGCCTGCGGCGTTCAGCTTCTTTACCGCGTCGGTGCTGGCGTTTGCAGCCTCGGTAACGGTATATATAAAGCCCTCTGCATCAATATCGAAGTTTTTATACTCGACAGGTGCGGCGCTTTCCATTGATTTCAGCTGTTCGTCAGATGCGAACACTCTCCGTATTCTGCGCCTTATTATCTCGCCTGTAAGTTCAACACGGTTTGCGCCGTAGAAACCCTGAAATTCGCCGAGGTTATTGAACTGCGCCGAACCGGAGTTTACCGACGTACATACCGCATAGATATTGCCTGCGATATCTACCAGAATTTTTTCCGGCAAAAACGTATTATAGGTATATATAGGCGAATCGGGTCTTGTAACTTCCAGCGCGCACTCACATTCCGTTTCTGAAGTTACCTCGCACTGAACGACTCTTGAATTTTGCGTATCGCCGACATACATATACAGTTTGCCGTCATCGGAGGCTACCACAAACACGCCCTGCGGCTCATTGAAATTATAAGTACCGCTCGGCGCGCCGTACACGCCCGTATAGCAGCCTATCAGCTGAAGATCTTTATCGAGCCTGAGTATTCTGGAATTTTTAGTATCTGCTATCCAGAATTCCTGCTTTGTGCTTTCAAAGAACAGATCTTTCGGGCCGTTAAGGTCTGCCGAGGCATTTACACCCACATACAGCGGATCGAGAGGGTCTTTCAGTCTGTCAAGACCCAGATCGTGACCCGTGTATGTATCTTCTACTTTATATCCTGCCTGAGCAGGTATAGCGTCGTCCCAGTTATCATAGCTGTATGAGTAGTAAGGCTCGCTGGCTGATGCCGTTATCATTGCAGATACAAGGCACACAAGCGAAGCGCACAGCGATACTGCTCGTTTCAACGCTTTTTTCATTTGCATACATCTCACCCATTTCCTTTATAAATTTCGTTATAAGCACGGGTCAATCCTTGATACCCGAGTTCGCCATAGTTTCCATAACGTTGCTTTGTGCAACTAAGAAAACTATCAGCGGAGGAAGCATAAGTATTACCGAAGTTGCAAATGTTACACCCTGACGGGCTATACCGGTGGCAGCTATCTGCTGCATTATCGTCGGCAGAGTTTTCAGTTCTTCAGCGTATACTATCGTGCCGCTCTGCTTGTTCCATGCATCTTGGAATGCGAAGATTATCAGCGTCATGATAGCAGGCTTCTGGTTAGGTACTACTACCTGCCAGCATATCCTGAAAAGTCCTGCGCCGTCCACCTTGGCGGCTTCTATCATCGAATCGTGTATCGTTGACATACTCTGTCTCATAAGGAACAGACCCAGCGGTGTTGCGATACTCGGAAGTATCAGCGCCCAGTATGTGTCTATCATACGCAATGTAGCCATTACGAGGAACTGGATTATCCACGTTGCCGATGATGTGAACAACAGCGCGGTAACTATTACTTTATTAAGGAATGCGTTGCCGGGGAATTTACACTTTGCAAGCACGAACGCCGCGCAGCAGCAGACGAACACGTTGCAGACCGTTACCACTACAGATACCATAAAGCTGTTGAATATGTATCTTGAAAGCGGTACCCACAGGCTAGATGCTACCTCCAGCATATCGGAGTAGTTTTTCATCGTCGGATTAAGTACATAAAGCTTAGGAGGGAACACGAAAAGTTCCTCGATAGGCTTGAATGACTGAATTACGGCGTAGTAAATAGGGAACACCATGAAGATACCGGTAAGGCAGAGAAACAGGAATATACAAATGTTGCCCCCCCGTGATGCGGTTATCTTTTTGTTGTTCTTTCTTACCTTGACTTCGTTTATATCTTTCTTTTTCTTTTTAGCCACTTTCAGTCACCCCCTAATCGACGTATTTACTGAGCGCCCATGTGATGAGTTTGTTTACCAAAAGCATCGCGATGAACAGCACAAGACATATCGCCGAGGCATAGCCCATTTCATATCTTATCCAGCCGTAGTCGGTAGCGTGGTTCATAATGGTATGAGCTACGTTATCGGTATGCGGTACGCCGACAAGGTTCTGCGAAACTGCGCCTGCGGTGAATGATGCGGATATTTGCAATACCGCCGCGAACAGCAGCTGCGGGCCCATTGACGGGATAGTTATGAGGAAAAGCTCCTGCCATCTGTTTTTTATACCCTCGATAGCGCCTGCCTCGTACATAGACTTGTCGATGTTCTGGAAACCTGCACGAAGCGACAAAAAGCCTGCGCCCATTGATATCCACAGCTGAACTACGATACAAACGCCCAGTATGAAACGTGTATCTGTAAGCCACTGGTTAGGCGAGTTCAGCACGCCGAGGTTGATAAGGAATGCGTTTATGTAGCCCTTTGAGTCGCCCGAAAGCAGCAGCTGCCATATAACATAAGCAGATGTTGTCATTGACGGAGCATAGAACACAAACGTGAAGAATGTTTTCAGCACGGGGTGCATCTCGTTTATCAGCCACGCAAGTATGAAGCTGAGTATATAAGAGAAAGGCCCCGTGAACACTGCGAATATAAGTGTTACCTGTATAGACTGCATGAACACGTCGTCGCTCAGAAACAGTCTGTAGAAGTTGCTCAGTCCCGTCCATTCGGGGAACTGCGCCATGTTAAAGTTTGTAAACGCCAGAGGCAAAGTAATTACTACCGGTATTACGGTAAATATCGTAAACAAGAGCATGAAAGGGAACATCATTATATAGCACGCTTTGTTTACACCTATCATATGCATAGTATACTTGAATTTACTTTGCTTGTTCAGCGGTGTATCGGCAACAGCTGCCGCCGTTTCATTTTTAGCCAAAACAGTTCCCTCCTTTCTCATGTCGAAAGACCGAGGTCTTCGCGCTTACGCTCTATCTCCGCGTTGATATCCCTGTTGTACCACATCAGGGTATCTCTTGCGTTGTCGGCATCGTTTACTACCGAACGGAAAGCGTTTACTATGTTTCTCGTTACGCTGTATGTTGCAGGTATTATAGGTATCTCCACCTGCTGCTCGAGCTGTGCCAGAAGCACCTGAAGTTCTTTCTGCGTCCATGAGAGCTGTTTGAGAGCCTCAACGTTCGCGGTATCGAAACGACCGAGAGTGCCCAGCACCGCCTCTATGTCGTTCGCATACTCTACCTGAGCATCGGTAGAAGTGAACCACTTGATGAAATCCCATGCTGCGTCGTAATCTTTACAAGCCGAGAAGATTATCGCGCCCGAACCGGAAGAGTTAGCTGCATGATTTATAGTGCCGTCTTCCTGCTTTGTGCCCGGTACCATTGTGAAGCCCCATGCGCCCTTTATTTCGGGTGCGGTGGCAGCGAGCGTATTATAGAATGTATACGCCTGCAAAAGCACGGGCATCTCGCCTGTTCTGAATCTCGTCAGACCGTCATAAGTCTGCTCGAAGCTGTATTTTGTATAGAACTCAGTCCACATATCGAAAGCTTCTATACACTTCTGGTCATCGAACGTTGTAGAGGTCTGCGCTTCGTTATAGAAGTTAAGACCCTGCTGCAAAACGAGCATTGCGAACGTATTGCCTGCTTCCGTTGTGGTAGGAACGGTGGTAGTACCGTTCTGAGTTACGTTTGCGGGAAGTATAAGACCAACGCCGAGGTTGTTTCTTTGCAGTGTAGGCAGTATATTGATAAGGTCTTCCCATGTCTGAATGTCAGCAGCGCCGTCAATGCCGTATTCATAAAGAATATCATCGCGGTAGAACATCATCGGGAATGTCTGCTGTATAGGCAGTGCATAAACGCCGCCGTTATATGTATACAGAGTCATAGCATCTTTTGAATACTGCTTTATCTGCTCATCATAGCCCTCATATCCCGAAATGTCTATAATAAGGTCACGGGCTGCCAGCTGTATCGGGTAGTCGCCGCCCATAAACAGACCTATATCGGGGCCTTTTCCTGCAAGGGTGGATTCAAGTATACCGCCCTGAACAAGTTTAAGGGTTATCTTGGTCTTGGCTGTGGGGTTATAGTCGTTCTCTATCATGGCTCTTACTACCTGCGCCTGGTCACGGCCGAGGGTTATCCAGCATGAAAGTGTATCAGCTTCGCCCTCATGCTCCGAAAGCGAGTTATAGTCTTCAAAGAAAGAACCTATGAACGCAAGGAAGTTGAACTTCAAGCTTGCAAAGAACGATTTCTTAACGCTTGTAAAGCTTGCATCGGGGGCAGCTACCTGCACCATGTCAAGCTCCAGCGGCTGCTCTCTGTAGGTGAGCATCCACGAAGAAAGCGCGGTAACGTTATCCTTTATCTGCTGCATAAGAGAGGCTATCTTATAAGGTCTGTCTATGCACTTATCGAGTATGATAGCCATATCGTTGAGCGTTACAGCCTCGGTGCCGCCCGTACCCATAAGCTCATCTACCTGCTTTTGCAGGCTTTTCAGCTGATCGCTGTATGTAGTAAAATCGGGTATAGAATTTGGCAGAACTACATCTATATTATAGTCGGTGTAGTCGTCGGGCTTCGGGCCTGTTATCTGAAGTATCTCTCTGTAATAGGTGTTTATAGATGAAACTATGGTATCCAGCTGATCCATTATCCTGCCTATCTCGCCGGGTACTGCTTCAAGGGTAAGCGTATGAGCGCCTGCTTCGAGATAGTAATAAACAGTATCACCGTTTGCGGTCTGCGGCACGGTAAGTGTCCAGTCGCTGGAATAGTGGAATTTCAGCTGCTCTGACTCGGTATTCGGGCAAACGCCGTCGATATAGAGCTTTCTGTTAGAATAGAAACCACGCATGGTGTTCTGTCTTGCTCTTATGCCGATCTTATAATAACCTGCCTTGTCAACGTTGAAGTTCCATGTAACAGCCTGACCCGATTTTGCCCAGCTGTCCTTGCCTATAGTGTTGTACTTTGTCTTAGTCGGGTCTGACGGTGAAGTCAGGTAAGAAGATCTGTCGGAAGTCGGGAACAGAGTTCTGTCGCTCTTGGTATCGGCTCTCTCGCCCTCAAGAGTGATAACTCCTGCGCCGTTCGCAGCCGCAAGGTCTGCATCTGACGGAGCAACATATGCTTCCGGCGTGGGTTCCTGACAAAGCTTGAAATACTCTATAGCAAATTTAGCCTTGCTAGATGTAAGAGTAACGGTATGCTTGCCCTTTGTGAAGTAAAAGTCCAGCGCGCCGTTATACAGACCGTCAACGTCCATAAGGTACTTTTCCTGCCACTGAACGCTCTCGACCTGTCCGGGTCTTATATCGTTATCGTTAAAGTCCTGCGTAATGGGGTTTTCGTTCACCCACACTTTGCTCAGGGTAAGTCTTGAACAGGTATCATACGGCAGATCGCCGTCAACAGACATCTGAAATTCTATCTCGTTCTGAGTACCTGCCAGCGCTTCGTATGAAAACAGTATGTTATACATACCCTCCGCAGGAACGTCCACCTCAAAACTAACTTCGCCGCTCTGGCTCTCCCAGTTAAGAATGTCCTGCTTTCCGTCCACCTGAATGACATCTGCCTGAGTATCATCGCTCTTTTCGGTGAAGTCCTTTCCGTAGACGGTAACTTCTTCGGCAGGTCTTTGGGCATCGGCATACTTTTCAAGATATTCGCCGTATGTCATGGCATCTATTCTTGTAACAGTCGATATCGGGGTGTCCGTCAGTTCGCCGGAACTATCCTCGGTGTCAGCCGCATAAGCCGAGACCGCCGAAGTGAGCGCGATAACAAGTGCGGCAGTCATAGAAGTAATGCGCTTGAATCTACTCTTTTTCACATATATCCACCTTTCTGTAATGTATTTATAGGCAACGCTCCGCCAAAAGGCAAAGCCCACAATAAAATTTTTATCCGGACCTGAACACCACTATGCTGTCCTTGTCCTCGCTCAGCTCCACCTTTACCTTTGAGCCGCCCTTTATCCCCAGCGTATCAAGGTATTCGCGCGGCAGCTGCACCCTGCCCGAGCGGTCTAAAACTGCAAGCTCTTCCGAAACGGCTTCTTCATTTTCGCCCTCTTCGGTGGTCTCGCTGTGTTCAAAACCGTCAAGGCTGCTAAGCTCCTCGCTGTAGCTGCGTTTTCGTATTATCTCCGAACTGGTTCTTCCGTCACGTATCGCAACAACGCGGTCTATATGCTTTGCAAGCTTCACGTCATGCGTTACAATAACTATCGTTACGTTTTCGGAGCGGTTGAGCTCTTTAAAAATATTGAGTATCGCGTTTGAAGTTTTCGTATCAACGCTGCCCGTCGGCTCGTCCGCCAGAAGTATCTTAGGCTTGTTCGCCAGCGCAATGGCTATTGCCACCCTTTGCTGTTCGCCGCCCGACATCTGATCGAGCCTGCTGTTCATTCTATGCTCCAGCCCGACTTTCTTCAAAAGCTCCTGCGCGCGTTTTTTGCGTTCGCTCTGCTTTTTCAGCAGCATAGGCATTTCAACGTTCTGCTCCGCGGTAAGGTAGGGTATCAGGTTTCGCGCGTTGTTTTGCCATACAAACCCCACAACGTTCCTTTTATAATCTATGTAGTCCTTTTCGGTAAACTTCAAGAGATTTCGCCCGTCTATATAAAGGCTGCCTGCCGACGGCTTATCAAGCCCGCCGAGCATATTCAGAAGCGTTGATTTACCGCTGCCCGAATTGCCCACTATCGCCATAAGCTCGCCGCGCTTTACTTCCAAGTCAAGCCCTTGCAGCGCAACTACCTCTATCTCGTCGGTCTTGTATATCTTCACAAGGTTATCGCAGGAGATTATAACGTCGCTGTCAATTTTCTGTTCATTCATATCAACATCACTCAACGATCTCACCGTCCTCAAGCGTATACACCTTGTCGGCAATGTCTATCATGCTCGGGTCATGCGTCGTCATGATTATGGTCATCTGCTGCTCCGAGACCAGCTGCTTGAACAGCTTCACCACGTTAAGACCCGTTGCGGTATCCAGCTCCGCGGTAGGTTCATCTGCAAAGACTATCTGCGGTTTGTGCGCTATTGCCCTTGCTATCGCAACCCTTTGCTGCTCGCCGCCCGACATCTCGCTCGGTCTGTGGTACATTCGTTTTGCAAGCCCCACCTGCTCCAGAGCTTCTTTCGCTCGCTTTGCCCTGTCGTCAGGAGAGAACTTTGCCAGCCGCAGCCCGAACTCAACATTTTCATACGCTGTCATGCTTGATATAAGCGCCACCGACTGGAACACGAACGCCATTTTCAGCCGCCGTATGTCATCGCGCTTATTCTCCGAAAGTTTGGTTATATCCTCACCCAGAAACAGCACATCGCCCTCTGTAGGCTTATCAAGCGCCCCGAGGATATTTATCAGCGTGGTCTTGCCGCTGCCGCTTCGCCCTCTTAATATAGTAAGGGTGCCTTTTTCAACTTCAACGTCTACACCGCCGAGAGCCCTTACCACCTCGCCGCCGCCTATCTTGAATTCTCTTACGATATGATGCGCCGAAAGTATCGGTTTTTGGGCATTTTCAGTGACATTTTCCATGCTGACACCACGCTTTCGCAGACCCCTGCCAAAAGCGGGGTCGGTATTTTGATATACAATTTTTTGTACACTAAAGAAGCCTTCGCTTTAGTTTGTGCAATATGTTCAAAAAAGCGATAACTATCCAATATTATTATACCAAATTACCTAATACGTTGTCAAGTAAGTAAAACGATTACTTAAAAATTTTTTCATTGAACTAAATCGCCGCATTTGTGCAGGTTGCAAGAATTTTTATCTGAAAATTTGTATACCGTTACAAAAGCATTTGATTTTATGCAAAATGATTTTATCAATTCGCACAACTGTTAGATTTCTGCACATTTCTTCCTTTTTAAGAGCGCAAAAAATCTCTCCCCAAACACATGGGGAGAGAAACACTGTTTTTATTACTCTCGGCCGTCCCAGCAGTATGTACACAGGCAGTCGGGGTCAATACTGATAGCCTCTATCATATCATCAAGGCGGTTATATTTCAGCGTGGTGAAATGCAGCTTTTTGCGTATCTCTTCAAGCATTTCTTTGTAGTTCGTGCTTGTCGGGTCGGCATAATCGGAAAGCTTTTCTTCAGCCTTGTCGCCCTCTCTTTCAAGTATCACGCGCCTTGCAATAAGGTCAAGCTCCGAAGTCGATCTTGAAAAATTCAGATACTTGCAGCCGAACAGCAGCGGCGCGCACGCAGGACGAACGTGGACTTCCTTTGCGCCTTTTTCGTACAAAAACTGTGTGGTCTCGCCAAGCTGCGTTCCGCGAACTATTGAGTCATCTATAATAAGAAGGCTCTTATCTTTTATAAACTCTGTGGCAGGCAGCAGTTTCATTTTTGCTATAAGGTTGCGCTTTTTCTGCGTGGGCGGCATGAACGAGCGCGGCCATGTCGGCGTATATTTTATAAACGGTCTTGCAAACGGCACGCCGCTTTCGTTGGCGTAACCTATCGCGTGGCCCGTACCCGAGTCCGGCACGCCTGCAACAATATCGGGGAACACCTCGCCTTTGTCGCGCATTGCCATTTTCTTGCCGCAGTTAGACCTTACTCTTTCTACCGAAACGCCCTCATATGTAGCGCACGGGTAGCCGTAATATATCCACAAAAATGAGCATATCCGCATTTTTTTCTTAGGCTGCTTGACCGTTTGCGCTCCCTCGGCTGTCATGAACACAACTTCCGATGCGCCCAGCTCTCTCACCTTTTCATAGCCGAGATTAAAAAACGCAAAGTCTTCAAACGAAACGCACCAGCCGTCGTCTTTTTTGCCAAGAACCAGCGGCGTTCTGCCAAGCTCGTCACGGGCGGCGTAGATGCCCTTTTCGGTCATTACCAGCATAGTCATCGAGCCGTCTATAACTTCCTGCGCGTATGAAATACCCTCTAAAATGGTAGATTTCTGATTGATGACCGCCGCTGTCAGCTCGGTGGGGTTTATCTCCCCTCCGCTCATTTCAAGAAAATGCGTGTGGCCCTTGCTGTACACCATTTCAACAAGCTCATCAACGTTGTTTATCTTACCAACGGTCGCAATGGCGTAAGTGCCTAAATGAGATCTCACCATTATCGGCTGCGGCTCATAGTCTGAAATGCAGCCTATGCCTATCTGACCGCACATTTTGTTCATTTCATCGGTGAATTTTGTGCGAAACGGCGAATTTTCTATATTGTGTATAGATCTGTCAAAGCCTGCCTTGCTGTCGTAAACCACCATGCCTGCACGCCTTGTGCCGAGATGCGAGTGATAGTCAGTGCCGAAAAAAACATCAAAAACGCAATCGGTCTTAGATACCGCGCCAAATAAACCGCCCATAATTTTTACCTCCCGAATTTGCCGACCTCAACGAAAGACCGACTTGCATAGAATAACACAATAAAATTATAACATAATCTGCCGCCAAAATCAAGCGCATTACAAGAATTTTGTAAAAGGAAAGGGAAAGCCGCCGAGCGCTCCCCCATACTTAATATTATTCCTTATAGCCGAGCCCAAGTATCTGAAATTCCTTGTCCTCAGTGCCCTCGAGCATTTCAATGCTTATGGTGTACTCGTGGCTTTCATCGCCCGTGGCTATGCTTGCAACAGTGGGGTCGCCCCAGCCGCCCGAAGTCTCGCCGTTTACCAAGGTATCCTGCGCGTTGCCGTTTTCGTCGGTGCAGGTAACTTTAACGCTGCCCATGCCGCTGCCTGCGGAGTTTTCCTTAAACAGCAGATACAGATCCGTGCCCTTAGCCTTGAAAACGATCGGCTCGTTTTTATCCGCGCTGCCTTTGAAAGTCCAGCCCTTATCGAACGTATTTATGTTGCTGCCTGCCTCCCAGCTGCCGAGGCTTTCGGGTGTAAGAGCATCACTTTCGAGTATATGGCAGCCAACATACTGCTCACTGTACATAGGCTTTTCGGGGTATACATACTCTCCGGGTTCTTCCGCCGCTTCTGCCTGCTCAAAATAGTAACTTATCATATCTGTTACCATTTCGTGACCGTGCAAGTTCGGGTGAGAGCTGTCTTTTGAAAACTCGTCCCACGTCAGCTGCCCGTTATCCATAAGGTATGTTATACCGTCCGCATAGCTTATCATCGGCAGGTCGTAATACTCGCCTATCTTCTTCATGCCGTCCTGCGCGGTGTAGCCGTCTTCAGTTCTTGCAAACAGCAAAACTATTGCAATATCGGGGTTTTTGGCATACGCAGAACGAATTATCCCCTCATACGCTGTAAGATAGTTTATATCCGTGCCGTCGTTTACTGCAAACTCAATAAACAGCACGTCTGGGTCACTGGCAAGCACATCTCTCTCCAGCCTGAAAGAGCCCAGTATCGAGGGCGTGCCGCTTAAACCTGCGTTTACATAATGCACCTTTTCGCCGTTAGTGCCATACTGTTTCATGAACCATATATAGGTATTAGCGGCATAGCACTTTGCTGCATTTACGGTATAGCCCTCTGTGATAGAGCCGCCTATGAACGAAAGCGTCAATTCTTCGCCGTTTTTAGCCTTTTCTATAACTTTCTTCATAGCGGCGGTATTGCCCAGTGTACAAAGGCTTTTCTGCTTCATTATCTCATAATATTCTTCATACGTCTGAGGCTGCGGCTCGTCTGTCTGCGAAGATGTATCAACACTTTCTGTAGCGCTGTCGACCGTGCTGCTTTCATTTACTGCCGTACTGCTATCATCAATGGTTGAGCTGCTTTCAGAGCTTCCCGAACTGCCGCATCCGCACATTCCCAAGGTCATAACTGCTGCCGCTAACCCTGCCAGAATTCTTTTATTCATACTATCACTCCCATAAAAACGTTTACATGATACAAAAATCCCCCTGCGCAAAACAGGGGGATAAAGCTCTCAGAATTAGTTGAGCAGCGACTTCTCGGTCTCTTTATCAAACAGATGTATTCTGTGAGGATCGATAGCGATCTTGATATGATCCTGAGGACGTGCTGTAGAACGAGGCGAAACTCTTGCGGTAAGGCTTATGCCCTCGCAGTTGATGTACAGATAGGTCTCAGCGCCCATCATTTCGGTAACTTCTACTTCTGCTTCTACAATACCTGTGGTAGCGGCAGCAATGAAGTCTTCCTCATCGTGCAGGCACTCGGGACGTACACCGAGAACTATTTCCTGATCTACGTGCGGCTCGAGAACTTCTGCATCAGCCTTTTCATCGGGTATTTCAACATAGTACTTCTTGCCTCTGGTGGTCTTTGTATCCTCAGAGCCGAATTCTACGCTGTATTTGCCGTCGATCTTGCGGAGAGTACCGTCTATGAAGTTCATCTGCGGCGATCCGATAAATCCTGCAACGAACTGGTTTACAGGGTTCTGATAGAGGTTGGTAGGTGAATCGATCTGCTGAATGTAACCGTCTTTCATAACAACTATACGGTCGCCCATCGTCATAGCTTCTGTCTGGTCGTGAGTTACGTAGATGAACGTTGTACCGAGCTTCTTGTGGAGCTTGGATATCTCAGTTCTCATCTGCGCTCTCAGTTTAGCGTCGAGGTTGGAAAGAGGCTCGTCGAGCAGGAATACCTGCGGCTCACGTACTATCGCACGTCCGAGCGCAACTCTCTGTCTCTGACCACCCGAAAGAGCCTTAGGCTTTCTGTCGAGCAGGTGAGCAATGTCGAGTATTCTTGCAGCTTCTTCAACCTTTCTGGCTATCTCGTCCTTGGGCACCTTGCGGAGCTTCAGACCAAATGCCATGTTTTCAAAAACAGTCATGTGAGGGTACAGAGCGTAGTTCTGGAAAACCATCGCTATATCTCTGTCCTTAGGAGCGATGTCGTTAACGAGTCTGTCGCCGATATAAAGTTCACCTTCGGTGATCTCCTCAAGACCTGCGATCATTCTCAGCGTGGTTGATTTACCGCAGCCGGAAGGTCCAACAAGGATTATAAATTCCTTGTCCTTGATCTCAATGTTACAGTCGGAAACGGCAACGACGCCGCCGGGGTACTTTTTATAGATCTCTCTTAATGATACACTTGCCATCTCTTGAGAACCTCCAATATTTTTATTGCTAATCTGTACCTGCAGCTTAACGCTGCACCATACTTTTAGCTATACTAATATAATACCAAAAAAATTGCAATACGGCAAGATGTTTTTTTACTAAACTTTAGAACATTCATTTATTTATATTGCCTAAATTCCTGCCCTTCAAAAAAGGCGGTGTCAAATTAGTATGCGATTTTTTCAATTTCTTTGTGCATTATTTCTATACAACCGCCAAGCAGCAGATCTTCACGCAGCTGAATGTTTCCTATGCTGAGGCGCTTCAAATAGGTAACTTTATTTCCCAGTGCTTCAAACATTCTTTTTATTTGGTGATACATACCTTGATGAAGCGTAACAAAGCAGCAGCGCTCGTCCTCGCCTTTTTCAAGCTGCGCAGGCAGACATTTTTCGCCGTCCAAAAATATTCCCTGCTCAAACTTTTCGGCATACTCCTCCCCTATCGGTCTTTCAAGCCGCACAAAGTACCTTTTCGGCACATGGCTTTTTGGGGAAAGTATCTTATGCGCAAACTCGCCGTCGTCTGTAATAAGCACGAAACCCTCGGTGTCCTTATCGAGCCTGCCTGCCGGAAAAAGACCGCTGCGGCGCATATTCTCCGGTATAAGCGAAAGCACCGTAGGAGACAGTCCGTCCCTTGTGGAACAGACTACCCCCTGCGGCTTGTTGAGCATTATGTATATAAACTTTTTGTACTCTATCTTTTCGCCGTCAACGCGCACTTCATCGTCCGGATCTATCTTCATATCGCTTTTCACTTTGGCGCTGCCGTTTACCGTAACTTTACCTGCGGCGCACAGCCTTTTTACATCAGAGCGCGAAATATCGCCCCTCTGCGAAGATATGAACTTATCCAGCCTTATCATCTCTGCCATTTTTATACTTCCTTATCTGCCCTATCTGTATCTATGCCGCCTGCGAGCTTTCGTCTGTAGTTGTCTGCTGCGACTGCTCTGCTAAAGCATCGTCAGCACACGGCGTTGTGGTAACATCGGGAGCGCTTTCTGTAGTCTGCGTTACCGCGCTGTCGGTGGTGGTTTCTGTCTTAGGCTTTTTAAGACCATGCATAAAGCCGTCAAGCTCGGTGCAGCAAACGTCGCCGCCAATGAGCATACCGTCGCATATCATCAGATTCATCATGACGTTTTGCTCTCCCTCATAATTATACACCGGATACGAATAAATTTCAACCGTTCTGCCCTTATATTCCGCAAGGTCAAAACCCTGCTGCTTTTGCAGATCGTTGTAATTTTTATACACCTCGTCAAATTCTTCGGGTATTATAACTATCCTGCAAGTGTCGTACTCGTCGGAAACTTTCCACCCTAAGTCTTTTATGAACTGCTGCCTTTGCGTTTCGTTGGTCATGCGGTAGGCAGCGGTTTTTTCCTGCGCGTGCTTGAATGCGAACAGCACCGCCGCGGCGGCTACCACAACTATCGCAAGAACCGTTACAGCCGCCCAGAAGCTTTTGATCTTTACAGTTTTGATAAACATAGTATTCCTCCAATGCTTGTTATGTTTGTACATTTGTGATACTAATCTATATGACGAGCAGCAGGAAAATATACTTGCCTTTTCAAAACATTGACCGCCAAAGCGTTTTATTCATATAATGTATCGAGATACCCTCAACAACATTAGCTTTATTTTATTATACTATTAAGGAGTTATTATGGATATATCACTTACTTTTCTTGTTATTGGCGGCGACCTGCGGCAGAATTTCTTGGCGCAGCACCTCGCCGAAAAAGGCTGCACCGTGTATACTTTGGGTCTCAGCGGCGAGCACCCTGCAAAAGGCTGTATTGCTGTAGATTCTTTAGAGCAGCTGCCATACTCGCCCGATGTTGCCGTGCTGCCGCTTGTTGCCTCAAACGATGGCGTGAACGTGAACGCGCCGTTTTCTACAGATACAGAAATACCCCTTAAAGAGGTATGCAAGTTTCTTAAAAGCAGCGCTCTTATAGTAGGCGGCAAATTAAGCGGCGATGTTCAGGATATTTTCCGCCAGAGCGGCAGAGAATTTGCAGACTATTTCACGCGCGAAGAACTCATCATTGAAAACTGCGTTCCCACCGCCGAGGGCGCATTGCAGATAGCCATTGAAAACACCCCAAAGACCATTCACGGCAGCGATGTGCTGATACTCGGCTTCGGCAACGTTGCAAAAGCCACGGCGCGCGTGTTTGCGGCTTTGGGTGCAAGGGTACATATCGCGGCGCGCAAACAGCGAGATCTGGCTTACGCTCGTACTCTCGGCTATATCACGCTGCCAATGACATCTCTTGCAAAACATCTCGGCGGCAAAGACATTATAATAAACACAGTGCCGGTGCAGCTGCTTGACGGCGAAAAACTTAAAAACATAGACCGCGACACGCTTATTATAGACCTCGCCTCAAAGCCGGGCGGTGTGGATCTTGCGGCGGCTTCGGATATGCGGCTGAAAGTAATATGGGCTTTATCGCTGCCCGGCAAGACTGCCCCTGTGACTTCAGGCATAATAATCGCCGACACCGTGCTGAACATCTGCCGCGAAAGGGGGCTTTACGATGTATGAACAGCTTAGCGGCTTAAAAGTAGGATACGCTATGTGCGGCTCGTTCTGCACGTTTGAAAAGTCGTTCGCAGCGGCGCAGAGGCTCAAAGAACTAGGCTGCGAGATTTTCCCGATAATGTCGTTCAACGCATCTTCTATATCATCGCGCTTCGGGGGCAGCGAAGAAAATATTGCAAAGTTAGAGCGCATCTGCGGCAGAAAAATTATTTCGTCTATCGAGCAAGCCGAGCCTATAGGTCCTAAAAAGCTGCTTGACATACTGGTAGTTTCGCCCTGCACGGGCAACACCGCCGCTAAACTTGCAACAGGCGTTACAGACACCCCCGTCACCATGGCGGTCAAATCTCATATACGAAACTCGCGACCCGTTGTGCTTGCAATTGCCACCAACGATGCTCTGGGCGCGGCTGCTAAGAACATAGGCTTTTTGCAAAACTGCCGCAATTTCTTTTTCGTACCCTACGGGCAGGACGACTTTGAACACAAACCCAACAGCATGATAGCGCACTTTGAGCTTATCCCCGACAGCATTTGCGCCGCGCTTGACGGCAAACAAATGCAGCCTGTTATACGCCCATACTGAACATCAAAACAAAACCCGACCTTTTTAGGTCGGGTAATTTTATCAGAATTTAAGCGCCTTGAAACGCTCCATAGCCTGCTTGGTGCGCTCTCTGTCGCCGAAAGCTGTAAGCCTAAAATAGCCCTCGCCGTTTTTGCCGAAGCCCTCGCCGGGTGTGCCGACAACGTTCGCTTCTTCCAGCAGCTTGTCGAAAAATTCCCAGCTGCCCAAACCGCCGGGGCATTTGAGCCATATGTAAGGCGAGTTTTTGCCGCCCGTGTAGTATATGCCCATTTCATCAAGCGTTGAGGCGATTATTCGCGCATTTTCGCGGTAGTAGTCTATATTCACCTTTATCTGTTTCTGACCCTCATCGGTGAAAACAGCCTCTGCCGCCCTCTGCACAGGGTATGATACGCCGTTGAACTTGCTGCCCTGACGTCTTCCCCACAGCTGTGACAGATACACCTCGCTCCCGTCCGAAGCGGTAACTTTAAGCTCCTCGGGTATCACAGTGTAGCCGCAGCGCATACCGGTAAATCCCGCGGTCTTTGAAAGCGAACACATCTCGATAGCGCAGGTGCGCGCGCCCTCTATCTGGAAAATGCTTCTCGGCAATTCAGTCTCGGAGATAAACGCTTCATACGCGGCATCAAAAATTATAACAGAGCCGTTCTTGTTGGCGTAGTCGACCCACTTTTTCAGCTGTTCTTTTGTGTAAACAGAGCCCGTGGGGTTGTTGGGTGAGCACAGGTAGATTATATCCGCGTGCACGTTGTCATCGGGCATTGCCGCAAAGCCGTTTTCCTCGGTAGAATCGGCGTAAATTATCTTTCTGCCGTTCATAAGGTTGGTATCTACATACACAGGGTAGGCAGGGTCGGTTATCATAACAACGTTGTCGTCGCCGAAAATATCCACAATATTACCGCAGTCTGCCTTAGCACCGTCGTTTATGCGTATCTCGTCAGGCTTGACATTCGCGCCGAAGCTGCCATAATACTTAGCCACCGCCTCTTTGAGAAAATCATAGCCTGCGCCGCTGTCCTCATAGCCGCGGAACGTTTCTTTGACGCCCATTTCGTCGGCGGCTTTTTTCATAGCTTCCACCGCGGCAGGGGCTATAGGCAGGGTAACGTCGCCAATGCCCATTCTGATGATGTCGGCATCGGGGTGCGCCTGCGAGAAAGCTTTCACCCTTTTTGCGATCTCGATGAACAGGTAGTTTTTCTTCATGCTCAGAAAATTTTCGTTGATTTTAACCATTTTGATCAGTCCTTTTTTATAATTTTATTTCTTTAAACAAAAGTATTACTAATATAAATCAGAAGTTATAAAACTAATCTTCTTTTATTATCCGTATATCAATACCTTTTCCACCCTTGTTACATAATTCAAACCCCTCAATATACGTTATTTTGTTATATTCATATACCTTACATTTTTTGCTTTTTATTTTGTCGACAAGTTTTGATTGTATGTATGGGGTCTTAACTTTACCATTACTGTATAACACAACAAGTTGATAAAAATATCCCTTCCTATGTGTGCTATGACCGATTTTTCCGATTATCATTCCCTCGTACAGTGTACCTTTCGATTTGCATTTCAGCTTTTTATACATAATAACGATACCCTCAAAGCACTCATACATTTGAACGAGAATCATTAGAATAAATAAAAGTATAATTGCATCAACTTTATCTTTATCTTTTCTTATCAAATACAAATAAATCATTATATATGAAAACAATAATATAACTGCTAAATGAAAATATTTTGTTTTTTCCTTGTAATAATGCAGCTTTTTCATATCAGACCTCAAAAAACGCTTCTAAATTCGGATTTATATCTGTAAAAGTCGGTCGCTTGCTAATATCACTTCACACCAACGCCATACATATATGGAAGAATATTCTGCCAGCTCGTCTCTTTTGGGAGATTTATGGGTGGGTATCAGAGGCAAGAAACACGCCAACCTCTACAACTGACCGTCGCACATTTTCGCGCCCTGCTCCCCTACATCTAATGCACTCTGCACAATGCACTAGAAGAATATTCTGCCAGTTGCTTTTCTTTCGAGGTATGGTTTGGATATTATAGACTTGCTTTATAAAATCTTTTCACTTTGCACGGCGTTCCATAATGGAACGCGGAAAAAAAGCTAAGGTCTTTTCAAAGGAGAGGCTCAGCTTTTAGAAGCAAGAAAACTAGAAGCAAGAGGTAAGACGAGCGTTTTGAAAATTTGTGCTAAACCATAAGAAGCAATTTCTTGCTTCTTGCCTCTAACTCTAAACCGCAGAAATGACAAGCACGCGCAAATTTTTCAAAATCATTTCTAATCTCTAACTTCTCACATCTAACCTCTAGCAGCGGAGCGCACGTTGTGTTTCGGGGACTCTGTCCCCGTACCCCTGCAAGCCTTTTGAAAAAGGCTTGACCGAAAACTTTCCCTTTCTTGACAAGACTTAAAACCTTTGAGTTTATTCTATCTCAACAGTACCTTTAAAAACCGTTACCGCGCTGCCAGTCATTATCACCGTTTCATCGGTGTATTTTATCGTTAAATCGCCGCCGCGCAGGTGTATCAGTATCTCCTCGCCTTTGGGCGAAATGCCGTTCAGGCACGCCGCTGTTACAGTCGCGCACGCACCCGTGCCGCACGCCCACGTTTCGCCGCTGCCCCTCTCCCATACGCGCATTTTAAGCTCGGTGGGCGATATTACCTCGCAAAATTCGGTGTTCACCTGCTCGGGGAAAATAGCGTTTTTCTCAAACTGAGGGCCTATTTTTTCAAGCTCCAGCCCGTCGATATTTCCCGCAAAAACCACGCAGTGCGGATTGCCCATTGAAACGCAGGTTATGCTGTACTGCTTCCCTGCTATCTGCACGGGGCGCGAAATAATGCTCTCGCCTTGCAGCAGCACGGGTATTTTTTCGGGGGCTGTTTCAGCCTTGCCCATATCTACCGTTGCGCCCACTACCTCGCCACCGCTCTTTATAAGTTTAATAGTCTTTATGCCGCTGAGTGTCTCTATTTTAACAGTATCGCTTTTTACAATTCCCTCATCATGGCACAGCTTTGCCACGCACCTTATGCCGTTGCCGCACATTTTGCCCTCAGAGCCGTCGGCGTTGAACATACGCATTTTAGCGTCTGCCACATAAGAGGGGCAGACAAGTATAATGCCGTCGCCGCCAATGCCGAAACGCCGATCCGATAGGCGAATGCTCAGGCTCTCGGGGTCGGGTATATCCTGCTCAAAGCAGTTGAAATAGATATAATCGTTGCCGCAGCCGTGCATTTTTATAAATTCAGCCTTTGCCACCAAAACTCCTCCCTTTATATTCTGTGTAATATTATACCGCAAGCTAAGTTAAAAGTCAAGGCGAAAACGGGCACTTGATTTTCATATAGAAATGTGGTATACTATAACAGTATGATATTCTGTTAGTACGAAATACTAAAGTTGGTGATATTTTTGTTAGAGATAAAAGATCTGTCGTGGTCTGCGCCCGACGGGAGGAAGATAATAAAGAGCCTGTCGCTCACCATACCAAACAACAAACTTACGGTGATAACAGGCCCTAACGGCAGCGGAAAGACCACCCTTGCAAAGCTTATCGCAGGGGTAGAGATCGCCGAGAGCGGTCAGATCTTCCTTGACGGCGAGGACATCACGCCGCTTGACATAACGCAGAGGGCGAAAAAGGGCATAGGTTTTGCATTCCAGCAGCCTGTGCGCTTCAAGGGCATAACCGTTAAAGACCTGCTGGTGCTGGCGGCAGGGGGTATTGCAAGCGAGGACAAGCTTTGCGGCGTGCTTTTGAAAGTGGGTCTGCAGCCCGAAAAATACCTTGACCGCGATGTTGACGCGCACCTTTCGGGCGGCGAGATAAAGCGCGTTGAGATAGCCACGGTGCTTTTGCGCAATTCAAAGCTTATGGTGTTTGACGAACCCGAAGCAGGCATTGACATATGGAGCTTCAACAACCTTATAGATGCGTTTTCGGAGCTTAAAAAGTCAACAGACAGCTCTATTATAATAATCTCGCACCAGGAGAGAATACTCTCTATCGCCGATGAGATAATTCTTCTGCGCGACGGCGACATTTGCGAGCAGGGCAGGCGCGACTCTATGTTTCCGCGGCTTTTCTGCGCAGGCGGAGAGGACTGCCAGTGCCCCAACTGCATCAAAGGAGGCGCATCTAAATGAGTGAGGTAAACAGCATAACCAAGCAGCTTCTGGAGATAGTTTCGGATTTCAGCGGCAAGTTTGACGGCGCGTATAATATCCGTCAGGACTGCCAAAGCGTTGCGAGACAGTCTACAGAGCATATAAAAATTGTCAACAAAGAGGACGGCAAGCCGGGCATCGAGATACACATTTCACCCGAAACAAAGGGCGAAAAAGTGTACATTCCTGCCTGCATAACGCAAGCCGATGTTGACGATCTGGTGTACAACGATTTCTTTGTCGGCGAGGGCGCTGACGTTATAATTGTCGCAGGGTGCGGCGTTCACACCGATACTACCGAGCTTTCGCGCCACAACGGCGTGCACAGGTTTTTCCTCGGCAAGGGTTCGCACGTTTTGTACGTTGAAAAGCACGTTGGCGAGGGCGCTGACGACGGCAACAGAACTATTGACCCCGTTACAGATGCCGAGATAGGCGAGGGCGCGGTGCTTGAAATGGACACTTCGCAGCTGGGCGGTGTTACCTCTACGTCACGCAAATGCCATATAAAAATGGACAAAGAGGCAAAGCTCATTATCCGCGAAAGAATTTTGACCGACAAGCGGCAGACCGCTTCTACTGATTTTGTTGTTGAGGTAAACGGCGAAGATGCCTCTGTGAACCTTATTTCGCGCTCTGTTGCAAAGGGCGATTCTTATCAGGAATACTCATCAAAAATCATCGGCAACGCGCGCTGCACGGGGCACTCGGAATGTGACGGAATACTCGCTGAAAACGGCAAAGTTTCGGCTCAACCAAGCCTTATTGCCAACTGCAAAGATGCCGAACTTATACACGAAGCTGCCATAGGCAAAATTGCAGGAGAGCAGATACTCAAGCTGCGCACGCTGGGGCTTACCGAAGAAGAAGCCGAAGCCACTATAATCAACGGTTTTCTTAAATAAAACAAATGACCGATGCTTAAAAACATCGGTCATTTTTATCAGTCGCTGTAAACATTATTCTCTATAAGAGCGATATTAGCATCAAAGTCTATCTGCAATACCTGCTGACCGTCATCTAGGGTCGCGCCGCTGTACATATCATCGGCAGGTATACGCAGCTCGTCAAATTCAAATGTCGCTATATACGGCAGCACCATTGCAAGCTTGAACATCTCGCCTTTTGACATATTCGTAACGATGTTTTCGGCGCAGGCAGTCGCAAAATTGTTAAGACCGCTGATCCCCGAGCCTTTCGCCTTTTCGATTATTTTGCGCACTACCTCTCTCTGGCGCTCTGTGCGCTGAAAATCAGACCTGCCGACATAGCGGATCCGCGCATATGCAAGCGCCTGATTGCCGTTCATGTTGTAAGTGCCGCCCGAGGTGATGAAATCTTTGTTGCTGGGCAGACCTTTTATATCGTTTATCTCAGCCATCGGGGCTTGCATTGCTATCGCTTCGTCGTCAGTGACAGTCAGTTTCACGCCGCCTACAGAATCAACAATAGCGGCAAAACTTTCAAAATTTACAAAAACATAGTCGTCTACCGAAACGTGAAAATTCAGCTCCAGCGTGTCCATAAGCAGCTCCGCGCCGCCCCAGCGGTAGGAAGCATTCAGCTTGCTCCAGCCGTTGTTCGGTATGTTGACATACGAATCGCGCATGAACGACGTGAGCGTAACGGTGCGCGCCTTGTAGTTTATCGACATCAGTATCACAGTATCAGCCCTGCCGCTGTCGGTAACGCTTCGTGTATCAGTGCCGATAAGCAAGATATTTCGCACATTTTTGCTCTCAAGCGGCACAACGCCGACATCATACCGCGTGCCTGTTTCTACCGTTTCTACCATGCCTATGTAGTGCCAAGCTATTGCCGAATACGCGCCGACCGCCACTATCAAGATCACCAAAATAAGGCAAATTATCGTGCGGATAGGGTGGTGTTTTTTGCGCGGCGGCTGCTCTAGCTCCTCCTCATACAGCTGCTCGTCGTCTTCGTAGTATTCCATTCGTTGTTTTCCTTTCTGTGTCTGGGCAGGAGCCCTGCTTGACGCCCTGTTTTTCTGCGGCGGCTTTTTCTTTTTATGTGTACTATGGCTTTTACTGCTTTTTGAAGATGAACTTTTGCTTTTACTGCTTTGACTGCTTTTATGTGACGGCTGCTGCCTCGGTTGTGTACGCTGCTGCGGCTGCCATTGTTCTTCGGCATCGCGGTAGGCATTTTCAGCCTGCTGCTGCGTATATATCACCCTGTCATCTATATGAAACTGCGAACGGTCGGCAGCCCCATCATCGTGGGTAACGCCGTTTTCGCGCATGGTACGGGCTATCATTTCTTCCAGAGTTTCGTTGTCTTTATTCTGCACTTTCATTATCCTTTCATACTGCTTGGTATCATTATTATCATTATAACCACTTTGTGGCAGTATGTCAAGAGATATGGTATAAAAAAAGAACCTCTCAAAAGAGAGGCTCTTTGATCTTTCAGAAATTATTCCTTTACGCCGCCGAGAGCAACGCCTGCTATGATGTACTTAGAAAGCAACAGATAGAATATGATAAGCGGTGCTGCTGTGAGCGTAAGACCGAAGTAGATAGCTCCGTATTCCGTCGAATATTTGTTACCACTGAGCTTCTGAACAAGCATAGGAACAGTAGACATTTCCATTTTGTCTATCAACAACGACGGAATGAGGAAGTTATTCCAGTTGGTAACCATTGCGAAGATAGCCATGGTAGCCATACCGGGCTTCAGTATGGGAAGAACAAGTCTGTTGAATATACCGAACTCGCCTGCGCCGTCGATACGGCCTGCTTCAACCATTTCGACAGACAATGCCGAAGACATATACTGCCTGAGGAAGAATACGGTACTTGGTGCGGCTATTGCGGGGAGTATAAACGGTATATAACTGTTTGACAAATGCCACTTGAACATCATTTCAACGAATGAGATAAATGTTACCTGAGTAGGAACCATTTGTATACCCATGATGAAAGCGTACAAGGGTTTGTTGAGTTTGAATCTGTATACCGCGAAACCATAGGCTGTGAGCGCCGAGAAGTACACTGAAAGTACGGTAGCGCCGACTGCTATGATAGCGGAGTTTAGAAAGCCTCTGCCAAAAGGCAAGGACAATGCTTTGCTGAACAAAAGGTACTTTGCATTCTCAATAAAGTGACCCGAGGGCAACAGTGAGACTGCAAGAGAATTAGTGATCTTCGGCGCCCAGTCAAGGTAAGAGCTGTTTATCTCAAATCTTGATTTAGATGCGCTGAATACCATGATCACGAACGGGAGGATCGCTATTATAGTAAGTATGATACATACTATATAAACGATAACTTTAGTGGCGATAATACGGGCGTGGTAACCGCCTTTCATGCTTTCACCTGCTTGACCGTAGTTAGCCATTAAAGATCGCCCCCTTCCAGAAGTGCTGCTTCTTTAGCACGCTTCTTTTCCAATCTTTTAGCCTTAGCTTCCGCGCGGTCTGACATCAGCCAGAACAGTACGAGCGAGCATATACCCGTTGCTATGAACAAGTATACCGAAGCCGCACACGCGCTTGATACCGACATTGAACCGGTGGAGCCGACTCTCTTGATGTACATAACTATTGTCGTGATCTGGTGGCTGAACGCTGAGTTGTTGCTGCCGGTCGCGAACATGTTAGGTACGTCGAACATCTGGAAACCGCCTATCAGAGATGTAACGAGCGAATACGTCATTATAGGTCTGACAAGGGGCATTGTGATCTTCCAGAACGTCTGCCAGCCCGATGCGCCGTCTATCGAAGCCGCCTCGAAGAATGAAGGATTGATACCCATAATACCTGCGATAAGAACTATCATAGTCTGGCCGTACCACATCCAGAAGTTTATGAAAGCGATAACGCTTCTTCCGAATGTAGGGCTGGAGATAGGATAGCGAGGATCCTTTATGTATCCTATAGAAACGCAGAAGTTGTGGATAAAACCGTTTCTGTTGATGAATGTGTAGAACAGCATACCTATTGTGGTAGCCGTCATGATGTTAGGCATATAGAATATTACCTTAAAGAAGCCCTGACCTTTAACTCTTATCTTCTCATTGGTAAACCAGCTTGCCAGCAGCAGGGCGAGACCTATCTGCGGAATGAAGCCCATTATCCACATGAGAGGAGTGTTTCCGAACGCATCACGGAAGTTGGGGTCAGCGAGTACATCTTTGAAGTTTTCAAATCCCTTAAAAGAGATATCCTGATTAGGTTTAAGATACCATGCCACTGCATCGGTCATCGCAAAACGGAATGTAT
Source organism: uncultured Clostridia bacterium (assembly GCA_947589355.1). Taxonomy (GTDB): domain Bacteria; phylum Bacillota; class Clostridia; order Oscillospirales; family Ruminococcaceae; genus UBA7477. The sequence goes on from CANPZC010000007.1 coordinate 60,959, forward strand.
CAATAAGCGGAACTAACTGGAAAATGAAATAGGTAATAAAAAACGGTGCGATAAAAATATAACCAAAGTGATTCTTTTCAAGTTTAGCTCTGGTCTTGAATGATGATGCCATATTTCACACTCCTATTTTCAATATCAAAACAAAGATGGGTGGGAATTGACCCACCCATCTAGGTTTCAGCGATTATTCAACTGTTATTCAGTCAAATTTCCGAGTTAAGTATTATTCGGGGAACTTAACGTCCTTCAGGTTGGACTTAACTTCGGTAGCGATGCCGGCGATAGCGTCATCAAGCGACATACCGTTGGTGATGTAGTTTGTAAGAGCATTATCAACAGCAGTGTTGAATTCGTCATCGTACAGGCAGGTCGTCTTGGTATCGATGTTCGGAGCAGCCTCACGGAAGATCGTGTACCAGTCCTGACCGGCAAGGAACTTGTAAGTAGAAGACTCAGGATCAGCAGTCAGCTTCTCGTTTACAGCGGGCTTAGAAGTGAAGTCACCCTTCTTCTGCATTACCTTGAGCAGTGAATCATCGTTTACGCAGAAGTATTCGATAACCTGCTTAACAGCATCCTTGGTGCCGTCTTCGAGGCACTTCTTGGAGCCGTACCACCATGTGCCGCCCCAGAAGTAAGGAGCAGGACCTGCGATTATGCCCCACTTACCGAATGAACCGTTGCCTTCCTTGTAGTCCTTTTCATCAGCTTCCTGAGAACCGGTCTTAGGGTCTACCTTACCGGTAGAAACTTCAGCAAGACAGTTGGGCTTGATGGTGTAGTGCAGATACCATGAGCAGCCGAAGAAGCAGAATACTCCGTCCTTCATGCCCTTGTACCAGTTAGCGTTCCACTGAACAGGAGTTACGTCAGAAGTGCAGCCTTCGTCAGCGAGCTTCTTGGTTACTTCGAGGAACTGTGAAACAGTTTCCTTATCGAGCTGATATTCCATTGTATCTTCGTTTACCCAAGCGCTGCTTCTGTTGTTCATGAAGCATCTCTTGAGCTCATCGATACCGGCTATCATGTAGTAGCCTTTTTCTTTCATAGCTTCTGCGGTCTCAACAAAGTGATCCCAAGTATCCATGTGCTTCTGAACTTCAGCAGGATCGCCGCTGCCGAGAACTTCCTCAGCATAGTCTCTTCTGTAGAGAACTACGCCCGGTGCAGCCTGGTGCGAAAGAGCCATTCTCTGACCCTTGATGGTCGTGAAGTCGAGTACATAAGAATAGTATTCTTCGTCCTTGATGGTGATACCGAGGTCAGCAAGAGAAGCGGTCTGCTCGAGAGCAGCAAACTTCTTAGCATAGTCAGCATCAGCAAGGAACAGGTCGGGAGCGTCATCGCTTGCAAGAGCAGACATGGTCTTCTGCTGATATGTAGAAGCTGTAGCTTCGAGGGTTATGTCGAAGGTGTACTTCTCAGCGAATTCCGGGTTGTCCTCCAGGAAGCCGTCCAGCATTCCCTGTGTTTCATCAGTAAAAGTATAAACCTTTACTACAGTCTTGCCGGATTCGTCTTTTCCGCCGCCCTGTGTGCCGCTGTTCGATCCGCCGGCAGAGCTGTCATCATTGCCGCAAGCTGTCATCATAGAAGCAGCCAGAGCAAGAGCGAGTGTTCCGGAGAGAACTCTCTTAAGTTTGTTCATTGAAATCTTCCTCCTTAAATTTTGTGCATTAGTATAGGATTCATTAATGCCAAATTTATACGACGGCTTCCCCCTCTGAAGTTTTCACCGTCGGCTTATAAGACCGTAATGGTCTGAGGGTTCATTTTCACACGGCATTTCTGCCTGTATTAAAAATATACAATATTCTCGCTTCAAATTCAAGTTTTTTAACGAGTTTTTTTATTTCTGTAATCAATTATGTGTATTCCTACAAACTTTGACCCCTGTTTTTGGTTATGTTGCACACCGTTCTATCACAATTGTTACCGAATTGTAATTTTTGAATTTGTTATCCTGCGTAAACATAAACACACAAAAACCACAATTTATTGGCGATATTTGTCATTTTCCGTAATTTCGCGCAATATCATTCTGCCAGAAGCGCGCGCGTTTCGCTTTCCGCGGCGGCATAAATATCTTCCGCGCTCTCCCCTACAGAAAAATCGCCATTCTCGTAGAGAACTTTGCCTGCACACATGGTCATTTTAACGTTCTGCTTACTTCCACTGTACACAATATTCTTAACTATATCGTGCTGCGGCTGCATATTCGGCTGGTGCATATCAATGCGTATTATATCCGCCTGTTTGCCCACGGTAAGGGTATCGCAGTCGTCAAGCCCCAGCGTTTTCGCGCCGTTTACGGTAGCCATTTTAAGCACTTCGTCAGCCGCGCAGGCAGAGGCATCGCCCGTTTTCACTTTCTGCAAAGCCGCCGCGAGGTACATCTCTCTGAACATATCAAGGCAGTTGTTGCTTGCCGCGCCGTCAGTGCCTATCGAGATACCCACGCCGCGCTCCAGCATTTTCTGCAAAGGCGCGATACCGCTTGCAAGCTTGAGATTTGATGCAGGGTTAGTCACCGCCCACAGACCGCGCTCTTTAAAAATGCGCATATCCTCATCATCGAACCACACGCAGTGAAAGCCGCCGCCGCCGTAGTCGAACACGCCCTCTCTGTCAAAAAGCTGTGTCGGCGAGAGGGAATATCTTTCACGGCATTCTCTTACTTCCTTTTCCGTCTCGGAATTGTGCATAAAAACGGGGGCTTTATACTTGTGGGCAAGCTCGCTCACGCCGCGTATCATCTCTATCGGGCAGAGGTACTCTGAGTGCATACCCAGCTTATATGTTACCATTTTACTGTAAGAATTAAGCTTTATATACCGCTCCTCCAAAAGCGCGAGGTCGTCTCCCTGCGTTACAGCGCCGCACAGCACGCCGCGAAAGCCGAAATCAGTACATACTTTCGCGAAATACTCGGGGTAAAAATACATATCAAAGCAGGCGGTAATGCCGCTCGTCAGATATTCCAGCAGCGCGACCTTTGCAAACGCTGCCACTCTATCTCCGTTAAGCTTAGCCTCCTGAGGAAACACCTTTTTGAAGAGCCAGTCTTGCAGCGGCAGGTCGTCCGCATACGAGCGCAGAAACGTCATTGCCGAGTGTGTATGGCAGTTTTTGAAAGACGGCATAAGCAGGTCTTGCCGCACATCTATCTCCCTGTCAAACTGCGGCATAGCCTCGCATTTTTCGCCAACATAGGCTATCTTGTCGCCGTCAGTCCACACTTCCCCCTCGGTGATGCGTGTATCTTCCATAGTAAGTATTTTAGCGTTATAAAGGCGTATTTTCATATTATCTCTCCGTTTGGAACATATCCGCAATTGCGGTCTTTACAAGTGTTTCAAATGTCTTCGCCACCGCATCGGCGGTCTGCTGAACTTCTGCATGGGTAAGCGGCTGTTTGGCTATTCCTGCCGCGAGGTTTGAAATGCACGAGACCGCGCACACCTGCATACCTGCGTGATTTGCTGCTATCGCCTCGCACACTGTTGACATACCCACGGCGTCCGCGCCCAGCTTGCCAAGCATTCTTATCTCCTCCGGGGATTCATAACTGGGGCCCGTCAGCTGAACATACACGCCCTCTTTAATATCTATACCGTTTTTAGCTGCCGCGGTTTTTATGATGTTTTGCAGCTGCTTATTATATATACTGCTCATGTCGGGGAATCTCACGCCCAGCTGCTCTATGTTCTCGCCTATCAAAGGGTTGGGCGCAAACAGCGATATGTGATCTGTCAGTATCATCAGATCTCCTGCCTTAAAGTCTGCGTTTATGCCGCCGGCAGCGTTTGTGAGCATTATTTTCTCCGCTCCGAGCATTTTCATCAGCCTTATCGGCATTACTGTTTCCTGCGCGGTGTAGCCCTCGTAACAATGCACTCTGCCCTGCATACATACTATTTTAACGTTTCCCAGCCTGCCGAAGATAAACTGCCCCTTGTGCCCTTTCACGGTAGATACGGGGAAGCCCTCGATCTCACCGTATGGCACGCAGCATTCAACTTCTATGCTGTCAGCAAAGCCGCCCAGCCCCGAGCCTAAAACAAGCGCCATCTGCGGCTGAAAGTCGGTGCGCTTGCGTATCTGCTCTTTACAGCGCAAAAGCCGATCAAACATATCCATAGCCTACACCTCGCTATTACATTTAAAATAGTATACCTATATAATTTATATACCGAAATACTTTTTGAAATTACCGCTGAGTATCTTCTGCCGCTCTTCTTCGGTAAGATCGAGAGCCTCAAAGCGATTCAGTTCGCCTGCATGGTTCCACATCGGAAAATCCGTTCCGAACATAACGCGGTCAACGCCCAGCGTGCGTATGTATTTAACAGCCTGCTGCGGTGTCATAAACGCCAGCGACGACGAGCAGTCGTACCACACGTTATCCACCCCTGCAAGCGTTTCAGCCGCCCTGTCCCACACCTGATAGCCGCCAAGGTGCGCCGCAAACGCGTGAAGATGCGGGTACATCTTCATAACTCTCAGCAGTCTTTCGGGCGCAGAGTAGTCGTATCTGTCGTCGCCCATATGAAAAAGTATCGGCAGTTTGCCCTCAGCCGCCTGATACATAGGCAGCGCGTTTTCATCGTCAATATTAAAAAGCTGAAAATCAGGGTGCAGCTTTATGCCTTTAAGACCGCCGTCCATACATCTTTGTATCTCTTTTTCAAAGCTGCCATCATACCCGGGGTGAAGCGTGCCGAAGCCTATAAACTCGGGGTGCTTTTTGCACTCTGCAATGATAAAATCGTTAATGCTCTCCACCTGCGATGGGTCTGTAGCGGCGGAGCAAACCAGATATTTTTCCACCCCGAAAGGCTTGCCATCGGCGATCAGCGACTGCGAAGTTCCCATTTCGCAGTCCATATAAATGCCGTAAAACTTGCCTATGTTCACTACCGCTTTGTCGGCAATCTTCACGGGGTATATGTGGCAGTGGGCGTTGCATATGCTGTAATTTTTTGCAAATGCCAGAGCCTTTTCAACGTTTGTTTCTGTGTGTATTTCTTTGTACATCAACATTCACCTGCTATTCCTATAACTGAAAGATTATCACAACTGCCGCGTGAAAGCGCCAGCCTGTATATCGCGTCTATTTTGTCTTCAAAAGGCACATCGAGCCCCATGCAGACTTCAATTTCCGTTCTGCCAACGTGGTCTGTTATGCCGTCGCTGCAAATTATAATAGTATCGTCGGGCAGCGTGCCGAACCTTTCGCCTATCGAGAAAACATCGAGCTTTGGTATACGGCTGTCGCCCCCAACAGATGAAATAATAACGTTTCTGTCGGGAGAAGTTTTCATCTCCTCGGCGGTCATCTCGCCCATGTCGTAAAGATACCGCACCAGCGTGTGATCGGTAGAAAGCTGCGTCGCCACGCCCCCTGCGTATCTGTAAAGCCTGCTGTCGCCGACATTCACGCAGCAGCTGTTGCATTTTTCATCGAGAGCAAAAAGGCACAGCGTGGTCTGCATATTGCCGTACTGCTTATCCCTCTGCGCTTCATCGAGCAGCTTTTCGTGAATACCCATAACAACGCTTTTAAGGTCTGTAAGAGAGCTGTACTTTACTTTCGCAAGCTCTTCAAGGCACATCTGCGCCGCCACTTCGCCATAGTTTTCGCCGCCAACGCCGTCGCACACGGCGGCTATCATAGGCTCTGTAACAAGCGCTTCCACCTCGCCGCTGTCGTAGACTTTGCCGTCTATCAGTATTCTGTCTTCATTTATATTAAGGGTCGCGCCCTTATCGGTAATGCCGTAAATACTTATATGCATAATAAAAAATCACCGTGTTATATTATACTCTATTCTTGTCCGATTGTCAACCGCCTACGGCTTGTAATTTGTCGTAATATATGTTATAATAGTATAGTAAATAACATAATATGAAAGGCGGCAAGGTTTATGGCTGCTGAAAAAAATAAATATACCATTCTTATTTCCAAAGAAGAAATAAGCAGGCGCGTTACAGTGCTTAGCGAGCAAATTTCTTCGGAATACGCAGGCAAAGAAATTTTACTTATATGCACGCTCAAAGGCGCGGTGATATTCGCTTCAGACTTAGCGCGCAGTATCAAAGTGCCGTGCGAACTGGGTTTTGTAAAGGCAAAGTCTTACTCAGGCGACCAGACCACAGGCAGAGTTGACATAAGTTTTGAAGATGTTCCCGACATAAAGGGGCGGCACATTATTATAGCAGAAGATATTATAGACACAGGGCTTACTCTGAAAAAGCTGTCGGAATACTTTCTTGCAAAAGAGCCTGCGAGCATGAAGATATGCGCGCTTCTTGACAAGCCCTCTCGCCGCAAAGTCGATATAAAAGCAGATTACGTTGGTTTTAAGATAGAAGATCATTTTGTGGTGGGTTACGGGCTCGATCACAACGAGAAATACAGAAATCTTCCGTTCATAGCAAAGCTGGAACTGTAATATTATAATAGTATAAAACAAGGAGAAAAAACATGGGCAAAAAGGTTTACGACAACAGAGAGCTTTCGTGGCTGAAATTCAACTGCCGTGTTCTTGAAGAGGCGCAGGATACCAGCGTGCCGCTTCTGGAGCGGTTGCAGTTTGCTTCGATATTTGCGAGCAACCTTGACGAATTTTACATGGTTCGTGTGGGTTCGCTTCATGATGCCATGCTTGTGAACGACAACGACCGCGACGGCAAGACAAGAATGCGCCCGTCCGAGCAGCTTTCTGCCATATACAAAAGAACATCTGCAATGTATGGCGACCTCGGCAAGACCATTTCAAAAATAGACGACGACCTTGCGGATCTGGGCGTAAAGAGATGCTCTTTCAAAGACCTTGGCAAGAAAGAAGCCGACTTTGTAGAGGCATATTTCAGATACGAGATGCTGCCGTTTTTGTCGCCGCTTGTGATAGATCGCCGCCACCCGTTCCCGTTTCTCAACAACAGAGAAGTTTACGCAGTTGCGAAGCTGTCATCTAAAAACAACGTAAAACTTGGCGTTGTAAAATCGGGCGTGGGCAGTGCAAAACTGCTGTTTATCCCTGCTTCCGAGAAAAACGGCAAGATACGCTACATGACTATCGACGAGATACTTCTGCACTTTATTTCGCAGATATTCTCGGGCTACAAGATAGAAGAAAAATCGCTTATGCGCATAACTCGCAGCGCAGATATAAACACCGAAGAAGCAGGCTACGAATACGAGCTTGACTTCCGCTCGCATATGCAGGAACTTATAAAGAAAAGAAAGCGCCTTTGCCCCGTAAGGCTGGAGCTTTCGAGAGAGCTTTCAGACCTCACGCTGGGCGAGCTCACGGCAAGGCTTGAAATATCGAAAAAGCAGGTGTTTGTGGTAAAATCGCCGCTTGATATGTCGTACACGAGCGAGATAAGCGGCAAACTCTCTCAGCGCACCGAGCTTTTCTTCCCCAAACGCGTGCCGCAAGAGCCTTACGGCGTAGACCCTGCGCAGTCTATGATATCTCAGATAGAGAAAAAAGACATACTGCTCTCCTACCCGTATGAGAGCATAAAGCCGTTTATCAGGCTGCTTGATGAAGCCGCCGCGGACGACAGCGTTATGTCTATAAAAATAACGTTGTACCGCGTGGCTAGGGACAGCAAGGTAATAGAGGCTCTTATAAAAGCCGCCGAGAACGGCAAGCAGGTAACTACCCTAGTAGAATTGCGCGCGCGTTTTGACGAGGAAAACAACATAGGCTGGTCTAAGCGGCTGGAGGAAGCAGGGTGCAGCATACTTTACGGACCGGAGAATCTGAAAGTACATTCGAAGCTGCTGCTGATAACGCGCAAGGTCGGCAGCGAGGTAAAGTATATAACGCAGGTCGGCACGGGCAACTACAACGAAAAGACCGCCGCTCTGTACACTGACTTTTGTCTTATGACCGCAAACGCCGAGATAGCGCAGGAGGCCGCATCGGTGTTCAACGCGCTTTCGGTCGGCGAATTTGTTGAAAACGCCGCACATCTGCTGGTAGCGCCGAAGCTTATGCAAAACCGCCTGTGCGAGATGATGGACGAGCAGATAAACATAGCGCGCTCGGGCGGCGAGGGGTATGTTGGCGCAAAAATAAACTCGCTTACCGACAAAGTGCTTATCGACAAGCTGATACAGTGTTCGCAGGCAGGCGTTAAGGTTGAGCTTATCGTGCGCGGTATAAGCTGCCTTGTAGCAGGTGTGCCGAATGTTACCGACAACATACGGATAATCTCGATAGTTGGGCGTTTTCTCGAGCACTCGCGCATATACATTTTCGGCAAAGATTTTGAAAAGGTGTTTATATCTTCGGCAGATTTTATGACGAGAAACACCGTGCGGCGGTTTGAAGTCGCCTGCCCCGTGCTAGACCCCGACTGCAAGCGGCGGATAGTTGACTATTTTCTGATACAGCTTGGCGACAACGTAAAGGCGCGCGAACAAAACAGCGACGGCAAGTATATAAAGGTGCCTGTCGGCGGAAAGCCTGCACTTAACGCGCAGGAGTTTTTCATAAACGAGAGCTACGAGAGGGCGGAAAAATACCGCACCGAAAAGGCAGCCCAGCCCGTTAAAAAGCAGGGATTTTTCAAAAGGCTGCTGGCGAGGCTGACCGGTAAAGGTTAGAAATAAGAAACGGTTTTGCGCTATTAGAGGCAAGAAATTAAGAAGCAAGAGGCAAGAAGTTGGTACTTCAACTTTTGTTTGCTATTTTAGTTATGCGTATTATTTGCGCTTACGCGCAGCGCAGGAGCGCACACAACGCCCCACCGTACGCATAATTTTAAATTCTTGTCAAGAACGGAAAAGTTTTCGATTGACCCTTTTTCAAAAGGGTCATCATGGGTCATAGCGTATGCAAGCATACGCCGGGCGGAAAGCCCTTTGTCGCCGTCCGCAGACGGCGAAATCCCCATACGTCAGGCGCTCCGCAAAGGGTGAATTTCAAAATAGTCCGGTGGACTATTTTGAAAGAGGACAGCGGTCGCAAGCGACCGCGGGAAGAATTATTTCGCCACAAAATTAAAAAGCGAAATAATTCTTCGGGCGTTCCCGTAGGGAACGCTGCTCCTGCAAGAGAGGGCGTTCCCTTTGAGAAAACCTTATCTCTCTTTCCGCGTTCCATTATGGAACGCGACAAAATAGCTATGCGCTACAACAAGGAAAATCCCTCTCTTGCAGGGATTTTCCTCTTGTTAAACAGTCCACCGGACTGTTTAACAATTCACCTTTTTCGGAGCGCACGTTGTGTCTTTGTGGGGCTCTGCCCCACACCCCGTGACCCTTTTGAAAAAGGGTCAATCGAAAACTTTTCCGTTCTTGACAAGACTTGAAATCTTTGCGCGTTGAGGCGATCAATGTATGACCCACGAATCTCTCCGGTCCGTGGGTAATTTTTACAGCAAACTCGAAATCACATTCAGCATTGCGCCGGCAATTTTTTGCCACAGCGGTATCTCCTTTATCCACTGCTGAGTAACGCGCGTGGCGTGCTTCGTCACCATTTCAAGATAGTCGTTTTTCATGTCCGCGATGCAGTCTTGCCGATACAAAAACGCGCCGCACTCAAAGTGCAGATACAAACTGCGGTAGTCAAGATTTATCGAGCCCGAAACGGCAACGTCGTCGTCGCTGACAAACAGCTTTTCATGCACGAACCCCTTGTCAAACTCGTATATCTCAACGCCCTTGCGCAGCAGCTTTTTGTACTGCGACTGCGCTATCATCTTCATGTACTTTTTGTCGGGTATGCCCGGCAGCAGCAGTTTCACGTCAACGCCGCTCTTTGTCGCGTATTCCATCGCGGTCACCATGTCGCTGTCAAGCACGAGATATGGTGTACTTATATACACATATTTTCTAGCATTATTTATAATATTAAGGTACGTCAGCTTGCCCACGGGTTCATCATCAATGGGCGAATCGCTGAACGGTATCATAAAGCTGCCCTCGGGGCAGTCGAGCCGCTCGCTTTGCGCTTTGAAGCTCTCGCAATCAGCCTTTTCATGCGTTAAAAACGACCACATTCGCAGAAACATCACGGTGCAGTTATACACCGCATCACCCGTTATGCGCACGCCGCCGTCTTTCCAGTAGCCGAAACGCTCTTTCTCATTGATGTATTCATCAGCCATGTTAAAGCCGCCCGTAAACGCAGTCTTGCCGTCAACTACAACAATTTTGCGGTGGTCACGGTTGTTTTGAGATGTAGACAAAAACGGCGTAAATTTGCTGAAAATGCGTGTTTTTACGCCCACTGCTTCCAGCTTTTTGTGGTACCCCGACGGCAGAGCCATTTGCGAGCCGAAGCCATCGTATATAAGTCTTACGTCAACGCCTGCCTGCGCTTTGCGTTTCAAAATGTCAAGTGTCTCGCTCCACATTTTGCCCTCTGTAATAATGAAAAACTCCATAAAAATGAAATTTTCGGCGCTTTCCAAAGCCTGCTTTATATCGGGGAAAACCTTTTCGCCCGAGGGGTAATAGTCAGCCTTTGAGTTTGCCGCGGCAGGATAGCCTGCGTACTTTTGCATATACCTGCAATAGCCTGCTATTTTGGGGTTTTCGCTTTCAAGATATTCTATAGTATTTTCATCGGGCTGCAAGCAGTCTTTCGTCTCCTCAACTACTTTTATATGCCCCTTTTTTATAAGCTGCAAAGAGATCTGCAACTTGAAAAACAGATACAAAAACGCCGTCAGCACGGGGAAAAGCAGCAGCGGAAACAGCCACGCTATTTTATATGCAGGGTCTTCATCGCGGTTTACTATATACAGCGAGAGTATGAAAGCGATAATCCCCATAACAATGTCAACAATATAGTATACCTCGCCCATAAGGATAACGGAGTCGATGAGGAAAAGTATCTCGGCAATAATAAGCAGTATTATTATAAATCTTCGGCTGAAAACTTTTGTAACACAGCCGTACAGCTTCTTCAAAAACTTCATACTTTCCCACTCCTTTCCTTATTATAGTATTGCAGATCTTTACGAGTGTTAATCCCGATTAAACTACGCTTCTTTGCCGCTGTTGAACCTTTGCAGAAACTGCTTTGTCCTCTCGGAAGCGTCGCTGCCGAAAAGCTGCTGCGGCGCGCCCTCTTCAACAATAACGCCGTGTTCCATAAATATAACTCTGTCGGCAACGTCGCGCGCAAATTCCATTTCATGTGTAACTATCACCATAGTCATGCCGTCTGCCGCCAGCTGCCTTATAACTTTAAGTATCTCTCCCGTAAGCTCGGGGTCAAGCGCTGAAGTCGGCTCATCAAAGAAAAGTATCTCGGGGCTCAGCGCCATTGCCCTTGCTATAGAAACTCTCTGCTGCTGACCGCCCGAAAGCTCGCACGGATAGGCGTCTTCTTTGCTCTCCAGTCCCATTTTTTTAAGAAGTGCGCGAGCCGTTTCAGTGGCTTCTTCGCGGCTTTTTTTAAGTACGCGCACGGGCGCTTCGGTAATGTTTCTAAGTACCGAAAAATGCGGAAACAGGTTGAAATTCTGAAACACCAGACCTATTTTCAGGCGTATCTCCCGCAGGTCAGCAGCTGGCGCATACACAACTTTGCCGCTCTCATCGGTGCTGAACATAGTTTTGCCGCACACCACTACTTCGCCGCCGCTTGCCCTTTCAAGCTGGTTTATACATCTTAAAAGCGTTGATTTACCCGAGCCCGACGGCCCTATAACGGCTATAACGTCGCCTTTGTTCACGCTGAAAGATATATCTTTCAAAACGCTCAGATCATCGAAGCTTTTTGAAAGATTTTTCACTTCTAGCATACTCGCCATTGCACGCGCCCCCTTATTTATAATAGTCAAGTTTTTTCTCTATAAACGAGAATATCACGGTAAGCACCGTTGCCAGCACGAAGTAAAACGCGCCTGCTATGAAAAGCGGTGTCAGCGAGCTGTAATTCTGCATCTGCTGGCGCGCTTTCATGGTTATCTCGGCATATGCCACAACGTTTGCAAGCGAGGTATCTTTCACAAGCGTTATAACCTCGTTAGAGCTTGCAGGCACTACCCTTTTTATCACCTGCGGAAGTATTATCCTGAAAAAGGTCTGCCGCTTTGAAAAGCCCAGCGCCGCAGCCGCCTCATACTGCCCTTTTGGTATGGATTCTATGCCGCCCCTGAATATCTCGGCAAAATAAGCCGCGTAATTTAATACGAACGCCACCAGCACGGTGTTGAACAGATAGCTGTCCGCTTGAATGTTTACCGCTTCTAAAAGTTTATGCAGTATACCCGGCATAGCCGAGCTGCGTTTGAGCATAGGCACGGCAAAGTATGCCACTATTACCTGAAGCATAAGAGGCGTACCGCGCATTATAAGTATGTAAAGGCTCGTAAGCCATTTTATCGGCTTGAATCTGCACATCTTCAAAAGCGCCACTATCATGCCAAGCGGCACAGAATAAAGCAGCGTAAAGCCGAATATTTTCAGCGTGGGCAGCAGATACTTCAAAAGTATCTTTACAACGCCCCATATCTCATCACCGTTCATTATATCCCCACTTATCTTTAGTTAACAAAACGACCCGCCGAATACACAACGGGCCGTAAGCTTTATTTTCTGTTACTTGACTATCGTAACGTCCTTGCCGAACCATTTTTCGGATATCTTCGCCAGTGTTCCGTCTGCTTTCATTTCGGAAAGTGTTTCCTGCACCTTGTCGCGCAGAGCCTGATCGCCCTTGCGGAAGCCTATAGCGTACTTCTCCGATTCGCTGCCGTCCGTAAATATTTTCCAGTCCTTGCCTGCCTCTGCTATCTCGTACTCAGCAACAACGCTGTCAAGATATACTGCGTCTACCAGACCGAGATCCATCTGCTGCAAAGCTTCAACGTTGGTCGCCAGCGGAGATATCTTGCAGCTGCCGCCTATGGCAGATTCTTCTAGCAGCGTTTGAGCGGTGGAACCGTTCTGTACCGCAACAGCCTTGTCTGCGAGATCTGACATCTTCTCCGCGGTGCTGTCACTCGGCACTACGAACACCATGCTGTTTTCCATGTACGGCTCGGAAAGATTCATTCTTTCCTGTCTCTTTTCGTCTATCGAAAGACCGTTCCATATGCAGTCAATAGTTCCTGCATCGAGGGTGTCCTCCTTGGTATCCCAGTTGATGCCTTTCTTTTCGAGCGTAACGCCCAGTCTCTTGCAGACTTCCTCGGCGCAGTCGATGTCAAAGCCGACTATCTCGTCGTTTTCATCGGTGTAGCCCATAGGCTTGAAAGATGCGTCAAGACCCAGAACGAACTTGCCGCTGTCAAGCACTTTCTGCAAAGAATCATCTTCAGCAGCCGCGCTTTCGTCAGCCGAAGAAGAAGTGTCATCAGCAGAGACCGTGCTTTCGGCTGCTGAAGTTGTATCTCCGTTTGCAGCGGTGCTTGCCGTGCTGCTGTCGCTGTTTCCGCAGGCGCTTGCGGTAAGCATAAACATTGCCGCAAGAGTACCTGCAAGCATTTTTTTGATACTGATATTTGCCATAATTATTTCCTTTCTAAGTTAAAAGTGTTTCAAAATTAACCGTGGGTCTCCCCACTTACTTTATCATACTAATATAATACCATAATAAGTGCAAAAAAGTAAATGCTTTGCGAAAAACTTTGTCCGCTTGTCTAAAACAAACGGACATTTTTCACGTTTTATCAGTAATAATGCCTTACTACCCCTATCACCTTGCCCAGCACAGATACCTCGTCGGCGATGATAGGCTTCATCGTGTCGTTCTCGGGCTGCAAGCGATAGTGCCCTCTCTCCTTGTAAAATCTCTTGACCGTCGCGCTGTCGCCGTCTACCAAAGCTACCACAATATCGCCGTTCTCGGCGGTCGTCTGCTGGTGCGCAATAACTATATCACCGTCTAAAATGGCGGCGTTTATCATGCTTTCGCCCCTTACTTTCAGCGCAAAAAGCGGGTTGTCAAAATGCTTGTCACTGCGAAAGCTGATGTAGTCGGTTATGTCTTCAATAGCCGTAATAGGCACGCCTGCCGTAACAGTACCCAGCACAGGCACTGTTATGCTCCTGCCCACCTGTTTCAGCCTTATCGCCCTGTTGCAGTTTTCGCCCTTTTCAAGGTAGCCTTTTTCCGTCAGCGACCTTACTATGCGAAACGCCGTTGACGTTGACTTGAACCCGAACTGCGTGCATATCTCCCTCACGGTGGGGGCATAGCCCTCTTCTATCCTCTGCTTGATGTACTCATACACCATTTTTTCCTTGTCGGTCATCTGCATGGCTCATTCCTCGCTTTCCAGTATTTTACCCAGCTTTTTCGACAGCTTGTAAGCATCGCCGCAGCCCAAAGTTATCACAAGATCGCCGTCTTTCAGCTCTTTCAGAAGAAAATCAATTATCTCGTCAAAGTTTTCTTCCTTGCGCTTTGCCGTCTGCGCATCGGCTGTTTCGTTGTCGCAGTCAAAGAATATGCAGCCGGGTATCGCCTTTGCCAGATCGCGCGTGTAAATGCCTATGTCGTTTTTCTCTCTGCTGCCCATTATATCGGTAAGCACGACCATATCTGCAATTTGCAGGCACTTTACAAAGTCGTCAAAAAGTATTTTAGTTCTCGAATAGGTAAACGGCTGAAACACCGCTATAACTCTTTCAAAGCCGCACTGTTTCGCCTCGGTAAGCACCGCAGCAAGTTCGGCAGGGTGGTGCGCATAGTCGTCTACCACCGTTATGCCCCTAGCGTATGCTATCTTCTCAAAACGCCTGCCGGCTCCGGTAAACTTTGCAAACGCCGCCTGCATTTTCTCAAACGGCACGCCGTTTTGGTCAGCCGCCGCTATTGCAGCTAAGGCGTTCATAACGTTGTGCGTGCCTGCAACGTGCATGGTAACACTGCCCATTTTCTGCCCTCTGCGCCATGCTTCAAAAGTCGTTTCAAGACCTTTCATTCTGATGTTTTTCGCAAAGTAGTCGTTTCTCTCCGAAAGCCCGAACATCACCATTTTTTTGTCTACGCCGTGAACAGACTCAACAGTGTTCTCATCGTCGCCGTTTATGATAAGCATATTGCTTGCTTTTTCGGCAAACTTTCTGAACGACTTCTTTATGTTGTCCAGCGTTTTGAAGTAGTCAAGGTGGTCGGCATCTACATTAAGAATAACCACCGTGTCGGGGTATAGTTTAAGAAAGTGATCCTCAAACTCGCAGCTTTCGCAGACAAACGTGTTTCCCTCGCCTGCCCTGCCGCTGCCGCCGCCCAAAGCTTTCAGTTTGCCGCCTATAAAGCAGGAAATATCCTCGTCGGTCTCTAAAAATATCTGTGTCAGCATGGAAGTAGCGGTAGTCTTGCCGTGCGTGCCGCAAATGCATATAGCGTTTTCATACCACGAAGAAACAACGCCGAGCATCTGCGCCCTTTCAAGCAAGGGTATGCCGCTTTCTTTAGCAGCAATAAGTTCGGGGTTGTCGCTCATTATCGCGGCGGTGTACACAATAAGGTCTGCGCCGCGTATGTTTTCAGCCCTCTGCCCGAAAAACACCTCGCACCCCATGTTCCTTACCGCCTGCAAAGTTTCGGTCTCGTTGTTGTCAGAGCCGCTGACGTAATACCCCTTTGACTTTACTATCTGCACCAGCGGAAACATACCCGAACCGCCTATACCTATAAAGTGAATATGCCTCTTGCCCTCTAAAATATCACTGTTTTCGCAGTTTTTCTTATTTTCAGCCGTCATATGCCTGCCCCTTTCCGTGCGAACATACATTCTCTTATATATATTATATTAAAATTGCGGCAAAAAGTAAAGACCTTTTTGAATATTTTTCAAAACTTTCGGCAAATATATTTTCAGAATAACATTTTTGGAGGCAGTCATGGAGATAACGGACGTAAGGATAAGAAAACTAATGCCCACAGAGCCGCAGGGTGACAAGCAGCACAGCAGGCTGAGGGGCATAATAAGCATAACGCTTGACGACACGGTGGCGGTGCATGACATAAAGGTCGTGCAGGGAGACGAGCGGCTGTTTGTGGCGATGCCCTCGCGGCGTGACGACAACGGTGTATACCGTGACATAGTACACCCCATAACGCCCGAAGCGCGCAGCCGACTTGAGAGCAGGATACTTGCCGCCTACAAAGAGGAGATAGAGCGCCAGCAGGCGGAAGAGGACGAATAGTGAATATTGAATATTGAAGAGTTAATAGTGAATAGTTAAGGTGCGGCTGCGCCGCGAATTTTAAGATCTTGTCAAGAAATGGAAAGTTTTCGATCGACCTCTTTTTTACAGTTGCTTCGCAACTGCCAAGGGTCGCATGGGTCGTAGCGTTCGCTTGCGAACGCTGGCAGAGTCCCCGAAAACACGTCAGGCGCGCCGCTATTAGAGGTAAGATGTTAGAAGTTAGAGGTTAGAAATATTTTCCCCGACCTAACATAAAATTATCATGCCTGCGGTCTACCAAGAAGCAAGAAACTGCTTTTTATAACTTTGTGCAAACTTTTCAAAATGCTCATCTTGCCTCTTGCTTCTATCTGAACCGCAGAAATGACAAGCACGTGCAAAAGCCGCAAGACCATTTCTAACCTCTGACTTCTCACTTCTAACCTCTAGCAGCGAACGCCAAACGAAGTGAAAAAGTTCCAACAAGTAAAGTGCGCGAACGTATTGACATACTCAATATGAGAAGATGACCAAATAAAAGCGGAGCGTTGAGCAGCTCCGCAGGCTTGCGCGTAAGCCGCTCCTTAACTCTAAACTATTCATTATTCACTCTTTCACTATTCACTAATTCTGCCTCTTGCTTCTTAATATCTTGCCTCTAAAAAAATCCCTTACCACCAAGGTAAGGGACGTTTTATTACTGCAATCCTGCTCTTTCTCGCAGATGCTTTCTAACTATCTTTCCGCTGTCGGTCAGCTGACCCTCGCCCGGCTGTATCGCCGAAAGGTTCGTGCCGCTCTTGAATGCCGAGGCGGTCTCGCTCTTTCCGCACGCCGACCAGTTAAGATAACCTATATTCAGTCCGTCCAGCAGCGTGAACCATTTTTGAGTTTGATCTGCATTGAAGCCGCCGTTGCCCGAAGAATGACAAGTGCCAAACTCCGAAACAAGTATCGGCAGACCGTTATTGTAACACTGCTGCAACGTATTGCGCAAATCGTCTCTATGAGTATCGGCATAAAAATGCAGCGCATATACGGTGTTTTTATCAGAGAGTCTGTTTTTATCTGCCTGATCTATATATTGAGACCAGTTCGGCGTGCCGCAGATGATTATAGCATCGCTGTCATACTTGCGGATAACGGGTATGACCGCATCTGCATACGGCTTTACGTTGCTGTTCCAGTTTGTGCCGCCGTTAGGCTCGTTGCATATCTCATACAAAACATTGTTGTAATTTGCATATTTCTGCGACATCTCGGTAAAGAACGCTATAGCCTCACTCTGATGTGTCTGCGGATTATTGTCATTAAGAATGTGCCAGTCTATTATAACATACATTCCAAGGTCTGTCGCGTTGGCAACGCCCATATTCACCTTTTCTTTTGCCTGTCTTGCAAAATCAGCCCCGGTGGTATATCCTCCCCATTCTTCGGTATACATGGCTATTCTTATCGTGTTGCAGCCCCAGTCGTCGCGAAGAACTTTAAGGCTCTCTTTTGAAAGTATGTTTGAAAAATCTTCCCACATTATGCCGTGCGTAGACATACCCCTTATCTGAAACACTTTGCCGTTTTTATCTACAATATTCGCGCCTTTTACAGAAAGCTGACCGTGGTTTGCCACCGGTGTGCCGCTCTCGGGCTTTGGCGCAGGCGCTTGTGTCTGCGGTTTCGTCGCAGGCGCTTTGGTAGTGGCTTTGGTAGTGGTCACAGGCTTCGGCGCTGCGGTGGTCTTCTTTGCGGTAGTGGTGGTTTTCTTTGCTGTAGTAGTGGTTTTCTTAGCCGCTGTGGTAGTCTTTCCGCCTGCTGTGGTAGTTGGTTTTTCGCCAACCGCGGTGGTGGTTTTTTCATCAGCCGCGGTCGTTTCATCTTCCGATGAAGTTTCAGCCGCAGTACCCGAAACGGTGCTTTCCTGCTCGGTCGTATCGGTAACTTCTTCGGGAGTTTCAGTGGTAACATCGGTCACAACAGCCGAGGAAATATCAGGCGCGGTGGTCACGGTAGTTGTCTGTGTGACATCAGGCTGCACTACAGGTATATCTTCATCATTGTTATTTGCCGCGAACGGTACGCAGATTATGCATATTGCCGCCACCGCCATCAGCGCGACAGAAAGTATTTTATTCTTCATATTCGTCACCCTAAATAATAAAATTCTTCGCCTTGTTTATAATAGTCTTGTCGTTTTCGTAAGACAGCACCGAGCATATCCTGCCCAGCTCCACCCAGCGTATCTCGGCAATTTCGCCCTCCTGCGGCACAAAATCGGTGTTGCGCGCCCGTGCGATGAAATACACCACTATCTTGTTGGTGTCTTTTTTCGGGGAATATGATATGATCTCCCTGAAAGTGGGGTCTATCATAACTTCAATTCCCGTTTCTTCAAGTATTTCCCTTTTGGCGGTCTCTATCTCGGTCTCGTTACCCTCAACATGACCTTTCGGGAACGACCAGTGACCGCTCCCAACGTGCTTTATTAGCAATATCTCGGTGTTGCCGTGATATTTTCTGTAAACGATAGCGCCGCATGATTTTTCATTCAGCATCATCATGCTCCTTACATAAGATCTTTCGCCGCCTGCGCCAAGCGGCAATACCTAGATATATTATAATACATTTGCACGCTTATGTCAATAAATAAATCGCCTCTCGCAGGTAATTTTTTGTTTGATATTGCAAATTGCGCAAAAGTGTGATATAATATATTTTGTATGTAAAAATTAAAGAGGTGATGTGTGTTGGATAATAACGATAACGAATGGTTCGATGATTATTTTGAAAGCGACAAACAGGTGCAGCCCTCGCCGCCTAAAAAAACCACCGTACATATAAGGTGGGGCGCGGTCGCGATACTTGTTCTTATAATACTTCTGATAGTTTTGCTTATCTTTCTCATATCTGTTTTTAAAGACGACATAACAGATGATATAGGCAAAGATCCGCCCGACGTTCCGGCAGCTGTGCAGACCGGCGTTACCACAGCGCCGCCCGTTACGGACGTGACCGGACCCGAGACCACCACAACTACAACGCAGCCCGAGCCCCCCTACCCCGTTGATGCAGATATTGAAGTTATAGACGGCGTTACGTATATAAACGGCATACTTATAGTAAACAAAACATACGGTCTGCCCGAGTGGTTCGACCCCGGCGTTGACCCCGTGGCGCAGGCAAAGCTGGAAGAAATGTATGCTGCCGCAGCGCAGGACGGCATTACTCTGTGGACTGCATCGGGCTACAGAACATATGAGGAGCAGCGTATTCTTTATGAAGATTATGCCGCCGTTGACGGCTATGAAGCTGCTGATACATATTCGGCGCGCCCCGGTCATTCCGAGCACGAAACGGGTCTTACATTTGACGTGAACGACCCCAGCAATACTTTTGACGGCACGCCCGAGGCGCAGTGGCTGGAGCAGCATTGTGCCGAGTACGGCTTTATAATAAGGTACCCCAAGGGCAAGGAAGATATAACGGGCTTTATGTATGAATCGTGGCACGTGCGTTATGTGGGCGAGGAAGTTGCAAAATTTGTAATGGAAAACGGCATATGCCTTGAAGAATATTTCGGTATAACATCTGTATATGCCGAAGATGAGTAAATAATACAAGGAGTGACAGCTATGAAGTTAATGTTCGCTATTGTCAACAGCGATGACAGCCACAGCGTTGCATCGGCGCTTACAAAATCAGGCTACCGTGCAACAAAACTGGCATCAAAAGGCGGTTTTCTCTCTACGGGCAACATCACTTTCATGATCGCCTGCGAGGACGATAAGGTGAGCGATATTGTTGAAGTTATCAGAACTCATTCGCGCAAAAGAAAGCAGACCGTCACATCTGAAATGGCTGCTTCAGTATCGGGCAGCACAAGTTTTCCCGTTGAAGTTTCTGTTGGCGGCGCGACTATATTCATAGTGCCTATAGAGAAGATAGAGAGAGTATAACATGGTAATTGTCGGCAACGAAAACGCTGTAGCAGCCGCAGACAAGCTGTTTTCGGGCGATAGAGCGCCACACGGTATCGTTATATACGGCGATAAGGGCTGCGGCAAGAAAACTCTGGCAAAATACATAGCCGCAAAACTGCTTTGTAAAAACGCTGTAAAGCCGTGCGGAAACTGCAAGAGCTGCAACATGATAGACGACGACTGCCACCCCGACTTTGCAGTGGTAAAGCCATCTCTGGCAAGCGGCGCATACAGGCTGGAAGATCTGCGGAATGTGGTGTCGGAGTCTGTGACCGCGCCGAATGAGAGCGAGTATACCGTGTATCTTATCGCAGATCTTGACAAAACGCCCGTCGGCGCGCAGAACACTTTGCTTAAACTTATAGAAGAACCGCCGCAGCACGTTGTTATAATACTTACGGCTAGTTCTAAAGAATATTTTCTGCCGACGGTGCTTTCAAGGGTGATATCTATAGGCGTTTCACCCGTTACAAAAGAGCAGTGCGGCGAATATCTTACAAAATATACAAAATACAAACAAGGAGACATAGACAAAGCGGTGTCATCAATGGGCGGAAACATAGGAATGTGCCTTGAATATTTAAGCGGCGGCACACTACGCACCTGCTGTGAAAACGCCGAAGAAGCTGCACTGGCAATAGCGAGCGGCGGTGAATATCAGCTGCTGAAAGCTTTGACAGACTGCGGTAAAAGCAGAGAGGCCGCCGAAACATCGCTCAAACTGCTTGAAAACATACTGAGAGATGCTGTAATGCTCGGCATGGGGTGCGAAAGTAAATGTTTGGGCAGCAGCGAAAAGGCTGCGCGAAAGCTGGCAGAAAAATACTCTGTAAAAAAGCTGGGCTGCATATGCGCCCTGCCCGAAAAATATCTTACGGGAATTAAATTCAACGCATCGCTGCCGGCAGCAATGGGCTCGCTGTGCGCTGAGATAAAAGAGATAACAGGCTGAAACACGAAAGGATAGTGATAGTCTTGACCGAGATAATCGGAGTGAGATTTAAAAGTGTCGGAAAGGTGTACTATTTTGCGCCCGACGGCAAGAACATAAAGCTTGGCGACAAGGTGATTGTTGAGACCGCGCGCGGTGTTGAGTGCGGTGATGTTGTTCTTGCGCCGCGGCAGATAGACGACAGCGAGATAATCGCGCCGCTGAAACCCGTTATGCGCCTTGCGACCGCGCAAGACCTGAAAACGGTAGAGAACAACCACAAGAAAGAGGAAGAAGCTTTCAAGATATGCGAAGAAAAGATAGAGAAGCACGGTCTTAAAATGAAGCTGGTAGACGTTGAATGCACGTTTGACAACAACAAGCTGCTGTTCTATTTCACCGCTGAAAACAGGGTGGATTTCCGCGAGCTGGTGAAAGATCTGGCATCGGTTTTCAGAACGAGAATTGAGCTTAGGCAGATAGGCGTGCGCGATGAGGCGAAAATGCTTGGCGGCTTAGGCGTTTGTGGTCAGCCGTACTGCTGCTCTCGCTTTTTGGGCGAATTTCAGCCCGTTTCTATAAAAATGGCGAAAGAGCAGGGCTTATCGCTCAACCCGACGAAGATCTCGGGCGCGTGCGGCAGGCTGATGTGCTGCCTCAAATACGAGCAGGACAGCTACACCGAGCTTTTGCGCAGCACCCCGAAGATAGGGGCTATTGTGCGCACCGCCGAGGGCAAAGGCACTGTTGAGGACGTAAACCTGCTGACAGGCAAACTGCACGTTCGCATGGAGAGCGACGCGGTCGTAACGGTGGACAAAAAGGACGTGCAGGTCATCAAGGACAGCGTTATCAGGGTGAACAAGGACGAACTGAAAGCGCTGAAGAATTTGGAGGAAGAATAAATCGGAATTTTGTCTGCTATACCTACCTTGCTGTTGGGGGAGACCCTTTTGGAAAAGGGTCTTCCCCCAAGCCCCCTCACTAAAACTTCTATATTTTTGGCGAGGGGTAATTATACTGTATAATAAACGCAGGATTTACGATCTGTAGCAGATTTTTAAAAATAAATTACCCCTCGCCAAAAACAATGGAAAAGTCTTTGGAAAGGGGGTATGGGGAAAAGCCTTTCTTCAGAAAGGTTTTCCCCAAAAGAAAAACAGGTACAGCGGACAAATTCTGATTTATCTTGCAAAAGAGCAGACCTTTCGGTCTGCTCTTTCTTTTTATTCAAGCTCGAATGCGCCGGTATACAGCTGATAGTATGTTCCCTTTTCGGCTATCAGTTTGTCGTGCGAGCCGCGCTCGATTATATGTCCGTGGTCGAGCACCATGATAACATCGGAATTCTTGACCGTTGACAGCCTGTGCGCTATTACGAACACCGTTCTGCCTTTCATCAGCGCGTCCATGCCTTTCTGCACTATCGCCTCGGTACGGGTATCTATCGAAGACGTTGCCTCGTCAAGTATCATGACCGGCGGGTCTGCAACTGCCGCACGCGCTATCGCGATAAGCTGCCTCTGACCCTG
The DNA here is from genome assembly GCA_947589355.1 of uncultured Clostridia bacterium. GTDB lineage: Bacteria > Bacillota > Clostridia > Oscillospirales > Ruminococcaceae > UBA7477. The sequence continues at coordinate 83,519 of CANPZC010000007.1, forward strand.
CGAAAGGTTAGAACCGTTGTTTGAAAGCTCGGTGTCGTAGCCCATAGGCAGGCGCATTATAAAGCCGTGCGCGCCTGCAAGCCTTGCCGCCTGCTTACATTCCTCGTCGGTAGCGTCAAGTCTGCCGTAGCGTATGTTCTCCATTACCGTGCCCGTAAACAGGTTAGTTTCCTGCAAAACTATGCCCAGCGAACGCCTCAGGTCGCTTTTGCGTATCTTGTTTATGTTTATGCCGTCGTAGCGTATCTTGCCGTCGGCTATGTCGTAAAAGCGGTTTATAAGGTTGGTAATGGTCGTTTTGCCTGCGCCAGTCGCGCCTACGAACGCCACTTTCTGACCCGGTTTTGCATACACGGAAACGTCATACAGCACCTGTTTGTCAGGCTCGTAGCCAAAGTCTACACCGTCAAGAGTAACATCGCCCTCCAGCAGCGTGTAAGTAACAGAGCCGTCTGCGGTGTGGGGGTGTTTCCATGCCCACTGATGTGTTCTTTCGGTAGTTTCTGTAATAGTGCCGTCGGCAGCGACTTTCGCATTCACAAGCGTAACGTAGCCGTTGTCTTCCTCGGACGGCTGGTCTGTCATAGCGAAAACTCTTTCAGCGCCTGCCGCGCCCATTACAATGGCGTTTATCTGCTGCGATACCTGGTTTATATTACCTGTAAACTGCTTTGTCATCGACAAAAACGGTATTATTATATCGATGCTGAACCCAAGCCCCGATATTGACAGGTTGCTCATTCCCGAAATAAGGAACAGACCGCCCACCACTGCAATTATTACATACATAATGTTGCCGAGGTTCATGATTATAGGCCCCAGCGAGTTCGCGAACGCGTGCGCCCTGTACATATTCTCGCAAAGCTCTTCGTTTACGGCATCGAAGTCTTTCTGGCTCTGCTCCTCGTGACAGAACACCTTAACGACTTTCTGACCGTTCATTATCTCTTGTATAAAGCCCTCGGTCTTGCCGACTGAACGCTGCTGGCTTATAAAGTATTTCGCCGAGCCTTTACCTATAACAGACGATACAAGCATCATCAGAAGTACGCCTGCCATAAGCACCAGCGTGAGCCACACGCTGTAGTATATCATTATACAGAACACCGTGACGACTATAACGCACGCCTGCAAAAGCGACGGCAGCGACTGCGAGATAAGCTGCCTTAGTGTATCTATATCGTTGGTGTAGCAGCTCATGATGTCGCCGTGTTTGTGTGTATCAAAATACTTTATCGGCAGATCCTGCATATCGTCGAACATATAGCATCTCAGCTTGCTCAGATACCCCTGTGTCATATATGCCATTATCTGCGACCACGCCGTTATTGCTATTATAGAAAGCACATACATTCCTATAAGCAGCATGATCTTCGGTACGATGTCCTCTTTCGCGCCTGCCCAGTCGCCTGTATCTCTCCATACTTCTATATCGGCTATTACCTTTTGCAGGAAAAACGCCGGTATTGCGGAAGCCACTGCCGAGAAGATTATGCAAACTATCGTTATCGGCACAAGCACGGGATAGAACTTGAACAGCATCTTTATCGCCCGTCCCAGGGTCTTGAAAATGCTTACCTGCGGTCTGCCGCCTTTCATATTTTTAGGCATCCTAGGCATTTTCATCACCCCTCTCGTCGTCCGAGCTGCCGTTTGTCTGCTGCTCGTAAACTTCGCGGTATATCTCGCTGCTTTCAAGAAGCTCATCGTGCTTGCCAACAGCGGTAACAACGCCGTTATCCATAACTATTATCATGTCCGCGTCCTGCACTGAGGCGACACGCTGCGCTATGATTATCTTTGTTGTTTCGGGTATGTATTCTTTGAAGCCTGCCCTTATCAGCGCATCTGTCTTGGTGTCTACCGCGCTGGTAGAGTCGTCAAGAATAAGTATCTTAGGCTTTTTAAGAAGCGCTCTCGCGATACAAAGCCTTTGTTTCTGACCGCCCGAAACGTTCGTACCGCCCTGCTCTATGTATGTATCATATCCGTCGGGGAACGACTGCACAAATTCGTCAGCCTGAGCGAGTTTGCAGGCGTGTATCATTTCTTCATCTGTAGCCTGCGCATTGCCCCACCGCAGATTATCTTTTATAGTACCCGAAAACAGCAGGTTCTTCTGAAGTACCATTGCAACACTGTTTCTGAGCGTTTCAAGGTCGTAATCGCGAACGTCAACGCCGCCCACCGTAACCTTGCCGTCTGTAACATCATAAAGGCGCGGTATAAGCTGCACCAGAGTTGATTTACTCGAGCCCGTGCCGCCTATGATACCCACTGTTGCGCCAGAGGGTATTTTCAGGTCAACGTCAGCAAGAGCATATTTCTGCGCATCTTCGGAATATTTGAAGTTTACATCTTTGAATTCTATAGAACCGTCTGCAACTTCCATAACGGGGTTCTCAGGGTCGTGTATAGCGGTCTCCTCGTTAAGCACCTCGCATATACGCTTTATAGACTCAGCCGACATGGTGAGCATAACGTATATCATAGAGAGCATCATAAGCTGCATGAGTATCTGCATACCGTATGTGAGCATAGCCTGTATCTGACCTACGTCTATAGTTGCGCCCTTGCTGGATATTATTATCTTCGAGCCTATCAGCAGCACGAACGCCATATTGAAATAAACGCATATCTGCATAAGCGGCGTGTTCAGCGCTACCAGTCTTTCAGCCCTTGTAAAGTCCTTGCGTATATCTTCCGATGCGGCTGCAAACTTTTTCTTTTCATAGTCCTCTCTTGAAAAGCCCTTTACAACTCTCATCGCTCTAACGTTTTCTTCTACCGATTCATTCAGTTTATCGTACTTTTTAAATACCCGTCTGAACGCAGGCATAGCCGAGCGTGATACCATAAGCAGCCCGAAAACAAGCACGGGTATTACCACCACAAAGCACGATGCCAGCGCGCCGCCCATTATGTACGCCATTATTATAGCGAATATGAGCATAAAAGGCGCTCTTATTGCCATACGTATCAGCATCATGTATGACATCTGAACGTTGTTTATATCGGTGGTCATTCTCGTTACCAGAGAAGAAGTTGAAAATTTGTCTATATTTTTGAACGCGAACGTCTGCACGCGTTTGAATATGTCATGCCGCACATTTTTAGCAAAGCCTGCCGAAGCTTTCGCGCAGGTAAAGCCTGCCATACCTCCGCACGCCAGTGAGACCAGCGCCATTACGAGCAAAAGCGCCCCGGTCTTTAGTATCTCCGACATGACAACGCCTTTGTTTATTGCGTTTATAAGATCTGCTGTGATAAAGGGTATTATTACCTCTATTACTACCTCTCCTATTATAAATAATATGGTAAGTATAGTAGGCGTTTTGTATTCCCTTATACACTTTGTCATAGTTTTAAGCATTAAAGTCAGTCTTTCCTTTCGCCCTGTAGATTTTCTTTCATTCTGCGCATAAACTCGCTGAGCATTTTAAGCTCCTCGTTTGAAAAGCCCTTAGTAAGCTGCTTTTCGGTCTTCTGGTTGTCCTTGCAAATTTTCTCCGCAAGTTTTTTGGAACGCTCTGTAAGCACAAGTTTTTTCAGCCTGTCATCGCACGCAACTTTCTCTTTTCCCACAAGACCGTTCTTCTCCATAAGCGCTATCATCTTAGATGTGGTAGAACGCGTTATGCCGAACTCTCTTTCAAGGTCGCGCTGATAAACGTCCTCATTTTCGTGGTTGGCAAGATAGGCTATCACCCAGCCGTGAGTGCCCGAAACGCTGTCAAGCTCCTTTTTCACCGGTGAGCGGTCAATGAACTTGCGCATAGCGTTGTTGAGCTGATAAAGCTCACGCATTATAAAATTGTTTGTCACGGTATGTTCACCCCTTTGGCAAATATTTTGTTGAAAAGCAAACAATCTACTTTTCAACATTATAACTCTTTTTGCCCCCGTTGTCAAGGTATCATTTCGCATAAATTTTAAGCCTCTCAGCCGCTTGTTTTATAGCTAAAAAACAAAAAGCTCCCCCACTTCCACAAAAGGAAATGAAAGAGATCATTCTGTTGAAATAGTTTAAATAAAAAAGTAAAATTTGGGAATTCATTTCCCGAATTTTACACCGCTGTCGGCGCAGCTAAAAAATGAACATCTTGATGTGAATTTTTTAGCGTGAGGGTAACGGAGCCGACGCCAGAGGGGGCACACGGGGGAACCATACGGGGTGCCCCCGTGAAGTGGCGACTTGTCGTCACGCCAGCTCCCCCACTTCCACAAACGGAAACGGGGGAGCGTTTATATTTTCTCATTCATTTATGCACAGCACCGAGAGCGCTGCCTTTTTCTGTATCTCCGAGAGCGGTTTCAGCACGCCGCGCTCGAGCAGTATCTCAATAACTTTCGGTATCATAATGCCGCTGCCAATGCAGTTAGAATAATAGCCTTCCAGCGTTTTGTGCATATGCTGCGGAAAATGCTTCTTGTTCTCGTTTATCACCTGTTCGTCCATTTTCCGCGCAAATTCTGCCACCTCGTCGGGAACCGCTATCTTTTCATTCAGTCCGCCGAAAAACGCCGAGACAATGTCCTCACTGCTTTTTATCCTCATCACCGCAGGCTGCACCCTGTCCTCATAGAGATACCCCTTGTCGCACAGCCGTTTGTAGCCCTCCTGCGAAAGCGCGTCTTTTCCGCTCCTTATAAACTTCGTGAGCTGCTGCCAGTCCTCCTGCAAATTATCCTGCCAGCCGCCGCTGCGGTCTGTGTATCGGCAGTCAACAGAAATACTTTCAAAAGCTTCTTCGGCAGGCGTGTCGTTTACGCCCCTTGTCATATATCCGCAGCACCAATACGGCTCAGGCTTCACAGCGGTAATGGAAATATCGTCCTCAACGTTTGCATAGGCTATAAAATCTCCGCCGTCGGGGCGCTTGACAGTGTATTTTTCAAACTCCTTTTCAAACCCCTCGTCAAAGCGTATAAGTCTTCTTACAGCCAGCATGACAACGCTGTATTTCAGAAAGTTCAGATCTCCCCCGTCGCAGGAAAGCCCCCAATGCTCTTTTCGTTTTCAAATTCATCAAACACCTTCGGCAGATATTTGTCGCTTATAAACTGCGCCGCTTCAGAATATATCTGTGAAAGATCCGCCTTGTCCCTGCCGTCATAGATCAGCATATTCGTGCGGTATTTCGGGTCGTTTGTGTTGTCCAGCCTGTCAATGTAGGCATACTCGACCAGCTTTTTCAGATCATCTGAAACATACACCTGCGGCACGCCCACCGCCCTTGCGATCTCTTCAAGAGTTTTAGGTTCGCTGTAGCACGCCCAAGCAATGTTTTGCTTCAGGCGCGTGTCGAACATAGCGTTCGTATCTCCGTTTGCGCCTGCACAGCCGCTGTGCCCCATATGTGTAAATCTTATCGGGGAAAGCTGTATGTTCTGTTCGTTTATATTCATGTTTATACCCTCTTTCAGTCTGCTTCTCGCATCAGACAAATGCCATTTTACAGTACCCTGCGATATTTTCAGCTTGTCTGCAATTTCTGCCACCGTGCGCTTTTCATAATAGTGCATATATATCACAGTGCGCTGCCGATGAGAAAGATACCCTATCTCGCGCCGAAGTATCTGCTCTGTTTCAGCTTCTTCTGCCGTAGTGTCTTCTGGTGCGGCTATCGCCATGCCGTCAATGCTGACAAAATTTCTGCCGCGTGCAAGGCTGTCAATGTAATGCGCGTACACGTTTCTTGCAATTCTGTAAACATAGCCGTCAATGTTCACAATACCGTCAGCTTTCAGAAACGAGCGGTACACCTCATACACAATATCGGAAGCCAGTTCGCGCGCGCCGTCAATGGTGTGCAGTTTATCAAGCGCAAAGCCGAAAATCCTGTCCATGTACTGATAAATATATTTGTCTGCAAGTTGTTTTTCCATATCGAATGCCTCCAGAAGCGTTCTCGTATATATAGTGCGAAGTTTTCCAAAAAGGTTGGGTATGCAAAAACCGGCACACCGCGGCAAAGGCGATATGTCGGTCTTGTTGATTATATGTTACCCTATACTAATTGCTTATATTGAAGAATGGCTCTTTACATACTCGATGACTTCATCGAGCTTGCAGAACGCCAGACCTACCACCGTGTCGGCGCAGCCATAGTAGATAGCTATCCTGCCGGTGTCCTGATCTGCCAGCGTTGCGCACGGGAATGTAACGTTCTGAACATCGCCCACACACTCATAGTATTCACGAGGATTGAGCAGATATTCAGCGCAGCGGTACTTAACTTTCCACGGCTCGTCTTTGTCCAGTATGCAAGCCGAGAAGCTGTAAACAAAGCCGTTGCAGCTTTCCAGAACTCCGTGATAGAAGCACAGCCAGCCCTCGTCGGTCTCTATCGGGATAGGGCCTGCGCCTATCTTCTTGGACTCCCAGCCTCTCAGGGGGCCCATAACGTGGCGGTGTTCGCCCCAGTATTTCATGTCGGGCGACTGCGATATGTACATATCACCGAACGGCGTGTGACCGCTGTCTGACGGGCGAGAGAACATAAGATACTTGTCGTTGACCTTTCTCGGGAACAGCACACCGTTTCTGTTGAAAGGCAGGAAAGCGTTCTCGCACTGATAGAATGTCTTGAAATCGAAGGTGTAGCCAACGCCGATGGTCGGTTTCCAGCCGTAAGCGTTGCACCAAGTTACCCAGTATCTGTCCTCGATAAAGCAAACTCTCGGGTCGTAGCCGTAGCCCCACTGGTTCACCTCTTCGGTAGACTTTTCAGCCTGCACGAACTGTATTCTCTCCTCGTTTATGTTCCAGTGGATACCGTCGTCTGAGAAGCCTGCGTGCAGTTCCATGTTTCTCTGCTTGTCGTCGCAGCGGAAAACGCCTGCGAACTTGCCCTCAAACGGCACAACAGCCGAGTTGAATATCGAGTTTGAGGTAGGTATAAGGTCGCGAGGGATAATGGGGTTCTCTGTGTATCTCCAGATGACCTCTTTGCAGCCCTGCGGCTTATCCTGCCACGGCATATTTGGTATAGACTGTCCGTTGATTATCTTGCTCATAAATTATCCGCCTTTCAAGTAGGTTATCATGTTAAACAGGGCGTGCCTGCAAAGGCTGTGCCCTTAATAATATTAAAACACAATTTCAAAATTTTTTCAATACCTTATTAAAAAAGAAAACGTTTAACTTTGGCTTGAAAACGATACCTTTTTAATGTTTACAAAAAGTTTACAATTTGACTCTCTCGCTTTGCCAATAAAAATGCCGCTCTTGTCAATACGACACGGCGGCATTATTTTTTTGCGCTGTTATTTTCGTTTATCTGCTGTTCTAAAAGCTGCTGCATGAGTATATCGAGCCTGCCGCGGCTGCGCTCTGACAGCATACGGTATTGCTCTGTAAATTTCCGTTCATCGTCCGAAAGTTCACCGTCAGTTTTTCTGTTTGTACGTCCTGCTATATAGTCAAGTGAGGCATTATAATAGTCAGCCAGCAAAATTACCTTTTCAAACGGTATGTCGGTTTCGCCGCGCCCATATTTACCGTAATGATTGACAGACACTCCGATTATTTCAGCAACCTGTTTTTGTGTAAGGTCGCTGTCCTCTTTCAGATCTCTCAGTCTTTGATAATACCCCATGCTTAACACCTCTTTTAATGTATTTATTATGTATTATTATATCATTTTTAATGGAAGTACTCAATAAAAGATGCCAACACATTGAGCGGCATAGATCTTGATGAATTACAGGATAGATTTGAAAATCGCTCGAAGTATTTTGAAAGTAATCCGTGTAAAATCACAAAAGGATATGAGGTAAAACTTAACTTGACAATAAGCGGTGACGAATATGACTGGAAATCAAACTCTGTTTTTGTTTTGTTAAAAATAGACGGTGAATGGCTAATTTACAAATGGTATTATACTACTCTTGGTGATAAACGAGATACTATATTTTATAATGAATATTTAGATGGTTGGACAACTTACCATGAAGAAATGCGCAGTTAAAACCGCGGTTGACAATATACCGTACCATATGTTATACTATATATAACATTTTAAGAATGGGGTGCGGCATATGAAAAGAAATGATTATCTCTCGTGGGACGAGTATTTTATGGGCATAGCAAAGCTGTCGGCAGGGCGCAGCAAGGACAACAACACGCAGGTAGGCGCTTGCATAGTCAGCAGGGAGAACAAGATACTCTCGATGGGCTACAACGGTATGCCGACAGGCTGCTGCGACGACGATATGCCGTGGGAGCGCGAAGGCGAGAACCTTGATACAAAGTACCCCTATGTCTGCCACGCGGAGCTCAACGCGATACTCAACCGCTCTACGGGCTCTCTCGAGGGCGCAAAACTGTACGTTACGCTTTTCCCATGCAACGAGTGCGCCAAGGCTATAATACAATGCGGTATAAAAGAGATAGTGTACGGCGAGGACAAGTACGCAGGCTCAGACAGCGTAGTCGCCTCAAAGAAGATGTTTGACATGGTGGGCATAAAGTACACAAAATACACCCCCACCGGCAGAACGTTCGCTATAGAGCTGTAAGGCTTTCTGTACATATAAAAAAGCACATCGCGAAAACGGTGTGCTTTTAGTATCTCAATTTCTGCAAATTTTTTCATAAGATAAAAAAGAATTGGTACGAGCGCGAACAGGCATTTCGCTATCAGAGGTAAGAGGTTAGAAGTTAGAAACGATTTTTAAGACTTTGCGAAAGTTTATCATACCTGCGGTTTACAAGAAGCAAGAGGCAAGAAATGCGCTCTACTACTACAGCTAAGCGCCACCACTCCAACTCCCCTTAAAAAAACAAAAGCACGCCCACCCCACACGCCGCTGGAAGAATATTCTGCCATCTGCTTTCAGTTAAAGTGTGGGTATAAGAAATAAGATAACGAGGAGCGAAAATGTGTTTTTTCACTCAGCACGCCGCTCTCTCAGATAACGCCAAACAAAGTGAAAAATCAATAATACAAACCTATGAAATATCCCCTCACACAAACCTCCCCCAAAAAGAAAAGCTACTGGAAGAATATTCTGCCACATCTTACCCAAAAACTTCGCCCTCTCAACGCTTTTGAACGTTTAGAGGGCATTTTATATTAAACACTTATTCCTCGCTCTGTTTGCGAAGCTCTGTTTTTATTATCTTGCCGCTTATGGTCTTTGGCATTTCGTCAACTATCTGCAACACCCTTACCCACTTGTACTCGGCAAGTTTTGCGTTGCAGAAGTTCTTTATGTCGTTCTCCAGCTGCTTTGACGGCTCGTAGCCGCTCGAAAGCACTACCACAGCTTTTATAGCCTGCCCTCTCAGCTTGTCGGGTATTCCTATAACTCCGCATTCCATAACGGCAGGGTGTTCCATAAGCACGTTTTCTATCTCCGATGGTCCAACTCTGTAGCCGCCTGTTTTTATAATGTCGTCAAATCTGCCGTTGAACCAGTAAAGACCGTTTTCATCGCGCCATGCAGAATCTCCCGTGTGGTATGCGCCGCCGCGCCATGCGTAAGCCTGCTGCTCCTCGTTGTCAAGGTACTGACAGAAAATACCCGGCTGCTTGCCGCCCTCGGGCGGTATAACAACTATCTCGCCTATCTCGCCGTCCTTGACCTTTTTGCAGTCGCTGTCCCAAAGCTCTATGTTGTACAGAGGGTTTACCCTGCCCATAGAACCGTGCGTGGGCGCGTAGCCTGTCATATTGCCGAGCAGCAGCGTTGATTCCGTCTGCCCGAAGCCCTCATAGATAGGCATACCGGTCTTTTCCTCAAACAGTCTGAACACCTCGGCAGCGAGCATTTCGCCGGCAGTTGAGCAGTGTTTCAGGTTCGGCATAGGGGGTATCTCCTTGCGTACCAAATATCTGTATACCGTCGGCGGAGCGCAGAAAGATGTAACGCCGTAGCGGTTTATTATTGTGATGAGATTCTTCGGCTCGAAGTTGTCAAAGTCGTATACCATTATCGCACTGCCAACTGCCCACTGACCGTATATCTTGCCCCATGAAGCCTTTGCCCAGCCCGTTTCCGCAACGGTAAAGTGCAGGCCGTTGTCCTCAGCCTGCTGCCAGTATTTCGCGGTAGGCACGTGCGCCAGTGGGTATGAATGGTCGTGCATAACGCCCTTGGGGTAGCCTGTAGTACCCGAAGTAAAGTACATAAGCATAGGCTCGTAAAGCTGCGTGGGTATTCGCTCCCAGCTATCGTCTGCCTTTTCTATCGCATCGTCAAAATTTTCAAAGCCGTCTGCATACCCCTGCGCACACCACAATTTGCAATTTTCAAGCTGCGATCTCTCTAAAGCCGCAATAACCTTTTGGGGAAATTCATTCTGCGCGGTGCAAAGCACGCCCTTTGCCTTTGAGCAGTTAAGGCGGTAAACAAGGTCGTCGACTGTCAGCTGATTTGTCGCAGGAATAGCCACAACGCCCAGTTTCAAAAGCGCTACCACAGCTATCCAGTATTCATAATGCCTCTTTAATACGAGCAGCACCCTGTCGCCTTTTTTAAGACCTGCATTTTTGAAAACATTCGCAGCCTTGTCGCTAAGTCTTTTTATTTCGCCAAAGGTAAACACGCGCTCGTCGTTTTCGGTGTTGCACCAAACCAGAGCCCTTTTTTCGGGTTCTTCAGCGGCTATTGCATCAACTATATCATAGCCGAAGTTGAAATTATCGGGCAAATTAAGCTTAAACTGAGTAAGCCTGCCGTTTTCGTCTACCTTTTCATAGCAGTATTTCTGATATATGCTCATTATACGTTGTCCTCTTTTTATAGAATTTTGTAAAGTTTACTGACCTAAAGCCGTGCTTTTGGTCTCGCTGCCTATCTTGCGGAAACGCTCGTAACGCTTCTGTATAAGTTCGGGTTCTTCCGTCAGCTGCGACAGATCTTCAATAAGCATAGCGCGCAGCCTGTCGTAGAAAGGCTTTGTGCCTATCTCTTTTTCGGAAAGCACCTTTTCAATAATACCCAAAAACTTTGCATCTTCAGCAGTAAGCCTAAGGCTTGCCGCCGCTGCCTCAGCCTTTGCGGAATCTTTCCACAAAATGCTCGCGCAGCCCTCGGGCGAAATTACAGAATACACAGAATTTTGCATCATGTATACCCTGTCAGCCACCGCCAAAGCAAGCGCGCCGCCGCTGCCGCCCTCGCCTATCAGAATAGAGATTATCGGCACGCAAAGCGTTGTCATTTCCATAAGGTTCTCAGCTATCGCCTGCCCCTGACCGCGTTCTTCAGCGCCTATGCCGCAGTATGCGCCCGAGGTATCTATAAAGCACACAATAGGTCTGCCGAACTTTTCAGCCTGCTTCATAAGCCGCAGAGCCTTTCTGTAACCCTCGGGGTGGGGCGCGCCGAAGTTTTTAGCCACCCTTTCTTTCGTGGTGTGACCCTTATCGATCGCAATAACAGTAACGGGCGTGCCGTCAAGCCGCGCAATACCGCCGACAATAGCGGCGTCGTCTGAAAAACGCCTGTCGCCGTGCAGCTCTATAAAATTTGTAAAAATGTTTCTGATGTAATCGCCGCCCGTAGGTCTGTTTATGCTGCGGGCCTGCTTTACTCTGTCATAAGGTGTCTGACCCATTGTCTTAACCCCCATTATGCATATTCAAAAGCTCCGCGAGGAGTTTTTTCTGTTCTCTGCGCGGCACTATCTGGTCGATAAAACCGTGCTTCAGTACGAAATCAGCTTTCTGAAAGCCTTTCGGCAGAGCCTTTTTGGTCGTCTGCTCAATAACTCTTGCGCCTGCAAAACCAACCGTAGCATCGGGCTCTGCAAGAATAATATCGGCTTCCATAGCAAAACTTGCCGTAACGCCGCCCGTTGTGGGGTCGGTAAGCAC
>CANPZC010000008.1 GCA_947589355.1 uncultured Clostridia bacterium
CGGGAGCAGACCTTTTGGTCTGCGTATCGACGAGGACATAAGAGTATAATAAAATCATTTGTGATTTTATTATACCATAAAAGCGAAAGCGTTATGGTATAATTGTCCGATACGTCGGGAGCAGACCTTTTGGTCTGCGTATCGACGAGGACATAAGAGTATAATAAAATCATTTGTGATTTTATTATATCATACTTTTTTGGAAAATGCAAATATCAAAAAAGCACCGCAAGAGCGATGCTTTTCAATAGCAAACTTTATTGCTGTATTATTCTTTTTTCAGATTCTCTACCCTGTAAACTATCAGCGGAAGAAGCACCCATTGGAGTGCTATGCCGAAAAGACCCGTTGCAATGCTCGTCCATATAGATGCCACGCGGACACTTTCATTTCCTAAAAGATATACTGCCGCCAAAATTGCGACCGCGCGGACTGCACGACCTGCTATCTGCGCTATGACGACTTTGCCGAAAGTAGGCAGTTTTGTATTTCTCAGAAGTCCTGCCGCAAGACCATAGCCGCAAAGCTCTATCATCATAAACGGCAGCATTACGATGCCGGGCATACCAGAAAGCGCAAAGCTTGCAAGAGGCCCTAAGAGTCCTGCAATTGCTCCTGCGTAAGGCCCTGCAAGAAGCCCTACAAGAATTATAGGCAGATGCATGGGCAGGAATGCTTCACCAAGCGAAGTGCCGAGCCCCGATGCTGCGCCGAGCAGGTGAAAGACCTGCGGAACTGCCACTGCCCCAACGATCGCTGCAAGTGTTGCAATAGTCTGTACCTTTACCGAAAGGCGAGGTCTTTCAATGGTTTTAATTGCTGTTGACATAATTATCTCTCCTTTTAATATTTATTCGTCAATGTTTATCATTTCATAGGTGCGGCTGCCAAGCCCTATCTCTTCGGCGTGCTCAAGCGTATGCAGACCGTTTTGCTGCTGAACACGTCTCTGCAAAGACTCGCTGCCGTCTGCCGCAAAACAAAGGTCTATCGCAGCCTGGTCTATTGCCACGGGGTCGGTAGATGCAAGTATACCGATATCGTGAATATCAGGCTCGGCAGGGTTGCCGTCGCAGTCGCAGTCAATAGAAATATTGTTGAGAACGCTGATGTAGATGATCTTATCGCCTTTGTCAAGATAATCCGAAACCGCTTTTCCTGCCTCTGCCATGGATTCGGTGAAAGCAGTCTGGTCGCCGCCCCAAGGGCTTGTATGGCTCTGACCACCTGTATGTATAAGGCATTTGCCCTCCTGCGAGCCAAGACCGATAGAGATATTCTTTATCGCGCCGCCGAAGCCTGCCATGGCGTGCCCTTTGAAGTGAGAAAGCACAATGTATGAATCGTAATTTGTAAAATGCGAGCCTACATAGTCGGTTTCAAGGTGACTTCCGCCCTCTACTTCAAGCTGGACCGAACCTTCTTCGTCAAGAATATCTACATCTGCAATATCGGTAAAACCGTGGTCTTTAGCGACCTGCTTGTGCATTTCGGTTTCGGAGCGTGAACCGCCGTATGCGGTGTTACATTCAACAATAGTGCCGTCAACCGACTGAACGAGGTCTTTTATCAGTTCGGGGCGAAGATAGTTAGAAGCAGGTGGCTCACCGGTAGACAGCTTGACTGCAACTTTACCTGTAGGCTGCCAACCGAGAGCATTATACACTGCCATCATACCGTTTGGCGAAATGTCGGAAGTAAAGTACACTGTGGAGGAATCGGGTGCTCCCACCACTGCTGACGAAGTTTCCGAATCTTTTGCAGAAGAGCTGTCTGCATAAGGCGAAGATACCACAGGGGCATCTTTATCTGTAGAGATGTCGGGCGATCCGCAAGATGAAAGCCCTACTGCAAAAACTAAGCTGAGTATGCCTATAGATAATTTTTTCATACGACCACTCCTGTCATAAAATTAAGTTGATTATAAGCCCTGTTGCGAGAGAAAACACCATTACAAAAGCTATGTAGATGATGAACCGTTTCAGCCCGAGGACAATTTTCAGTGCGCCGAGGTTTGTGATCTTCGTGGCAGGCCCTGTTATCATAAACGCAGATGCGCTGCCCATGCTCATGCCCATAGCGAGCCACTCGCGTATAAGCGGTATAGTACCGCCGCCACAGGCATACAGAGGAACGCCTATCGTTGCTGCCATAAGCACGCCGAAGCCCTCGTTTGATTTTCCGAAAAGTTCTGCAAATTTATCGGCAGGAACATATCTTTGAAACAGTGCGGAAAGCAACACGCCAAGCAAAAACCACAGCCCTGTTGCTTTTATATTTCTGCCGAGATTGAAAAGAAAACGAAGAAATAAATTCGGGTGGGTATCGTGGCTTGCTCTCGGTTCAAAGCCGTCAAAATTAAAAAACGGTTTGTCTTTATAGAAGATATGCACCACAATGCCTGCTATAATTCCGCACAAAGTGCATGAAACAATGCGTATCACAAGCGCGGTAACGCCCAAGGCTGTTGAGTACATAATAAGCTGCGGATTGAGCAGCACGCTTGACATCATGAACGCCGCAAGCCAGTCGTGCCGCATACCGTGCTTTGAAAAAGATGCTGCAATCGGTATCGTGCCGTACATACAAAGCGGTGAAGCAACGCCTAAAATGCTTGCAGGCACAACGCCCCACAGTCCCCACTTTTTATCTCTGATACGGTCAAAGGCATTATGAATGCTGTCCTTTGCGAACACAGACACCAGCGAGCCTATCACCATGCCGAGCGCCCAGTAGCCTGCTATCTGACGCAGCTGCACCGTGAAATAGTACCAAACATAGACAAATTCTCGGTGAAGCACCTCATAAATTTCACTCATAGTTTTCTCCGAAAAAAGTGTTTTATTTAGCTTTATTATATTGCAAAACTTGCTTTTTGTGAAGTCTCTTTTAGTTCATCAGTTGTAACCAAAAGTTATAACTGTGTGTTCACACTGCATCATAGCTATCTTACGAATAATATCTTTGACCGGCAGACCTTTCTCACAATGCGCTGTGCAGGCTCCGCACTCGATACAATCTTCAGCGGCAAGCAGTTTTGCACTGTAATCTTTTTTTGTTCTGTATAAACTAAGCATTTTGGGTATGTCAATCCCTGCCGGGCAGACTTCTTTGCACCTGCCGCAACCGAAGCAGGCTTTCAGATCAAATTCTATTTGGCTGTCCATTCTTTCACCCTATTTAAGTCCGATCTTCTTTACCCATTTTTCAAGGTCTTTATCGCAGTTCGCGGCGTTATCTCCGTTGATCGCAAGACCCTCGGTAATTTTTGCATCAGGACAGAGCCGTGCGATATCTCTCAGCGAATTTGAAAAACAGCTGCCGCCGTGAGTGATCAGCGGACAGATAGTTTTACCAGAAAAATCGTAACTTTCAAGAAAAGTAAACAACGCCATCGGCATAGTTGTCCACCAGTTAGGAAAAGCAAGAATTATTGTGTCATAATCGCCCATGTTCTCTACTTTCGCCGTAAGCTCAGGACGTGCGTTCTGCTGAAATTCGCGTTTGGCGATCTCTATCTTCTTCATATGGTCATCGGGGTATTTCTGCACTGTATCTATATAGAACAAGTCGCTTTCCAGCATTGTATGAAGTTTATTTGCGACAACTTCGGTGTTGCCTACTTTCAGATCTTTTATCCCACCGTGGGAGTAATTCTGTCCTGCGTGAGAAAAGTATGCTATCAAAATTTTAGCCATTTCCCTCTCCTCCTATCTTATATGAAGATCAAATCTGCCGCTTTTCAAAGCCGCTATCACGCCGCCGTCGATAAGCAGATCGGTACCAGTAATAAATCCTGCATCAGCAGAAAGCAAAAACGCACCTGCCGCTGCTATCTCGTCAGAAGTTCCTGCGCGGCGCACGGCTGAGCAGTCTATCATATTCTGATAGGTATTTCCCGGGGAGTTAAATTCATCATACGCCAGCGGAGTTACTATAATGCCGGGGCTGATAGAGTTTATCCTTGCGCCTCTGTCCGCCCAGGTGGTTGCCGCAGCTGTACGCACGCGGAGTTGATTTGCCCTTTTTGAAACGATGTATGCCGCTCCCGGATTTGGTGTTTTTGAGCCGTCAAGGCAAGGCAGCGAGGCAAGCTGTGAAGTCGGAGTCATGGCAAGGGCATCTTCATCTTCTGCGGTGAGCGCGTGGGGCATATAACCCGTCTGGCTTGAAACTATAAGCCCTGCGCCGCCGCGTGCCATAACTTCGCCGAATGCATCTATGGCGTAAGAAGTGCCGATGAGGTCAAGCTTGATGATATTTTCGGGCGTTGCCTGACTTGGCGATGCGCCTGCCGTATGGATATAGTATTTTACCGCACCGAGCGAGGCAGCCTTTTGCGCAAACGCCCGTATAGACTGCTCGTCGCAGGCATCTACTATCTGAGTTTCAACGTCATAGCCGCTGTAGGTAAACTCGTGCGAAACGCGCTGAAGAGCATTTTCGCTGATGTCGCCCAGCAAGATCTTCTTTCCTGCGGCAATACGGCGGACGATAGCCGTACCCATGCTGCCTGCCCCCAAAAGCACAACAACTTCTTTGTTTTCATTTCTGTCTAAGATCATGATAATTCCTCCTTCTTTTAATGTATTATACATCTTTAAAAATAAAAATCCACATCATTTTTTGAACAATAGAGGTTTACGCCACACTTTATAAAAATGAGTAAAAATACACAGGTGTTGACTTTCGTACAAAAGTGAAGTATAATAAATTTTAGGAGGTATCGTTATGGATAATGCTAGTAAAGAAGATCTGCGAGTGATACGCACAAAAGAGGCTATCCGCAATACTTTTGAAGAAATGATATGCGAGATGGACTACGAAAAGATCACAATAAAAGAGCTGACAGAGCGTGCGAGGATAAACCGCAAAACGTTCTATCTGCACTATAATTCGCTTGACGACCTGCTGCTTGAAATGCAGAATGAAATGGCGAAAAATTTCATAGCGCGCACGAAAGATCTGGAGCGACCGCGTGATATGGACAAGATAACGCGCGAGTTCTTTCTGGTGAGCGAGGGCGCCGGGCGGCTTCATGAAAAGCTGTTGTGCAGCGGAAGTTACCACTACATCAGCCGCCGTATCACAAGCGAGATCATGTCGGAAACGTGGGGGTCGGACGGTCAGCGGAAGAACGTTGACCCATATGTGCAGAACATAATCATGACGTTTGTTTCGCAGGCGACTATAGAGATATACAAGCAATGGGCGGCGGACAAAAAGAAGATACCGCTTGACGAGATCATCAAGCTGACGACCACGCTTATTTGCAGCGGCATCAACGGGCTGGAAAAGAGCAATAAAACAAAGTAGGACAGCTACCTGCTGACAAAGGAATATCCCACCGGGGTTTGGATTTCGGTGGGATATTGATATTTTCAGCGGCAGATGCGATAAAACACGCCGCAAGCTAAATGCCTGCGGCAAGATATATTTCAATGCTAATGTCTGCGATCAGCGCGTTTGTAAGCACTCTTAAAAAGCAAAGAAAACAAATTATATTTTATGTGCTATTAAATATCCAGCCCATACGATCTGAGGATACCGATATTTTTTTCTTTTCTTTTATTTATTTCCGAGACCGTTTCATCATACAGCTGTTTATTATTGAGAATATTACCTATATATTCTCTTCTCTCTTTGTTGCTTTGCTTAATTTCTTCACATGATCTTACATAGTCGGCTTCTGTAAAACCGTCTATATTATGTTCCAATTTATATAATGCACGTTTAAGTGCAATTTCCTCTCTTCTGTCGACAATTTCATAAGGGTCGTCAAGCTCAAAGCAAAATAGCCCGTCACGATCATTGATATGCCTGCAAAACTGTACATCAGGGCCATCAAAATCGAGTCCCATAAAATAAATTGTATAAAGATAATCTATCACATCACGCAATGTTTGTACTTTTTCAAATTCCGGCAAGACCCACTTTTTAACTGCGTTCAGCGCTCTTTCAAATTCTTTTATA
Organism: uncultured Clostridia bacterium; assembly: GCA_947589355.1. Lineage (GTDB taxonomy): Bacteria > Bacillota > Clostridia > Oscillospirales > Ruminococcaceae > UBA7477. Next base: position 5,974 of record CANPZC010000008.1, read on the forward strand.
ACTCTGTCGTTTTCAATTTTCGGAAATCCAAAATACATTATGCTGCGTTTGTATTCTCTGTCATGATCAAATAAGTGACTGCGTTTGTAGAACTCCGAAATTCCGATCAACCAATTGCAATTCATTCTCGGGCTGCAGTTCAGATCAATTTCCGATCTGTATATAGTAGCGATCCCGGCTGTTATATTAAAATTATATTCGCTTTCTTTCTTCAAACCGATGATCTGAATAAAGCTGTTATCAACAAAGCGTATGTAATGCGGATATTTGGTTTTTGCCTTAACAAATCCAAGCGGCTCAAGAGCCTCGCCAAACACTTTTTTGAAAGCCGCATTCATAGTAAGTTTTTTCGCTCCGCCTTCGGAAACAGTAATTTTATTTTTGAAAAACAACGAAACAACATTCACATCTTTGTCCGCCATGCCGATAAGATTCTCATGATCAGAGGCCATATATTTTTGCTCTATCCCCAGCACGGAAGCCGCTTCATACAAAGTGTCCTCAACAAAAACCTCGTCCTTGTTCCATATTTCAGAGAGCTGTTCCCACGTTTTCCCCGACGCTAAAAGTTCTTCCCAGCATTCTTGTTTTCCCTTTTTGGAATTATTCCCGTCAAATCCGTAGCCCGAACCGTCACCGACGATAACCGTATCCGCAGCGGATCGATCTTTATACAATTCCAGCAGAGCAAAGTCGCTGTCAACGACCTCCATACCGAAACTGCTTGTTTTCATCTCCGCCGCTGTCTGCTGCGCATCGTTCCTGACCTGTTTGGGATCGTCCCTATATTTATCAGAAGCAAGTGTTACCCATTTTCCGCTTTGGGAAAAAGCAAGAATATAACTTACACTTGATTCTTCCTCAGAGCATGGCACAAGGTCGCGTTTTTTCATTGCATCGCAGAATGATCTTACAAATTGCTCCCTGCCGCAGTTGTTCTTAATTTGTACCAACGAAAAAAATCTACCCATAAGTTCCTCCTTGAATCATCGAATATATTTATTAAATTTTGTTAATCAAATTCCGCTTAAAAATACCATAAACAACGTTATTTGTCTATGGATATCTGAAATACGGTCATATATACGGCGTAAGCGGTCATATTGACTCAGAATTTGTCGTAAAAAAGGAAACAGCGGACAAAATCTGCCCGCCTAATTTCAAACAATATTACCGTTGATACCAACAAAAATATCCACTATATTTCCGTCATTAATGTAATAGTAAAAATCTGTTATCGGCTGATAACACATTCGTGATAAATATTTTTGCATTTTCTTTCGTGAATTTATTAACGTATCATAAGTTCCGGAGTGTCTTACTCTAACTGCATTACATAGCTTAAGTTTTGGCTTATAGACATAAAACTCGTTGCTTTTAAACTCCTTGCTGACAGGAACAAAGAACTCAAGATCTAATATTACTTCGTCTGTTCCGTAAGTATTTTCTTTCAGAGAAAAAATAATATTTCCTGTCTGCTCCTTTTCAAGAAATTTCAGACTTTCTGATATATGCTCGATTAACTTATCAAGTTTACTGTATGTTGATCTTGTTCTATATGACAGCAACGATTCAACAGATAAATATTGCTTTTCAATTATTTCCATAAATATTCCATCCTATTACTTAAAAATGATCTGCCAGATGTATCTCCACATTTAATATCCCTCCCCGTTTTTTCATTTCGTGGGTCGTATAAATCTTTTTATTAAATTCGTCTACAGATATCTGAAATACGGTCATAAATATGGTGCGAGCGGTAGTTTAAAAGTGATTTTATTGTTAAATTTTACTTGATATTTAAATAGTTCTATGTTATAATTAAAGGCAAAGGGAGGCGAAATAATGAGGATTGCCGTATGCGATGACGAAATTATATTATATGAAGAATTATATACTCTTTTAAATGAATATTCCACATTAAAAAAAGAACCGATTTTAACCACACATTTTAAAACCGGATATGACCTTTTATCAAGTACTGAAAAGTTTGACATTATATTTATGGACTATCAAATGGACAATATGGATGGATTGGAAACGTCCAAACGTCTGCGATTAAAAAACTTAGAAGTTACTATTATTTTCCTTACCGCGTTTCCAAAAATCGTTTTTCAATCTTTTGAGGTAAATACGTTTCGTTTCATTTTAAAGCCGATAAAAAAAGAAGTTCTGTTTAAGTCTATTGACGATTATCTTGATTCTGTCAAAACAGATGATTTTCTCATATTGAACACTAACGACGGTTCGTGGAAAGTAAGATTATCTGAAATAATTTATGTAGAATCAAAAGACAAACACACTATAATACGAACTGTTGACAATCACCTTGAATGCTGCCGATATATGCAGGAGATTGAAAAGATGCTTCCCAAAGACCAATTTATACGTTCTCACAGGTCTTGTATAGTAAGCTTCCTCCACATAAGAAATCACAATAATAAAACTATCTATTTTGATAACAACGAACGTGCTTCAATAAGCAGAAGGTATCTGACCGATTTCAAAAAGGCTTTTCAGGATTACATAATAAGATATAACACAAAGGACTGATACAATGAACACTGTCGCTTTTATCATTTCGGACTTGCTTCTGCTTGTTAACCTGATTCTCATAAGCAATTCTGCTGATTTGGAAGAATTTAAACCCGGTTGGATTAAATCACTTGCTATATCAGTTGTTCATGGAATTTATACTCTGATTTTCAGTTCATTTTTTGCAGAATCATCAAAATTCATGATGACGGCACTGCTTGCCATATATTGTCTGCGTTTTTTGTTTTTTCCGTTTATCTTCACTAAAAAAATAAGATTTATTTCATTCTATATGCCTTTGCTGCTGATATCCTTGGACTCTCTTTCGCAAAGCTGTGTTTCATGGATATTTATGCTTACATCCTCGAATTTAGACGAATTGACAATAAACAAGGTCACTTCAATGATATTTCAGTTGTTTGTTCTTGGCTTGATTTGCTTTTTATATAAAATAGAGCAGTTTAAAAATTTAGGATTTGCATTTAAGTCAACGTCTAAAGCGGTAGGAATATTAATGCTTTTATGCGTTTTTATTATGGAAGGTGTCGTTACGCTCATTTCCTTTGAAACAGACAACGTTTCTGTACAAAAAAGCTTTTCAGAATTCTTCTTACTCATTTTAATGATAGTAATGTTTGCAATCGTGTTTCTGCTGTTTATAAACAGTATGTCAAAAAAGTATTTTAAGGACACGTCCGATCTGCTTTTGAAACAAATCAATTCTCAGCTCAGGCACTATGAAGCCCTAGATGATATGAGGAAAGAATTTCATTCCTTTAGACACGATTATATTAACCATATGCAATGTGTTGCGGCATTGATATCTTCAAACAAGAACGAGGAGGCCGTACGGTACATAAATAAATTATCTAATTCCAAAACCATGACAGAAAAACCGTATGAATGCGGAAATAATATTTTAGACTCAATCCTTACAGAAAAAGCTGAGTTTTCAAAGGAATGCGATACAGAAATATGCTTGGACGGTTTGTTTACGCACGATTTTGATCCCGTCGATCTATGCGTTATTTTTTCTAACGCTCTTGACAATGCCATAGAAGCATGCGGTAAGATCGGCGGACATAAAGTAATTGATATAAAAATGAACATACAACAGGGATATCAATTTATTTCGATCAGCAACCCTGCAAGCGAGGAAAATAATAGTTTACAAACAACCAAAGCCGATAAAATACATCATGGGTTTGGTATTAACAATATACGAAATGCTGTTAACAGACATAATGGAACTATTGATATAAATAACGGCAATGGTTTGTTTTGTCTTAATATTACTCTTAAATTATAAAAAATATGATCTACTCTTGACAAGCTTTTATTCCTATAACATAAACAAACGCAAGCATAATTCTTCATAAAAGAATAATTAAATAATGTGACTATCAAATACATGAATATACTCTGCCACACCCTCCATTGCACACAGCGACGGCGAAACCGCACATATTACCCCCGTCGCAAAATCAAATCTCCTGTTCAAAACAATGAAAATGCCGCATACCTCTTGACAAATGTATCAGAATAGTACATTAATACTATAGAAAGAGTTATGGATCAAGAAGAACTAGTAAATGTTCTATCAGAAGATATTGATGACAGCAAAAAAATAAGCCTGATTGAGAAATTGCCGTCAGGAATTACTATTTCAATTTTAGGAAAGAATTATTTTGAAGAGGTTCAGCTTTATATTCTTAGAAAAAGATATATGTCTTCGGATATGTCGTCACTATTCAAAACCTTTTCACGATTTGGCACTAGTGTTCAAGAGGAAATCATTAATATAGCACAGAATCAAACAAGTTACATCCTTAATCATATTTCAGAAATTGATACTGAACTGAAAACAAAACTCATGCTTTCCAATAGTGTTACTATGAGTATAAAGATATCAATATTGATAAAAGAATTGGAAAGCATAGATGAAGAAACGACTAAAAAATATTTGCATGCTGTAGATAAGGACAATTTTGCAAAAATATTTGATAGAAATTCGCGCACGAGATTTGAAAATACCAATGACAATGCGAAGCTGCTCAAGGCGTTTGAAGGCCGCGGTTAAATCGATAGTTACAAATTACATAAAGACGGATATTATTGTGTGAAAAGAAACTTTGACAGTTTAACTACTACGCATTAAGAGCATTTAACGGTAATATAATTTTAAATGTGTTAATCTATCATCATGGTGCTGACAAAACCTTATCTGAACAATGAATCGAACTTTTGTATGTACAGAAAAATCCATTATGAAAAGGCAATAAAATACAGAACCGAATCCGCGACTCAAAGCATTGCAATTTCTATCGACCTGACAACAGTACCTAGTACAGTAGATATGGACACTTTTATGAATAGATACAGCAAAAGTGGCGATATGCGATTATTGGGCAAAAAGAGCGCTTTCCTTTGCGCTTAAAGATTCAAAAAACTGTTCAAAGTAAGCGATGTATCTACACGATATGTGCGCAAATAGAACGAAGCTCATACAGATGAATTTCTGTATGGGCTTTTTGTTTTTTGTCTATATGGCGAAAAGGAAAAAGAGACCTGTAAGTTGTAAAAATATCTAAAACAAAGCCAGCGAAATTGTGCAGCCATACGAAATTTTATGAAATTTGAAATTTTAGGGGGAGCAAAACGCTTACTTCTTACCCTATACAAGTGAGAGAAAAGATTTGAAAACTGTTGTAAAAATATCTAAATCAAAATATGCGAATTTGTGCAGCCATACGAATTTAATTTGAAATTTCATTTTTGGGGGTATCAAAAGCCTTGCAAATATCCCTATACAAGTGTAAGCAGAATTTTTGAACTGAAAAGAGGTTGATCGAAATGCGATATGACTGTTCGGGTAACGGCGGTGACGGCAGTGACGGTAAAAAACTTATACCTGCGGAGTTGGGAGTTACTGACCCTACCGTCACTGTTAAAGAGATCAAATCTCTAAAAAGTATTGAAAACTCTTGACTTTATGAAATCGGAGAAAATTTCAACAGTGACGTTAACCTTAAAAACAGTGACGGTAAAACTGTTCGGGTGACGGCGGTGACGGCAAAATACCGCGCACGACAAATTGCTGTCCAGCCGGCACCCGACCTGTAAAAAGCATTGAAAATATGTACGTTTCGCCGGGTGACGGCAGGGTGACGGGTGACGGCACGACTTCAAAAAGTGACGGTAAGTCTGCGAAGAAAAACAGCAAAGAGAAAAGTGGAAACAAGCCGCGAAAGAAAAAAGGTACTAATCCAAAAAGCAAGAAAGGCGCACGAAGAAAAGCGAAGCGCAGGGCTAAGAACAAGAGGTAAGAAAGGGGTGTGGGAATGCTGGTGGACTATCCGACCGTGTAACGCGCAGAAATGCGCCAAGTGCGGTTTTGCAGAGCAGGTCGGGTAGTTTAACCGCAAAAAGATGAAAACGCCGTGTCGAGCGATTGTGGGCGTTCACGAGCGATGTAGAAAATCTTAAAAAGATAAGAACGAGGGTGATGAAAATGGAATAGGAAATGTTAAAAACGCACTGTGAACTAAGGCTGAGAGTTTTGCGGTTCTGCTTGCAGAATTGAAGTCATTGACTTCAAAGCAAAACTCGGTGGCGGACAATCTGCACAAAAGGTCATATCAAATGGCGTGTCCGCCATATTGCAAGTTAAAGCGGCGGTGTCGCCGCGCTCACTTCGGACGGCAAAGCCGACCGTTTATCGCGAATAATCGAGGGTCTTGTGCAAGATAAAAAAGGGGTCGTAAATTAAAAATCGCAGGAAATGAGGTGTCGTAAGGTGTGAATAATGCGATTTTTGTGCGATTCTATGGGAGTTGTACCCAGCGCCATTATGGCGGACTCATAAAAAGAGAGGAATTTTCATTTTGTTTTGTCCGTCACGGAGCGAGGAAGCCTAATAAAAGGATATCGTGTTTCGGTATACCCTTTAACGTGGTACACCGATGATACCCCGAAACGGGGAGTCATAAAATCTGAAATGTCAAAAAATACATAAAACTGGAGGACAAAACATATGCCAAGAAAAACGGAAGAACCTAAAATCAACACAGCAACGATCGTTTACAATGGGAACATAAAGCTGTTCAACACGTTCATGGAGTCGATGATAGCGGAGTATCTAAATTCGGATAGTGTGCCCAAATGTGCGGACGATGATTTTAGTGATAAGGTAGAAGATTCTGAAAAAAATGAGTAATTGCTGGACTTTCGGCGCGTGGTGTGGTAGTGTCTGTCGTAGCACAGGCACTGCGAGATGCGCCTGTCGGAAAATTCAAAGAAAGGACAGTGATAAAATGAAAGCATGGTTATACTACAGGCTCTCCCGTGATGAGGATCAAGAGATGAACAGCTTACAAAATCAGCGGCAGATACTGGTTGATTATGCGGAGCAGAACGGTCATGAAATTGTGGGCGAAAGCTTTGACGACAATGTGTCAGGTATGACATTCAATCGCAAAGGTTTGGGAGAGTTAGAAGATGCAGTTGACGAGGGTGCTATCGAGGTGGTGTTGGTAAAAGATTTGTCAAGATTGGGGCGACATCGAACACAAACAGAACTATTCATAGATCATCTTCGACAAAACAAAGTAAAGGTAATATCGGTCACGGAGAACATCGATACCGACAACGAGAACGACGATCTGCTGATCGGTTTTAAGCAGATATTCAACGATTTTTATGCGAAAGATATCGCTAGAAAGGTGCGCGCAGGTGTTCGGCAGAAGCAGAAAAATGAGGGTCTGATAGAAAGTTTGCCACTTGGGTACAAATGCGATAGAGCAACCAAAACTGTTTCGATCGACGAGGAAACGGCGTGGATAGTGAAAGAGGTATTTCAGCTGTTTATCGATGGCTACGGTATGACGACTATCGCGAAGAAGATGAACGAAAGCGGAATAAAATCGCCAGAATACTACCAACGAAGAAAACTTGCAGATTGGAAACCCGACATCTCTAAAAGGTACTTGTGGGTGCAAACTGCTGTCAAGCGTATACTTACGAATGAGTTGTACATAGGAACGATGGTTAATCACAAATCGGTTACGTCAAAGATTTACAAGACTAAGACGTTTACAAAAGATATAGAGCAGTTCAGGCATGAAAATTTCTGCGAGCCGATCATTGACAAGACGACTTGGGAACAGGCGCAGTTTCTTCTGAAAGAGCGTTCCGAAACAAAACCTCGCGCGAGTAATGGAAACAAAATTCACCGATATTCGGGAATGATAAAATGCGCTGAATGTGGGGCGAATCTGATCGCACGGACAAGGCATTGGCGTGGCAAAGAATATGTTGAGTACACTTGCAACAGCTGCCATCGCTATGGCAAAAAATACTGCACGCCGCACACGGTGAGGGAGTCGCAGCTTGACGAGCTGGTCTCGGACGAGATCAAAAGTTTCAAAGAGCAGGTCATTGCGGAGAGCAAAAAATACGACGGCTTGGTGAAGCAGTGGGCGAAGAAGAAACCGCTTCACGAGCGTGAAATCAAGCAATGCTCTGAAAAAATAGCATCACTCAAACAGCAGGTCGAAGATCTAATAATGGACAGGGTTCACGACCGTGAGCATGTTCAAATCTACAATGATATGATTGCCAAGCGTGAGCGCGACATTGCGGAGTGTGAAAAGCGCATAAATGAGTTAAAAGAGTACGACAAGACGTGCAAGCAAAAGAAAGAGCAGTTAAAAAGCACCTCGGAGCTGATTGAGAGCATACTTTCAGAGGGGAAAATCTCAGATGTGAATTTGAGAATGCTGGTAAAGAGAATCATCATTCACCAAAACGAGGACAGGAGCATTGACATCAGAATTGAGATGAATGGGGCGTTCGATGCGAATGTGTCGGTGTTCCTCAAAAGCGCATAAGAATAGCCGCAGACAATTCTGCGGCTTTGCCGCTGTATAAAAATATTAACGGACAGACGCACTACCCTACCCGGTGTAACGAAAAATTTGTGTGACAAGTGCATTCTGATAATGCAAAAAGAAAAAAGCCCGTAAACACGGACTTTTTCGTGTGACTACTTAACGAAAAAGATAAGTTCAGAAAATTCAGATTTATCGAAGCTTTTCAAACTTTTTGAAACTATTGCATCATAATTTTGATGCGTTATTCGGCAAAAGCAATAAATAGAAATTAGTGAATAATGAAAAGTGAATAGTGAATAACGAATAGTACAGAAACGCCTTCCTTACGGACAACTATTAACTATAATCTATTCATTATTCACTATTCACCGAGCTCTTGACGATAGTCAAGGGCGTTTCTGGTGCAGGTGAAGGGACTTGAACCCACACGATCTTGCGATCACTAGCACCTGAAGCTAGCGCGTCTGCCTATTCCGCCACACCTGCACATGAAAATATTAAGTTATAATTTGCTGTCTGATTTGCTCTTGCCTGTGCCTTGCGGAAACCTGCACTGTCGTAACGCTACCTGAAGCTAGCGCGTCTGCCTATTCCGCCACACCTGCATATAAAAATATTAAATTTGAATTTGCTCTCTGATTTGCACTCGCTGATGTTCAGCGGAAACCTGCACTGTAGTAACGCTACCCGAAGCAGCGTCTGCCCGTCGAACTTGTTCGGCTGTTCCGCACACACCTGCATATGAAAATATTAAATTTTATTTTGCTTGTCAATTTACTCTCGCCTGTGCCCTGCGGAAACCTGCACTGTCGTAACGCTACCCGAAGCTAGCGCGTCTGCCTATTCCGCCACACCTGCATATGAAAATATTAAATTTTAATTTGCTGTTTGATTTACTCTTGCCTGTGCCTTGCGAAAACCTGCACCGACCTGACGTTTCCGCCAAATCACCGTTTTGAAAACTCAACTTGTTTAGTATACCACACCCAAATATCTTTGTCAAGCCCTAAAACAAAAAATTGCAAAACTATTTTTCATACCAATTGTCAGCTTCTGCTTTTAATATTTTTTTAGGCTTCAACTCTTTGTTTTTATAAAGAATAAGCTGAAAAAGTGGGTATAGATCCGAATCTTCAAATTCCATGTTCCCATGAAGCGACTGCCCGAATATTTTGACCTTTTCTTTTGGGGTCTCGATCAGCAAATACGCATACTGATAAATAAAAACATTCGATTCTCCGCCGACTAAGGTTCTTACGTCGCTTATCTCATATTTGCGCTTACCGAGTTCGATGACAACAAGCTCGCTGTCTTCCCAAAAATATCCTTTATACTCAAACAAATGCAACTTTGCAACAACAAGATAGTAAGCTGATAAAATTCCGCCCATAACCGCCGCACACGCCAGATAAAAAAGAATATCGCTTTCAGTGTGTCGGGATATAATAAACTGGATAATTAGTGCTATAAACAAAAGCGGAAAAGCACATATCCACTTCAGATAATGATGCTGCGTCTGAAATCCCTTCTTGGGCATAAATTTTCTCCTTACTCACCGAACAAATGATATTATAACACACTTTTTTCTGCTTGTCAAGTGATTTGCGAAATTAGCTCTTGATTTTTTTGTACGGATATGTTATAATACTTTAGTCAGCCGTTTTCAGGCGCGCCCCCTTAGTTAAATGGATATAATAAACCCCTCCTAAGGGTTAGTTGTGAGTTCGATTCTCGCAGGGGGTGCCACACTTTGACCGCTTTCAGCGGTCAAAGTGCCGAAAAAGACCCTAAAGGGTCTTTTTCCAACGCCAACTAAATTAGTATTATCTAAATATTTTTCTTTGACGGCATATATCGTGCCGTCAATTTTAATTTGTCCTTCAACAAATTAAAACCGAAAAATTCTTCCCATTCTTAAATAGTTTTCATAGAAATTTTCAATTTAAGTTTTTAGAAGACCCTCAAGGGCCTTTTTCTAACGCCGTTTTATGTAGTGCCGAAGAATTATTTTGCCGGCAGTTACACACAATTCTCGCCATACACAAATACAAACCGACCGCTTATTAAAACGGTCGGTATTTTTTAGAACTGATACTCATAAGGATATGCAGTTGTTTTGAATTGTGCTACGGCATCTGGGGTCATATTGTCCGGCAGTGAAAGACCCGTTGCCTCAAAGCCCATTTTATCGCCTGCTTTCAGATCATCTGTTAGAATAGTAAACAGCACCGCAAGCGGCCTGCCGTCTTTATCATACAAAACAGATGAAACATACACCATACTAAGGTCTTCGCCGGTATTGTTCTCTACCCTGCCCGACAGATAAATTTCATTGCTCAGGTCTCTGGTTTTTATAGTTTCATCGGAGATCGGCAGCGTAACTTTATCTATAGTTGATTTTTCAGCATCTACATGGGGAACGAGTTTCAGCTTTGAATCCGCATTTACATCTAAAATAGTATCAACATAATAATACGCTTTTTCGCCAGAAGAAATAATTTGCGGAAACACCGATACCATTGATTCCGAAGCGGCGAGTGAGCCGTCATCATACTCAAAATCAAAATTGCCCGACGACATATAGAGATCGCAGTCGCCTGTATTTGTCACCTCTGCTATAGCCGAGACCCACACTTCGCCCAGACTGTCTTGATGCAGTACGGCATTTGTATATGTAACTTCGTAAGCTTCTTTGGCTTCACTTACTTCAGATTTTTCGGAAGTATCGGCTGCCTGAGAAGCATTTTCACTTTGTGATACCATTGCCGAAGAGCTGTCCGCGATACTGCTGCTGTCCTTGTCTTTCCCTCCCGTGCCTGCCACTGCGCCTATAATGACCAGTCCGCCGACCACGCCGAGGGCTATTTTTGTACCTTTTTTCATAAGAATACCTCGCTTTTTATTTACTGTAATTCTATTTTAGCGGATTTTCCGCTAAAAGTCAAGAGGTCGCGCATAAAAATATTATAATAAACAAAAAGCCATAATAATATTTGTGTATTCTTTATAATCGGAGAAATGCCCATGTACAAACGGATAAGAAGTCTGCGCGAGGACGCGGACATGACACAAGCGCAGATAGCCAAAATCTTGAATTGCAGCCAGCGCGTATACAGCAACTACGAACGCGGCGACCTTGACATACCTACCGAGATACTGATAGGTCTTGCAAAGTTTCACGGCGTTACGACCGACTACATTCTCGAGCTTTCTGACGAAAAACAGCCAAACCAAAAATGACCCGAACTTTTGCGGTTCGGGTCTGCTTTTTATTCAATGGTTATGTCCAGAAGCCCTGCGGCATCACCTGTTGAAATGGTGATAGTATCACAATTTTCGGCGTTTTTCGGTATATCTAAAGTGTAATTTACAAAGTCTTCCTCGCTGTCGGTAGAGGTTACGCGCACCGTGGCTTTTTCGCCGCCGAAATCTACCGTAAGATCGCACGGGTTTACAGATGCCATGGCACGCAGCGTTATTTTGCTCTTGCCGCATAGGTCAATACCGCTGTAAGTTGCGCTGCCGCCCCAGCCGACCACCTTTATATAATGCCTACCCAGCTTTTTGGAATAGCAAATGCGCATTTTATCGCTGCTTTCAAAGGTTTGCGCTTCAAAAGTGCTGCCCCTTTTGCCGAGCGGTTCGCCGACAATTTCAAGGCTTGCCTGCGCCCTTATATCGTCGCTTGCCGAGGCTGCGAAGAAGTTATAAACGCCGCTCTCGACTATCATTTTGCCATTTCGCAAATTGTAAATTTCAAGCGCGTGGTCGGGAATGGTTATCTCCGCCGTCGTGCTCTCCCCTGCCCTGACGAACACCCTTGCAAAGCCGCATAGCTTTTTCTCGGGGCGTTTTGCCTGCGAAGCCGGCACGCTGAAATATATCTGCACAACCTCTGTGCCGTCGCGCGCGGAGGTGTTTTTTATATCTATACGAGCCTTAACACAGCCGCTCTGCCGCTCTAAAGTCAGCTTGCCGTACTCAAACGACGAATACGACAGCCCGTGCCCGAAAGCATACAGCGGCTTGCCTTTGAAGTACAAATATGTAGCTTCGTTTTTCTCAATGTCGTAGTCTTTGATGTCGTGCAGGTCGTTGTTGCTTGCGTACCATGTAAGCGGCAGTTTTGCGCAGGGGTTGTTTTTTCCGCTTAGGGTATGAGCCACCGCCGTGCCGAGGTGTGCCCCCGCATGAGATGTATACAAAATTGCAGGCAGCTTTTCGTTTTCCTCGACTATCGCGAACGGGTAGCTGGAGACCACTGTCATAACGGTGCTAGGGTTGCTCTCACAGAGAGTTACCGCCATTTTTGGCTGAATATTCAGCGCGAGAGTTTTTCTGTCGTAACACTCTTTCGCCACTTGCAAGGGGTGGTTGCCCACGCAGAAAACAACAATGTCGTTTTCTTTTGCAAGTTTTTCTGCTCTGCTTTTGCCCGTTGAAATTGTTTCTATAGTAAACATAACGTCGGCGCGCTCACATTTTACGGGCGAGGCGCTTATGCTGCCGTCATCGCCGCACTTTAGCCGCCTATGGAACAGAAATTCTTCTATAACGGTCTTGTCGCTTTCGGGAACGGCGAAGAAATTGAACGTTTCCTGTGTGAACCAAGCGTAAATTTGCCTGTCATGCAGTTTTATACTGCCGTCGCCCTCAAGCCGCAGGTACTTTTTATACTTGACCGAGAAGAAGCAGTTCCAGTTTTCGCCCCATTTTTGCAGCTCGAACATCTCGCTTTCTCCGACTTTTTCAGCACAGGCAGCAACATTGCCGTTTTCATCTACCGAAAAGTACTTGCCGTTATGTGACTTTATGGCGACAATATCCCACAAACTGTCATGCGTGACCGTGCTTTCGGGGTATTCCTCCCTGATGCCCTGAAGCACCGACTTATCGCCCGACGAAATGCCTGTATACCAGTCCATAGGGTTCTCATCAGCCATTGCGCCCACGACTGCTATCTTCTTGGGCGCGGCTTTAAGCGGCAAAATACCGTTATTTTTCAGCAGGCATACCTGCTCCAGCGCGGCGCGCAGGTTGGTCTTTTTATACTCCTCGCAGTCAACTATTTCCTTGGAAATACTGTCAAACGGGCAGTCATCAAGCTGACCCAGCTTTATACGAGCAAAAATTACATTTTCCAAAGCCTTGTCAATATCCTGCTCGGTAATTTTATTTTCTTTAAGAGCTCTCAGAGCAGCATTTTTTACAATAGTTTCGTCGTCTGTCATGATATCGCAGCCAGCTTTAAGCGCAAGCGCCAGAGTTTCGCTGTGGCTGTCGGTGTAGTGGTGTGATGTATATATCTGCGAAAATCCGCCGCCGTCGGTGACAACGAACCACAGACCCCAGTCGTCTTTCAGCACGTTTTGCAGGTCGGTATTGCACACCGATGGCACGCCGTTCACCTTATTATAAGAAGCCATAACACTGCGTGCGCCGCCATTTTTCACGGCATTTCTGAACGGCGCATAGTAATACTCATGCTTTTGGCGCAGCGTGCAGCAGGAATCATCACTGCCCCTGTTCTGCTCGTTATTGTTGGCGCAAAAGTGCTTCAGCGTGGGTATGGTCTTATAATATGTACCGTTATCCCCTGCCATGCCCGTGGTGTAGGCTCTCGCAAGCTCGCCTGCCAAAAAAACGTCCTCGCCGTAGGCTTCCTCTACCCTGCCCCACCTAGGGTCACGCACGGGGTCAATTGTGGGTCCCCACAGGCAAAGGCATGACTTTTTATCTGCATTATAATAGGCACGAGCCTCATTTGCGGCTATCTCGCCAAGCTTCTCTAAAAGCTCAATATCAAAAGTAGATGCCAGCCCCACAGGCTGCGGAAACACGGTAGATATTTCGTCTTTTTCTCTGCCGACAAAGCCGCGCGCTACCTCCGTACCTATATGAAAATCACTAAGACCCAGCCTTTCCACTTCATTTTGGTGAGTAGTAAGCAGACCGAGCTTTTCTTCAAGTGTCATTTGCTTTACTATTTCTCTTGCCCTCTGCCAAAACTTTTCATCAACAATATTCAACATAAACTATCACTCCGCTCAATTTTATCTTGTACTATTTATATAAGTATAACATATAAGCGGCGGTATTTCAAGAAGTTTTGAAAATACCGAGAAATTTATTTTTTACATATAAAATACATCGAAAATTCAAGCAACTCTACCAGCAGTTTACCGTAGAGAAGATTTCTCTACCGGTGGAGAATGTAAAGTTTTGCCGCCTTTGGGTAGTGTAGATTGACTTGCCTGCGCACATCGGGATATAATATATTTAAAGGAAATGGCATACACCACATACACCAAAAGGAGATGAACGATAATGAGCTTTGTAATTATGACAGACACATCGTCAAACATACCGTCGTCGAAAGCTTTGCAGCTGGATATAAAGATCATACCGTTTTACTACTATATAGACGGCAAAGAATACAGCAGCGACGGCAAAAAATTTGACGCCGACGAATACTACAAAAAGCTGGGCGACGGCATGGACGTCAAGACCTCGCAGATAACGCCGCAGCGGTTTGAAAGTGCATTTGAAGATATTCTGAAAGACGGCAGCGATATTATTTTTATAAGTATGTCTTCGGGCATAAGCAGCTCGTGCGGCAGTGCAAAAATCGCCGCGAAAAAGCTGTCTGAAAAATACCCCGACAGGCGCATAAAGGTTATCGACTCTCTCGGGGCATCGTTCGGCGAAGGCATACTTGCCATGGAGGCGGCGCGCATGAAAGCTGAGGGCATGGACTTTGACGAAGTCTGCGAGGAGCTTTTAGATATGCGCTCAAGGCTGTATCAGGTGTTCACAGTAGATGATCTGATGTTTCTAAAACGCGGCGGCAGGCTGTCCTCAATAGCGGCAGGCATCGGCACTATACTGAACATAAAGCCTATTCTGAAAGGCAACCGCGACGGTAAAATTGTTGCTTTCTCCAAAGCGCGCGGCAGAAAACGCTCGATAGAAGCGCTTGCGGAAAAGTACAACGAACTGGTTGAAAAACAGTCGGCACAGACTATTTACATCGCACACTGCGGCTGCAAGCAAGATGCACATTTTCTGGCAAAACTGATAAATAAGATAAAGCCGCCGAAGAAGATAGCGGTCGCTGACTATGAGCCTGTGACGGGTTCATATGTCGGCCCTGGCGCGCTGGCGCTGTTCTTTCTGTCACATTACGGCGCGTGCAACGAGTGAAAGGCAGGGTGATAAGCATGACAAGAACTAAACTTTGCGACAGGCAGCTGCCAAGCTACACGCTCGGCGAAGAGATCTTGAACACTGCCTCGCACGCGGTTGGCGCACTTCTGGGCGTTGCGGCGCTGGTCATCTGCGTTGTCTTCTCCGCCACCAAGCACGATGTGTGGGCGGTCGTCAGCTCCGCAATTTACGGCGCATCGCTTGTGGCGCTCTACTCAATGTCGGCGGTCTACCACGGCTTGCGCCCCTGCACCGCTAAAAAGGTTATGCAGGTCATCGACCACTGCACGATATATTTTCTGATAGCAGGCACCTACACGCCGATACTGCTGTGTTCTGTGCGCGATATCTCGCCCGTCACCTGCTGGGTGATATTTGGCGTGGTGTGGGGCGTTTCAATGGTCGCGACCGTGTTCACCGCGATAGATCTGAAAAAGTACTCCAAACTTTCGATGATATGCTATATCGGGCTCGGCTGGTGCATAATCGTCGCCTCCAAGACCGCCTATCAGGCGATAGGCAAAGAGGGGTTCGCGTACCTGCTGATCGGCGGCGTGCTGTATACCGTCGGCGCGATACTCTACGGCAAAGGCAAGAAGCACCGCTATGTTCATACTATTTTTCATATGTTTGTGGTATCGGGCAGTATTTTCCATTTCCTGTGTATTTTCACAAGCGTGCTGTAAAAAATTTCGGCTCTGAGTTTTCAGGGCCGTTTTTTTATACTAATTAAAATGTATGGCGCGTTGAATTAAGCACCGCCATTATAAAATGAGTTGTGTACTCCCCTGCCCTATGTTTTTTTAATATGGTATACATAATAAGCCCTTATCTGAAAGGCAAAATCCCTCTCAGATAAGGGCATTTTTGTTTGTATTTGTTTGTATGTATACCGCATTTTATGAAATATTTTTCAGATTTTTTTGCATGAAAATGGGGCGATTTTATGTTTTTTCAGGGTATGCCGTGCAAATTTTATTCGATTATTTGAGGCTTTTTGCGTTATGTTCCTACAAATACGATTATAAGAAGCAAAAGGGTAAAAATCGCAGAAAAAACAGAAAAAGAGTACGCAAAAGTCAGGAAACAAAGAAAAGTGAGTGAATGTACATATGAGCGAAGATGTTGTAGGAAACGTAGCTTTGGCAGATGCTCCCGAAGTCATCGAAACCACTACCCATGCTCCTGTCAAGCTCGAATATAAAAAGAAGCCGGTTTACGATTTTGTAAAACGCGCTTTCGATATTTTTGTATCTCTCCTCTGCCTTACCGTAGGTCTGCCTGTGTATCTTATCATCGCACTTGCGATCGTTATAGACGACCCCGGCAATCCGCTGTTCATTCAAGAACGTGTCGGCAGAAATAATAAAGTATTTAAAATGGTAAAGTTTCGCACTATGCGTATGGATGCCGAGCAGATAAAGGTAGAGCTTAAAGAGCAAAACGAATGCCGCGGCGTGCATTTTAAAATGGAGAACGACCCGAGAATAACAAAGGTCGGCAAATTCCTTCGCCGCACAAGCCTTGATGAAACAGCGCAGGCGGTAAATCTCCTGACAGGCAGTATGACAGTCATAGGACCAAGACCTTTTGTGCCGTCAGAGCAAGCGCAACTGCCAGAAGACAGACTGCTTGTAAAACCGGGTCTCAGTTGCTATTGGCAGCTTGAAGATACCACCCAAATGTCTGACGAACAACAGTTGGAGCTTGATTATAGGTACATAAATGAACGCTCGGTAAAGGTCGATCTTAAAATAATATTCAAAACAATAAAGTCGATTTTTTGCGGAAATAATTATTGACAAGTTAAATTAGGAGAAAAAGTAATGAACATTGTACTTCTGTCAGGGGGCAGCGGAAAGAGATTGTGGCCGCTGTCAAATGATATACGCAGCAAGCAGTTTATAAAACTATTCAAAAACGGCGATGCGTATGAGTCAATGGTTCAGCGGGTATACAGACAGATAACGGCTGTTGATCCGAATGCGAATGTTACTATAGCTACAAGCAGATCACAGGTGAGCGCAATAAAAAATCAACTTGGCGACAATGTTTCAGTATGCGTAGAGCCATGCAGACGTGATACTTTTCCTGCTATAGTTCTTGCAGCTGCGTTTTTGTGTGATGTAAAAAAAGTGCCTTCAGATGAACCCGTGGCAGTCTGCCCTGTAGACCCGTATGTAGATAATACTTATTACGAAGCTGTCGCACAGCTTGCAGATCTTGCCGCAGAGGAAAACGCAAATCTGTCTTTAATGGGTATTGAGCCCACATATCCTTCTGAAAAGTATGGATATATAATTCCTGCATCATCACAAAAGGTAAGCAAGGTTATTGAATTTAAGGAAAAGCCCGATACAGAAAAGGCAAAAGAGTATATAAAACGTGGTGCGCTATGGAATGCCGGAGTTTTTGCATTCAAGCCGGGATACCTTATTGAAAAAGCGCACGAATATATTGATTTTAAAAACTACGACGACCTGTATAACAAATATGAAGAGCTTTCTAAAATAAGTTTCGATTATGCTGTTGTAGAAAAAGAGCCGTTGATTCAAGTGCTTCGCTATGCAGGCGAGTGGAAAGACATAGGTACTTGGAATATGCTCGCCGAGGTAATGACAGAGCCTGTAAAAGGCAACGCGCTGCTTGATGAAACGTGTGAAAACACGCAGGTAATAAACGAACTTGACATACCCGTCCTCGGAATGGGGCTTAAAGATATTGTGATAGCAGTCTCGGGCGATGGAATATTCGTTTCAGATAAAGAACGCAGCGGCTTTATGAAACCGTATGTTGAAAAGATAAGTACCGAAATAAAGTTTGCAGAAAAAAGCTGGGGTACTTACACAGTTATAGATGCCCGGCCGGGTGCTATGACAGTCAGGATAGCGCTTACAGCAGGAAGCAAAATGACGTATCACTGCCACGAACTGCGTGATGAGTGCTGGAATATTATTGATGGCAGCGGCGAAGTGATACTTGACGGAGAAACGCTCCATGTAAAAAAAGGCAGTGTTGTTTCTATCCCGAAAGGCACAAAACATACCCTGCTCGCTAAGACTGATATGACAGTCATAGAAGTCCAGACGGGCTATGAGATAAGTAAAGAAGACAAAATAATTGCGAGGAGATAAGCAAATGAAAAAAGCATTGATAACCGGCATAACCGGACAGGACGGCAGCTATCTTGCAGAGTTGCTTTTGGATAAGGGATACGAGGTACACGGCATAATACGCCGATCATCTGTTTCTACCACTTCGAGGATAGACCACATTTTGGACAAAATAGAACTCCACGACGGCGACCTTTCGGATTCATCGAGTATTATACGCATTGTGGGCGAGGTCAAATCATGACGAAGAAAATATTATACATAAGCAGCAGAATTTTTTGGCCGCCGATAGATGGACATAAAGCGGAAATGTATCATTATTGCCGTGGGCTTCATGAAAAGTACGGTTATGATGTTGATGTCTATGCTTTTGATAAATCAGAGCATATGTCTGATAAACCGTCATTTATTAACCGTGTAATACTGGCATCCAGTATTGGTAAAATAGAAAAGTTAAAAAACTTAGTACTTAAATCTTTTATATCAAGCTCCAAATGGCCGTTGCAGTGCTCTTTGTATTTCAGTAAGAATAATTGTAAGGAGATATCTCGCCTTATAGAAAATAGCAAATATGATGCTGTAATAGTTGATATGATCAGACTTGCGCCGTATTATACCGCATTAAATAAATTTTCATGTAAAAAAATTCTCGATATTGACGATATGCTGTCAAAAAGATATGAACGTCAGTTAAATTCGCTTTCAGAGAAAACAAATATTGCCGGGAATTATCAACAAAACCTACCAGGCATAATTCAAAAAATTTTAAAAAGCACCTCAATAAAGAAATTTGTTTTAAAATTAGAGATACCCAAAATGAGAAATGCTGAAAAACATTACTCAGAATTGTATGACAAGGTAGTGTTTGTATCAGAGATTGAAACGAAGGAATTTAACAAAAAATACGGCACGGATAAAGCTGTCACCATAAGCTTAGGAGTAGATTACGGATATTATTCTCAAGATTTAAATGTTAAAAAGATTTCTGGTCGGGCAGTTTTTGTGGGAAATATTGCAACACCCGCAAATGCGGATTCCATACGAATGATTGTAAAAGACATTTTGCCTTTATGTAAAAATCTGAAAAGCTTTGTGTGTATCGGAAAATGTCCCGAGGAAATAATTGATGAATTTAAAGATACAGAAAAAATCAGTTTTACCGGCATGGTTGACGATTTAAGACCTTACACGGAAGAAGGCACGGTTTTCCTTGCCCCTCTTTCTTATGGAACGGGAATAAAAACAAAGATACTGGAAGCTATGGCAATGGGATTGCCTGTCGTAACAAATTCTATTGGTGCAGAGGGAATATGGGCAGAAAACGGAAATCAATGGATAGTTAGCGATGATCCCAAGGATATTGCTAAGCATGTCGATGAACTAATGAATTCGCAGGAAAAATGTGATGAGTTCGGGCAAAACGCGAGGAAGTTTATAGAAGAAAACTTTCAGTGGGACATTATTTTTGAACAGTTTAAAAAATTAGAATTGTAAAACAGACAGTTTTTCTATTTTCTGTTTTTCATAAAATTCATTTTATGAAGAGATAATGATATGCGCTTTGGAATCGACGGATATTTTATATTCGGTAAACGTACCGAAACGGGAGTTTTGGCCAAAAATATTTAGCATTTCTTAAAAAGTAAAACCTTGTTTCGTAGCATAAAACCAGAGTGAAATGATCTTGGAGGAAAATATGGAGAATAAATATGAGACCGTCAGGAAACTACAGCTTATCCAGGTAAAGCTAATAAAGCTTTTTGTCAACATTTGTGAAAAGGAACACTTGATTTACTATATGTCTGCCGGTACCATGCTTGGCGCGGTTCGCCATAATGGGTATATACCTTGGGACGATGATGCGGACTTTATGATGCCACGAGAGGATTATGAAAAATTTTTGCAAGTTGCATCCAAATATATGAATGGTAATTACTCAATTGAACACTTTTATCTAGACAATCAATTTCCAAATTGTACTGCTAGGATCACAACATCAGAAAAAAAAATATACATTAAATCCGCCATAAAACCTCGTATTGAAAATGTCTGGATAGATATACTTCCTATTGATGGCATGCCTAACAAGAAACTAGTTAGATTGATACATAAAGGAAGACTTTTATTTGCCCGTGCTATGTTCAGGCTTGCATCATTTGATAAACTCACTCAGCTAAATAAAAACAGACCGTGGTATGAAAAAATCCTGATAGAATTTGCCAAGCGTTTCCCTATACAAAAGATTTTGTCATATCCGAAAAGATGGAGAGCAATGGATAGAGCACTTAAGAAATATTCACCCAAAACTTCAGATTTGTGGCTTGTTTTTTTGGGCGGATATAAGTTTAAAGAAATGTTTCCCAAAACTGTTTTTGGAAAAGGAACATTATACGATTTTGAGGGAATGAAGCTCATGGGTGTTGACGATTATGACACCTACTTAAAGGGTATATACGGCAACTATATGAAATTGCCGCCAAAGGAAAAACGTGTGCCAAGTCATGGACAGAGAATCGTGTCTGTGAATGCCCATCCTTCGAAACAATAAAATTCAAAAGAAACGTAAAGATTGGTGACAACATGAAAGTCGAGATATTAGCCATTAAATTTGGAACCTGTCTTTCAAAAAAACAAGTGATTGGACGAGTATTGTGATTGAAATTAGCGAACTGCCATCTCCTGCAAACTCAAAGGAAATTTTGTAATGATTATACTGAAAATGGAAATCTCCGCTGAAAGACGTGGAAAAACATGAGCATCTAACGACTATCTATCATTTTCCAAAACAAATAAGGGGGATATGGCGGAAGCATTAGTAGTGTATCTTAGTTAAAGGAAAGGTTCAACCTAAAATGACAATGCATGCAACAGAGAAAATCAGTGTGATAATTCCGATATACAAAGTAGAACCATATCTCAGGGAATGCCTTGACAGCGTTTTAGGACAAACATATCAAAACCTGGAGATCATCTGTGTGGACGACGGCTCACCTGACAGGTGCGGCGAAATATGCGAAGAATATGCAAAAAAAGATACCAGGATCCGTGTCATACATAGAGAAAACGGTGGATTGTCTGCCGCAAGAAATACGGGAATTGATGCCGCTACCGGCGAGTATATTTGCTTTATTGATTCGGATGATTTTGTTAGGAAAACCTTTATTGAATATCTTTACGAACTTATCAAAAAGTATGACGCTGAGATAGCTGTATGTCCGCTTTTCCAATTCGTTTCCGAACAAAAAAGTTGTACGATACACGGCGGTGTTGAGCAAGGTATGACCCCGTCAGAGGCTTTATCATATATTTTTTTGAATTCCAATTATGTGGGAGTTTTTGCATGTAACAAAATGTATCACAAAGATCTCTTTATTTCCATTCGATATCCGAAAGGAAAGTATTACGAGGATTCCGGAACAACCTATCGTTTGTTTCTCGCATCTAATAGGATTGCCATAGGCAATGAACCACAATATTATTATCGGATCGCCAGAGCGGGACAGATCACATCATCAGGCGGAGTAAAGAAACTCGATAAAACTAAGTTTCTCTATGACATGAAAGATTGTTTCCTATCAAAATGCCCAGATGTTTTGGAAGCATACGAACAGTATATGCTTTGGAGCCTTGTTGATATCTACGCGAGTATGGTTGATGAAAATTCCTCAAGAGAGATCAAAAAGCTTTTGAGATCTGAGCTTCAAACGGAAAATAGATTTATCAAGGAAAAAGGGCTGAAGCTTTCTGTATACTGTAGACTACGATATTATTTGGCTCTTTATTTTCCATCCCTTTATAATATCCTGCGAAAAGCAAAGCATAAATGGAGTGTGTAAAATAAATGATTGTATATATCGTTGCAACTTTGCTGTCTCTTCTCTTTGCTTATATTTCCGTTCATATAGATGATTCATGTGAAATCGCATCAGTCAAGGACTTGATGATAAAAAAAATATTTGCTTTTTTGTCTTTTATGCCTTTGACCTTTGTCATGGCAATTCGCCGAGGTATAGGTCGCGACTACTTTGCGTATTGGAGATGGTTTAGAGGAACGCGCGAAAGCCTAGAGCCGGCTTTTAAGCTTCTTAATACTGTTCTATGTCGGATCTTTTGGGATCCACAATCTTTGTTTATAGTTTGTGCTGTAATTATTTGTGGAATATATTATATGATCATTTATAGAGAATCTGTTTCTCCTATTTACAGTATTTTGCTATTTGTGATCACAAGAGATTTCTTTTTCTCAATGAACGGTATGAGGCAGTATGTGGCGAATGCGATTTTGCTTCTATCGATACCGTTTTTCAAAAAGAAGAAATGGACAGCCGTTGCATTTCTGTTTGTGATTGCTTTCTTGTTTCATAAATCGTCGATCTGGTTTGCCGGCATATACTTCTTTTGCCTAGTAGAGATATCACCATTGATAGGTGGAACGATTATAGCCGGGATGTTTGTTTTCTCCAATTTAATTCTAAACTTTATCTTTCCTTTACTATCTCACTTTGAGTTATATACCAATTATTTTTCTTCATCGCTATATGGTAATAAAACCGGCGATATGAACTTTTCATATATATTGATTTTCCTGTCTTTTTATCTTCTTCTTGCTTATATTTATCCAAAAGTAAAAAGCAACGTGAACCTGAAGCTCATGTATGCTGCCGTTTTCTCAAGCTTGTTGTTGCTTTCTATGGGAGCAGTTCTCCCTAATAATGTCCACAGATTGGTATGGTATTCAAATTCTTTTTTAGTTCTATACATTCCGGAAGCTGTAAAGTCTGTTAATGATAAATATATTAAATTCTTGTTAAATGCCGCCATCATCATTTTCTTCTCTGCAATAACGATCAATTATATTTTAGATATTACTTTATGCTATATACCATACAAAACTATGTGGGGCTGATCTTTATTTATGATGATTGACAGATGTTGTTTGAAATGAAAAATCACGCTGACTTTGTTGCTATAGTCGATACATAAATATTCTTTACCTAGTTTCATTTCAAATTATAGATTCTAAAATAAACAAAGTATAAAAATGGGAATTATTCTCAGACAGCTTGTATATAACGAAGGGTAATACCATAAATACTGCAATTAGGTTCGGCAAAATTATCGCATAACTCTAATGTTGCTTGAACTGAACATGACGGAAGTTTAACACATAACTGTGCTAGCGAAGGAGTACGACTTTTGTAGGAAAAGGTACAAATGAGATATCTCAATAAATAATACTATTGATATTTTGTATATGGTATTCTATATGATAATATATCAATATTGCATTATGAGTTAGGAGAAAAGTCAAAATGGCTGAAGAAGAGTGTATAATTTATTTTATAATGCCTGAGGGAAGATGGAGCGATTTGAATCGGAGTATGTTTGCTGATTTATATAAAGATCCTCGAGTAACAGTATTAGAATCAAAGTTTAAGCCATTACGCAATAAAGCTCTTAGCTTTTTTCGAAGGTTGCATTATAGTAAAAAAGTAAATGCAGTGGTAAATCTGCCGTTTAAAGAAAAATGGAAATATTCATTAGATGAAATAAATTTCAAAAAAGATAAAAAGTATATTTTAATATTTTCAGATTCAGTTTATCCTATAACTCCCGCATATATTAAGAAACTTAAAGATAACTTTGATGTAACATACATTCTATTTTTACTGAATATTCAAACAGATTCTAATATAGGATTTACAACGCCATATATTCCCTATATGGACTATATTTTTACATTTGACAATGCTGATGCTCAAAAAAACGGGTATATTGAGTGTATGTACTTATATTCAAAAATGGATATAGAGGGAAGTGAGCATATTTCAAAAGACTTATATTTTATCGGAGTTGATAAAGGAAGATTAAATAAAATAGAAAAAATAGTTGAGCTTGCTCTAAACTCTAAAATTGATTTACTAATTCGTGTACAAGATGTGGACGAGAAAAAAATCAAAAATGATAGCAATGAAAGCATAATATATAATCAATGGGTAACATATGGTAAAAGCTTAAAAGAGATGCTAAAATGCAACTGCATTTTGGAATTGTTGCAAGATGGTCAATGCGGCGTAACACTGAGATATTATGAAGCTATTTGCTATAACAAAAAACTTCTGACTAATAATAAAAATGTAGTTAACCTTCCCTTTTATGATCCAAATTATATCCATGTATTTGAAAATCCGGAGAATATAGATTGGAATTGGGTAAAAGAACAAATACCAATAGATTATCACTACGATGGAAGATTTTCGCCAATGAGATTTATAGATAAAGTTATAGAATTAAATAGCTAGACTATATAATTGAGCATTTTCTCTTAAACATAAAGTATAAAGATAGGTAATTAAGGAGCAAATATTGATATGATCGATAAGACATATGTTCTTTATGAAAGAAATGTTGGGACGTCAACGCTTAATTATTTTCAACATGTGTTTAGAAAAGTTATGGAAAATAATTTGCTTATTTGACGGGATTATGAATTAGATAACCCCTGCCTACAGCTTAAGCAATTATAAAGAAATAAGCCGATTTAAGGCACATATGTTATGTTAGAGTGTTTGGAAATTATAAATTCAGATAATTGCATGAAAGGAATATTATGTAAATAATGAAGATGAAATATGTGATTGTTTCTCCGAGACAGCATCATGGGGGCCCAATTGTGCTACATGTGCTTTGTAATGAACTTTGCAAATTGGGTTACGATGCCTCTATTTATTATATGAGTGGCGGAAATTATCGTAAGAATTGTCATATTGAATTTTGGCTAAAACAAATTCGATTTATTATGAGTGATTTCTGCAAGATTGTATTGGTCAAACTGCTAGGTGAAAAGAGGTTTTTACATGATCCTCGTTTTCGTGGCTACGTCGATGAGAGTGTTAAAGATTGTAAGAGAAAATATATTCCATATGTAGGCCGAGATACAATTGTTGTCTATCCTGAAATAGTGTACGGAAATCCGCTGAGAGCAAAAAATGTAGTAAGGTATTTACTGTATTATCCTTCTTATCAGAAAGGAGATTATGATAACACAGACCTTTTTGTTGCGTTTCGTGAGGAATTTAACGATATCTCACTTAATCCAGAGAATATTATTATTTTTTGTCCATATCTTAATCTTGAACTGTACAAGCGGACAAATTTTGGATCACGTGTAGCAGGAAGCAAATGTTATATTGTTCGGAAAGGGGCAAACAGAACCGATCTGCCAAAGAAATTTGATGGACCGGTTTTGGATGACCTAGCGGAAATTGAAAAAGTTGAAGCGTTCAATCGGTATGAATATTGTATCAGCTATGATACGCAGACCGGTTATTCCGATATTGCAGCATTATGTGGTTGCATTTCTGTAGTTATTCCAGAAGAAGGAAAAAAGCCTGACGATTATCGTAAAGAGGGGACACTTTATGGCATAGCATATGGTTTTTCAGAAGAAGAGATTGCTTATGCAAAAGAAACACAACACATGGTAAAGAAACAATATATTAAAATCAATCAAAAATGTGCAGAAGATGTAAAAAAATTTGCCGATATTTGCAGAAAGAGATTTAAATAGAATAATGAGTGCGCATAAATATATTGTATCAAATTTCTTTTGGCGGTTTTTAGAACGTTGCGGTGCACAAGGCGTAACGTTCATCGTTTCCATTGTCCTTGCCCGGATTCTTGATCCTACAGTCTATGGCACAGTCGCGCTTGTAACTGTCTTCACAACTATCATGCAGGTTTTTGTGGATAGTGGTATGGGCAACGCGCTGATTCAAAAGAAAAACGCAGATGACCTTGACTTCTCTACTGTATTTTATTTTAATATTGTAGTTTGCCTCGCGCTTTACGGAATAATGTTCGCCGTTGCTCCTCTTATAGCCAATTTCTATGAGATGCCTGAGCTGACCCCGATTGTGCGAGTATTAAGCTTAACACTCATTATATCCGGAGTAAAAAATGTTCAACAGGCATATGTATCGCGAAATATGCTCTTTAAACGTTTTTTCTTTGCAACGCTTGGCGGAACGGTTGGCGCTGCGGTGATCGGCATCTGGATGGCATATCGAGGTTATGGTGTATGGGCACTTGTTGCACAGAATCTGTTTAACCTGACACTTGATACATTAATACTTTGGCTTACTGTTAAATGGCGGCCAAAGTGGATGTTTTCGTTAAAAAGACTTAAAGGATTGTTTTCATATGGCTGGAAGTTATTAGTGTCTGCTATATTAGAAACGGTATACAACGATTTAAGGCAGTTAATAATCGGCAAACTTTACACGTCTGATGATTTAGCACAGTATAATCGCGGAGAGCAATTTCCAAAACTTATCGTCTCGAATATAAACACTTCCATTGACAGTGTCTTGTTGCCAACTATGTCTTCTGAGCAGGATCACAAAGAGCGTGTTCGTTCAATGACACGTCGAGCAATCAGGACAAGCACTTATCTTATGATGCCGATGATGATAGGGCTTGCAGTTTGTGCCGAACCGCTTGTAAAGCTTATACTTACGGATAAATGGCTGCCGTGTGTGCCATTTTTGCGGATATTCTGTTTTACATATGCATTTTTTCCGATACACACGGCAAACCTTAATGCTATTAAGGCGATGGGTCGAAGCGATGTTTTTCTCAAACTGGAAATAATCAAAAAAGTGGTGGGAATGATTACTTTGCTTTCAACGATGTGGTTTGGAGTTATGACAATGGCATACAGTCTTTTGTTTATGAGTTTTGTGGGACAGCTAATAAATTCATGGCCGAACAGAAAACTTTTGGATTATAAATATTCGGAACAATTTAAAGATATGCTGCCGCAGATACTTTTATCGCTTTCAATGGGTGCCATTGTGTACTGTGTTTCGTTTCTTGACCTTAGCAGCATAGTTACTTTGTGCATACAGATTCTACTTGGCGTGGTAATATACATTGGATTGTCTGCGCTTTTCAAAATGGAGTCTTTTGAATATGTTCTTGGAATAGCAAAAAATTTTCTTACCAGCAGCAAAGAAAGGAAGAAAGCCACATGAAAAACTTACCCAATCAAAGCGAATCGCGTTCTCTGCCAACGGTAATAGAAACGATACAATCACAGTCAGATATTATATCAACAAAAAAGACGGTTGTTGTTCTTCCTGCTACCAGATGGCAAATTCCATTGGTGAAACGATTGAAAATTAGAGGCTATCGCGTTGTGGTTTTTGATCTTTATGAAAATCAGCCAGCATGTAAATATGCAGATGATTCTTGCATTGTTGATATCCTTGACAAAGAGCGTGTGCTGCAGCTTGCGCGAGAGAATCATGCGGAAGCAATTATGTCAGATGAATGTGATATTGCAACGCCAACGATTGCGTGGGTTTCTGAGAGATTGGGGAAACCTTCCATCGGAATTAAATTGGCAGAACTATATACAAACAAGTTTGCAATGCGCGTATTTGGCGCCTCACATGGGTTCGATACACCAATGTTTTACAAGTGTCCGAATATAGATTCTGCTGTTCAAGCGTTTCAGAAGGTTGGCAGAAAAATGATTATGAAACCTTTAGATTCCAACAGTAGCAGGGGAATCTACTCCATCTGTTCAGAGCAAGATATTTCAAAATATTTTGATAAAAGTTTATCTTACTCCAAAACTGAAAAGGCAGTTTTGCTGGAAGAATATATTGATGGCGAAGAATTTTCTATAGATGGACTGAAAGTTGGGAATAAATTCTATCCATTGGCCATTTCACAAAAAATTCATTTTCCTTACAACGAAAATCTAGATCAGGCGTTGATTTTTACATATGACGGGAACGGATATGACTATGATTTGCTGCGAGAAACAAATGAACGGTTTGTGATGGAATCTGATCTTGCATTCGGACTCACACATGCCGAATACAAGTTTTCTGATGGAAAATATTATTTGATTGAAATTGGTGCACGCGGTGGCGGAAATTTAATATCTTCCATTATCAATCCTTTTATGACAGGAATTGAAACGCAGGAATTATTGATCGACTGGGCGCTGGGGAACGGCGTGAATTCCGAAAATATAAACTATACAGACAATATAAAATGCAAATGCTCATGGCTGCACTTTTTTGATACAAAGGGCAAGGAAGGTATACTTAAAGAAATAAAAGGAATAGAAGTTTTAGAAAGTTGTGAAAGCATAAAATCCTATCATTTCTTTTATGACATCGGGAATACCATTGGAAAAGCAAAAGACGGAGGAACAAGGTTGGGGTATTGCATTGTATGCTGTGAATCTTTTGAAGAATTGCAGAAGATTCAAAAGTTGGTGAACGAATCGGTTGAGATTGTTCTCAATTAGTTTCGAGTCACGTGTGGAATGATTGCTTAAAAGGAGAATGTATGACATTATTTGATACTACAATTCGTGACGGCAGTTATTATGTAGATTTTAAATTGTCCTCAGAGGATGTTCGCGAAACAGTTGATAAAATCAGTAAATTAGGGTTTCCATATATTGAGATTGGACACGGAAAAGGACTTGGCGCCAGCTCGCCCGAAAACGGAATATCTATGGCAACCGATATAGAATATATGAATGCAGCAAATGAAGTTCGCCGTGATTCCAAACTAGGCTTTTTCTGTATACCGGGCATTGCAAAAACAGATGACATTGCTTGCGCTGCCGAAAACAACATGGACTTTATCAGAGTCGGACAAGATGCAGATGAAATTGCTAACGCCCAAAAATATGTTCTAAAAGCAAAAGAACTGGGTCTTGAGGTAATGGTCAATCTCATGAAATCATATGTTATTTCGCCAAATGCCTTTGCAGAAATTGCCTTTGAAATACAAAATTGGGGAGCAGATGCCGTCTATATTGTGGATTCAGCAGGCGGAATGCTGCCGGAACAGTTGAAAGAATACTATTGTAAAATCAAGGAAAAAACCAATATAAAGCTCGGCTATCACGGACATAATAACCTTGGTTTGGCAGTTTGCAATGCTCTGAGCGCATGGGAACTTGGCTTTGATTACATAGATACTACCCTGCAAGGTGTTGGGAGAAGCGTTGGAAATGTGGTAGCCGAACAATTTTTAATGGCCTTGGAAAAGAAAGGGGTAAATACCGGTTTTGATATTCCGAGGCTGTTGGAATATGGATATTATATCAATCAGAACATTTTCAAAAGGCCAAGTTTTGCTCCTTTGGATTTGATTTGTGGGTATGCAGATTTTCACTCGTCAAATTTGAAAACTATATATAAATGTTGTATGGAAAAAGAAGTTGACCCCATGCGACTGATTATTGCTTACAGCAAGGTGGACAAAAAGAGTATCGATTATCAATTGCTATGTGAAATCGCGGATACATTACCTATTGACACTGATAAAAACCCGTATGATTTCAGAAAGTATTTTACCGATAGCTACCATTAAACAAAAATTTGTAAATTCGAGATAAGGGAGCATAAAATGGACGTTGTAATCTCATTGGTGCAATCAAAAGAAAAAATAGCAGAAGCTATAAGTGAGTGTGCGGACAGTCTTTTTGACCAGTCAATTAATAATGTAACCGATATTGATAAATTGGCGGCAAAATATGAAAAACACGGCATCGTGTATGTCGCCTATTTCGATAAAAAGCCGATTGGGCTGGTTGCATTCTATTGCAATGACATCGAAAGCTTTCAAGCATATTTATCCATGATTGTAGTAAAAGACACTTATCATAATTCAGGAATTGGCAGGAGATTGCTAGAAGAATTGATTCGATTTTGTACTGAAAAAAATTTCAAAGTCATTAAGCTTGAAGTGAATACAGCAAATAAAAAGGCAATTACGTTTTATAAGCATAGAGGCTTTGTTAGGAGCGGAGTCGCTTCGAATAAATCCGAGTATTATGTGCTTGCACTTTAATATTTTCATAAAAAATACATTTAGGAGGTTTCAAAATGACAGAACAGGAACGTAAATACAACGATTTTGTGCAGTACGATGAAAAAAACAATAGGGGCCGCTTGGTAAATGCTTGCGACGAGTTGTCTTTTCTGCTTAAAAATCCCAAAGTCAACGATATTTTTGTAAAACATTTTTTGAATGATATCTTGTCATATGCAACACACTTTTCGGACTTTTATAAGCCATATATAAAGTGCAGTGAGCTTTCAGAATTTCCTATATTGAAAAAGCAAGATCTAAAAGACCATTGGGATGAAATCAGAGTAAAAGAATACGATTGCGATCCCGAATTGGTTACCAAATATACCAGCGGTTCAACTGGTACGCCGTTCAAAATGGTGTTAGACAAATACAAACATGCACGGTGGATAGCCGGAAATAAAGTCCTCAGAGATATGGACGGAGTCAAATCGCACGAAAAAACATTTTTTATAAATGCAAATGTATCCGATAAAAAGATACCTCTTGAGCGGCAGGAGCGAGACAATGTATATTACATTGCTTTAGAATATCGCGATGATGATTCACTTAGAAAATTACTTAACAGAGTAATGAATGAACACGTAAAAAGCATGACGGCTATCGCATCTGTTTGGGACGCGGTCGCATCCTGTATTTACCGTGGAAACGCCCCCAAATGGCAAGGTGAACTCATAGCTGTATTTTCCATGTCAGAACTTCTGAAAGAAAAAACAAGAAAGATAGTTTCTGATTATTTCGGATGCCCTGTTTATGATTATTACGCAAATGAAGAAAACGGTGCATTTGCAATGGAAGATGGAAGTGGGAACGGGTACCTGCTGAATACGGTAGATTATTACTTTGAAATTTTGAAGTTGGATTCAGACGAACCTGCAGAAGATGGAGAGATCGGTCGATTAGTTATAACAGATTATTTTAATAAGGCTTTTCCGATTATTCGATATGAGAATGGAGACCTGGTAGCTGTAAAGCATATGGATGACGGAAGAGTGTATATTACCAAGATTCAGGGAAGAATTGCTGATACAGTATATTCTACGGATGGCAGGATAGTTGATATTTTTCACGCAATTTCATTTCTTGAACCGTGTCAGGATATAAAGCAGTTCCAACTGATTCAATATAGCTATACGGAGTTCAAGTGGGTATTAAACACAACAAATCATTCTTATGAATCCTTTATCGTTTCGGAATGTAAAAATCTGTTCGGGAAAGACAGCAATTATACTTTTGAGTATGTTGACGAAATACCTAGACTTCGTAGTGGAAAAACCAGAATGACAGTCTGTTTGATTAAGGACAAGATTTCTTAAATAGTTTTAGGAGATATTAATTGTGATGAATGTAATTAACGTCACCCGTTCCTCAATGCCGCCTATGGAGGAATACATAACCGAAATCCGCGACCTTTGGGACTCACACTGGCTTACAAATATGGGCATCAAGCACCGAGAATTTCAGTCCCAACTCGAAAACTTTCTTGGCGTGCCATATGTTGCCCTCTATACAAATGGACATCTGGCGCTTGAAAACATTATTGCAGCGATGGATCTTCCAAAAGGCAGAGAGGTGATAACAACACCTTTCACGTTCGCCTCCACAACTCATGCTATTGTAAGAAATGGACTTATACCGGTTTTTTGTGATATCAAGGCAGATGATTTCACAATTGATACATCTAAGATCGAATCGCTGATAACCGAAAAAACCTGTGCGATCGTGCCAGTTCATGTCTACGGCCATTTATGCGATGTCGAGGCAATTGAGAATATTGCTAGGAAGCACAATTTAAAGGTGATATATGATGCAGCCCACGCTTTTGGCGTAACAAAAAACGGTGTCAGCGCCGCCTGCTTCGGCGATGCATCAATGTTCAGCTTTCACGCTACAAAGGTGTTCAATACAATTGAGGGCGGCGCAGTTTGCTTTTCCGATGACACATTAGTGCAAGTTCTTAACGATATGAAAAACTTCGGTATACGCGGACCCGAGGACTGTGCATACATAGGCGGCAACGCAAAAATGAGCGAATTTCAGGCGGCGATGGGAATATGCAATCTTAGGCATCTGTCTGAGGAAATATCAAAACGCAAAAAAGTTGTCGAGAGATATATTGCCGATCTTTCTGGAATATCCGGCATAAAATTGAGCGCTCCTCAAGATGGCGTTGAATCGAATTATGCATACTTTCCGGTAGTCTTTGACAGATATAAATATACCCGTGATGAAATATTTGCAAAGCTCTCAGAACATGGTGTTACAGCACGAAAATATTTCTATCCGCTCACGAGCGACTTTGAATGCTATAAGAAGTTTCAGACCGCAGGAGGAGATAAAACTCCGGTTGCTAAACATATCGCTGCGAACGTCATCACCCTGCCGCTCTATGCGGATCTGTCGCTTAAAGATGTGGACAGGATATGTGAAATTATAAAAAGCTGAGAGGTACATATGACAGAGAAAATCAGTAAGCCCCGCAAATTAGCTCGGGGGGGTATAACCGCACTTCAAATTTAGAACTCTACCGCATTATTGTAATGCTGCTGATCGTGGCGCATCACTATGTTGTAAATTCAGGGTTGACAGATGCAAGTGGGGTTATCTATAGCAATCCGATGTCAGCAAGATCAATTTTTCTTCTGATTTTCGGAGCATGGGGTAAAACCGGTATAAACTGCTTTGTACTAATTACCGGCTACTTTATGTGCAAGTCTCAGATAACTGTTAAAAAGTTTTTCAAACTGCTGTTTGAACTTGAATTTTACAATATAGTTATCTATTTCATTTTTCTCCTCAGCGGCTATGAGCCATTTTCAATAAAAGAATTTGTAAAATGTATTTTGCCGATTTATTCGGTATCTGTAAATTTCACCGGTTGTTTTTTGTTGTTCTATCTATGTATACCTTTCCTTAATACTTTGATCCACCATTTAAATGAAAAGCAGCATATTCAATTGATCTTGCTTGCTTCATTCATATACATTTTCTTCGGCACAGTGCCGAAATTCAGTGTAACAATGAACTACGTTTCTTGGTTCTGCGTTCTGTTTTTCATAGCATCATATATCAGACTTTATCCGAAAAAACTTTTTGAAAATACTTTATTTTGGGCAATGGCAATGCTAATCTCAATTACGCTGTCGGTCGTTTCAGTTGTTTCCTGCGCATGGCTCGGCAGCAAAATTCACAGTAACATAGCTTTCCGTTTTGTGACAGATTCAAACACGTTTCTGGCAGTAACAAATGGCGTATGTTCGTTTATGTTCTTTAAGAATTTAAAGATCAGGCAAAGTAAATTTATTAACACCTTTGCAGCATCAACATTTGGAGTTTTGCTCATTCATGCAAACAGTGATACTATGCGTCAGTGGATTTGGAAAGATACTCTTAACAACGTCGGTGCATACGGTTCTGATCTGCTTGCATTGCATGCGTTTGGAAGTGTTATCGCGATTTTTGTCATATGTACGCTGATAGATATGGCTCGAATTAAACTGATAGAAAAACCTTTTTTCAAGTTATGGGACAGATATTTTGAAAGAGTATCAGAAAAATACAAATTGCTTGAAAATAAAATATGTAAAAAACTTAAAATCTCTTAGGAGGCATTTATGAAAGGCATGATCCTAGCGGGCGGCAGCGGCACGCGGCTGTACCCATTGACAAAAGTAACATCAAAGCAGCTGCTGCCAATATACGATAAACCTATGATCTACTATCCCCTGTCGGTGCTGATGAACGCAGGGATAAGAGAAATACTCATCATATCCACGCCGCAGGACACACCGCGATTTCAGGATCTGCTGGGCGACGGTCACCAGTTCGGCGTTGAGCTTTCTTATGCAGTACAGCCATCGCCCGACGGTCTGGCACAGGCGTTTATCATCGGCGCAGACTTCATCGGCGGCGACAGCGTTGCAATGGTGCTTGGCGATAACATCTTCGCCGGACACGGATTGAAAAAACGTCTGAAAGCAGCCGTTGAAAACGCAGACAGCGGCAAGGGTGCAACGGTGTTCGGATATTATGTAGACGATCCCGAAAGATTCGGAATAGTAGAGTTTGACAGCACAGGTAAAGCGGTAAGTATAGAAGAAAAGCCGCAGCACCCTAAAAGCAATTACTGCGTGACGGGACTGTATTTTTATGACAACCGCGTTGTTGAGTATGCAAAAGGTCTGAAACCATCTGCACGCGGAGAACTCGAAATAACCGACCTTAACAGAATATATCTTGAAAATAATGCCCTGAATGTTGAACTTTTGGGTCAGGGCTTCACATGGCTGGATACAGGTACTCATGAAAGTCTGGTCGATGCCACAAATTTTGTAAAAACGGTGGAGACCCACCAACATAGAAAGATAGCCTGCCTTGAGGAAATAGCTTACCTCAACGGCTGGATAACAAAAGAAGATGTACTTGCAGTATATGAAGTGCTGAAAAAGAACCAGTACGGGCAGTATCTGAAAGATGTGCTAGACGGCAAGTATATGGAGCATTTGTATTAAGAGGGAGAGCTGAAAATGAAAAAATATCTTATCACCGGTTGTGCCGGATTCATCGGCTCTAACTTCGTGTACTATATGCTCAAAAAGTATGACGATATTTTGCTTGTTGATTTAGACAAGCTTACATACGCAGGAAATCTTGAAAACTTAAAAGGTGTGGAAGATGATCCTCGCCATGTTTTCGTGCAGGGAGATATCTGCGACAAAGTGCTTGTTGCAAGCCTGTTTGAAAAATACGACTTTGACTATGTCATAAACTTTGCTGCCGAATCTCATGTTGACCGCAGTATTGCCAACCCCGAGATATTTGTGCAGACAAATGTTATGGGTACTGTAAATCTGCTTCAAAGAGCAAAAGAAGCATGGTATAACGCAGAAACAAAGACCTGGAAAGAGGGCAAGAAATATCTTCAGGTATCTACAGACGAGGTATACGGCGCATTGGGCGCTGAGGGATATTTCATGGAGACAACACCTATAGACCCACATTCTCCTTACAGCTCATCAAAAGCAAGCGCTGACCATTTTGTAATGGCTTTTCACGATACATATGGTATGCCGATAAACATCACACGCTGCTCTAACAACTACGGGCCGTATCAGTTCCCGGAGAAGCTTATACCGCTGATGATAAATAACGTAAAGCACCACAAACAGCTTCCTGTATACGGCGACGGTATGCAGATACGCGACTGGCTGTATGTTGAAGATCACTGTAAAGCTATAGATATGGTAGCAAACGGCGGCAAGATAGGTGAAGTCTACAACGTAGGCGGTCACAACGAAAAGCCTAATATCTTTATTGTAAAGACTATAATTTCTCAGCTTCACGACCGTCTGAAAGATGACGGCATAAGCGAAGACCTGATCAAACACGTTGAGGACAGGCTTGGGCACGACCGCCGTTACGGCATAGACCCGACTAAGATCAAAAACGATCTGGGCTGGTATCCCGAAACACCTTTTGAAGTCGGCATAGTTAAGACTATAGACTGGTATCTCGCCAACGAAGAATGGATGAACAACGTAACCAGCGGCGCATACCAAAGCTATTATGCCGAGATGTACAAGAACAGGTGAAACGATGAAGTTTTTAGTAACAGGTGTTGGCGGACAGCTTGGCTGGGATATGATCCTAGAACTTAAAAAGCGCGGTCATGAACCTACAGCGACCGATATTTCAGACAGCTTTGAACAAGACTGCAAATACATACAGCTTGACATCACAGACGAAAAAGCAGTACACGAAGTAATAACAAGGGTAAATCCCGATGCTGTTATCCACTGCGCGGCGTGGACAGCCGTTGATGCTGCCGAAGATGAGGAAAACAAGCCGAAAGTATACGCCATTAACGTATTGGGTACAAAATACATTGCCGAGGCTTGCAAAGAAACCGGCTGCAAGATGATCTACATTTCTACAGACTATGTTTTCAGCGGAGAGGGCACAGAGCCTTGGAGTCCCGACTGCGAAGATTTTGCGCCGCTGAATTATTACGGTGAAACAAAGCTTCAAGGCGAATTTGCGGTAAGAAACACTTTTGAAAAGTATTACATAGTACGCACCAGCTGGGTGTTCGGCAGCCACGGCAACAATTTTGTTAAAACGATGCTGAAGCTATCCGAAAAGTACAAAGAGATACGGGTAGTAAACGATCAGATAGGTACGCCTACATACACACCCGACCTTGCAAGACTGCTTGCGGATATGGCAGAGACAGAAAGGTACGGCATATACCACGCATCAAACGAGGGCGGCTACATAAGCTGGGCTGAGTTTGCGAAAGAGATATTCCGTCAGGCTGGCAAAGACACGAAAGTAATTCCTGTTACAACGGCGGAATATGGAATTTCAAAAGCAAAAAGACCGTTTAACAGTCGTTTGAATAAACAAAGTATTAAAGAAAACGGCTTTGAGTTACTGCCCACATGGCAAGAAGCGCTTGCGAGATATTTAAAGGAGGCAAAGCTCTGATGCAGATAAAGGTAGAGAAAAACGTAGGCGGCATTGAGGGTCTTTGCGTAATAGAGCCTGCCGTTCATGGAGACAGCCGTGGTTATTTTATGGAGACATACAGTCAGCGTGACATGGAAGAAGCAGGGCTTAACTACAACTTTGTTCAGGACAATCAGTCAATGAGCACAAAAGGCGTTCTGCGCGGACTTCATTTTCAGATAAACTATCCGCAGACAAAGCTTGTGCGTGTAATTAAAGGCTCGGTTTTTGATGTTGCGGTAGATATACGAAAAGGCAGCAAGACATACGGCAAATGGTATGGTGTTGAACTGACAGAAGAGAACAAAAAGCAGTTTCTTATCCCGAAAGGTTTGGCGCACGGTTTTCTGGTGCTTAGTGACACAGCCGAGTTTTGCTACAAGTGTGATGATTTCTATCACCCGAACGATGAGGGCGGCATAGCGTGGAATGATCCGACCATCGGTATTGACTGGGGCGTTGTGGGAAAGTACACAGGCTCGGCAAATGCTGATGGATACACGCTCACCGATGGCACGAAACTTATGCTCAGTGAGAAGGATCAGGTGTGGGATATGTTAAGCTACCAAATATAAATTGGATTTCTAGTAATGGCTTTAGCAAAATTCTACTAATTTACAACTGAGTTATTGCGATTGTTTGTGCGAATATACAAACTTTTCTGTAACATCTTGACATCTCACTAATCAGGTAGTATATTTATTTTGTAATAATTCTACAATAATCGACATAATTTGAGTGGAGGACATAAAATGAAGAAGAGAATATTTGCATGTATTTCAGCTTTAGCAGTGGCTGCGATGGCTAGTGTGAATGCCTTTGCATACACTATCAAGCCCAACAAACAGTCAAATGAGATAGTTCTTGTTGGTGAAAACGGCATTTATTCTTCTGCTTCGGAGCTTTCAGATCTTACTGAAATTAAACTTACTGCATCGACCGATCACGATCCCTCTGCTCTCAGCGGCAGTTTCAAAGTCGTATGCGATGATGCTGCTCAGACATTCAAATGGACTGCCGAAAACGGTGACAATGTTGTGTTCAAAATGAATGACGACAGCAGTATGTATGAAGCCGTTATAGAGGGTATTAAGATACCCGAAAAGTGTACTGAAATAACCCTTATTTATGAAAACGACAATGAAACAACACTTGACCTTGTAGGCGTTGAGCTGATCGGTATAGATGAGCCTAAAAAGCCTGAAATTACTACGCCGTCAAGCAGTGAAGTTGTTTCGGAAGAACCAAGCAGTGTGGAAACACCGAGCAGTTCCGAAACGGAGAGCAGCTCAGAGATAATTGAAAGTTCATCACAAACAGAAACTTCATCTGACAGCGTAAAAGACGAAAACGACAGCAGCAACAAACCCACAGGCGTGGGAACTGGTCTTGCGCTGGCAGGCATAGCGATCGCAGCAGCCGCAGTAGTATCACTTAAAAAGAGCAAATAAAAACAGCCTTATCCGTAACAATAAAAATGCGGGTAAGGCTTTTTTGTGCTTGCAATTTCTCGTAATATGTTGTACAATAGCTGAAAAGGTCGTTGAGGAAGTCCTTGACCTTAACGCCTGACACTTGACAACCGCCCTTTAAAATGTTAAAATATGATAGAAAAATACCAAAGCTACAGCAAAAAGCGTTTCATATTTAAGCATATAAACAATACATTATTTCAAAGAATATAAATGATGTTACAAATATCCTTATATTCACTAATGGGGTCAATGTCAATTATGATAAAAAAAGAGTAGTTATATTTATTATTCACAGGTATTAAATTTGTGTTCAACGGAGGGTAGAATATTATGAACAAATTTCATAAATGTAGTTCGCACATTGCTGCTAGTCTATTAAAATGTTTTTTATGCGGTTTATTATTTAATGTTACTGCATATTCAGGCGCCGCTATTGCTCCTGTTTTTCTATTGTTTTTTGATATAATATATGCTTTTGTTCAGCTTATTTGTTTCATGCGTTGGAGCGAGACCGACAGCTACTATTTATCTGTTATATCAACAGTTGTATTTTCTTTCTTGATATATTTATTATTTTATAGAGTACACTTGTTTTATTACTTGTTTATGATATTTAACAGAGGCTACGGAGAACCCGGTGCAGGTGATGGTTTGGGCGTGGTAATAAGCATATGTTTAAATACTGCTATTTTGTTTTCAACTATAATAGTTAGTTTTATTGCAAAACTACAGCAAAAGAATAGATCCGACAAAACGGCAGCCGAAGATAATTGAGACTTGACGACAACATAACGTATTATACATTACGTTACTTGAAACTTTAGAACGACGGTGCGTTTGTAGCACAGATCGTAATAGAATACCGCGAACGTGTCAGGGAAACATCAGCTTCGCAGGAGAATGTAATAGCCTTATCCGTAAAATTGCGGGTAAGGCTTTTTGGTGCTTATATTTCAAGATACTCATCGATCTCGGTATACAAACTGTCCGAAATGCTCTCGCAGTAAAGAATTTCAAGAATGTTTGAGTAGCCGCCTATCTCATCGCGCAGGGTGACTATCTCGTTTGCCTGCGTGCGGTCTATAAGCAGGCAAGCCATAAGCTCATCTGCGCTTGCTGTGTTTATGTTCACTTTCGTCCGCACGCGAGCAGGTGTTGTGGTAGTCACAGTTGTTGTTTTGGGCGGCTTCGTTTCTTTCGGCGTAGTGGTTTTTGAAACGGTAGTTTGTTCCAACATAATTTGTTTTGCAGTTGTAGTTGCTTTGCTTGTAGTTTTACTTTCCGTGGCAGTGGTCGTTGTAGTTACCGTGAAAATGTCAGAAACATAAAAATATCGCTTCAGGTCATTTAGCTTCGCCTCACCTATGCCGTTTATCTCAAGCAGCATATCCATGTCCGAAATTACGCCTTTTTCATGGATAAAATCAAGAATATTCTGCGCCGTCTTTTCGCCTATGTTCGGCACACAGAGCAGCGCTTCATATGTCGCATAGTTAATGTCCATTGGAAACTGAGGCGTTGTTGTAACCTCGGGTTCTTCGGTCGGCACGGTAGTTACAGCAGAAGAAGTATCTTTATCAGTATCTTTGACATTTTCTTTGTCTTTATCATTATCTTTTTGGGTAACATTTGTCTCGCTTTGCGTCGTGGTAGTCGTAATAACGCCTTTCAGCCTTACTTCCTTGTTCATCATGTTGTGTATGTACACCGTGTACACCGTGATACCGATAAACAGGACGGCAAACAAAATATATGTTTTTTTCTCTTTCAAATCAAACTGCCCCTTAAACGCAAAATTCGACCTTTTTCAGTCTTTTCTATCTTATTTTAACATTTTAAAGAGCAGTTGTCAAGGGGGTTGATGTTAAGGTGTATAAATAAATTTAAACAGAAATTTATCATGAAATGATCTTATTCATATAATTCAATTGATTTGTGTGTTCTTTTTTCAAATGGTGAAAATTTTCTGTATAGCATTGAGCTTATCAGCGAGAGCAAAAATACAACAATTGAAATTACAAGGATTGATAATGTTTCCACCGATTGATCTCCTATCAATCTATCGCCGAGAATAGTTGAAATAGCATCCAATATCCCTGCATGGAGCAGATAGATCAAAAACGTATACCTAGCTAATTTAGAAAAGTTTTTCTTAATATTCAAAACTGAAAATCCTGCAAAAATCAAGCAAGATGCTACTACCTCAATGGGCGCAAGCGGCGCATAGGAAAACGGATTTTTATAATATTGTATGACATCTACAGGCAACCCTTTCAGAGCGCGAAGATAGTTAATATATGCCAATAATACATTTATCACAATTCCAAATGTGATCAACATAAGTGCGGTGCGATTGCTTTTTCTGCTTATTCCCCATCGGCGTAATTTGTATCCCATCAGAAAAAAGCTCAAAAAGCAAAACTGCCAACCTATATCCCATTTTAATTGATGCTCACTTGTTATATAACTCACACTTGCAAGGAT
This sequence comes from uncultured Clostridia bacterium, assembly GCA_947589355.1. Classification (GTDB taxonomy): domain Bacteria; phylum Bacillota; class Clostridia; order Oscillospirales; family Ruminococcaceae; genus UBA7477. Next base: position 47,092 of record CANPZC010000008.1, read on the forward strand.
AAGAAAAACTGTTGTTGTTTTTCCGTATAGTTTACCCCCCCGAAAAGGTTTGACGACAGCCGTATAACAAACGGTGCTGCAAGATATAGTCCTACAAGGGTGAACAGATACCAAAGATGATAATACGGGCTGCCTGCCACTATATTTTTAAAGACTGAAATCATTCCCGGCAGAACGTGATCGGTTCCGTGTTTTTTGAATATAAATACTCCTGCCATAAGTTTTACAACGCCATAAATTACATAAAGGACACAGAAGATAACACTTGTAATACCGATATTCTTGAACGATTTTTTGTAGAAATACTTGTAATCAGCGTTGCGTTCATCGGCAAGGATAAACGCACCGGACAGCATAAAAAAGCAAGGTACAGCAAAGCGCACAATGTGGTTTAAAACCATAACAGGCAAATGACAGTTTTCAAATGCCCCGATCTCATTTGGCTGCAAAAAACTTCCGGAAACATGAAGCATTACTACTGCAAAGGCAGATAGTATTCTAAGCAGGTCAAAATTTGATTCACGTTTTTTGAGCATATAATCATCCTTTATTATTTATCAATCCTATTTTTCTAAAGACACGGTACATAAACCAGTAGATTTTTGCGAACCATTTTGGAGGCAAGCTCAAGTTGTGCTTTTTAGCATACCTCATAATAGAAGTCTCCATAGAATCTTTGCCATAATGGGAAAGAAAGCTGCATTTCCATCTATAAGCGTTCTTTTTATAGACATCAATGTTAAATACTTTTTTAAACTTGTCGAGTTTGCCCATTGCTTCCAGCGGAATAAGTGTCCACATACATTTATTGCAGCAGGAGCAGTTATGACCTTTATCGGCAGCGGGAACACAAACATTCAGATGCTTTTGTGCAAACTCCCATTCGCTGATACGTTCTGTCTTTTCAGCTCTCGTATACTGACAGCCATCAATAACAAGTTCAAAACATTCTGTTGAAATAAGGTGCGGCATAAATGATTCGCAGTATTCAGCAATATCAAAATCGCGGGAAAGCCTGTTGAATTCTGCTATCTCATCATAGCTCAGATTGCTGGAGGTGTAATATCTTCTGATGTATTTCTGCAAACTTAAAACACATGAGTAAATCGCCAGATACCCAATTTTCTGTTCACCGATTTTATGGGTAAATGCGTGATAATTTGAGTTGATCAGGTACATCGGCAAACCAAGGTCTTCTGCACCTGTTTTGTTAAGCGCAACTCTGTCCCAGTATTTCTTGTGAGAAGCTTTATCCTCATAATCGCCGTGCGTACCACAATTTACAAAGAACAGGCTGTTGATCCTGAAATCAGGATCTTTTTCATTTATGTAATTATCATAGATCGTAACAAGCGAATCGACACCGCAGGATATTCCTGTGCCGATCAAGTTTACCCCCCCATTTGGCTTTACGGTATCAAAACCGTTAACAGTAAATTTAACAGGAGCAGTATGATCGGAGAACCTGTCAAAAATATTCATCAGATAGTGCTGCATATTATGATATAGCCTCGGCGAGATATTTCCGTCAATATGGACGTCCTGCTTGTAATACATTCCAAGAATTACAGGTACAAGCACAAACGGATCATACACATTGTCTGCGAGCATATCCGCATTCTTTTCTTCGACTGCTACCCACATAGTTTTTTCTTGGAACGGATTTTTTATTTCCGTTACATCGAAATCGCAGCTGAGATAGGTCCAGTTGTCCTTTGTGAATTTTTTGAGATTTGAAAGCTTAAACATTTTGATTACCTCTTTATAAAGATTATTTTAACACTGCTTTTATGCAGTGTATTACACTGTTTGGCAAATACCTCACCGCAAGATATTTGCATTTTTTCTTCATACCGGATATTTCAGACAGCCTTGTTCTTTCTCCCGTAAATTTATCCATTAAAGCAAACGTTGCAGTAGTTCTGAATACAGGCTTTTCAAGAAATTCTCGCAAACACTTCTCCAAACCTGTTTCAGGCGATATAAATTTAAATTCGCCCACCGCTTGCAAAAATTTTGTATTATCAAATCTGCGGTAAAAAAGCCTATCATAAATCACCTGATATTTATTGCCCATAGCCTCATAGATCGGTTTCGGATCATCTGCGTATTTTATTTTGAGCTTCTTTCCAGTCACTTCATTAAAAACTCTCTTATAGATCGAAAGAACATCTTCCCACTTGATTGCCTTATCGGTCGTTATGTGAAAAGCCTCTCCCATAGCTTTTTCATTGCCGATCAGCTTTGATATCCCCATAGCTACATCCGCGCCGAGTGTCATGGTCGTATATTTTTCTGCGATCGCTTTTGGAAATACGACCGTTTTGTCGTGCAAAGCGCGATAGAGCCATAATTCTTTTTCATAAACGCCTAGCTGTAAACGCTGGTCACTGTAAGTTATGTACGGACGAATTATCGTCCAGTTGGTTTTTCCTGATCTGCGCAGCATATTTTCTTGCCGTGCTTTTGTAAGGGCATACTCATCTGTTTTGAGATATTCGCTGTCGGTGGTTGCATCTAAAAGCCGTGGTGAGTCCTCATTGATAGGTGTTTCAGAATCAGCATAAACGCGGCTTGAACTCAAGAAAACATACTGATTTGTTGAGCCAAGAAGCAGATCGCGCCTTGCCTTGAATTCTTTTGTATTGTAGACCATAAAGTCAACTATCGCATCGTATTTTTCAACCAGAACAGATTTTAGAAAAGCAGTATCGTGCGCATCACCTTTGACATATTTTACATTGTCAAACTCTGACTTTCTTTCAGAGCGGCTGGTGACTGTGACATTATCACCGCGTTCCGCAAGAATTTTCACCAGATCGATGCCCATTGCGCCTGTTCCGCCTAAGACAAGTATTTTCATATTGGTTTCCTTTCTTTGTCATGAAAGAAAACCGCATACGTTTATCCGTGAAGCGTAATTGTTCCGCTGCCTCCGGTCATATAGAACGTATCTCCTACGATCATGTCGCCCATATCGCTGACCATAAACGTCGCCAGCGCAGCAATTTCAGAAGGCATGGCATAACGCTTTGCCGGCGTATTTGGATGATAAATAGTATCATCACCCTCGTTTTTGCCAAGCATAGGCGTAGCGGTCGGTCCGGGGGCTATCGCATTGACTACAATACCATAGGGTAAAAGCTTGTCCGATGCGCCAAGAGTAAAACCCCTGACCGCCCATTTTGACATCTGATAGGGTGTCCATGCAGGGCGAAGCGCCGATGATGAGGTCACGTTCAGAATATGTCCCTTGATTCGGTTTTCTATCATGTATTTTGCAACTGCCTGAGACATAAAAAACGTGCCTTTTGCGTTGGTATCCATTATGTTGTCATACTCTTGCTCCGACATATCCATAAAGTCGGACTTGCTGACTACTCCTGCAGAATTTACAAGAATATCTATCCTATGTTCAGGAAACATCGCGGCGGCAGTTTTTATCTTCTCAGACATTGTTTTTACGTCCTTAACGTTAATAACTATGTATGAGGATTTACCCCCCCCGGCGAGTTTTTCGCAGCATGAGCGAAGTTTTGCTTCGTTCGTTCCAGCGATGATCACCTTAGCGCCGCTTTTAAGAAAGCTTTCAGCCATGGCAAACCCGATTCCGCTGCTGCCGCCTGTGATCAGTGCAACTTTACCATTAAGAAGTTTTGAAGCGTTTATTGGGGCAGGAATAGGGATCTTCTTTTCTTCTTTGAAGAGCATGATAAGTTTCCTAATAAATTTTTTTATACTTTTAAACATAATATACCTTTCTTGAATATATAGTTCTATACTATTTATTCAATATCTTTTTTACTGCTTGGACACCTTTTTCACCGAGAATTTTTTTGGTAAACTGCTTTGCCGAACCTGTCACCGAAGTTTCAAGATTATTCATTATTTTGATCGCATCACTTTCACATTGGCTGTCAGTAAACACTTCGAACACCATTGGCGTGGCAGTTAATTCAGAAGTGAGGAATCGTTCAACCGCAGCCAAATATTCTTCTTTACTTGATGCACTCAGATATTCATATCCCAGATCTTCGGCGTAATGTTTCACAAGCTCACGTGATTGCATTCCATAATGCCCTGCGGCAGCCATATAAGCATCCGCATCATCGCCGAATCTTGCAGCGAGGTGGTTGTAATTGCGAAATTCCGTGCCGCGGCCGTTGTTTACAATCATCAAACGGAGGTTATTCCCTACATGCCGGTTTCCGAGAGCATTCATGTCATAGAAAAAGCCCAAATCGCCAACTGATCCAAAGTATAATCTGTCCTTGTTAACAAGCGACATTCCGACAAGTGCAGACAAGCCGCCGTCTATCCCAAATCCCCCTGTATTAGAGTAACAGGTCACGCTTTCCGGCGTTTCAAAGAAATTCCACGAACGTAAAGTGTTGAGGATACCGAGATAAAGAACAGAATTTCCAGGCAAACGGTTTGCAGTATGCTGTGCTATCCACGAATTTGAAAACGGCAGCTCGGGTATCTTTGCCGCAATTTTTACACGTTCTGCTACAAATTCATCATAGTACTCACGACGTTTTTCTTGTGCGGAACTTTGAGTATTATATGCCTTAAAGAAAGCAAGCTCTTTCATTTCAAAAACCTTTGTAAGCTTTCTGAATGTGTCACGAATTTCACCGTCAGGATTTACCCTCCAGACTTGCTTAGGTTTCAACGACATATAAGCTCCCGAAACATTTCCTATATCGATTAGTAACTCGGGCGAAATACACGGTGATGTATATTGTTTCTGGTCAGTGATCAGATTTGCAAGAACACGATATTTTCCTCGATAGTTGCTAGTGTGATCGCACAATACCACGCTGTTATATTTCCCACAAAATTCATCTACGGCTTTTGTCAGTTCTTCTGACCATTTTCTATGATCTCCAACAAAGATTGCTATTTTGCCGTTTGGCAGTTTGGGCAGTTTATCGCCATAGCACACTCGTTTTATAACTCTTGCTTGCGGAAGCTCTTTCAATGTGAAATCTTTATTATATGAAGTTTCGAGGTTGATATGAACAGGTCCTCCGCCATGCCTGCGAAGCTCCGATAAGGCTCTGTTTATCTGCACATTAAGCGACCACTTGTCCTCCTCGGTATGTACTATCGGGGCTTGTATGCTTAGATTCACTATATCATTAAGAACAGCTCTTCGGTCTATGACCTGAGCCATATTCTGACCTATCCTGCCCGAATGCTGAGTTGAGGTGATGGCAAGGATAGGCAGCTTGCGGTAAAATGCTTCCGTAAGGGCTGGAATATAATTGCGAGAAGCGGTGGCTCCGGTGCAGCTAAGAGCAACAGGTTCGCCGCTTTCGGCAGCAAGACCGCAGGCGATATATGCTGCCGAGCGTTCATCAACGGAAGAATAAAGCTCAAAATACGGATCCTGTTGAACGCTTGCGACAAAGTTTATATTTGTTGTTCCGGGGCTGGCAATTACTTTTCTTATTCCGTGTGATTTCATAAGCGAAACAAGTATCTGCACATTAACTTCTTTAGAATAATATGTGTCCATTGATTTTCCTCACATTCTTTTTCTGAAAACTAATTTTTTGATCATATTCTTTTCTTCGGTTTTCATCGCAATAAACCAAACAGAAGCAGCGTAGATTACCGCAAAGCCGATTGCAAGCAATCCGATAGATCTATAATTCGGCTGTATAATATCAAATATGTTCAGCAGGATACCGACTATTATAGGAATGACCATTGCCGGCAAAACTTTCAACAGTTCAAAAAATGTCCTTTTCATATCCATTTTGAGGATTTTCCATATATATAGAGGCTGAACTATAAAGCATATAAGAACTTCAGTAATAAATGTTCCTAACGCACTGCCGAGAGCGCCCCATTTCATTGCTAGGGGAATGCTTACTAAAAAATTAAGTATACATAACACAATATTTATCTTTATCTGTATATGATGTAGATTTTTTGCGCGAGATATATCCAATTGCAAGCCAAGTGTCATTGTAAGAGTCAATGGCAACATCAACAGCCAACCAACTATAAATGAATTCGAATATTCAGAGCCTGCCCAGCGCAGCACAAATGCTTTTCCAAAGAAGGTGAAGCCAAGCATAATGAGACAGGTTATATACATATTCAGACGAGAAGTTTTTACAAACAAATCATTCAACTCTTTATCTGCTCTTTGCGACACCAATCTGTTGACCTGAGATATAAACACTCCGGAAACCGCCATTCCGAGCTGCATATAAATAGAATTAAAAGTTGCGCCAACAGAATAAACAGAAATTTGGGTTGTTCCATGTGTTCTTGCGAGTATCAGTTTATCTATCTGCCAGTTTAGCTGATCAGTCACACTTTGCAAAAAGATAAACCATGTAAACACAAAAATTGTGCGAACCAATGTACTGCTGTAACGCTCCAGCTTGAACCTGATATGTATATTCTTAAAGCAAAAGAAGATGTTGGCTATCAGCATAATGCCGGTAATAGCAAGCCTAACCGAAATTATGGTCGTGCAGTCGCTGCCCCTATATAACAATGGCGCAGTAATGATTGGCGCAGCTATGACAGATAAAGCGTTTATAGCCTTGCCAAATATAAATCGTTCATTAGCAATAACAATAGAGTTGAAGCAACTGTTGAAAACCATTACCCCTGTCAATGCTGATAATAGAATAAAACTCTTTTCAACAAGTTCATATTCCTGCGGAAGTATCTTATCACCAAAAAGTTGTGGCGAGAATCGCGAAATTAAAAGGCCGGCACCAACTCCTATAATTGCCAGAACTGAAAAAATAATCAAAAACAAGCCGTTAAGGCCGTCAACTTTTGTTTTATCCGTTTCCTTGGTCTGAACATAAAATCTTATATATGCAGCATTTGCTCCGGCATTGAAAATCGTCAGATAACCGATAAAAGATGTGACAAGCGAATATACTCCATATTGACTTTGACCTAGAAGACGCAGTACAAGTGGTGTATATAAAAGTCCCGTCAGGAGCTCAGCGGCGATGGTTATATATGATAGTACAACGCCAAGCGTCATTTGCTTTTTTCTATTAAAACTCATCTATGCGTCCCTCGATATAAACTTTATCACTCTTCATGAAAACACTTTTTATAAAATTCCGCTGCCTTTTTTCGTTCTGCTTCTAAAACTGCAGGCACATTTGAATAATCCACCTCAAATAGCTTTTCGCGGGTCTCTCCTGCATTTTCAAAACAATCTTTAAGTTCGTCAAAATTTCTACCCACTATTCTAAACTTATTAAAGAGCGTTTCGAGCCTGCTACCCATACTGGGCTGATCTGCTCTTTTAAAATATACAAACGGTTTATTGAACAGAATAGAGAAAACCGATGCGTGAAAGCTGTCCGTCACGACAAGCCGCGCGTTATGAATCCAATATAAAAACTCGTCGGGGCGGGTGTGAATATAATAATCGCTGTCAATATCCATGATGTCGATTACCCGCAGTCCAAGTTCGTCGGCAAGCTTGCAGGTTTTTTCTTTGACTTCGCCCTTAAAGCCGCCCAAAGCGTATACAAAAATATACTTGTCGTCAACATACTGCGAAGGTCTTTTCAGAATTTCAAGCCACTCAGATGTATCAATAAGCATAGTCGGGTCAAGAAGCACAGTCGCCTCTTTGCCGGTAAGTTCTTTAATAAGCTCGGCACCGCGCTCCTCACGGACGGATAAGTATTCAAAACCCTCAAGACCCTTTTTGTAGATTTTTAGATATTTTTTCGGGAACTTGTCGAAGCCGAAGCTTGGGGCGATGGTAAGTCTCTTCGATGGCTCAGCAAACATAAGAAAAAAATATTCAAGCTCATGGCGGTCATTTTTCCATCCGTGCCAAACTTGATCAGAGCCGGTGACGAAATAATCATATTCTTTATTGAAGTTTTGCGGAAGTTTGCGGTATTTAATCATTGGAGCAATCTTAAGATACTGCTTGGAAAATTCTAATATGTAGCTCCTTCTTTCGTCTGTTTTTAGTAATTGATAACGACGTATCTTTTCATATTTTGTAAAGTACAAAGCGAGATGAACTGCCTTTTTTACAATCGCATCTGGAGTTAAATAAACATGTGCCTGTTCATAATAGGGAATTGTGCACGCATCATAGCCTAAAAGGCTAAAATATCTCTGAACAGCATAATTTTGAATCTTATTACCAAAATTTATATCATCATAAGGAGTAATAATTGCAATTTTATTCATTTTACCCTCCTAAAACTATCTGCTCCACATGGTCTGATATGGTATAACATCCTGCTTGCCGATTGAAAAATCATTTATAATTATTCCCACATATGCCACCAGAATTACCACAGCTACAATATTGCTGATTGATGTTTTAGATATTTTAAGATTCAGATTTTTTATAGCAAGAGGAACATACATTACTATAAACGAGTTCATATGCCACGTTAGCCTATGAATATTGGATGGCATTACTGCACTTAAAGACATTACAAAAAGGCACAAAGTTACCGCTGAATACAACAACTTTAATTCCTTAGAATTTTTTACTGATTCATATTCATATGCCAAAAGAAGAAAGAAGCTTAAAAATATCAGCATATATGCCCAGTTGAAATTTTCAGTTTTATTTGCATATGAATTAGTAAAATAATTGCTATAAAAGCCAAATCTCGCTAAATAAGGTAAAATAAAGCCGCGTATCGTAAATGACAACAGATATATTACAATCACAATGATTCCGCTTCTTAAGGGTGGAATGTTGACATTATATAATATATACAACGGAATAAATATAACAACTGACTTATGAAATAAAAACGCAATTATAAAAAATGGAAGTGATTTAATAACCTTTTTTTCTTTCATATAAGGAAGCGCAAGTATCATTATTGCTGTAGCAATGTATTGTCTCATCCCATTCATAGCTATAAAATAATCTTTACAAAGCACAAAAAGCAATATACTATAAACTGGGGAGATGGATTCTTTATAAATAATAAAATAGTATGATCCGCAAATAATAATAGCTGAAACTATAAAAATGCTCTGTGGATCACTGGTGAATTTTTTTAAAATTTCATTTAACAACCTATAGCCACTTTCTACATATTTTGGCATAGAATAAAAAAATCTGTAGTAAGATCCATAGTCCGTTCCTACATTATACCTCACTCCCATAATAAAAGTTAGCGGAATAAATGACAAAAAGGCAAATAATTTGTACATAATTTGTCTTTCTGCGATGAAAAGCCGGCCATAGTTTTTGAGTTTCAGGGCGATATATGCAAACAAAATCGACAAAGAAGTTCCTACAAAATAAACCGCCACCTTAGCACCTCTCCTTATATATTAGATTTTTGGTTTACACATATGATTATAAAAGTGCAAAATTCATATTTTCACTTTCTTATCCCTCTAAATTTTCTCCACATCGAATATATAAAATTATATAAATATGGAGAAATGCGAAACAGAATATACTTTTTCCATTTAAGGCAATGTTGCTTTGCATACTTCTTTCCATCTGCCCATGAGCTTTTAAACAAATTTACACACTCAGCACTGAGGTCTTTTAATTCGTCTTTACAATATGAGTTATAGTTCGCGGACCATATCTGAGGACAGTATATCAGACAAGAAAAGCTATCTGCATTCTTCATCTGTGGATAACGCTGTAACAGATTTTCATGCCGTTCGTAAAATGCTTTCCAGAAATCAACACAGAATTTTTTTGAGTTCTTTTTATGATGAACGCTTGACTGATCCCCATGATAATAGAAATACATGTCTATTTCACAAACGGCAACTTTATTGCACCTTTCAAATACCTCCCAAGTTGATGCCAAATCTTCATGCAAACTTTCAGGTAAAAAAGGGCAATCGCCCCACACTTCTTTTTTGGCTAATCGACAACAAGGAGTTGACCCGATACCGTTGCAAGTGATTAAATGTTCCAAAGCCTCAAGATTACTATAAGTTTTAATGTCATAGTCTACTTTGTTTACAGTAAGCTTTGGGTATTCTGAAATCACTGATAATCTGCCTAACGCCAAATCTGAGCCGGTGCTTTGAATTGCCTCGGCTAAACATTCTATCATATTCAATAAAGCAGTATCATCGCTGTCTATAAAAATAACATAATCACCGTTGCTAACCGAAATGCCCTTTGCTCTTGCAAGAGCTGAGCCTGAGTTATCAATATGAACTACTGTAACCCTTTTGTCCCTTTTTGCATATTCATCAGCTTCTTCGGCAACGTCCTTATCTGAGCCGTCGTCTACAATAATAATTTCGAGATTACTGTATGTCTGACTCATAACGCTGCTCATACAGTACGCCAGTTTATCTTTTGGGGTATTGTATACTGGGATTATAACGCTTATCAGACCTATGCTCATAATTTTACCTTCTTATATATCAGTATTTTACCTTATCAACTGCTATTTCTTTTCAAAACTATATGATCTATTTTTGATTTTCCGTAAACAATAGCCGCTGATACTAAAGTTGTTACCAGCATTACACCGGCAGTAACAAAAAATCTTGGGCAAACTCCTAAAGGCTGCGCTGCAAATGCTCCTATTATATCCTGCATCGTCCAGCCTACTATCGGGTGTAAAAAATATATCAGCATTGAAAGCTTTTCTCCAATATAAGAGAATATATTTTCTTGGGTATTATTGTTAATACACCATATCATTGCAAAAACAACCGCAAACACTGTACCGATATATAGCACCGTTCCCATTTCCGCAAGTCCTAATATATAATCCTTTGCATATCCCTCGCCAACACTGATAATAAGCGCAAGAGCTATGTATGTTTTAGGATATTTTATTACAATGGGACTGTTATTTCTAATCGCCATTCCGATCAGCATAAACGGTATGGCGTCAAACCATGTGTTACGCACCGAATATGTTTCAAGAAAAGAAAACGGTCCAATTCCTGTAATACCGATTTTAACAATAACTGCTCTCACAATAATATGTGCAAAAAGCAACAGAACAGCTATCAATGCTGAAAACTTAGTTATAATTTTTCTTATTTTTTCACTTTGAAACAGCAGCCCTATAACTGCATAGGCTCCTATCAAGGATACTAAAAACCATTCTCCACCGCCCATGAATCCCGTGCCGATTATTATTGCTTTTGCGAAGGCTTTAATACTGAAATACGGTAAAAGGCCGCTCAGTGCCTCAATAAAAGAACTGCCTCCCTTTACTTCTACTATAAGCTGATATAAAGAATATAAAGCGATATGCCCTAATAGCAGATAACATATATGCTTTATTTTTTTAGCCAGCCTGCTTATAGGTAGACTGCCATCTTTACTGAGAAAATAAAAACCGCTAACCAAAAAGAATATCGGAACTCCGCAATGGGAAAGCGTATAGGTAGTTATACCCCCCGCTGGATTAAAGTGGTTTAAAACAACGAGATAGCATGCCAATGCTTTTAGTTTACTAATCGAATTGTTTTTCATTTTTATCTCCGAACGCCCTTAAAATTCATGGAGATTTTCGAGAAGATTGTAAAACGGCTCAATATCTTTCTCAGGGAAAGTATAATGCACCGATTTTGGTGGAAGCGTGCTTACCTCTTTTTTGATTTTTTCAATGTCCGTATCCTTTTTAGAAAGTTCGACCACTATTTCTGCAATTTTATCAAGTGCTTCATCATTCCAGTCATATCTTGCTATTTCCTGCGTTCCGAGCCTTATTCCATAGCCCTGGAATAATTCCTTGTGCTTCTTATTGAGTGTTACTTCGCACTTATATGCATTATCATAGATAGTGTCCATTACATCTTTGCTGCATCTTATAAATATTTGATGTGTCTCGGATATCTTTCCTCCGATATCTGCAACATCGTATCCTTCTTCGCGAAGCTTCTTACCGAGATAATTTGAGCAGTGTACAACATGGCTCATATATTCAGAACCGTATTTCTCAAATTCCAACATTGCAAACAGCAGACTGATCTTCTGATGCATCTGAGAATGTCTGAGATAAAGAGGATTAATAGTTGTTTCCATCATATCGTGAAGGTGCTTGTCATTTGTCATTATCAGTCCTGATGCAGGTCCCGGAAATGTTTTGTGTGTTCCGCCAAACATGATCATATTGTTCATTGTCTTTAACGGATTGGGAGTCAGCCCCGCCGCTATCAGACCCATGACCTGACTGCAATCGTAAAGAAGCACAGTATGTTCTGTATTGATCCTGCTGACCTCCATAGGTCTTATAATATCCGAGGGAGCAAGCAAGATGAACTTTATGCCTTCCTTTTCGACCATGTCGTTAAGTGCCTCGTAATCAAGGTCATTTCGTTCCAAATCATACGGCGCATTATATGTAATCACACCGAGTCTTTTTACGACAGGCTCAACTGAAGCATGGCCGCCGTGTTCCTTGCTGAGAATAACCATTTTATCTCCGCTTTTGCAGACAGTTTTAACTATCATGTCAATGCAGTGCATTCCTGTAAATGGCCTTGGGTCAGTATACTTTGCTCCAAAAATTCTTTCACATACATCCGCAAGCATCTGATAGAACGGCAAAAGCTTCTCACAACCAATAAAGTTGTCATCCATGCTGAAAGAATAAACATTATTCATTATGTAGCGTTCCTGAAATCCTATGGTGAGCGGAAGATTTGCAAAGTCGGAAATTATATTTTCCGCAGCACACAGCGGCAGCGCCCTTTTATGATAGTCTACAAAATCTTTGGCACAGTTAAATGCCTGCTCAAGATGTTCTTCAACTTTCATATCCGACCCTCTCTTGTAAAGAATAGACTTGTCCATTTTAAATAATGCAACCGAAGCAGGCTTAATATCCCTGCAAAGATAGTAAGCCCTGCCTTCGTAATAAATCTTTTCCCGTCCGTCAGGTTCGACATCGCAAAGATATGTATTTCCCATACAACGGAATCTGAAAACAGACGACTTTATAGCTTTCATTGGCGTAAGTCCGATTATTACGCTTTCTTTTACTGCAAGCATATTGCAGATCTGTTTAAGTATTCGTGAACCGGAATTGTTGATATATTCCTCATCAAAATCTCTAAGCTCTTCCAAAGAATCAAATTCAAAGATAACGTTATCCGAGCATCTCTTCGCATACATATATAAATCATTAAGATGCTCATCCTGAATGTCTGCCCAGAACTTATTCGCAGAATCCGCATTCTTATATTCTTCCGAAATATATCTGATCATTTTCTTTGAAAAGCTCTCTGAGTAAAATGCATAACCCAACGTGACCCATACATCAAAGCACCTATCACCATAAAATGTATCAATTATCCTGTCGTCGCTATTGGTTTTGATACCTCTTTCGGCAGTTTTCCCGGGAACATAGACAGTACAGTAATAAGAATCGTAAGCATATCTCTGAAAAATATTTTCAGCAAAATAAAGATCAGATGAAGTTATTATAGTATTTTTAAGATATTCGCGTGCTGCATATACGCTGGCATGGTTATTTCTTTCAGCATAGTCGTCGGCTTCTACCAGAGTTATCCCATATTTTTCTTTAAGATATTCAAATTTTTCTTTCATGTATCCGACAACAATTATTATTTTCTGAATACCTTTTTCTCTCAGTTGTCTGATCTGACGTTCCACCAAAGCTTCTCCCTTGACCTTCAATAGTCCCTTGGGGAGTTCATAATTTAATGGAACAAACCTTGTAGACATTCCGGCAGCAAGAATTACAGCATTATCTATTTTATACTTTTCTAAAAATTCATTGCCGCTATCAGTAATGCTGTTATCAGTATCAATATACTTTAATTTTTTTAGTGTTTTAATATCTTCTTCTGTTTCCAGCAACTCACGGTGAAGCTCAAAAGCAAGGCTTTCGCTGTCAATGGGAGATTTCTCGCTTGCCGCCAACAGAATATCAAATTGTTTTTTCGTCATTTTATTCATTTCTATCCTTTAATATCTAATATAATTTTATACTTTAAACTCCAGAACAACATGCTTTTCGCGTTTGTCCTCAGGAGGTATTTTCATATAATTTCCATATAGCTGCTTTAATATCCGGTCATATCCCACAGGAATATTGAATTGATGACCTTCAAAATCAGCTTTAATATATTCGCAGTAATCCTTGCGAAGAAATGTCTCACCCTTGAATTTTTTTCTTCCCCCTGGTATTACAACTAATTTGGAATTGCCGTTTTTACACATACCGAATACCGAGAAAGCAAGTTTTGCAACATACCTGACAGGGAGCCACGATATTAAAAAGCCTAATAAAGTCTTGAATCTGAACAGCAATGCTAATTTTGTATTATTGCCCGTCAAAGACAAAAAGAGTTTTCTGTTTTTATAAAAATTCCTGCATGATATCATTCCAAGAGCAGCTGTACACAATACTTCATGGATCAATCTTAAAAAATTATTTGTATATGTATTTTCAACAAGAAATATATCAATAGATACACCGCATTCGGAATTGTACAAGTCCGCTGCCTCTTTAAAAATTGTACCCTTCTTCCTAACCTTGACCATAATCATTCCATAATCATCAGTTTTGCCGGGAATATGAATCCAGTATTTATCTTTATATTTTTCTTTGAATTTTTCTGCAAATTTATAAAAATCCTCTCTTGGCATATCCAAGTCGGCATCGTCGTCCCATGGAATAAATCCTTTATGTCTGACTGCGCCTAACAGCGTACCGCCACTTAAAGAATACCTCAATCCATTTTCCTCACATACACTTTTAATGTCATCAAGCATTTCTATCAATGTGCTTTTCAGCAGATTTAAATCTTTTTCCGACAAGCTAATATAGTTTGGATCTTTGCTTAAAACATTTTTAAAAATGTCATTAGTTCTGAAATTCAAGATATATTACGCTCCTTGTGAATTTATAATCATCAACTTTAATTTCATAGCATTCTTGTTTCACTTATGCGATCTAATACTTTACTTTCTCCACCATTTCAACAATTCTTTTGTAGCTTACTTTCCTGTCAAACTCAGTCTCAGCAAGATTGCGGGCGCTTTCGCCCATTTTCTTGCGCATATCCTCATCATTTCTCACCTTTAATATCGCATCAGCAAGGACATCGACCTTTTCAGGTTCAATGTTGATCCCCACATTATACTTATTTACAAGGTCACAGAATATCGGATTTTCAAGAGTGTTTATCATCGGCTTACCGCTTGCAAGATAGTCGCCGACCTTGTTTACAATACTCTGTGGAGCGCCTTTTACAAAAGAATTTATGACAACATCAGATCTCGCTAATACGGCAGCCATCTTCTTGTAAGGGGTGAAGCCCCAGAACCTGACGTTCTTTACGTTCTTTGTCTTGACCATTTCTTCCAGTTCGTCTTTGAGTGAACCTGTTCCCAAAAGCTGCAATTTTATATCTGTGTGTCCTGCATTACAGAGTTTATCCACAGCCATAATAAGCGTGCCGATATCATAACTTGTGCTGATAGAACCGGCATATGTTATCCAGAACTCTCCGGTTGGTTTATCTATTTCGCCGATATACTGCTCGACCCCACTATCAAAAACTTCAAGATCACATCCGACATAGACGGTATCATAGGGTATCTTTCTGCTTTGATACTTAAATGCTCTAGCAGTATAATCTTCTGATGTTCCGATAATGCCGGAAGCATATCTATAAGCCTTTTCCGCATCTTTTAAGAATGGTTTGAGAAACAGCTTGCGCACAAGTCTGCTTTTGATCACCATTTCCATTGCTTCAGGCCACAGGTCTTCTATATCAATAACGCAGGGTATACTGTGATCGTGGCATACCTTAGCAACTTTAGCTGCAACATTATTGGCAGGTATCGAACAATATACAGCAGAATATTCCGATATATGTTCCGACAAATACTTTGCGATCTTGCCTGATATAACAAAATTACTGTAGATCCTGCGGAAATCTAAATTTTTCTTGTATGCAGGTGTATGTATGAATGTAATTTTAAACGGATAATGTTCTTTTAGTATACCATTTATGTTTCGCTTACATTTTTCAAAATGCTGAAAGTCGGTAGTTATGACCTCTACATCATGACCCGATTTTGTAAAAGTACTCGCGATCTGAAAAAATCTTGTCGGACCGGACTCTATGGGCGTCCAAAAATATCCTTGTGAAATTACTGCGACTTTTTTCATGGTATTCCCCATTTTAATCAAATAAGAATTTCTATCCTATAATACTGCTTTCCGATATTTCGTTGTTTATTTCAACGCTTTCCTCGGCTGCCTCTGCCTGACTTTCCGCAAACCCCTCAGTACTTTCTTTCTTAAACATTATCCTTATCGTCATAAGAATAAGCTTAATGTCCAGTATGAGCGAGTAATTCTCAATGTACATCAGGTCAAGCCTGAGCTTGTCCAGCGCGGAGGTGTTGTACTTTCCATATATCTGCGCATAACCCGTAAGCCCGCCCTTGACCTTGTTGCGAAACTCAAACTCAGGTATCTTTTCACTATACTGCTCACAATGCTCGACTCTTTCAGGTCTAGGTCCTACTATCGACATATCTCCCTTGATGATGTTGAATATCTGCGGCAGCTCGTCAAGCCTCATTGCTCTTATTACTTTACCAACCTTGGTAATTCTGTCGTCATTATCAGTTGCAGGGTGCGGCTTGCCGTCGCTTTCGGCGTTTTCTATCATCGAGCGAAATTTAAGAATATCAAACGTCCTGCCGCCGCGCGTTACTCTCTTTTGTTTGTAGAATATAGAACCGCCGTCTTCTATCTTTATCGCTATCGCAATTATCAGAGTTATCGGCAAAGTTGGTATCAAAGCTATAATGCAAAGAATTAAATCGAAAGTACGCTTAACAAACCTTTGTGCAGGGGTAAGCCCTCTGCCTTTTACCAGTTTCAGAGGTGTATCAAACAGCGTTATGTCGTCTCCGCCCGAATAGATTATGTCGCTCAGCTTAGGTACGAGATATGTCCTTATAGAATGGCTGTAGCAGTATTTCAGCAGGTCGTTGCGTATCTTGGCGTCAACGTCGTTTATTACTACCGCATCATAACGGGCTATCTCGCTTATTATCTCGTCATAGCTGTATTCGCTGCACGATATGGTCTGCATTATCCTGTACTTGTCATTACGCGATTCCATTTTTAGCTTCAGCGATAATGAGTTTTCAGTACCGTATACCATTACCATTCTTTTCGGTATGTACAGCCTGTGATATATCGCAGTAAAAATGAGTGACAGTACAAAAGACACCGCTATATCTATGCCCGTAAGAAGAAGCATAGGCAGTACCGTTATCATTCGGTTGGCTATAAGGCATAGTTGGAAATATGTCACCGTGTTGACTATGAGCAAAGATATCCACTGTGATATGCTCACATCAGAAAGTTTTAAGTATCCGTATTTGAAGCCCTCACAGTATGTAAAAAGCACTATAGTAAGTATTCCGTAAACCGCCATCAGCAGATATTTTCCGTTGCCTGAGTATTTGTGCATACTGGGTATATCGTAGCATTTGCGCCATATGAAATAATAGAGAAGCATCAGGGCAATTATTTCTATAAGTCCTTCGAGCTTTTGTATCGTGTGCTTTATCTCGTCGAACCGCACCTGCCTGTTCTTTCTCTCGGTCTCGCTCATATGTACATTCACTCACTTTTCTTTGTTTCCTGACTTTTGCGTACTCTTTTTCTGTTTTTTCTGCGATTTTTACCCTTTTGCTTCTTATAATCGTATTTATCGGTAGTGGGTGGTCGGAGGGTAAAAGTTTGGGCTGGTTTGATTTTTTTGCAACTAAAAAGGCGGATTTTCTACGTCCGCCTTGGTTTTTTATGCTATATTTTTACTTTAGTAAGTTAAAATTATTATCAAAATTAAAAAATCTTAAAATTTGAATAAATTTATCATGAAAAGTTTGTGAATTATGAACAAGTTATTTCGCTTGACTTTTAGCACCGTATACGTTATAATTAAAATAACGAAATATAGAACGTTTTATTTCAATCTTTTAACTTTATTTTTGGAAAGGATGTTATTATGAATAAACGTATTCTGGCGGCGTTTACGGCTATTGCTGTAGCTGCTTCTACGCTGACCTTTATGTCGTTTGCGGCTGATGACAGCAATACTAAAGACGGCGTACCTGTTCTGAGCGGAACTTTTGCGGAGAGCGAAGCTTACAAGTCTGCAAACAACCCGCCTCTCGACATTGCAAACGTATTCCACTTGTTTGCATTTGAGGACATTACTCTTAATGCGCACTGTAACGGAAACTTTGCTGCGCCTACTGTTAATGCGCTTCAGGCAAGCGGTACAAACCAAAAGGGCGAACAAGTCGGAAACACCGGCACACATCCTGATGTATTGGGCGAAATAAGTCTTGCGACTAAGAGCTTGCAAATTCAGGGTTCAACTAAAGTAGACGAATTGCTTGTTCCCAAAAGTCATGTTATTACTGATGCAAACGGCGATTTCATCGATGAGTCCAATATGTCTCCAAAACCTGTTGACGAAAACGGTAAAGTAGTCGGTCAGATAAAGATAGGCGTGGATAAGGCAAATGCAAATCTTGTTGATATGAAAGACAGTTATGTTGGTTTTATTGACAACTCGTATGTGGATTTTGCTGATTATCAGAAAAAGTATGCTGAGTTTTCAAAGAATCTTGCAAAGCTTGATTCCAATGTAACATTAAGCGGTGACGAAAATGCGCAAAAGGCTACTGTTAATCTTGCCGCAAACAAAGCTAATGTTCTTAACATGACCGCTGAAGAATTTGCAAAATACCAAAATGGTTTTGAAATTAAGAATGTTGTCTTTGAAGACACCAATAATGATGGCAAAAAAGAGTATCCAGGTACACAGTCTCTTATCATAAACGTTGATATGAAAGGTGTCAAACTAGCAGAGGGCAAGAAAGAGAAAGAATATACAACCAACTCTCAAACATTCGTTTACCGCACTGATGAGAAAAACAATCCGGTAACTAATGCTGAAGTAAATGTTTTGGACGGAACAATAATTCTTTGGAACATATACGACAGTTCTTCAAAAGACTATTGTTACCACGGTACATACACTTTTGGCAAAGCTTCTCTCGGAAGCGTACTTGCTCCGTATGCGGCGATATATGCAAATCAGAATGTTGACGGAAACATTATAGCAAACACTATAGAGACCAATGCAGAGTCTCACAGATGTGACTTCATGGGTCCGCTTCCTGTATCATTTAAAAAGCCGACATCATCTACTACGCCTACAGAAAGCGAGACTGACAGCAGCAGCAAGACTGAGAGTCAGCCCGAAAGCAAACCCACTGAAAGCAAACCCACTGAAAGCACACCTACCGAAAGCAAACCTACCGAAAGCAAACCCACTGAAAGCACACCTACCGAAAGTGAGCCTACCGAAAGCAAGCCCACTGAAAGCACACCTACCGAAAGCAAGCCCACTGAAAGCATACCTACCGAAAGCAAGCCCACTGAAAGCACACCTACCGAAAGCAAGCCCACTGAAAGCACACCTACTGAAAGTGAGCCTACCGAAAGCAAGCCCACTGAAAGCACACCTACTGAAAGCAAACCCACTGAAAGCACACCTACCGAAAGCAAGCCCACTGAAAGCACACCTACTGAAAGCAAACCCGGTGACAGCGTTGCAGATGAGGGTGACGACAACAGCAAGAACGACAGCAGTAATGTTGACAGCGTAGCTGATGAAACTGACAACAACAGCAAGACCGACAGTGTTGTTGACAGTGTTGACAACGACAATGATAACAACAGCAAGACCGAAAGCAATGTTTCTTCCGAAAATGACGAGGGCGTTGCAAATGGCGGAGACGGTAACGACCGCGACACGGGAATAGGAAATGACGGCGACGAAAACAACAGACCGTCCAACTCCACCCCGTCAAGCCCGAAGACCGGTGACTCTGCTCCTGCTGCACTTGCGCTGGCTTTGATAGGCTCTGCGCTTGTTATAACAGCCGCTAAGAAGGGCAAAGACAAATAATCGGACATAAATAAAGACCGCGGATCAGATCTGCGGTCTTATTTTTTATTAAAATTGCGTTATGCGGTAGAATGCCTCGGTGGGGTCGCCGTTTTTATCAAACAGCAGCGCGGTGCAGTCACGCTTGAAGTGGAAGTTATTTAGCCAGCTTTGGTCATCGCGCACGCCCCACAAGGTCGCGCTCTCTATGATCTCGCTGTACTCGCGCATTATGGCGAAAAGCTGCTGATAGAGCGTTGCCTGTTTTTCTATTTGCTCGGCGGACATTTGCGAAAGCGGCGTGGGGTCATCCATCTCGGGCAGACCGACATCGATCTCGGTGACGTGTATAGGCAGCCCGAGCTTTGAAAAGTCTTCAAACGCGCGTTTGAGCGCATCGGCGGTGCAGGTTTTTATATTGATATGGCACTGCATTCCTATCGCATCTATGAGCCCCTCGGCTTTCAGCAGGTTTACAAGCTTTATCATGTTTTTGCGCTTGGGTGCTTCGTACTCGTTGAAATCGTTATAGACGAGCTTTTTATCGGGCAGCAGGCGGCGCGCCATGCGATAGACGGTCATGAAATAGTCATCGCCAAGCTTTCGCAGCCACACGGTATCTCTAAGCCAGCCGTTCCAGTCGTCTGAAATAGCTTCGTTGAGTACGTCCCAGCTGGAAATTTTGCTGTACCTCTCCCCTGCTGTTTTCATTTGCTCCTGCAAAAGCTGCAAGAGGCGCTGCTTGCTTAAATCCTCGAAAACATCGGGATAAATACCCTGATGCCACACGAAATTGTGTCCGCGGACTTCGATGCCGTTTTCAATGGCGAAATTGTAGATCTTATCTGCATTTGCAAAATCAAAGGTAAGGTCACGCCTGCGCAGACCTGCAAACTTCATTTCGTACTCACAGGTAACGGAGCTAAAGTGCTTTAAGATAAGCTGCTTATCGTTATCAAGGCAGCGATTGTTTACCGCCGCGCCTATCTTGAAATAGTCTTTATATACATCTTTAAGAGAAACAGTTGACATTGTGTATCCCCTTTCGACATCTGCAATATTATGTAAATTGTATACCATTTAATTTGAGATGTCAAGCATTTAACAAAAAGTTTACAAACAAAAAAGACCGCCATTTCTGACGGTCTTTATGTACGGAATAATTATTCAGACTTCATTTCTTCTTTTACGGCATTGAACTCGTCTATTATCTCCTGCTCGGGTGCGGCGGTAGCGAGGGAAACTACTATTGTTACCACAAGCGCGATGATGAATGCGGGGAGCAGCTCATATATTGTGAACAAGCCGCCGAGCTTACTTATTGCGAATTTCCAGACGAACACCATTACGCCGCCGGAGACAAGACCGCACATTGCGCCCCATTTGTTGGTTCTCTTCCAGAACAGTGAGCAGAGCATCAGAGGGCCGAACGTTGCGCCGAAGCCTGCCCAAGCGAATGATACTATTCTGAACACAGAACTATTGGGATCCCACGCGAAGATGACGCCGAGTATCGCTATTGCGATGAGTACGATTCTAGCGGTTATCATGGACATTTTTTCGGATATCTTTACTTTGAAAACGCCCTTGATTATGTTTTCCGACATACTGGAAGATGCGGCGAGAAGCTGTGAATCGGCAGTTGACATGGTACACGCAAGAATGCCTGCGAATATCAGACCTGCGGCAAGCGCGAATATTACGCCTTTATCGCTGAGTACTGTTGCTATTTTCATTATGACGGTCTCGGAATCGGCGCTGGTGGTGAGTTTTTCGATAGTGCCGTTTGCAGAGAGCGTACTGCCGATGAAGCCTATAAATATGGCGACTGACATAGCGATAACCACCCAAACGGAAGCGATACGCCTTGACAGCTTGACATTCTTTTTATCTTTGATAGCCATAAATCTCAGCAGGATATGCGGCATACCAAAGTAGCCGAGACCCCACGCCAGCGTTGAGACTATCTGCAAGAACGAATAGCTGTTTGAGCCGCCTGTTTCGGGGTCATATATGCTGGTGAGCGAGAAGTAGCCGCCGACCGACCTTGCGTTATCTACAACATTAGAAAGGCCGCCTGCGGTATTTACGCCGTAAACAACAATGATTATAAGAGCTAACGTCATAACGATGCTCTGGATAAGGTCGGTGAAGCTGGCAGCCGAGAAGCCGCCGAGCATGGTATACGAAATTATTACTATTGCGGATATTATCATTGCGACGTGGTAATTTGCGCCGAACAGTGTCTGGAACAGCTTGCCGCACGCAGAGAAGCCCGATGCGGTATACGGCACGAAGAACACGATGATTATCACCGCTGATATACCCATTATTACGCCGCTTTTATCGTGGAAGCGGTCGGCAAAAAAGTCGGGTATGGTAATTGAGTTGGTCTTTTGCGAATAGACTCTCAGCCTTTTGGCGACTATGAGCCAGTTGAGGTATGTACCGACGGCGAGACCTATGATAGTCCAGCCTGCTTCGGCAAGACCCGTAAAATACGCAAGTCCCGGCAGACCCATAAGCAGGTAGCTGCTCATATCCGAGGCTTCGGCGCTCATAGCCGACACCAGCGGGCCTAGTTTTCTTCCTCCAAGATAGTAGTCGCCGACGTCTTTATTTCTTCTTGAATAAAAAACGCCTATCATTACCATTCCCGAAAGGTAGAGAATAATTGTTATAAGGATACAAATTTCACTTGTTCCCATTTTCACGCGGCGAAATTCTGCCGCTTCCCCCTCTCATACTTATATACTTACAAAAAGCGCTAAAACAGCACATGGATATATTATAGCATATTTTTTACCTCATGGCAAGACTTTTTTTCATTACCACGCTAAAAAAGTAAAAATAACGCGTTGTATGAACTTATTTTAATGCTTACAATTTGTATATAAATGCGCCATTAAATATAAGTAAAATTCGGGAATTCATTTCTCTCAGTTTACACAGCTATCGGCGCAGCCCCAAATCACATCATTTTGTGATTTGGGGCGTGAGGGTACCGGAGCCGATGCAGGAATGGGGTCTACTGTTTCCCCTTACGGGAAAACAGAGGGGGAACAAGTTCGGGGTTCCCCCGTGAAGTGCCGACTTTGTCGGCACGCAAAAAAAGAGCGGATAATTACTATCCGCTCTCTATATATCCGTTTGTTAAGCTAAAGTAACCGGTGGACTCACTCCTTAAACTTTAAATAATATTCAGACTGAAATGCGTTGCCGCTTTATATATCCTCATGACAATGCACCCTTTCATAATTTGTTTAAGAGATCTACGCGCCGCTGCTGCGACACTTTCAACGTCAAGTCATCGGACTCACCTTTTCAAATAAATTTCTTTCGGGTAAAAAGCCTGACTGTTAGGTGGACTCACTCCCCTGTATAAATTTTGATTTGAACGTTTCTCGCGAAACAAATACTTATCTCATTGGACTCACCTTTATACAAATTTTTAAGATGCCTTTTGGGAAAGCTGCTTAGTACATCGGACTCACTCCTTGCTGCTTATTTCTTAATGTAAATGTACGCCTTTCTCAAAATCATATTGCCCACTCTTCTTTCCGGGATAAGTTTAGGATCTATCGTATTCAATTGTAATTTTTCGATACCTTAAAGTTTCATAGACTTACTGCTTGATCTGCCGTTTGCGTGCCGCTCATCGTCTTTGATAACTTCATCGTTTGAACCGTTGCCGCCCTAAGCGCATTTAACTGACGTTCCTCTTATCTTACGATGCTGAAGCCCGCGTGGTATCGAGCTGTCTGTTCACTGTCCATCGGACTCCCCACCTTTCTTTCGTGATTTAAGCTATGCTATGTATCAAACGCGCCGTGGTAAATATGCTGTATGTTATGGAGGTTTGATATTCCTCATCGCCGCTTATATAAATAGTACTCGGTACTGAAGCTCTTTGGCTCTTTCCTTTTCCTTGATTATATAATAACATACTTTTTGTGAGTTGTCAATAGTTTTTTTCAACTTTTTTCAAAAATTTTTATTTAATATTTCTTTTACAATTACTGTCTTGACTTTCGTATTCAAATGTATTATAATAGTATTGTTGAGCTGCTTTACACAGCTTATTTGTTTTTAAGGAGGAATTATCATGGCTGACAATATGATAGATAACGAGAACGAATACACGCCCGATCTTTACACGCTGGTTGACGAAGACGGTCAGGAGATGACCTTTGAGATGCTCGATTCCATGGAGTACAACGGTGAGACATACTACGCGCTGACGCCATACCCAGAAGATCTTGATCATGACGGCGAGGTAGTTATTTTGAAAGCTGTTATTGAAAACGACGAGGAACTTATGGTCTCGATAGAAGACGATGAGGAATACGAAAAGATAGGCGCTGAGTTTCTTCGCCGCATAAACGAGATATTTGATTTTGATGATGACGAAGACGATGCAGAAGAATAGCAGATAATGCTGAAAATTTCCTATTGCATTTTTGACTGAAATGTGCTAGAATAATATCAAGATGATATTCTGCCTTGTGCGAGTGATCAGATCAATATAATCCAACACTATTTAAAAGGAAGTCCGGCTCTTTGTGCGGATTGCAGACTTTCCCGTCGTCGCCGCTATATGCCGCGACAGCAACGGACGAAGGGAGCGCGAAACACGAAGGAGGGCGTATCCACCCTGCAACAGCGGGTTTTATATGCTGATGCATCGGCAAGGCGGAGATATGAAAATAAGGCTGCTTCTTATTAAAAGAGGCAGCTTTTTTGTGCGCAAAAATACCCGAAAGTCTTTTCTTTCGGGCATTTGTTTTAAGCTGTTCACACCTCGGTGATTATCGGCAGTATCATAGGGCTGCGCTTGGTTTTCTGGTAGATAAACTCAGAGAGCGCATCTTTCATTTTGTTTTTCAGTGCGCCCCACTCACGCATATTGCGCGTAAGGCAGCTTTGCAAAGTATCGTACAGAAGCTTCTGCGCTTCGTCAATGAGTTCTTCGCTCTCGCGCACATACACAAAGCCTCTTGAAACGATGTCGGGCCCTGCGAGTATCTCGCCTGTAGCGCTGTCTATCGTTGCGACGGCTATTATAAGACCGTCTTCCGAAAGGTGCTTTCTGTCACGCAGAACTATCGCGCCTACATCGCCAACGCCCAGACCGTCTACCAGCACTCTGCCTGACGGAACATTGCCTGTTATTTTCATTTCAACGCCGTCGGATTCTATGACGTTGCCTATATCTGCGATAATGATATTCTTTTCGGGTATCCCCAGTGAAAGGGCAAGATTTTTATGCTTTTGCAGATGCTTATACTCGCCGTGCACGGGTATGAAATACTTAGGCTTTACGAGCGACAGCATAAGTTTCAGCTCCTCTTGGCAGGCGTGACCCGAGACGTGGACTTCATACATAGCTTCATACACAACATCTGCACCGCTTTTCATAAGCTCGTTTACTACCTTGGTTACGAATTTTTCGTTGCCCGGTATAGGGGTAGCGGAGATTATTATGAAATCCTGCGGAGTAACGACCACCTGCTTATGCATACCGTTTGAGATACGAGTTAGCGCGCTCATCGGTTCGCCCTGGCTGCCGGTTGTAACTAT
The DNA here is from genome assembly GCA_947589355.1 of uncultured Clostridia bacterium. Lineage (GTDB taxonomy): Bacteria > Bacillota > Clostridia > Oscillospirales > Ruminococcaceae > UBA7477. The sequence continues at coordinate 72,622 of CANPZC010000008.1, forward strand.
TACAAGCTTTTCGGGCGGATAGCGGTGGATAAGCTCGATATCTACCATAATATCGTCGGGGACTTTGAGATAACCAAGCTCAATTCCCTTGCCTATTACGTTCACCATACTTCTGCCTGAGACGGCGACCTTTCTGCCTGTTTTTACGGCGTTGTCGATTATCTGCTGTATGCGGTGTATATTAGATGCGAACGTTGCGATGATTATTCGCTTGCCCTCGGCTTGACTGAAAAGCTTTGAAAAGCTCTCGCCGACCTTGCGCTCTGTCATGGTATAGCCGGGGCGTTCGGCGTTTGTAGAGTCAGCCATAAGCGCGAGAACGCCTTTATTGCCCAGCTCTGCAAATCTCGCGAGGTCTATAATTCCGCCCTCTATCGGGGTATAGTCTACCTTGAAGTCGCCCGTGTGGACGAGAACGCCCGCAGGGGTATGGATAGCCATACCGCAGGCATCGGGGATAGAGTGGTTCACCCTTATGAACTCTACCGCCATGCAGCCCAGTTTTACAGTCTGCCGCGGTGTTACAACGTTGAGTTTTGCGCTGCTGAGTATGCCGTGTTCTTTAAGTTTGCCCTCTATAAGACCTATAGTAAGCCTTGTGGCATAGACGGGAACGTTCATTTTTTTCAGAAAATACGGTATGCCGCCTATATGGTCTTCATGACCGTGGGTGATGACCATGCCCCTGACTTTATCGATATTCTTTTCTACATAAGTGAAGTCGGGTATAACGCTGTCAACGCCCGGCAGCTCGGCATCGGGGAACGCCATGCCGCAGTCAACAATAACGATGTCGTTGGCGCACTCTATGCAGGTAAAGTTCTTGCCTATCTCGTTAAGACCGCCCAGCGGTATTATCTTAACGGGTGTCTTTCTTTTTTCGTTCTTTACTGTGTGCTCTGTTTTTTCCGAAGTTTTAGGCTTTTTGGGCTGGTGGGCATTTTTTTCTGCGGAAGTATTGCGGCTGTTCTTTTTGCCGTGAGCCTTTTCACTGCCCTTGCCTTTTGAAGCTTTTGTGTTCTTTGCCGCTTTAGTGTTTGCTCTCAGCGGAGGAAAGTCTATTGTTATAACGTTCGTAAGACCTTCCGTGTTTTGCTTTTTTGCTTTTTCTTCTGTTCTTTTGTTTTTGATCTTCATTACTTGATCCGCTGCAAGAAAAGCCTGCGCAGATGTATTTACACACACCAAAAGCAGGCTATCTCCCTTGCAGGGAAATAACTCCTTTCTAAAATATTTATTTTCACGTTACAAAATTTAATACGGCTGTTCAATAACATGATAAAATTCTGAGTGTGAACAGTCAACTTAAAAAGTGTTCCGAACAAGAATATCAATATTATTATACCGCAGCCGCACCGATTTGTCAAGCATTTATATAATTATACCCTTGCAAGGGCGCGAAAGCTATCGTTTTACGCCGCGGCAGCACAATTTTGAAAAGATAAAAATTTACTATAAAAATTTTTCAAAAACTATTGACAAGCACAATATGTTGTGGTATACTAATAATACAGATACAAGTTGTATTCTTTACATCTTAATTTGACAAAAGAAAGGGACGATCAAAATGATAAAGGTAAATGTTACAGGCGGCGAACTTTCTAAGAAAGAGATCGATGCTTACGTTGCAAGAGCGCAGGAAAAGTACCCCAACGGCGAAGTAAACGAAATGAACATAAAGCTGGACGGCGATTACGTTGATATCAGCTATCGTTACTGCCCTCCGTCGTTTGACCGTATCAGGAGGATCACCGGTTATCTCGTAGGAACGCTTGACCGTTTCAACGATGCGAAATACGCTGAAGTTCAGGACAGAGTCAAACATTCGCTGGCATAAACATTTTTAAAAATCAACACCGCCGAAATTTTACTTTCAGCGGTGCTTTTTTATTCTGTTATTCAAATATGCTGCAAATTTTTGAGGTGGCTTTTATGCCGTTCTCACCGTTTATAAGGTTTTCGCCCCAGTCAGAAGAAAGCACAGAGCCGTCCCACTCTTTGGCGATGTCGAGATACTCAACTCCGCCGCTGTTGCCTTTCCAACTCCAGCCGAGGTAGCCGATGTTATTTTCGGTGCAGTATTTCATTATAAACGCTTCGTCAACGTCGCCGTCTGAATGGTTATAACCAAACTCGCCGACGCACACGCACAAATTCTGAGAAGTGGCATAGGTGAGGTTTTGCTCTATCTGCTTGGCACTGCCGCCTGCGCTGCCGTACATATGAACGGAAAACATTGTATTTTTGAGCGGGTCGCTGTTGAATACTTCCATGCCCTTGTCTTTTATACACTTAGGGTACTGACCCCAGCCTGCGGAATCGACCATTATCAGGTTCTTTATGCCTGCCTCGCGCAGTTTTGGTATGGCGGCGGTATAGCCCTTTGCCCAAGTGCCCGACTTCCAGCTGCCTATCCACTCGTTGGCGATATTGAGTATTACGCAGTCTTCGTTGCCTATAAGGGCATCTTTCATTTCCAGCCAGTAGTCAACAATGGCATTGAACGAATCGAGGTCGTCCATACCGGTGGCATCGTGCACTTCTAAAATAGCCACCATTTTCAGCTCTTTGCATTTTTCAATTAGCTTTTGGATATTTTCAAGGCTGTCTTTCTCCCACTGACCGCCGTTTGCCAGCACAAGGCGAACGCTGTTTGCGCCCGTTGCCGCAATTGCTTCAAGAGCTATGTCGTCCATATCTTTGAACCAGGTGTGGGCATGGTTTATGCCGCGAAAGACAAACTCGTTGCCGTTGGCATCTAAAAGCTTTGTGCCGTTGACCTGAAAACCTGCTTTGCTCTCGGGCGTTTCGGTACTGCTTTGTGCAGGCGCGCTCTCGGTGACGGAGCTTGTCGGCTGCGCGGCTTGTGATGATGAACTGCTGCTTTCTCCACAGGAAGCGAAAGAGAACATCATCGCGGCGGCGGCAAGCAAAGAAAGAACGCTGTATTTCAGATGTTTCATAAATTATCCCTCCAAAAATTTGATTTATTATGATCATTATAATACACCTTTAAATATATTGCAAGGGCTGTAAACGTTTGCGAAAAAAATTTTTCTGAAAAATTTAAGGAAAATATATTTGGTATGCGTATAATAAGTGAACAGGCTAAAATGGTCTGACGGAAAGGAGTTGGCAGCATGGGCAACGGTGAAAGTAGCTACCGCCGTTACCTTGACGGAGAAAAAGAGGCTTTTGGCGATATAGTAAAGCTTTACAGGGCAGGGCTGACATTCTTTATAGAGGGCTTTGTTCACGACCCATATGCGGCGGAGGACATTGCGATAGACGTTTTTATGCAGCTTATCATACACAAGAGGCGGTACAACTTCAAAACGCCGCTGAAAACGTATTTATACATGATAGCACGCAGCCGCAGCATTGACTGGCTTAGGCACAAAAAACGCTTGCGCGAAGAAGAACTCTCGGAAATCGAGGGCGGCGGCTTTGAAGACGACATACTTGCAGACGAGCAAAAACGCGCCGTACACCGTGCGATTGCCTGTCTTTCGGAGGAGATGCGCACCGCGGTGCATCTGGTATACTTTGAGGGCATGAGCTATGACGAGGCGGCGCATGTAATGAAGAAGAACCGCAAGCAAGTTGATAATCTGCTATATCGCGCAAAGAAAGAACTTCGAGGTATTTTAGGAAGCGAGGCACTTTTATGAATAATATGAGAACTGACGAGCAGTTTACCCAAGAGGTATTGCAGCGCGGCGAGAGGTACATTCGCAGGCGAAAAAAGGCTGCTTTAGCGGCGGCGACAGGTTTTGCGCTGGTGTGCGTATTCTCGGCGGCGTTTATGGCAAACAGCGGACATTTGGGTGGTTTGCAAAGGGCAGGTGACAATGCCGGCGAGGCTGCAAATAACAGTGCGGCTTTTAATGACGGTGCAGCTGCAAATGAGGCACTTGATGAAGATGAAGCTATTGTAACAGAGATAGCAACAGAGATAATGACTTCAAAACTGCCTGCTGAAATGTCGGTAGATGATGAAGCGCAGCACACCGCGAGGGTATCAAAAACGGGCGACGAGGTGGCTAAGGCTGCTCTTGTGACGAACGAAGAAAAGATAGCTGCTTTGCAAAAAGCGGTTGCGGATATTACAGGCTACAGTGAAAACAACGGCACGGGGGAACAGAATATTCCGAACGTTCAGCCGCCATCTGACGATATCAGCGAGCGTTACGAGATAGAGCTTGATGGGCACACCTATACGCTTGAAAACGGCGTTTTTACCGACAAAACAAGCGGCATCGCATACACGCTTACGGGCGAAAAAGCTAGAGAGCTTGTGCAGTTTCTTGAAGAATATTTTTATTTTGACTAGGAAAAGAGGTAAATAAAATGAAATATCGTGCAAAAAGAATTATAGGCGCGGCTCTTGCGTTTGCTATGGCGCTGAATATGACTGCGTGCGGAGATGTTGAGGTACAAAGCGAGCCGGAAGTTACGGGAACAAAGCCTGTGATAGCGACATCTCCTACAACATCAGAGGGCAAGCAGGAGATAAACTTAGGCGGTGCACAGGAGATAAAGGCTGAATCGCCGACAACAGGCGAGGCTGAGCCGAAAGAAGCTGATGATGCGTTTTTATACTCGCAGTATGCATTCGCGGCAGGTATGCTGAAAAACTGCATGGACGGTCAAAAAAGCACGCTGGTATCCCCTACCTCGGCTATGCTGGCGCTGACCATGACAGCCAACGGCGCGGACGGTGATACGCTGGAAGAAATGCTGGCAGTTCTCGGCAAGGGCGCAGGCGAGGTTTGGAACTTGCCTAGCAATGCAGATGAAAGCATGATACCGACGGGTGTTGAAAGCATAGACGATCTGAACAAGTATCTGCTGGGGTATGTAAGGAATTTGAAAAACAGCGAAAATTCTACGCTTTCTATTGCAAATTCTATATGGTACAGAGATAAGGAAGGTTTTTCTGTAAAGGACGAATTTATACAGAAAAATGCAGATTACTTTGGTGCGAAGCTTTACAAAGCGCCGTTTGACGAAAGCACCGTAAAAGACATAAACAACTGGGTGAGCGACAGCACCGACGGTATGATAGACAGGCTGATAGACAAAATTTCCGACGAAAACATGATGTTTTTGATAAACGCCGTATGCTTTGATGCTAAGTGGGCGCAGCCTTACTCAGACTGCGATATGCAGACTTTGCCGTTCACAGATATTGAGGGCAACGCAAAAGATGCCGAGTTTATGAACTCGGAGGAAGATATATATCTTGATGACGGTTTTGCGAAAGGCTTTATAAAGTATTATGCAGGCGGAAATTACGCGTTTGCTGCGCTTTTGCCTAACGAGGACGTTGGTATTGAAAATTATGTTTCTATGCTGAATGGGCAAAGCCTTAAAGCCGCTCTGACACCAGTAGAAAGAGATGTTACCGTATACGCGAAGCTGCCGAAATTCAAGTTTGACTATGCGACTTCGCTGGTTGAAACGATGAAAGCTATGGGAATGAGCTCGGCATTTACCGATGATGCGGACTTCAGCCTGATGTCTGACACGGAGCTGAAAATATCCGATATAATACACAAAACGCACATCGAGGTTGACGAAAACGGCACAAAAGCCGCGGCGGTAACGGGGGTAATAATGGACGACGAAGCCGCAGTAATGCCGGGAGAAACGGTAAACATTACGCTTGACAGACCGTTCGTATTCGCGATAATAGATACCCAAAACCGCCTGCCTATCTTCTTGGGAACAGTTACGGAGATAACGGAGCAGTGATCTGCCTGCAAATAAGAAAGAGCCTTGGCACAAAGCCTTGGCTCTTTTTGTATATAAGCGTAAATTACTTCTGAATATCGCCGTCGTCGAACGGATCGCCGCACTGAGGGCAGAACTTCGGCGGATTCTTGGGATCGGCAGGTTCCCAACCGCACTTATCGCACTTATAGAGGGGTGCGCCTGCCGGCTTGGGTTTGCCGCATTCCATACAGAATTTGCCCTTGTTTACCGCGCCGCACTCGCAGGTCCAGCCGTCGGCTGCCGCAGGAGCAGGCTTGGGTTTGCCGCAGTTCATGCAGAACTTGCTTGTATTTTCTGTGCCGCACTCGCACTTCCATGTATCAGCGCCGCCTGCAACCGCGCCGCTTGTAACAACGGGCTGTGCGCCGCCTGCGCCCATGTTCTGGGTATTCATCTGCTGGGCGCTGTTAAACTGCTGACCTTGCATCATCTGAGGATTCTGCATCATCTGCTGACCTTGCATCATTTGCTGATTTTGCATCATCTGCTGGTTATACATTGTCGGATCCATAGGCTGACCCATCATTCCGCCGCCTGCCATGCCCATGCCCATAAAGCCTGTCATAGCACCTGCGGAGTTGCCTGCCGCTGTTTCACGGGCGGTATTGATGCTCATTCTGTCCATAGCGTAGAGCATTGAAGGATCGCTGCCTGCCGCTCTCGCATCCTGGAACTTAGCAATTCTCTCCTTGCTCTCGTCGTCAACGTTGAGGACGATATCGAGAGAAGCCATCTGAATGCCGCGCTCTTCAAGCCATCTTTCCTTGAGGGCGTTGTTCATAGCGTCGCAGATATCCATATTATAAGAACCGAGCATATCATAGGGACACCTATACTTCTGCGCTACCTCGGTAAGGGCTGTCTGGAACTTAGGCGCAAGCTCTTTCTTCAAAGTAGCAAGGAACGCCTGACCGTCGCCCGAATTTCTCTGGAAATCTACCTTGGGGTCTTTAAGAACATTTTCATAGAACGCAACGGGGTTCACTATTTTCAGGTCATACTTGCCGTGCGCCTGTGCTTTCAGAGTCATGTTGAACTCACCGTCGCGGAAGCCTATATCGCCTGCGCCGAACGGGTTGTTGGTTATCTCCTTGCAGTTTATGTAGATGATGTGCATTGTGTTGAGCGACTGACCGCCGGCTGTGAACCTCGTTCCGATAGCCTTGATAGACGGCCACAGATCTTTCAGTCCTCCGCCGAGAAGTGACGGCTCAACGGTGGTATCATACCTATACTGACCTGCGAGGTCGTTGGTATCGGCATAAACAAAGTCATGCACCTTGCCGTTCTCTACAAGAACTGCCGCCTGACCGATAGCGACATCGAACACCGAGCCGTTGGATATTACACCGTCGCTGCGGTTGTTGGTCGTACCGTCCCTCTTTACAAGGGTGGCAGCCTTTGCGAGATAGTCGTTGGTCATACCGTCGCAGCGGAAATACTCTCTTACAGTATCAGAGAGCTTTCCCCCAATGGAATTGACCGCCATTTTAATAAGTCCCATTCAAATTTCCTCCTATATTAAAATATTTATTATAACCGTTTTTGTTTCAGATCAGACGTCTGATATCGGTTATTTTCCATGCTTTTTCCGTTGCGCTGTCGGTAACTATGGCATCGCAGAACGGACATTTATCTACAAGCTGATCTTCTATTACACCGCCGCAGCGAGGGCATTGCTTTGCGCCCTCAACGCAGGTATAAATGAATGCAAAAGATACGGGCTTATATCTGTCGGGCTTGAAAGAGATAGTTGTTTTTATTGAGATATTCGGCTGCGTGGGGCTTGGGTTATAGCGAATTATTTTCAGTGAAGTAACTTCGCTTTCATACCACATCACGCGAGGGCCTACCATAAGGCGGCGCACTTTCATCACCGCAGGCTGAGTGCACAGCTTTGAAAATATATCAAATTTTATCGGGTGTTCTTTCATGGCATCGGCTATCATTTCTGTCACCGTTTTTGCAACGCCCTTGGCATACTCGGCATCAAACTCGTTATAGTCGCCTATTATCTGCCTTATCACCTTTTCTTCAAGCGGGTCGCCGCCGTCTAAAGCGCTGCCGTCTGCCTTGGCTTTCAGTATTTCATTCTGTACGGCGTTATCCTTAAAACGAAGCATCGCCTGCTCAAACATCTCTGCTTCACTTTTCAATACATCTCACCCCGTATACTTTATTCTGTTTTCTGTACGCGTTATTTCAGTAAACACCCACGAACGCTCCATGAGCATATTCGGCAGCTTTTCGCCGCAGAACTCACACCGCTGAGCCTCATACTCGCTTACCGGCGCGCCGCAGTGTGGGCATTTAAGAGTTTTTCTGTTGGTATTTTCTCTGTACACATAGCTGTATTTAAAGCTGTATGTACAGTTATAGGGCGTTATCATTTTGCCGTTATTCATATTCATCTCGGCAAAGGCAAGACCGAACAAAGAGACTTCCTGCGCCTGAACTATATATCTTGTAAAGGCAACTTTTGTTACATTTACATCGGAATAGCCTACCTTAGCTTTCATCGCCTCAAACTGCGCGGTAGTTATAACAGACTTAGCGCAGAAATCTTTCAAAACATCGAAGCCGTTGTTCCCCTGCCCTGTTGCAGCTATATATTTTGCCATATATTTTTTGATATTCTCGGTCTCGGCGTTCTCGTCAAAGCCCTCTACCGCCTGTGAAACGGGCAGCTGAACCGAAACTGTTTTTATATTCGCGCTGCGGTCATCAGAAGTAAGCACAAACTCAGGCTTGGCATTTTGCGGCTGCGTGTTCATATTTGGGATATTTGGCGGAAAGAAATTTTCGTTATCGTTGTTCTTTTTATTCTTCTCTGAAACTATGACAATGACAACGACGACCGCGAAAGCAATAAACGCCAGAAATTCCATAAGTCACCTCAACACTTTTTAATATCGGTTACCTTCCACGTTCTGTCAAGCACTATGGCTTCCTCGTGGACATCGAGCTTATAGTCGCAGTAGGGGCAGTTGCCTCTGTCTAGCGATTCTATAGGCGCGCCGCAGTTGGGGCACTTCATGCTGCTTATTTCCTGATGTCCGCTGTAGTCTTCAAGAAAATACGAATAATCGACTTCATACTTTTCCTGAGAGCGGTTGCTTCTGCCGTTATATCTATATTCTACCGCAAGCTGAAAAACAACTGTGGCATCATACTCGGAAGTTCTGTAATCGGAAATAACTACCTTATGCACCTTGGCATCGGCAAACTTGCCTGCTGTTGGCGCTTGGGCGATTATCATCTCACAAAACTGACGTGAACAGTTTTTCTGAAAGCTCGAAGCGGTCGCTTTTCCTGCTGTCATCGCGGCAAAATAATCAAGCGCGAACGACTTTACATAGCTTTTCATAAGCCGAGGGTCAAACTCGGGAAAGTCTGCCTTTATCTTAGGCAGCACAACGCCCTCAACGCCCATAAGGCTTTTTGGGGTATTCTCCACCTCGTCAGAAGCTTCTTTAACGCTTTTTACAACTGCTGACAGGCTGCCCATATGCTTATGCACCACAGCCATTACAACAAGCGCTATTGTTACAATTATGGCAAGCAGCACGGCTATGATCACGCCGACTGTTATCAATATTGTTCTCAATGGTCACACCGCCGTATGTCAAAGTAATATCATCATGATTATAAATGCCAGTATGCCGGGTATGCCCGAAAAGAGCAGGAGTTTCACATAGTCAATAGGAAGATTGCCTATGAATTTGCCCGTCTGACCGTTCATAGCGAACAGGTAGTCTTTATCCTTATACTTAGTATAAAGCAGCCACGCAGGCATAAGGGCATAATCGCAGTTGGTTATCTTCAGATCGTGGTCGTAATTGCTGACTGTAATTTCATTATAATTGCAGGTCTTTTTAAGCTCGTCCAGACCGGTGTTTATCATTCTTTCCTCGGCGCGGGGGCGGCAGGTATTGTCGTCCTCGTCGTAGCGCTCGGCGAGGTAGCCTGCAAGGTAGCCTATATTGAAAGGTTTGAGATCTTTGAAATCGTAAGGCTCTATAGAGTCCATAGCATCGTTGTCTGTTTTAGATGATGCATCGACGGGAACTTTTTCAAAATCAAGCTCGCCTGCTCTTACAACGTTATAATACTCATAGTCGGTATACGAATTACCATTTCGCTGATAGTTCTTCTTGTTCACGCCCTCGGCGGTCATTCTGCCGCTGAGATGACCCGAATACAGCCAGAACGGCAGGTATATGCCCTGCATTTTATCTACAATTTTATCGCAGTCGAAGTCTTTTGGGGTAAGCGGTTTTTTGCTGAACTTCTTGAACTCCTCCATGACTTTTGACTTGTCGATATGGAAAGGTATCACATACTTCGGCGAGAAGCCGCCGACTATCTGCTCCGTCATGATTATAGGGTTGCCGCAGAAAACGCATATTGTTGCGGCTGTTGCTCTGTCGGTGATTATTTCCGCTCCGCAGTGTGAACACTTATACTGCACGAGGTTTTTGCCTATTGTGCCGTCGGTAGAAACGGCTGTGGCTTTCTCGTCCTCGTCAAGTTCTTTATGCTTTTCTATTTTCGTTTCGTCAATGGTATTCCTGCCTGCCGCATCAAGCTGCTCGAGCGTAAACACCTCGTCGCAATAGATACATCTCCAACTCTGGGTGGCTGCATCAAAGCCCATATCGCCGCCGCAGGTAGGACATTTATATGTAATATTTGCCATAGTTTTACTCCCCCTTACCCTGCTTTTTTAGTCGTGGTATGCGAGTAAACATCGCTGCGCTCGGTTATATCTATTCTCGCTTGCAGATACTTTTCAGCCTTGGTGGCTTTATGCTTAGTTCTGCTCTGCGAGATAAGCGAAAAGGCTATAACTATTGCGACCAGAAGACCTATAAAAAAACAGCTCACGAAGTTATCACCGCTGTACATCGCAAGGTCTGCAACGGGTATTGAGTAAATAAAATTTAACACAGCAAACACACTCCCTATCAAATACTGTATTAAGTATATCATATTTACAAATGTAAGTCAATAAATTTTTTAAAATTTTCAGCAAAATTTACAATTTAGTCTTCTTCAAGATGTAAATTATGATTTACCTGTGCGGCGGCATTGATTTTAGAGGAAAAATATGCTATACTATTTATAGGTGATATTTATGGATATGCGTTCATGCTTTTTATACTGCGCGGGCGAATATTACGACGGCTTTATAACGCCGCGCGAGGGTGACATTAAGGTGGCTGTGGACGGCGGTTTTAAGCTTTGCGAAAGCCTCGGCATAACGCCCGACTGCATCATAGGCGATTTTGACAGCCTTGGCAGCGTACCGCAAAATGCCATAGTACTTCCGCGCGAAAAAGATGACACCGACACTCTGGCGGCGTGCAAGAGGTATCTCTCGGCAGGGATAAAGAGGTTTTATCTGCTGGGGGCGGTCGGCGGTAGAGATGAGCACACCTTTGCGAACATTCAGCTGCTTAAATTTCTGGCTGAAAGAGGCGCACAGGGGTTTATGTTCGCAAACAACCGCTCTTTTACCGCTATAAAAGACTGCGAAGTGACGTTTTGCGAAGAATACACCGGGTACATTTCGGTATTTTCACTGAGCGACAAAACCGGTGTTTCTATAAAAGGTCTGAAATACGAGCTTGACGGCGCCACACTTTCAAGCAGTTACCCTTTGGGGGTAAGCAACGAGTTTACAGGTAGATCTGCAAAAATACGCGCAGTGGGCGGAACGCTGCTATTGATATTTGACAGAAAAGGCGATTTGACCTTACCTTATTATAATATATAATATATATATAACACACTGAAAGGACGATAAAAATGGAACAGACTTGTCACGGCGAAGTAAACGGAAAGATAGCTATAAACACCGATGCATACGTTTGCAGCAGAGAGCATCGCATTACTTTTTACGATGTGGATTTCAACAAGCGGCTGAGGCTTTCTGACATGATGCGGCTGTTCTCGCTTATGGCTGGCGAGGACTACTACACGCGCGGCTTGGGGCACGTTTTTTTGAAAGAAAAAGGCTTTGCGTTTTTGGTATCTAAGATAGTATACAAGATATACAGGCTGCCGACTTTAGAAGAAGAAGTGGTTCTGAAAACGTGGGTGGAAGAGATAAAAGGCGCGAAATTTGTGCGCGGATATGAAATGGTATCACGCGAGGGGGAGCAGCTTGTTATAGGTCAGGCGGTGTGGATATGCGTAAACCCCGACACCAAAAAGATAGTGCGGCCGAGAGATTTTCCTTGGTGCGGTGATGCTATGCCGCGCGAGGATATGCCCGTTCACTACAGAGAGATAAAAGTTCCCGAGGTACACCCGATAAGCGACTACGTTGTACCATACCACGCGATAGACTACAACGGACATCTTAACAACACCGACTATGGCGATGTTATTATGAACGCGCTGCCTGCCGACGAGCTTGGCAAGGATATTGACGAATTCACGCTGTGTTATCAGCACGAGGCATACATGGGCGAGACGGTAAACCTGTTCAGGGGCGACCCTGACGAGAAGACGACTGTAATAGTCGGCAGGGTCGGCGAGCGCAAATGCTTTGAGAGCGAGATAATCTACAAATAAAAGAGGTACATCATGGTAATTGACTTTCACACACACGTTTTTCCCGAAAAGGTGGCTGCAAAGGCAAAGCAGGTGCTTATTGACAATGCTATTGAGCTTGGCAACCACATTTCGGCTTGCACTGACCTTACTGTTGACGGGCTGGTGAGGCACATGGAGCTTGACGGGGTGGATATGTCTGTTGTGCTGCCCATTGCTACCGCGCCGCACCAGACAAAGCACATAAATGAATTTGCTGCGACTCTTTACGAGGCGACGGGCGGAAAACTGTTATCGTTCGGCAGCATATACCCTGACAGCGACGACTACAAACGCGATATTGACATGGTGGTATCGCTGGGGCTTAAGGGTTTGAAGTTTCACGCGGAATATCAGCATTTCAACTCTGATGATGCGCGCATTTTGAAGATATACGATTACGCTTTCAGCAAGGGGCTTATGATAATACACCACTGCGGCGCTGACATGAGCGCGCCTGCCCCCTACCACGCAACGCCGAAGCAGATGGCTCACATACTGGACGAGATGAAGGGCGGCGTGCTTATTGCCGGGCACCTCGGCGGTTTCAGAATGTGGGACGATGTAGAGAAATACTTAGTTGGCAGGGAGATATATCTTGACACTTCTATGGGGCAGAAATACTACCCGCGCGAGCAGTTTGAGCGGATAGTGAACGACCACGGCGCGGACAAGATACTGTTTGCTTCAGACTCGCCGTGGAGCGTGGCAGGAGAGGAGATAGAGCTTATAAACAGCTCTTCCCTCACCGAGGAGCAAAAAAGGCTGATATTTGGCGAAAATGCGAAACGCCTGCTGGGAATATAACACAAAATGCCGTCGGGACAATGGCATCGGCGGTTTTTACATTTTTTTGCAGAAAAGTATTGAAATATAGAATATTATGTGGTACAATAAAAAGAGGGCAATTCAGCCAAATAATCAATGTGGAGGGTAAGAAAATGTCTGAAAATACTTCTAAAAAAACGCGCAAGTTTATAATTGCGGCGGCTATTATAGTTGCTGTTGCGGCAGTGGTATTTGTGATATGCTTTTTCATTTTCCGTAACAGAGAGCCAAAGCTTGTATACAAAACGCTTGATGAAGTTATTGCAGAAGCCCCAGATGTACTTGACAAAAAGTATGAAAATATCAAACTGCCTGACACACTCTCTATCGACAATGTGCCAAAGGAGCTTTACACATTCACCACACGCATAGATGTTCCTATTGAAGAAACAAAGAAGTTAATGGTCGATATCACAAATGCATCGAATACATTCAGCATTACCGAAAACGATCTGAATGTTGACCCAAACTCAGGTTCAATGTTTTACGAATATTTTAATGTTTTCAGTGAGATACCGTTTGACGAGTCGGAATACACCGACAAAATGTATTACTCACGTTCAGGCGGCGGCGAAACTTTTATGCTGATATGCCCGTATCTTGTAAGAGAGGCTTACGGCTACGGGCTGCGTGAAAAATACTACAAGCTGGGAACAGATGATATTTCAGACGTGGTATACAGCGTTTTCGGCGAGCAGTACACGGCGCAGCAAGCTATAGATTACGCAGACAGTGTTGTTGAAAAATACAAAGACTATCTGCTTGCGGACGATGACAAAGAAACCATTAAAGCCAAATATCTGATAATTGCTAAAAATGACTGTCAGGGTGAACACAAAGATGAGTATTCATACATAGTGAGATACGCATATTATTACGACGGTGTGGAGATAAGCACAGACGGCGCTATTACATATGCTGAGGGAACAGAATTTGAATACTCTCCTCAAATGGTGGACATTGTTATTTCAAAGCCTGACTGCTTAACTCTTATAGACAAATACACTACCACCTATGATATGCAATGTCAGAAAATAGATGAAGACAAGTTTGTTACTCTGGAAAGCGCACTTGACAGAGCAAGCTTTATACTTGCACCGAAATTTATACAGAACATAACAGACGTTGAAATAGTATATGTTGCAAGGCAGGACTTTACGAAAAACCCAAGAGATAAACACTTATGGGAAACAGAGCCTGTTATCAGCTACAGACCGATGTGGCGGCTGAAAACAAATATCGACCACAGCGATCAGAATTATATGCCGTGCGGCAGAGACCTGTATATTGACATGGTGACAGGTGAAATAGTTCTTCATGATGACAGCAAAGCCCGACCTGCTCTGACCGAAGATATGATAAAAGATGAAATGGGCGCAAATGATTATGATTGGCAATAATAATGATGATGCCGTCTGAAAAAGGCGGCATTTCCTTTTTTTTGCAGCGGAGTAAAATATAGAGAAAACTATTGACATACAGAAAATTTTGTACTATAATAAATTTACAGGAAGAAATTTGACGAACAAACTTTGGGAGGCAGATATATATGACAAAGAATTTATCTAAAAAAACACGCAAATTTATAATTGCGGCGGTGATCATAGTCGTTATAGCTGTCGCGGCGATCGTAACATGCTACTTTATCTTCCGAAATAATGAGCCAAAGCTTGTATACAAAACGCTTGATGAGGTTATTGCCGAAGCCCCAGATGTATTGGACAATGAATACGACAACATAAAACTTTCTGACGGTATCTCTATTGATGACGTGCCAAAAGAATTATATACATTTACAACAACTATTGACACCCCTTTAGAGACAGCAAAAAAGTTTACCGTTGATATGACAAACAGGGCAAATACATTGTTTCAGGTAACGGAAAACGATCTGCATATCAATGTCGGAGATGACGTTTTTGAATTCATGGGCATGAGCAGTCTGATACCTTACGAAGAGAATGAATACACTGATGAAATTTATAATGTGAAATGTGACGGCGGCGGCTCATTTATGCTGATGTGCCCGTATCTTATCGAAAATGCATACATATATGGGCTGCGCGAAAAATACTATGTTCTGGGGCAAGACGATATTTCAGATGTTTCATACAGCGTTTTCGGCGAGCAGTATGCCGCACAAGATGCTGTTGACTATGCGGCATCGGTTTTTGATAAATACAAGGATCTGCTGGTGATGGATCATGAAAATATGGAATGTAAGCCGACGTATTTAATAATTGCAAAGAACCAAGCCCCCGGTGACTATGAAAACGACTATTCATACATAGTGCGTTATACTTACAGTTATAAAGGCGTTGACATACACACAGGAGGTTCATCTCTTTTTTATGATTACCCGTTCAGATACCCACCGACATTTTTAGATATTGTGGTTACTGAGCCTGACAAGTTTGCACTTATTGACAACTGCGGATTGCTTGAGGGGCTAAAAGCCGAAAAAATTGAGGACGAATATGTTACACTGGAAAGCGCGCTTGACAGGGCAAGCTATAAACTTGCGCCAAAATTTGTACAGAACATAACCGACATCGATATAGTTTATGTGCCAAAGCAGACACAGCAGTTAGATGATGAGGGTCATGCGATACAGGTTGACAGCGAAATAACTTTCAGACCGATGTGGCGTTTAACTACTGATATTGACAAGAGCAATGAACATTTTATGCCGCAGGGAAGATATTTGTTTATTGACATGGTGACGGGCGAATTTGTGCTGTATGACGATAACACTGTTAGAGCTTTGACGGAAGATGCGATAAAAGAAGCGAAAAAGAAAAAAGAAGATACTGCAAATTATTTCAATTAAGACTGTTAAAGACCTCTGCTAAGACAGGGGTCTTTGCTTTTGTAAGGCTTAGTAAATTTTTTGAAATTCTTGCAGAAAAGTATTGAAATATACAAGATTATGTGGTACAATAAAAAAGGTAATTCAGCCAAATAATCAATATGGAGGATAAGAAAATGTCTGAAAAGATCTCTAAAAAAACACGCAGATTTATAATTGCGGCGATCGTTATTGTTGTTGTTGCGGTAGTTGCATTTATAATATGTTACTTTGTTTTCAAAGGCAAAAAAACAGACCTTGTATATAAAACGCTTGATAAAGTTATTGCCGAAGCCCCCGATGTGCTTGACAAAGAATACGACAACATAAAACTTTCTGACAGTATCTCGTTTGATGATGCGCCGAAAGAATTATATACTTTTACTTCAAATATAGCCTCGCCGCTTGAAGAAGCCAAGCAATATGTGGCTGACCTTTCAAACAGGGCTAACCCTTTTCAGATAACCACAGACGATCTTGATGTCAGCCTTTATTCTGATAAAAATTATCTGGATTCTGCTTATCTCGAGGTCAGAGATATTGACAGCAAAATACCGTGCGACCCATCGGAATATACCGAAGAACAGTATTATGTGTCGGGCGGCAACAGTGAGGGGTTTATGATAGTTTGCCCGTATCTTGCTGCGGCTTACGGCTACGGCATAAACGAAAAATGCTACGAGATAGGCAAAGATGACATTTCAGATGTTTCATACAACGTATACGGCGAGCAGTACACGGCACAGCAGGCTTTAGATTACACCGACAGTGTTGTTGAAAAATTCAAAGACCTTTTGCTGCCGAAGCTTGACGGCGCGCAGCTGAAACCGAGATATATTATAGCCGCCAAGAACGAAAACCCCGGCGAACATCAGGACGAGTATTCATACATAGTACAATATGCGTGCTATTACAAAGATATAGAAATAAACATGGGCGGCGAACAGTCTTTTTCTGCCGAACAAGGTTTTATTTACCCTCGGCAGGTAGTAGAAATAGCTGTTACAAAGCCGGGCAGGTTCAGCGTGATAACAAAATCAATACAGACACAGGACATGAAAGCCACAAAGCTTAAAGACAAATATGTGACTTTGGAAAGCGCGCTTGACAGAGCAAGCAACATACTTGCGCCTGAGTTTATTCACAACATAACCGACATTGATATAGTTTATTTGCCAAGGGAAGAATACTTCAAAAACGAAGACCCGAATATGGAGCCTATAGAGCCGGAGCCGGAAGTGACTTTCAGACCGATGTGGCGTTTGACTACCGACCTTGATCACAGCAACGAAAACTTCATGCCGTGCGGAAGATACATATACATAGACATGGTGACGGGTGAGTTTGTCATATATGATGAGGCAAAGGCTAACCACGCTCTTACCGAAAAAATGATAAAGGAAGAAACGCAAGAAACGGAAGACCCGACGTTTGAAGAAAGCTGGAATTAAGCAAACATAAAGACCTCTGCTAAGGCAGGGGTCTTTGCTTTTGTAAGGCTTAGTAAATTTTTTGAAATTCTTGCAGAAAAGTATTGAAATATAGAATATTATGTGGTACAATAAAAAAGAGGGCAATTTAGCCAAATAAGAAAGAAATATGGAGGTTATGGAGATGACAAAGAATTTATCTAAAAAGCAAAAGAAGATAGTTGTTTTTTCGGTCGCAGGCTTAGTTATAGCGGCGGTGGCTGTTGCGGCTATCGCTATATGCAGTTATATATTCCGCGACAAAGAGGTAAAAACAAACAATTCCACTCTTGCAAATGCGATAGAGACCGCGCCCGATGCTCTGGGCAAAACATACGACAACATACTTCTGCCCGAAAGCGTTTCGATAGAAAGCACACCGAGCGCGTTATACACATTTTCGGCGCAGAATTATATGCCCTTGGAAGATGCAAAAAAGCTGGCGGTGGAGCTTTCAAACAAGGCGAACACGTTTACTATAACGGAAGATGATCTGAACGTAAGTCTGTACTCGGATCTTATAGGCGACCCTGATGACCCGGGTTACAACCCGGATTACAGGGGTTCTGACTACTGCGAGTATAGATATGTTGATAACAATGTGGAACCAATGATGGACAACAACGTGGACGGGGAGTATAGTGTATCAGTAACTCCCGACAGATGCTTCGTCATAGCCAGCCCGTTTCTTGTACAAGGCGAATACGGCTATGCAACTTGGGAAAAGACCTTTTATATAGGCACAGACGATATTGCGGGCGTTTCATACAATGTATACGGCGAGCAGTACAGCATACAGGAAGCTATAGACTACGCTGACACGCTTATTGAAGATTACAAGGAATATTTGCTGGATCAGGAAGGCTTGGAACTGAAGCTTAAACAAGTGGCAGTTGTGAAAAACGACAAGTCGCAGTCGGGCGATAATGAATATTCCTACCGCCTGAGATATGCATATTATTACTACGGCAATGAGATAAACATAGGCGACGGTGTGCCTGACATAGAGACCAACGAACTTGTGTGCCCACGGCAAGGTGCAGAAATTATAATATCGCGGCGCGACAGTTTTACAAATATGAGCAAGGATCTTAATACGTCACAGTTAAAAGCCGAAAAAGCAAAAGATAGTTTTATAACGCTGAGCAGCGCGCTTGACAGGGCGAGCAAGATACTTGCGCCGAAATTTATTCAGGACGTTAAGAAAATCGATATTGCATATGTACCGCTGCAACATATCATTCAGCATGACGACCCGGATCTCGACCCTTACGAATCGGTGCCCGAACTGATTTTCAGACCTATGTGGCGTTTGGAGGAAAATATCGAAGTAAACATGGAAGAATATTTTGACGAGACATTTCCACCGAAAAGATATTTATACATTGACATGATAACGGGCGAGATACTGCTTTATGACGAGAGCAAATTCCACCCTGCGCTGACGGAAGAGATGATAAAAAACGAAAAGCAAGACCCGACGTTTTCAAGCTGGAGTTAACCGTTACAGAACAATAAAAGACCTCTGTTTGAGCAGAGGTCTTTATTTTTACTTTTTCACAAGTTTTGCAAATTCAAGGGCTTTGCCTATATCGCCGTCAACTTTGAGCTTGCCGAATGTAAACGCTGAGACGGGGTCAAGTTTGCCGTCTATCAGCTTATTGAAGTTGGGCATGGTCATTGTAATGGCGCAGTTGCGGTCGTTATACTCATAAGGCTCAATGTTTATCTTATGGTCTTTTACCTCGATATAAAACGTACCGGGGGTCACATCGGTGAGGTTCACCTGCACCGCGAGAAAATCGGTATGCGAGGCATCTATCCCCTGAGCCATTTTACGCAGTTTTGTCAAAAGTTCCTGCAAAGTCATTTTTATCACTCCTTAAATTTATACATAGAACAGCATTTCGCCGTATGTAGGGTAAGGCCAGTATTTTGAGCCGACAAGCGATTCAAGTTCATCGGCAGGGGTGCGCAGAGCTTTCATGGCAGGCAGCACCTTATCGCGGCAGAAGCAGGCTGTTTTTTCATAGTCTGTATACGCAGTCAGCTCGTCTGCATAGGTTTTAAGCTCTTTATACGCTGCATACATCTGCGACATAAGGTCGGTAAGCTTTTTTACCGTTTCGGTCTGGTAGTCGCACGCCGCATTACAAGACGCTGCAAGCTGGGCGGTCTGCGCGTAGTCCCTTATGCACTCGGTAACTGCAGGGAAAATATCTTTATTCGCCATATCGAGCATGGTATTCGCTTCGATGCGGATAGTTTTTATATACTCGTCAAGAAGTATCTCAACACGGGAATGTATCTCTGTTTCGGTATAAACGCCGTGCCGCTCGAAAAGTTCGACGTTCTTTTTATCCGCAAAGTGAGGGAGGGCGTCTGGGGTGGTAGGCAGGTCTACAAGCCCCCTTTTCTTCGCCTCTTCTGCCCACTCTTTGCTGTAGCCGTCGCCGTTGAAGATAATGGCAGAGCTTTCTTTTACGGTATCGCGTATAAGCTGTGTTATGGCTTCGTTTATATCCTGAGCGCCCTCAAGCTTATCTGCAAACTCGTCAAGAACATCGGCAACTATGGTATTTATAAAGGTGGTAGGCCCTGCGACAGACAACTTTGAACCCGGCGATCTAAACTCAAACTTGTTTCCCGTAAAGGCAAACGGAGAAGTTCTGTTGCGGTCGGTGGTATCTTTCACAAAGTCGGGAATTATATCCACGCCTATTTTCATGTACTGCCTGCCCGACTCGTGGTAATGCTCGCCCTTTACTATGGCATCAAGTATGGCGGTGAGCTCATCGCCGAGGAAAATTGAGATTATTGCAGGGGGAGCTTCCGAGCCGCCAAGACGGTGGTCGTTGCCTGCGGAGGCTACCGACAATCTCAACAGATCCTGATGTAGATACACAGCTTTTATAACAGCGGTAAGGAAGATAAGGAACTGCGCGTTCTCTGCCGGCGTTTTGCCGGGGTTGAGCAGGTTCACGCCCGTGTTTGTAGAGAGCGACCAGTTTATATGCTTGCCCGAGCCGTTGACATAATCGAAAGGCTTTTCGCTTAGCAGGCACTTGAATTTATGCCGTCTTGCGGTACGCTTCATTATCTCCATTGTCAGCTGGTTATGGTCGGTGGCGATATTTGCAATACTGAAAACGGGGGCAAGCTCATGCTGCGCGGGGGCTACTTCGTTATGCTTAGTCTTGGCAGGCACGCCCAGCCGCCAAAGTTGTTCGTCAAGGTCTTCCATATACGCCTGAACGCGCATTTTTATCGTGCCGAAGTAGTGGTCGTCAAGCTCCTGCGTTTTAGGCGGTTTTGCGCCATAAAGAGAACGGGCTGTGTAAATCAAGTCTTTGCGCTTTGAATACATTTCTCTGTCTATAAGAAAATACTCCTGCTCTGCACCGACATAGGGTATAACGCGTTTAGCATCGCTGCCTAAAAGTTTGAGCACCCTGAGCGCGGCTTTGTTGAGAGTTTCCATAGACCTAAGCAGCGGCGTTCTTTTATCGAGCGCATCTCCTCCGTAAGAGCAGAAAGCCGTTGGTATGCACAGCGTATGGTTCTTTATGAACGCATAGGAAGTTGGGTCCCACGCGGTATAGCCTCTGGCTTCAAAGGTCGCCCTCAGACCGCCCGACGGGAAAGAAGATGCGTCGGCCTCGCCTTTGATAAGCTTTTTGCCTGAAAACTCCATTATAACGTGGGCATCGTCGGTGGGGGCGATAAAGCTGTCGTGCTTTTCGGCTGTTATGCCCGTCATCGGCTGGAACCAGTGGGTATAATGCGTTGCGCCGTTTTCGACTGCCCAGTCGCGCATGGCGGCGGCTATAACGTTGGCAGTTGAAATATCTAGCGATTTGCCCTCATCGATGGTCTCTCTCAGCGCTCTGTAAACATCTTTAGGCAGACGTTTTTCCATTACTGCGCTGTTGAAAACGTCTTTTGCGAATATTTCGGGGATATTCATAAATTACCTCCTGCATTGTGTGTTTACATTCTGCGTTACTTAAAATACATAAAAAGCTGGCACTTTATCATGCCGTTGTATAGGTTTCGGCGTTTATCGGCTTTTTTGCCGAAAAACCTTTCAAATTCCTCGTGCGGTGAGATCACCACGCAGGGGTTGTCCTTATCGGGGTGCAGCACCTGCCCCATTTTTTTATAAAGCTCCTCCGCCTGCTTTATTTCCAACATTCTTTCACCGTATGGCGGATTGCACAGCGTTATTGCGCCTTTTTCGGGCTTGAACCTGCTGATATCAACGTTCTCTACCCTTACGCGCGAGGCAACGCCTGCTTTTTTGGCGTTTTCAAGAGAAAGGTCGGCGCACAGGGTATCTATATCAGAGCCGTGTGCGAAAAACTTGCCGCTCTTGTTTATCTGCTCTTTGGCGCTTTCTCTTTCCCTGCGCCACATTTCCTGCGGCAGCTGCTGCCAGCTCTCTGCCGAAAAATGCCGCCGTATGCCGGGCGCTATTGACAACGCTTTATACGCGCTTTCTATAAGAAAAGTACCCG
>CANPZC010000009.1 GCA_947589355.1 uncultured Clostridia bacterium
TGAACCGCAGAAATGGCAAGTACGCGCTAAAGGCGCAAAACCGTTTCTAACTTCTAACCTCTCACCTCTAGCCTCTAGCAGCGGAAGAATATTCTGTCAGTCATTTCCCTTTTGGGCGTATCGTGGGAGGGTGTATTTTATTTCAAGAATGATCTTATAATTCGCAGTACGGACAAGCCTACTTCTCTTGCCTCTTGCTTCTCTCTGAACCGCAGAAATGGCAAGTACGCGCTAAAGGCGCAAAACCGTTTCTAACTTCTAACCTCTCACCTCTAGCCTCTAATAGGGCAAGCCGACCACTTTGAAAAGCTTGTGCAAAATTCATTTGTGCTTAAATTAAAATGGCATCGTGTATCATGCCAAAAAGTGAGAAGATGTCTGCAAAGCGCGCAGTAATGCGGCATAGAGAAACACGCAGCAGGCAAAATTTCTGCAAAAGCTGCAAAAGCTACTGATAAAGATAAAGAGAAAGAGAAAGAAAAAGAATATGTTTATGTTTATGAAAAAGAAAAAGAGCGCAAAGCGCTATCAGATGTTAGAAGTTAGATGGCGAGACGTAGAAGCTTTTCACTTTACGTTGCGTTCTCTGAGAGAACGCGGCAAAAAAGATATGGCTACAACTAAGGGAGGCTCTCTCTTGCAGAGCCTCCCCTCTTAAAAAACAGTCCACAGGACTGTTTTCTAATTCACCCCTTGCAGAGCGCACGATGTAGGGGCTTTCGCCGTACTGCGGTAGCGTTCGCAAGCGAACGCAGGCGACAAAGGGCTTTCCGCCCGGCGTATGCTTGCATACGCTGTGACCCATGACGACCCTTTTGAAAAAGGGTCGATCGAAAACTTTTCCGTTCTTGACAAGAAATTAAAACTTTGCGTACTGTGGAAGCAAAAGAAAAACTTCAAGGCGCTCACTCGCTGCTTTCAAGCTCGCTTATGTCTACCATAAACGCTTCTTTCAAAAACTCGTCAAGCTCGTCTTCGCTCATTTCTTTGTCGTTCACTGTCGCGCTCTCAACATACATACCGTTGTAATAATAGCCATCATAGTCAAGCAGAAACGTTACCGAAATATCTTCGCCGCCCTTTGTCATAAGCGCTGTTACATATCTCTTGCTGCCCTCTTTTTCGTACTCATATTCAACAGGCTGCGGCAGGTTACCGCCGCTGTTTGAAGTGCAGTACAGGTTCAAAAGCGCATCTACAGTGCGTGTCGGGTCTGCCACATAGTTTTCCTCCTGCGGCAGATCAAGAATGTATGAAGTGTAGTATTCTTTCACAAGATCTATATAGTCGTCATCGCCGTAAGTAAGCGCGGCAGTAAAGCCGTTTGATGCGATCGCAAAAAACATACACAGCACCGCAACGATGCCGACCGTCGGTGTGCGCCGCAGAGCTTTGCTGCGCTGAAACATATACACCACGGGGAAAAACACCGCAGGCGTTATGCTCGGAGATCGCCACATACCCATTTTTATAAGCTTTTTGCAATCCTGACGGCAAACTATTATTCTCATCACGATTATGACCGCCCACAGAAGTATGCCGAGGTATTTGCTTGCGGCGTAGAGCTCAAAAATTACACCGAAAAACGGCAGCAGAGCCGTGTACCACATAAGCGCGTTGTCAGCCTGCGGCAGGTCTGAAAGGTTTATGGTGTTGTCGCCGCTGTAATATGTCTGCTTGAATTCAACCATTTTCCTGCTCCTTTCGCGAAATTCCCCAGCCGTCAATGCCGCTTCGCCTCATCGCGCCGAATATCCTGTCTGTAAAGCCTTTGTCAGACTTTTCGCGTTCTTTTATAAACTGCTTCATTTCCTCGCGCTTTGTGTGACCGTCAACTGGGCAGGCAGATTTCACCACAGGCAGCGCGTTTCTGTTTGCCGCCGAGCGTATGTCTTTTTCGGGCGCGAACACCAAAGGGCGTATCACAGTCACATCTTTTCGCGAAAGATAGCTCTTCGGCGCAAAGCAGCCTATGCGACCTTCTATAAAAAGATTCATAAAAAACGTTTCTACCGCATCATCGTTATTGTGACCCAAAGCCACCTTGTTGCAGCCGTGTTCTTTTGCGGCATCGTGCAAAGCTCCGCGCCTCATTCTCGCGCACAGAGAGCAGGGGTGTTCTTCGTTTCGTATATCAAAAACTATCTGACCTATAGAAGTTCTTTTAAGTATGTATTCAATACCCATTTCATCGCACAGCTTTTGCACGGGCGAGTAGTCGTTTTGTACGCCGCCGAAACATGGGTCTAAAGTCACCGCCGCTATGTCGTAATCTATGCCTATAAAGCGTTTGAGCAGGTAAAGACCCCTGAGCATTACCATGCTGTCTTTGCCGCCCGAAACGCCCACGGCTATCCTGTCGCCGTTTTGTATAAGGTCAAATTCCGTTATCGCGCGGCGCATATATCCGAGTATCTTCTGCATTTATTTTTCGTCCTCGTCCGAAAGAATTTTTTCAACTATAAAGCGCGGTCGCTGCTTTGTTTCAAGATATATCTTGCCTAAATATTCGCCCAGTATGCCCATCGCAAGCAGCTGCAAACCGCCCAGAGCCCATATAGATACCGCCAGACTTGCCCAGCCCACTACTGTGTGACCCGTAAAAAATCTTACCAAAAAGTATATGAGCATACCTATGCTTACCAAAAACGCGCATATTCCCGTTACAGTTATGAAACGCAGCGGCTTTACCGAAAGAGATGTTATGCCCTCCCACGCCAGCGCGAGCATTTTTTTCAAGGGGTATTTGCTCTCCCCTGCCAGACGCTGCTTGCGCTCGTATTCAACAATGTCGCTTTTAAGACCTATCATAGGCACTAAGCCGCGCAGAAATATATTGACCTCGTGAAATTTAGAAAATTCCTCTAATGCCCTGTCGCTCATAAGGCGAAAATCGGCGTGGTTGAATATTACTTTAGCGCCCATTTTATTGAGTATCTTATAATAACCCTCTGCCGTAAAGCGCTTGAAAAAGCTGTCTTTCTCGCGAGAGGAGCGCACGCCGTAAACTATGTCGCAGCCCTGCTCGTATTTTTCTATCATAAGGTCTATAGCGTTTATATCGTCCTGAAGATCGGCATCTAAAGATATTACAGCATCTGCCCTGCCCCTCAGCGCCATGAGCCCGCCCAGCAAAGCGTTCTGATGACCGCGGTTGCGTGACATCTTAATGCCGTCAAATATCTTTTCCGCGCCGTGAAGCTTTTCTATTATCTCCCATGTGCTGTCGCGCGAGCCGTCGTCTATAAAAACTATCCTGCTGTCTTCGGAAATTTTGCCGCTTTCCATAAGGGAGCGGTATTTTCTCAGCAGTTTTTCGGCGCTGTCGGGCAGAACTTCCTGCTCGTTGTAGCAGGGTATAGCCAGATACAGTTTCAGCATTTTCTCACGTCCTTTCAAAAAAAGATATACCACATCTATATTATCACAAAACCTATTCAAAGTCAACAACAAATACGCCGCAGGAGAACCCACGGCGTATTGAATAGATATGGTATGTTAGCCCTGACCCAAGCCGAAACTTATTTGCAGCGCACTGTTTATCTTGGTCATAGATGCGCTGTCAAGCTCGCCCATGCGTTCTTTCAGGCGACGCTTATCTATAGTTCTTATCTGCTCTAAAAGCACTACGGAATCCTTTGCAAGACCGCAGCTGCCCGAGTTCACCTCAATGTGCGTGGGCAGCTTTGATTTATCGCGCTGGCTGGTTATGGCAGCCGCTATTACTGTGGGGCTGTGCCTGTTGCCTATATCGTTCTGCACTATAAGTACGGGTCTTATGCCGCCCTGCTCCGAGCCTACCACGGGGCTGAGATCGGCGTAGTATATCTCGCCGCGGTGTACCGGTACTGACATTTGTTTTCACTCCTTTGTATTTGCATATCAGGCAGTTGTCTGCATTTCACACTGTTTGCCTGTTGTAGATATTATTGCCGTTATGCATAGGTTTAATCATTCTCTCAATAAAATGTAATATGTAAATAAATGGCTGTTGCCTGCACGTTGTATTATATGCTGCCGGAACGAAAAATGTCATATTATGGTTCTGAGCGCGCCGCATTTGTGTAAAATGCAATAAATATCGGCTGATTTTGTTGCTAAACGCCTAAATTCGCCGCCGCCGTTTGACAAAAAATATATAGTATGATACAATTATTGTATAGACTTTTACGACAAGGGGGCTGCCGAAGTGGTTTGCAAAAAGTGTAAAGAAGTATTGCCGGACGATGCCGAAGTTTGTACCTGCTGCGGTGCGAAAATAAAGCATAAAAAGCAAAAAGAAAAGAAAAACCGCTCAGATGTTGGCAACGTACAGAAACCGAAAGGTTCGCTGTCGTCTAAGATAAAGATAATAGCAACACTTGCTGTGGCAGCGCTGGCGGTAGTGATAGTCATAGCTTTGATAGTATCTTTGGTATCCGACGACGGCAAAAAGACTGCCGAAGTGCTTTCGGAGTATATAGGTCAGACCATGCTGGAAGCCAGAAACGACAGCGATATAAAGGTGTTCGATGAATCAAAATTCAGCGCGGTGAACAACGCCATGAAGTTCAACTACCTGATCGAGGACGACGACAGCGTGAAAGTTGACGGCATAAAGTTCCCCGAGTGGGTAGTTACCGTGTGCCTTAACGACAGCGACGAGATAGTCACCGTAACGTATACGGATTTTACCACCTGCAAGAAAAACCACAAAGGTCAGAAAGCGGATAAAGTGATAGATCTTGACAACGTTATGAAAAACGAAAAGTATAAAAACGTTGAAAAAGAAATAGACCTCGATGTATACAGCATTAAATACGAGAACGCTTTTATCACTTATACATATAAGTATTATTATGAGGACGAGGCAGGCAACGAGCAGGCAGTGCGCCTTACCGTGACTTACAACGTGAATATGGAGTATCAGTATTACAGCTCGGAGCTTGTTTACCCCGATGATATCTGATATTTGTGCAAAATGTGCTTTTCTTTTCGGAAAGCGCATTTTTTGTCGTTTCAGCTGTATCAATGATTACAAAAAGGCTACAAATGATTGCTGAAAGTTTAAAAATATGAATATGCTGTTGACAAAGAGCAAAGATACTGTTATCATATAATAAGTACATTATGCGCTGAATGTGTCATAATGTACTGAAAGTATTATAAATATATTGTAAGAGAGGGGGAGAACTATGAACGCAAAAGAGCTTGGTCTTTGCCTTGGCTGTATGAATGAGCTTAACGCTGACGGCACTTGCGACAATTGCAGCTATGGCAGCGATGTTCCGCGTATACAGCCGTACTTAGCGCCGGATACCACGCTTGACAACAGGTATCTTGTCGGCAGACTGCTTACCTACAACGGCGAGGGCGCATCTTATATAAGCTATGATAATATCACGCACGAAAAGGTCGTTATAAGGGAATATTTCCCCGATACGTTCTGCTCGCGCAGCCGCAATTCTGACAGCGTTACCGTAAATCCCGACTGTCTTGCAAAGTATAAAACGTATATGTCGGAATTTGCCGAGGTGAACAAAACTCTTTCGAGGCTCAGAAATCTCCAGAATATACAGCCGGCTATAGATATGTTCTCTCAGAACAACACAACTTATGCGGTTTACCCCTATGTTGAGGGGCTTTCGCTGAAGAAGTTCTTGCAGTCAAATTCGGGCAGGCTCTCGTGGGAGCATGTGAAGAAGATGTTTCCGCCTGTGTTCACAACTTTAAGTCTTGCTCACAATGCAGGCGTTATACACCGCGGCATTTCGCCCGAAAACATAATAGTTACCGTTAAAGGTGAACTGAAAATTTGCGGCTTTTGCATAAGCGCGATAAGAACTTCAAATTCGGAGCTCACGCCCGAGCTTTATTCGGGGTATGCCGCGCCCGAGCAGTACAGCTCGCTTGAATGGCAGGGCGCGTGGACGGACGTTTATGCAATTTCTGCGGTGCTTTACAGGATACTCACAGGCTGCGTGCCTACAGAAGCATACAGAAGAATAGGCAATGACGACCTTATAGAGCCTATAAAGATAAACCCCGATATACCGCCTGAAATATCGCGTATAATAATGCGCGGCATGGCGGTGAGGAGCGAAGACAGGATACAGAGCATCACGGAGCTTGTAACAAGGCTTTTTGATCAGCCGCAGTATATAGAGCACGAAAAGGGCGCTACCCAGACCATACCCGTGCAAAGACCCGAAACGCAGAGCACGGCTGAGAGCGGCGGCGAGAACGAAAAGGCAAAGACAGTTGCAGTTGTGGTGCTGGCTGCATCGCTTGTTGTACTGGCTATAATACTTCTGGTAATAATGCTCAGCAGCGGTGAGAGTGATGATAGCTCATCGCGCCCCATTACAAGAGACCCTGCATCATACACGCCGATAGTTACCCAAGCACCGACCGGTGATGTTACCACCGCGCCTACAGAGAACTCAAACGTTGAGGCGGTGACTACGACAGCGGCACAGCAAAACCTCGGCGAGGGCTCATTTGTGCCTGCGCTCGTGGGTCTGAAGTACGAATCGGTAAAAACTAATCTGATGAAGACGTTCACGATCATCGAGGTCGATGATTATGACAATCCGGCGTACCCTAAGGGATATATCACGGCACAAAGCATTGAACAAGGCGTGGCGTTTGACCCTGCAAATATGCCGCAGCTTGAAGTTTCGATATCAAGAGGGCCATCTGAGATAGAAGTTCCTAAGTTTGACGGCATGAACAAAGATGCGTATGTTGAGATACTGACACAGGCAGGAATAGCATATGAGCTGAAAACGCAGTATTCAAACAAATTTGCAAGAGATATGGTCTCGCGCACGAGCATTACGCCGGGCGACAAGATAAACGTCAAGAACAAAGAAGTGCTGACGGTGTTTATATCTTCGGGGCCCGACCCTGCAACGACGACCACGACCGAGGAGACTACAACTCCGACGACTACCGAGGCACAGCAGCCCGACGAGACCACGGCGGAGCAAACGCAGCCCGTCGGCGACAGACCGCTTGACCCCGGAGAAATGGACGCGTAAAGATTTCGGAGAGCCGTGCATAACGTGCGGCTCTTAAATTTTGTTAAAATACGGAAAGTGAAGAAAAAATAATGACGTCAAAATGTATAAAACGTTCAAAATCTCTTGACAAGCGGCGGTGTGTTGTGATATCATAAATATAGATATCGGCGCGGTGTGCGCTTGAATATAAATCATCAAGGAGGTGGAGGTCTGCGCTTTAAGTTTGCGCAGACTGCAATACTATGGCAAAGGCAATAGGAGTTCTTACCAGCGGCGGAGATGCGCCGGGCATGAATGCCGCAGTCAGAGCGGTAACAAGATTTGCTCTTAACAAAGGTATAAAGGTGTACGGTATCCGCAGGGGCTATAATGGTCTTATCAACGGCGATATATTTGAAATGGGCGCAAGAGACGTTTCGGGTATAATACAGCGCGGCGGTACTATACTTCGCACCGCAAGATGCCCCGAATTCAGAACGGAGGAAGGTATTGCAAAAGGCGCTGAACAGTGCAACAAGCTGGGTATGGACGGCATTGTTGTTATAGGCGGCGATGGTTCGTTCAGAGGCGCTGCCGACCTTTCAAGGCACGGCATAAAGTGCATAGGCATTCCGGGTACTATAGACAACGACATAGCCTGCACAGAGTACACAATAGGCTATGATACGGCTATGAATACCGCTATGGAAATGATAGACAAGCTGAGAGATACAGCCGCTTCGCACGACAGATGCTCGGTAGTTGAAGTTATGGGCAGAAGAGCGGGTTATATAGCTCTTAATGTTGGTATCGCGGTTGGCGCCGAGGCTTGCCTTGTGCTTGAAGAAAATTATGACCTTGACGAGATAGCAAAGAGTATGCTGGCAACGAGAGAGCATGGCAAAACGCACTTCATCATTGTTGTTGCAGAGGGCATAGGCAGCTCAGACGTTATCGCGAGAGAGATACAGGAAAAGACTCAGATAGAATCGAGAGTTACTATTCTCGGTCACATTCAGAGGGGCGGTTCGCCTACACTGAGAGACAGAGTTATAGCTACAGAAATGGGCTATTATGCGGTAGAGCTGCTGGCTGACGACAATACCAACAGGATAGTGGGTCTGAAGGACGGCAAGATATATGATGTTGACATTCAGGAAGCGCTTTCTATGACGAAAGAGTTCCCGAAGAAGCGTTACGATATACTGTATAATACGGCGTTTTAAGCTGCAAAACTTCAGCGATAGATCGTAGTAATTTGCGCTTACGCGCAAGCCTGCGGAGCTGTTTAACGCCAAACTGTATGTTGGTTATCTTCTCATTTTGAGTATATCAACACGTTCGCGTATTTTATTTGTTATGAATTTTTTATATTGTATGGCGTTCCATAATGGAACGCGGAAAGAGAGATAAGGTTTTCTCAAAGGGGAGGCTCTCTCTTGCAGAGCCTCCCCTCTCCAGAAACAGTCCACCGGACTGTTTCTGAATTCACCCCTCTCAGAGCGCACGTCGTAGGGGATTTCGCCGTCTGCGGACGGCGACGAGGGTTTCACCCTCGACCTGACAAGCCTTTTGAAAAAGGCTTGACCGAAAACTTTTAGTTTCTTGACAGGGATTACAGCTTTTGATATTAAACGCACTGTGCAAAAGAATTACGGTTTTCAGCGGTTCGCAGAACCGCGCCAAAATCGGCGACCCCATAATGTCGCCGAAGTAATTCTTTCATCGTGGCTTGGAGGCTTAAGCCGACAAGACACTGCGGAAGCGCAATTAAAACCCAAAAATTGAATACCACAACAGAGTAGAAAGTCAAGCGTAAAGCGTCAGGCAGACGGGGAGTTGTTGCCTGAACGAAAAGGAAATGCCTTGCGGTTTGACTTTTGCATCCCGCTGATTGTGTAACCGGAAAGCTCATCGCTCCGATTACGCAAAAAGCCAAGCTTGCGTAAATTAAGGAGGTAATTTAAGATGAGCTTTTTTTCTATGTTCAAAAAATCGGCGCTGGAGCTTAAAAGCGTGCGCTGCCTGACTCTCACGGGAATACTTATCGCGCTTTCAATGCTGCTGGAAATGTTCTCGATAAACTTGCAGGTGGTGAAGATAAATTTCGCGTTCCTCGCCGTGGCCATGATAGGTATGCTGTTTGGCCCTACCGTTGGCTTTATGGCAGGGCTTGCCTGCGATGTGGTAGGGTTTATAGCTTCTAACCAGTCGCAGGGATTTTTCCCGATATACGTACTTGTGGCAGGCTTGCAGGGGCTTATATACGGCGTGTGTCTATACCACAAAAATGACGAACATTCGCTTAAACTTGTAAACAACAAAAGCGGAAAAGAGTATGATATTACGCTGTATGTGAGAGCAGTCATAGCAAGGCTTATAGATGTTATATTCATAAACCTGCTTATAAATACCAAGCTTAATATGCATTACGGCTTTATACCCAAGCAGGCTTACACGGAGGCAATTATAGCGCGTACCGCTAAAAATGTTATAGAACTTGCGGCTGACCTGCCGCTGCTGTTCGTGCTGCTGCCTGCGGCGCTTATGGCATACAGAAGAATATCTTCGGGCAGTAAAAAAGCGGCTTGACAAACGGGGAAAAATGAGTTATAATAGTTTTGACAATATTTTTGTTAAGGAGTTTTTGACTTATGAAAAGAATAGTTACAGTAAAAACAAGAAATATCAAGGAAAGCGTTAAAAACGGCGGCTGCGGCGAGTGCCAGACTTCCTGCCAGTCAGCCTGCAAGACCTCGTGCGGCGTTGCTAACCAGCAGTGCGAGAAGTGCGGTAAGAAAGACTGATATTTCTGAAAAAGTACAATTGCCGTTTACCGTTTTGTGCGTAAGCGGCTTTGTTTTTATGGAGATGAAATTATGATACATCAGTACAAACTGGGCGGATACAACATAGTTTTAGATACATACAGCGGCAGCATACACTGCGTTGACGACCTTGTGTATGACATGATAGCCATATATGAAGACAGCGATACAGAGCAGATAGTGGGCGCTATGGCGAAAAAATATCCCGACATTTCCCGTCAGGATATTCTTGATGCTATTTCTGATATTGACAAGCTCAAAGAGGACGGACAGCTTTTTGCGCCCGATGAGTATGCCGACAAGGCTTTTGACTTCAAAAACAGGCACACCGAGGTAAAGGCGCTGTGCCTCAACGTTGCGCACACCTGCAATCTTACCTGCGAATACTGCTTTGCAAGCCAGGGCAAATATCACGGCGAACGCGCGCTGATGAGCCTTGAAACGGGCAAGAGGGCGCTTGATTTTCTTGTTGAAAATTCGGGCAAACGCGTAAATTTAGAGGTAGACTTCTTCGGCGGCGAACCGCTTATGGACTTTGAAGTGGTGAAAGGCATTGTTGAATACGGCAGAGAAATAGAGAAGACGCACAACAAGCGTTTCCGCTTTACGCTGACGACCAACGGTATGCTTATAAACGACGAAGTTATTGACTTTTGCAACAGAGAGATGCACAACGTTGTGCTTTCTTTAGACGGCAGAAAGGAAGTTCACGACCGCCTGCGCAAGACCGTTTCGGGTAGGGGCAGCTATGATACTATCGTGCCGAAGTTCAAAGAGCTTGTAAAACGCCGCGGCGGCAAGGGTTACTATATGCGCGGCACGTTCACGCATGAAAACACCGATTTTACGCAGGATATTCTGCACATGGCTGACCTTGGATTTACGGAGCTTTCAATGGAGCCGGTGGTATGCGCGCCAAATGAGCCGTATGCGCTTACGGAAGATGACTTCCCTGTTTTGTGCGAGCAGTATGAAAAACTTGCCTTTGAAATGCTGGAGCGCGAAAAGCAGGGCAAGCCGATAATATTCTATCACTATATGCTTGACTTAGAGGGCGGGCCGTGCATATACAAGCGCATTTCGGGCTGCGGCAGCGGTACCGAGTATCTTGCAGTAACGCCGTGGGGAGAGCTGTTCCCCTGCCACCAGTTCGTCAGCGACCCGACCTACAGCCTTGGCGACATATGGAAAGGCGTTACGAATATCGAAGTACAGAACAAATTCAAAATGTGCAACGCCTACGCGCGCGAGGAGTGCAAAAGCTGCTGGGCAAAACTTTATTGCAGCGGCGGCTGTGCAGCTAATGCATACCACGCCACAGGCTCTGTTACGGGCGTATATGAGTACGGGTGCAGGCTGTTCAAAAAGCGCATAGAATGCGCAATTATGATGAAAGTTGCGCAGGCTGTGGCAGAGTGAAAGAGTGAAGAGCAGTAATTTACCAAACCTATCAAACAAAAAAAGCCGAGGACTTTTGCCCTCGGCTCAAATTTTACTGTTTATAAAGAAAATTCAAAATCATTTATTCCGCCGTCGATCGCCTTTTCGGTCTGGTCGGGGTAACAGCCTACAAACCTGTCGTCCTCGCTTCTTGACCACGCGACCGCTATAGGAAATCCGTTGCTTCCTATGTAGACCTTAGCGCAGCTGCCGTTGGCATTCACGCCGAGCGTTGATTCAAGCGCTCTGCTCAAAACATCTTCCATTGAGCCCGCCGCACCCGTATTAGCGTCACTTTTATATTCCGATGCTTGCGGCATATCTACCGAACCGCAGTTTTGCAAATTCATTATCAAATATCCTTCCTCATCATCTGCTGTAGGGCGCAGCAAATTGCTCGCTGAATAGCACTTCTGCGCATACACCAACACTGCATTATACGCTGTTTTAGCCGAAGAATTTGCTGACGAGAGCTTTGAATCGTTAATATATCCTATCATAGCCGGCACGAGTATTGCGGCAAGTATGCCTATTATTGCTATGACGACTATAAGCTCAACGAGCGTGAAGCCCTTTTTATTCATAATGAGCATATCCTTTCAATGATAATTTATGAACTAATTATAACATAAATATTTCTAAACGTCAACTAAAATGTGAAATTTATTTGCTTACGGAAATTATTTTGTTAAATTTACACAAATATCTTATAATATGCACAGGCTTATTGCTTCAAAAAGCAAAAACGGCAGGCAACTTTTATACCCGCCGTTTTATGTATTTCAAAATTTACTGCATTGCTATGAATCTCTTCAGTTCCTGAGAGCTTATGCACTTTTCTCTTGCAACTTCCATAGATATTACCTTGTTCTTTACGAGCCTAGCAAGCTCCTGATCCATAGTCTGCATTCCGAACTGCTTACCTGTCTGCATTGACGAGCCGATGAGGTGTACCTTATCGTCACGTATCATAGCTTTTATAGAGTCGGTAGCGTTAAGTATCTCGCAGCAGGCAACACGGTTAAGTCCGTCAAGTGTCGGGCAGAGTGTCTGCGTACATATACCTACCAAGACAGATGCAAGCTGCGTTCTTATCTGGTGCTGCTGGTGTGCCGGGAAAACGTCGATTATACGGTCGATAGTTGAAGCGGCATCGGTGGTATGAAGTGTACTCATAACAAGGTGTCCTGTTTCGGCTGCGGTAACCGCGGCTTCGATAGTCTCGTAGTCACGCATCTCACCAACGAGGATAATATCGGGGTCTTCACGAAGCGCTGCACGCAGAGCCATTGAGAAGCTTGAAATATCCTGACCTATCTCACGCTGGTTCACCATACATCTCTTATGACCGTGCATATACTCGATAGGGTCTTCAATAGTGATGATATGCACCGATTTATTTACATTTATATGGTCTATCATAGCGGCAAGCGTTGTAGACTTACCCGAACCTGTAGGGCCTGTTACCAGAACAAGTCCACGGGGGCGCATTGCAAAATCTGCAAGAACGGGAGGCAGCTGGAGATCCGAAAGAGTAGGAATATCATTTCTCAGAAGACGTATCGCTATAGCGGTATTGCCTCTTTGGCGATAAACGTTTACTCTGTGACGGAAGCCTCTCTTAGATACGAACGTAAAGTCGGTATCGTTATGCTCTTTGATAGAAGCCTTTTGTCTTTCGTTACACATAGCCTCGCAGATACGGAGAATGTCTATCTCGGTCATTTCCGTATAAGATGAGAGCTTTCGCAGGTTACCGCCCTGCCTTACTATAGGCGGTATACCAACGGTAAAATGAAGGTCTGAACAGCCCAAGGCTCTTGCCTCGTCAAGTATTTTGTCAATGTCTACAGTAGCCACTTTGTTTTCCTCCTAATATTTAATAAGGTATATTAAACTGCATAAGTTACACGGATAAGCTCTTCCATTGAAGTTTTGCCCTCCTGAACGAGGTCGGCAACGTTATCTCTCAAAAGTCTTGTTCCCTCTTCTTTTGCGAGAACTGCTATAGCGTCAGCCTTTGCGCCGGAAGTTATCAGCGATGCCATTCGTGAAGTACACAGAAGTATCTCATGTATAGCGGTACGGCCTTTATAGCCTGTATTTGAACATTCGGGGCAGCCTACAGCATCATAAATAGGCACGCTGTGGTCTATGCCGAGAAGTTCGTTATCCTCGGCGGCGCTCATACGCATTTTCTTGCATTTAGGGCAGAGAACTTTAGTAAGACGCTGTGCAACTATACCGATAAGCGAGGTAGCCACCATGTACGGTGCAACGCCCATATCCACAAGACGAGTAACCGTTGAAGCTGCATCGTTGGTGTGGAGCGTTGAAAGCACCATATGCCCTGTTATAGCGGCACGTATGGCTATTTCGGAAGTTTCCTGGTCACGCATCTCACCGACCATTATAATGTCAGGGTCTTGACGGAGTATAGAACGAAGCGCGGCTGCGAAAGTCATGCCCGCTTTTTCGTTTATCTGGCACTGGTTAATGCCCTCTATCTCTTTTTCGACAGGGTCTTCAACGGTGATAACATTAACGTTAGGCTTAGCCATTTCACCGAGAGCCGCGTAAAGAGTAGTAGTTTTACCCGAACCTGTAGGCCCCGTAACGAGCATAACGCCCTGCGGAACTTTCAGCATTGATATAAACTTCTGATAGTTGCTATCGTTCATACCCAGGTCGGTAACTTTTCTTGAAGCAACGTTACCGGTGGCAAGAATACGAATAACGACCTTTTCGCCGTGAACGGTAGGCAGGTTGGACACACGAAGGTCAAGGTGCGTGCCATCAACGTCTGCTGACATACGACCGTCCTGCGGTATACGCTTTTCTGCGATATTCATGCCGCTGAGTATCTTATATCTTGTTATCAACGGGCCGTGTATAAGGTTTGAGATAGGCGGCATAAGTTCAACAAGGTCGCCGTTTACACGAACTCTTATTCTTGTGTATGTTTCAAACGGCTCGATATGAATATCGGTAGCCTCATGGCGGTGAGAGTTTTCAATAATAGTATTCGCGAGCTTAACTATAGGCGCGTTCTCTATTCTGTCAGACGACAGATCGAGGTTCTCGAGATCGAGATCGTCATCGTCCTCGGCTGCCTGAGAAGCCTCGGCTGCGATATTTTCGGCGCTTCCTGCGGAATACATTCGGCCTATGTACTTTGCTATGAGTGATTTGGTTGAAATAACAGCCTTGACCTCGCAGCCTGTTATCATTCTTACGTCTTCAAAAATGTAGAAGTTTGCAGGGTCGCTGGTGGCGACTGTAAGTCTTCTGCCGTTGAGTTCGGTAGCTATAAGGTTATACTTTCTCGCGACCGACTCGGGTATTTTCTTTACTACCTCGGGGATAAATGTTACCTGATCGAGATCTACATACTTTACGTTCAGTCTTTCGCCGAGGGCTTTGGCAAAGTCTTTGTCGGAAATAAAGCCCATATCTACAACAACGTCGCCGAACATTTTGCCCTTTGATTCTTTCTGCTTTGCGAGAACTTTCATCAGGTTCTCTTGAGAGAGCAGACCTTTTTCAACTAGGTAATCACCTATACGCATATTTCTGGTATCAGCCATACTAAACCTTCCTTTTTATAAGAATTTGCTTTGCAAGATCAAAACACTTGTAAAATATAAAATTATGTGCTACAATTAAATAAAGGGGGAATTTAAATGCCTGTAAACGAACTTGTATATTCTTTGATAGTTTACGTATTTATATTTTTATTCGGCATAACCATAGGCAGCTTTCTGAATGTGTGCATATACCGCCTGCCCACGGGGGAATCGCTTATCAAGCGCAACTCTCACTGCATGACTTGCGGCGCTGAGATAAAGCGCTACGACCTTATACCGGTTTTCAGCTGGCTTATACTGCGCGGAAAATGCCGCAGCTGCGGTGCGCCGATAAGCCCGAGATACTGCGTTGTTGAATCGCTGAACGGTATACTTTATGTGCTTGTATTTATGTACTATGATTTTATGTACTACCCGCTTCGGGCGATACTTGTATGTCTTCTGTTTTCAGCGCTGATAGTTGTATTTTTCATGGACTGGGACACGCAGCTTATATCAAACTATGTGGTGCTGTTCATAGCGCTGCTTGGTATACTAGATACTCTGCGCTGTCAGCTGGAGCTTGAAACAACGCCGAACAATGATGTTACCATAGTGAGCCGCATAATAGGCATATTCGCCGTAAGCCTTATACTTTTGATAATAGAGCTTGCCAGCAAGGGCAGAGCCATGGGCAGGGGCGATGTATACTTAATGGCGGCGGCAGGTTTGTTTTTGGGTGTAAAAGCAGTAGTTGCCGCGTTTGCGATAGGGCTTGTTACCGGCTCTGTAGCAGGTATCATAATAAAGAAAGTAACGGGCGGCAGCAAATTCGCGTTTGGCCCGTGGCTGTCTTTGGGCATTGCAGCTGCCGCGATATGGGGCAACCAACTTGCCGATATATACCTGCGCATTACGGGATTTATAAGGTAAACAACAAAAGCACAACGCTCCTGCGAAAAGCAGGGGCATTTTTTGTGCCTGCAAGAGCGCCCCGAACTTGCCGAGAAGCTCTTGCAGACACCCTGCGGTTTTAAGCCGCAGGGTGGTGCAAAAAGACTAACTGATTTTTTCTACTACGAGCGAGCTCGGATCAACATCAAAATCTGAGCCGTCTTTGTTCTTTATTTGGAAATTGACTTCCAGACGATTTGTATTGCCTGTCGGTGTTACAGTCAGAACAAGTGTTTTACCTGTGATAGATTCTCCGACCTTATTTGCATTATACGGTCCGTTAGCTATGTTGTCAAGATCAGAAGTAAAGTTCATTGTTATTTTAAACTTCGTATCAACAGTCATTTCTTCTGTATCAGTTATAACGATTATCGGCTGGCAATATCCCGGCCAGTGGTTATGAGAGTCCCAGCTTGTAGAAAAAGTAACAGCAGGTTTGGGAACAAATTTTATAGTTACCGTAGTCGGAGCATTTATAGGCTTTGAACTGTCTACTGCTTCTCCTGCATGTTCACCGTCTTTGAACACCCATGAATAATCACCGGGTTCGGTCTGGTAGGGTGTCATGTCTGGCAGCTGGGTGTCAAGTATACCCTCGCCCTCGCGGACTCTGAGGTAGTCAACTTCGTTTCCGTTAGCATCTGTCCATGTCGCAGGAGTACCGTCTTGTTTTACAAACGAAACCTTATATTCCTTATAGCTGGCTTCATATACTTCTAAATCTGATGTGATATGTTCGAATGATTCCTGAATAAGATCGGTATCACGAGAAGCCCAATACCGAATTGTATATGAACCGTCGCCGTTATCTGTTTCACCAGCCCATTCAGGAACTTGATCCGTAATATCGCCTCCGAAGATTATATCATTTACAGGGAAGAAATATGTAGCATCATCTTTGTTATGATAAAATCTAACAGAATGCTTTTCATCAGACTTTAATGTTCTGGTATAGACCGCATACAGTCGCCTTGTTTCGCCAGGTGTGCCTCCGGTAATATTCGAAAGGTCAACAACATGAACACTATCTTTATCGTACACATCTTTAATGTCGGCGTAAAGACCGGTTCTACGATATACATACATGGTATCCTCGATCATTTCGAGGTTTTTCATCTCAACCATCTTCTGAACTTCTTCTCTCAGATCGGCAGGGTCAACGACCGTTCTGGTATATATGGGATCATCCATATACTTACCATCAGAACCCATAAGATAGAACTCACAGGTAAAGCAAATGTTATCCTGCGTTATCTTGTCTTTCCTGTCATAGAAGATGTAAATATAGTCATTGCCTTCAAACTCCGTAACGTCATGCCACACGGAGAAAGTATGTGTTGCAGTGCTTTCCTTGAAATTTATAAATTCGATAGGCTTATCGGCTTCATACTCGATCTCATGCACCTTATAAGTATCGGTATCGGCATCTCGCACCAAAGAAGCCACTTCCATGTGTACCGTCAAAGAACACAATTCTTCCGTAATGTGACTCTCAACACTGAATCTGTACTGATCTTCGCCCATGAATGACTGATCTTGCAGCGCGAAAGTATTTCTGTAAAGCTCCTTGCCCTGCAAAAGCGAGGGGTCTGAAGTAACGTCAACGTAATGACCGTTTTTCAGAGCATACTTTGAAACAGAGCCTGTTGCTTCCTTTCTTATAGCTGCCGCCGTGCCTGACGAGCGTATTGAAGCATTATCGAGCACGATGCAGTTTTTATAATCAAATTCGCCCATACTCGGATTAGCAGCCGCCGCATCAGAAAAACGCTGAGCAACCGCGTTTATGTCTGCTTGATTGCTTTCAACTATGACCGCGCCGGTCGCATACATCAGATCGTCTTTAAGATAATCCGCTATCATATCTACGGCTTCCTCTTGATTGAGGTACTTGTTTGTAGTGTTATACAGCTGCGCGGTAGGTCTTAAAAAGTTGAGAACTGCGCCCATGATTATGCCCATGATGCACATTACAACTATAAGCTCTACCAGCGTAAAGCCGCTATTATTCTTATGTTTTTGCATATTATTCATAGCAGCCTCCTTATGGGTTATCTACGCGGAAGAAGAAGATATTAGCATCTTCAAATGTTGGCAAATTGTCGCCGTCGCTGTTCTGATGATATATAGTATCCATACGATAGATGCCTATGCCGCCGGACGTTATATCATAATTAACGCCTTTATCGTCAGTCATAACAAGTTTATACTGCGTATCTCCTCCGGTAAAGTTAGCAGCATCGGTATCCTCTTTATTTCTGTTTTGAGAAAGATACGAAGTCTGCCTGTCGGTCTGGTCGTTCCACTGCTCGGTCTCTGCCTGCTGCCGCATTGAATAGTTAGCAGCAGTGCAGATCATGCCGGCGAGAATACCGAATATAGTAGTCGCGACTATAACTTCCACGAGGGTCATGCCCTTTTCGTTATTTTTGCGCTTTTCAAGTATGCGTTTAAAAATTTTCATATAAACGCCTCCTTATCTGGACTCATAGTGGCTGAATTTGATTTCGGTATCACTGGTCGTTTTGCTTCCGCCAAGGCCTGCATCAGGACACGGTGGGAAGAATGATACACCGAAAGTTTCTTGACCTGTAAATTTATCACATATCATAGCACCAAGGCAGCACAGGTTTGAATCTCTCGTACTGCTGTCATTAATAGCCTCATGTAAAGTTCTAAGTGTTTCTTCTGAACTGTCTTTTAGGAAGAAAGCACCATCATAACCATAAACCAGCGTAGAATCGATCTCGGCTTTCGGAGCATAAACTACACATTCCAAGAAAACACTACAAGTATTTTTCAAAGACAAAACATCGCCGGGATTTATCATAAGATAATTTCTTGTAAGCGGCGGAGTATATATTCCGTGCACAGTTCCAGATTTATCTTTATATGTTGATTCACTTTCATTTACAAACATATAGCCCTGCTGTGTGCCGTTGTTATTATCTATATACGACGTAAGATTGATGGCATATTTATTCTTTATTACATAATAATAAGTATAATAGTCCATCACGCCAAACTTCTCGGTATCTACTTTTATTGTAGTACCTGACGCACCATCATCAGCAATAACATAAAGATTGTGTTCGGGCTGTTTTATCCACTCTCCCGTAGTCAAATTTCTTTCGCCGTTTTTGACTAATATGAGTGCCGGTTTTTGATCGCTAGCACCGGTAAGATTTACGACATTGCTCAAACCATCAGGCTTTAATTTGATCACATAGTCGTGACCTATAGCATTAAGATCAATGAGTACTACCGATGCCCTTTTATTAGTTTCATTTCCTGCTTCATTTGCATTAAGATCAGAAAGTATACAACTATAGCTTGATGGATCATGGATATAATAGCCAATATCAAGATCAATATCATAATCATGCATAGCCGGATGACCGGGAGCTGCCCCAACATAATATTTTGTAATATCGTCTGTTGCGCTTTCATACGCTGATTTTATCTCTGTATGCTTTTTAAGATATTCTTCGGTTATCTCATAATCTCTCTGATAAGTTTCAAACGAAGTATCAGGCTTATATTCTCTGGAAGTAGGTACATCGTGGCTAAAGCCCTGTATAGTAACAAGATCTTTCAGCGTTTCTTCAATTTCAGAATCAGATTTGTCAGCTAAGGTTTTAGCAGTACTGTCATCCAAAAGTATATTTTCTACATAAGATCCGTTATCCTGTTTGATGCGTTCCTTAAAGATTATTGTACCTTTTTGAAGCAGTTCGGCTACATCTCTGTATGTCATATCCGTCACATACAGATGCTTCACACCTATCAGGAACATTCTGTTGGTTTCATTACTGGTATTGTCAATTATTCTTGAACCGGCTCCCAAATGAAGATCGCCATTTATTGTCTGACTTTGAGCATGGTCATTGATTATTACATTGCCTTCAACATATACATCGCCGTTAATCTCAGTAGCAGCGTGTGCATTGAATGTAAAATCACCACTGTTTTCGACTGTCAACGGGTTGTCGCCGGTTTCTATCTCTCCTGCTCCCTCAGAATGCTCATGTACCTTGTCGAATTCATCTTGAGTAAGTTTATAACAATAAATGTTTCCATAAGACTTATATTCACTTTTACATTGAAGCGACACATTACTGCAATAAACGTCCATTTCTCTGCCTTCTTCACCTATATGGGTAGCTCCTATTATCTGAAACTGACCGCCTATTGCAATATACTGAGTAGTATTATCATTCTGCTTTGTACTAAGCGGTATAAAATCTGCTCCAGCGCCATCTTCAGTTCTGAAATTGTGAGAAACAATAATGTAGTTCTTTGCCTGCTTACCCGGCTCAGACTTCCAATAATAGCCGGCAGCCATAACTCTGAAATCTTTACCGGTGATTATTGTTCCGTTTCCGTTAGTTGAGTTTTGAACAAAATAATCTTTTCGCGTTGTCAGCGGTCCTGCACTTGACACTTTCTTATCAAACGTCGCCAGACCATCGCAGTAAAGAGCATTATCTATACCA
Organism: uncultured Clostridia bacterium; assembly: GCA_947589355.1. Taxonomy (GTDB): domain Bacteria; phylum Bacillota; class Clostridia; order Oscillospirales; family Ruminococcaceae; genus UBA7477. Next base: position 20,268 of record CANPZC010000009.1, read on the forward strand.
CCGAGAGATTTTGCTTCCTCAACTGTATAATACGCATTTATAGTTTCTGCCTGGCCGCGGCAATAGCCTGTTACCGAAAGCTTGATATAGCCGTCGCCCATGCGCGATACCTTTACGGTACAGTTACTGTCCTTGACAAGCTCTGACATTTCTATTGTATCGCTTCCGTCAGAAAACTTCAGCGTACCCGTTGTACCGGCATTGCTGTTGGCATTTGCCATTTCGAGCAGCTTGGTATATGAGCCGTCTGCTTCTTCAAAGTAATCATGAATGCTGCCCAAAGCTGATGACGCGATATAATACGCTTGTTCGCTGTTGTAATTGTTATACGCATTGGTATGCGCACGGCCAACAAACGAAAGCACTGCCGTCAACAATATTGCCGCAAAACACGCCACTGTAAGCACTGTAAGCAATACCGCGCCGTCATTATTACCGCGTTGTTTTTTTGCAGTCATAAATACCATCCTTTCGTCAAATCGTTAAAAACATTCGTATCCGATAAAACACGATTGGGTGAAAGCGAAATTACGCCTTCACCTGCTCGTTTTTTGTTAAATTTTAGCTTGCAGTGCTGCCTGACATCGAGAACGTGCCGTCTTCGATCATCTTGTCTATTTCATCAAGACTGGGCATCTGGAGCGGAGTCATATAGTACAGCTCCAGCGACAGCGCACCGTCGCAGCCCTCTTCGGAAGTAGCTTCCGAAACGTTGAACGAAAGGCTCGTAATTACAAGAGTGTTATATTCCAGAGTCTTCAGCTTTTCGATATATTCAAATATCTGATCTCTTGTAGCGCCCTTGAACTGCAATGAGAAAGTATAGCAGCCTATGCTTTCGGTCGGTATCGAAGCGCTGTTTGAGCCCGATTGCTCACTATCCGAACCGCCGATACCAAGATTTGCATAATCGTCAAACGGAGTATCTACCCCACCTTGCGAAGTATACGAATAAGCAGCCAGCTGTTTTGACGACTGTGAGAACGAAAGAGAGGTAAGTTCTATTTTAACGTCGTCGATCTGCTGTTTTACCTCGTGAGAGATATTTATTGCGCTTTCGTCTTCATAAAATCTCTCTCTCAGATCATTACATTCTTTTGTAATTGTAGCAACTTCATCTCTTACATGAGCTTTTTCTTCAACTTCCTGCTGTTTTTGCTGGTATGTAGAACGCAGATCGTTATACTCCGTCTTAGAGTCCTGAACTTCTTTCCAAGCCGGTCTGAGTATAAACCAGACACCGCAGAAGATCAGCAATATTATTACTATTACGGTCAGCATGACCCTATCTCTTTGTGTAAGTTTCATCTAAGACCGCCCCCTTTACTCAGCTTCAGAGCTGCCGTCTTCGGCGCTCGTGTCTTCAGTCTGCTGTCCGAAGTTGCCCTCTTTAAGTGTGAGGGTCATTGACGGGAGGACATATACAAGGTCGCCGTCTTCGGTTTCTTCGGTACTCCAGCCGCTGTATGTGAATGCATAATATTCGCCGGAATCTCTTACAGCAGTTACATATTTTATAAGGTCTTCTTCGGAATTGAAGCGTATATTGCTTATTGTTATCGTACCGCCGATGTTATAAGAGAAGTCGCTGAATGCGGTCTTTGTATCGGCATCGGGTATTGCGCCGTTATCAGCTGCCATAGTAACTATCTTATCATAAATCTCGTTAGAAAGCTGCGGCAGTGTATCGAACGCCTGATTTACAGCCTTTGCGCTGTCGCGGTAGCCTGTTACCTTTTGCAGCACAACGTCATAAGCTGAGGCTTGCTGTATTTGCTTATCGGCTTCGGCGATCTTCTTATTTATATCGTCGATATCGCTTCTTACCGATGAATTCCAAGCTGCGAGACCTATCTTTCCTGCTGCTATCAAAGCGACAACTACTGCGACTCCGGCGAGCAGTATCATCAAGAACTGCTTATTCGCTCCGGTAGAACGTCCTGTTGCGCTGTCTATTTCCAGAAGGTTTATACGCTCAGTAAGCTTGTTTCTCTTGAACAGCGCGCCTATGGCGTTTGCAAATATGGTGAACTCGAAGTTCTCATAACCTGTTATCTGCTGAGGAACAGGGAGTATCGAAACTGCGATATCCATTTTTGCCATTTCGTCGGCATACTTGATATAGTCGTCTATCTGACCGTAAAGTATAACGTTTGAGATACCGGGACCGCCTCTTGCCTTGTTGAACTGTGACATTCTGAAGATATTCTCAGTCATAGCCTCAACGAGGTAGTCCTCCGAATCATAGTCCTCCTCGGCTATAGGAACATATCTTGCGAAAGCCATCTGACCGTTTTCAAACAAGGTCATTCCGAGGAAGTTGGGGTCAAGCTGCATAACGAGCAGCGGCATTTTTGCTGCGTTCGCCTTATCCGACAAAACTATACGGGATATTGAGTTACAGCTTATGTTTGCACTTTTCAGGCTTATATTCATTATGCCGAAAAGCTTTCTGTAGCTTTCAACTACCGCAAACGGGCAGGCAGTTGCGAGCACTTTCATAGCGCCCGGGTTATCGGGGCCTGCTTCGCCTACTATAGTATATGAAATGGAGAAATCGTTTGTCAGACCCATTTCATGAACCATCTGGTTCTGCACCATTGAAAGGAACTGGTCGGGTTTTGCCTTGGGGATAACAAGCTCTTTAAATACTATATTATTTGAAGAGAATGTCAGTATGGCGTTTTTGTCGAACATATTTTCCTCTCTTATTTTACCGAGGATAACGTCGCTTGCGCCTGTAAGGTTTACAACCTCGCCGCTGACGATCATATCGGGCGGCATATCTATGATACAAGATTTTTCGATCTTTATCTTTCCGCCCACGTTATCGCCCTTTACGGCATAAATTTGTCTGTCCGAAATATCAAATGACAGCATTTATTCTTTCACCTCTCTGATTTATTCGCAAATTTTTACGGTTCATTATTCGTCAACGTTAAGTCCGCCGTACAACATCGGGAAGATACCTGCAAGACAAAGTCCTATAGCGGCGCCCATTACGATTATCATAAGAGGTTCCATAAGACCTACAAGTCTTTCAATAGCGGCATCTGATTCTTCTTCGTAGTAGTCGGCAGTTTTTGCCAGTATCTCATCCAGCGCGCCCGATTCTTCACCAACATAGATGATAGAGCAGAACATCGAGTCGAAAACTTCTGTCTTCTGTATCGAGCTGGAGAGCGGCTGACCTTGCTTAACTTCATCGACTATCTGTATAAACGCTGCATCGATATATGTATTGCCGAGTATCTTTGATGAACGTTCAAGACATTCTACCATAGGTATACCGGAAGAATACAGCGACGACATCGATCTTGCGAAACGTCCGGTATAGATTATCTTGAGGAGTGAGCCGACTTTCGGGAATTTCAGTTTCAGTTCGTCGAATTTCAGTCTTACGGCTTCTACTTTCATTCCGTAAACTATCGCAAAGATTATTACTGCGACGATTATAAGCAGCAGCCACCATTTTTCGATCATAAAGTCGGAAAATGCGAACAGCGCACGGCTGAGCACCGACATATCTTCCTCCGCCATCATTCCTGCAAAGTTAGGAAGTATGAGAGTAAACATACCTATTACCATTACAACACAGAGTATGGCGAGGATTATCGGGTACATCATAGCGCCCTTTACCTTGTTCGTCGTTTTATTTTCCTTTGCGTAATGGTCTTGCAGTCTTGCCATTACCACGTCCAACGTACCGGAAGATTCGCCCGCGCCTATCATACTGATAAAGAAATCGGGGAAACAGCCGTCTTTTTCCTGCAATGCCTCGGTGAGCGTTGCACCTTTCTGAACGTTCTCATAAACGTCAAGCCACGTTTGCTGAGCCGATTTATTGTCCATCTGCTTATACAGAATGTCCAAAGCCTTTACTATCGTAAGTCCCGAAGACATCATCGCCGACAGCTGACGGCAGCAGAAAGACAGCTCCTTTGTTTTGAATTTGTGCGCGGAATTAGTACCCTTGCCCAGATCGGCTTGGATCTTTACCGGGAACCAGCCTTGGTCATATATCTTGGCGTTGACCTCTTCTTTGGTCTCAGCGTCCATACTGCCTTTTATGGTCTTACCGGTAGTATCCTTCGCAACATAAACAAACTTCTTCATGTCTGTATAGTTACACCTCCACAGATGTTATACAACTTATATCAAGTCGCACTAACACATTTTCTTTATTATAACACATTTCACACCCAACAATCAAGCCGTTTTGGCATATATTTTGTTTAATTTATTGTAAAAAAATTTCGCTTCTTTTTATATAGTTTGACTAAAAAGCCCTTGCAGACGGCGTTTGCGGCTGCCATTTTCTTCCCTGTAAGGCTTTTAAGTTTACACATCGGGGTGCTTTTTCAAATAAATTGCATGGCTGACAAAATACACCGCCATGAGCAGAGCTATCAATATCACCTGAGAAATAACGACCGCTGAGGTATAGTCGCTGCCATTCACCCACCTACAGGTGACAAAATACTGTGTGAGCAGCATCTTGGGTATTTCGGTAGCGTTGTCAATAAACAGCACCGGTGCGAAATACACCAGAAACATAGCGGCGCAGCAAATTATACTGCTGAAAAGGTCGAACCTGCCGTACGCGGTATTTCGCTTGCCGTCTTCCCATATCACCCAGAACATAAAAGCAAGCATCACTATCCACGCGCAGAAAGACTGCAAACTATCACAGGTGAGAACTGCCTGCGCGCTGTCGTCTGCTATAATGTTGGTAATAACGTCCATAAGCAGGGGCACAAGTATGCCGCAGCCTATGTTGAGTACCACAGTCAGCACACAAAATTTTACTACAAATTTCAGCTGATCAAATGTAAGCATACCGCCCCTCCTGTCATATTACACATCGTACAATAAAATTTTACTGCATTTTTTGCGATTTGTCAATAAAAATACGAAAAAATCCAGATCACCTATTGAAAAATATATTTAAATGTGTTATAATATTGTAAATGAAGTTTACAGAGCTTTTACGCTTCGTTGACATTATGCAATAACAGTAAGGGAGGCTTAAAATATGGATGCGAAAGAAATGGGCAGAAGACTGAAAGCGGCGCGTCTTGCCAAGAAGATGACACAGAGCGAAGTTGTCGGCGATTTTATAACGCGCAATATGCTCAGTCAGATAGAAAGCGGCGTTGCCACACCGTCTATAAAAACGCTTGAATATCTTGCAGACGTACTGGATATTTCTATGGCATCGCTTTTGCCGCAGTCGGGCGCTTATTCGACTGAGGCTGACAGGATAGTAAAAGCTAAGAAAGCTATTGAGGACGGCGACCACAGCGCTGCGATAGAACTTCTTGAGTACGACTGTGAAGTTTTCGGCGACGAGGCAAACGCTTTGCGCTCTATAGCATATCTTGCCGCCGCCAACGCAGCCGCCGAGGCAGGCGAGCTTCAGCGTGCGGTAGACTGTGCAAAGCAGGCGCACGAATATGCAGGCTTAGGCATATACGAAAACAGCGACCGTGCGGAGGAGAGCATGAAGCTTATGAACCGCTCGGCTAAAATGCTCAGCGATTACTACGCGGCGCTCATTACCGAGACCGACGGCAGCAAAAACTGAATAAAACACAATAAAACCGCTCCCATCAGCATTATAGCTTTTGGGAGCATTTTTTTATTGATACAGCACAGCGCCTTCGGGCATGAAGCCTTCGGGAAGGTAAACGCCTACATAGTCGGGGCATTTATCATATACGGGCGCGATATAGCAGCCGCTGTCGCCGTTGTCATAATTATCAAAGAACAGGTCTTCCGAAGCTTTGAGCTTATAATATACAAGCTCCTCTCCCCTGCTGTTGCGCGGCGCGTTGATATACGCATCGCTGATGATATTGCCGCTGTCTATATATATCTGACCGCGTTCGGTAAATATTGCACGGGGCGATACCGATGCGACGTGTATATGCAGCACCGAACCGCTCTTTATATAAACGGAAGTTTCGCCCGATATATCGCCTATGCCGACAGACTCGTTACCCTCTGCGAAAATGTCTATAACGCTGTCATAGCAGTATATCTCAAACTCTCCGTCGCGCGCGCCTACGCCCACTATAGACTTGGCCTTTTCGTTTATATCGAAATGACAGCCGTCGGTTATGTTCACGCTGCCGCTGCCGCTTCTGAGTATGCCGAAAGCGGTAGCCATATCTCCGCCCAGAGTTACCGATATTTCTGACGATGAAAGTTCGGCATCTACAGCGCCCTTGATATTTCCTATTCCCAGAAGTTTATCGCCGTTGCCTGTTATACTTATTTTTGAGTTGCTTATATTCATCATAAGGCTGCCGTTTTCAGCGCCGATGCCTATAGTCTCCTTGCCTCTCTGCTCTATCTCTATATCCGCATCATGAATGGATATTTCTGAATGAATAGAGCTGTACTTGCCGCCGAAGCCTATAACGTTATCGCCTATTATTACCATACTGCATTTGCCGGTAAGACCGAAGTTTATCTTGCCAAAGCCGCTCTCAGCCTCGCTGCCGAAAGCCACTGGGTCTGTGGTATGTATATCCATATCGCAGCTGCCATCGCCGCTTACGCTCAGTTCCGCGCTGGTAGGCACGTTAAAGCCGCCGAAGAATTTATTCTTACCGCGCATTTCAACAATTACCTTTGAATTTTCACCGCAGCGCAGCACATACGGGCGGCTGAAAAGCGTACAGTCGTTCATTACGATCTGCGCTGTCATATCGTCCTGCACGGTAACAAGCATATCTACCTGCCGCGATGCAGCGCCGTTTAGTGTTACGGGCGAATGTTTTATCAGCAGTTCCGAATAGCCGTTCAGCGCAAGCTCTACGATATCTAACTCGCCGGGCTGCGTTGTTTCATATGTATTGTTTTCACTTCTGCCCGAGCGTTTCAGGTTTGCAGATATCATCTGTTCCGCAATGTCGTCCGATATTTTGTTTATAAACACAGGCTGTGGTCTTGAGGTATAGTAGCCTTGTATGTAGTCAACATCTATAGAAATTGCATATTCAAGCTCCGCTCTTGTTTCAACGCCCTCGGCTATTACCCTTATATTATGTCTTTTGGCAAAATTAACAAGACCCTCAACGAGCGTTCGTTTCTGCTCGTCGGCGTTTATGTTGGTTATAAGAGAACGGTCAAGCTTTATAAACGCAGGCTGTATTTTAAGCAGATTAGACTCATTTGAATATCCCGTACCGAAGTCGTCAAGCGCTATACTGCTGCCGAGTTTTTCGCATCTTCTCTTAAACTCCTCAAACAGCTTGTCGTCAAAGTTGGCATCTTCTGTAACTTCTATAACGGTATTTCCAAACAGCTTGTTATACTCTTTATAGAGATCTTCAAACTCATCTTGCGGCAAAAGCATATTCGGTATGGTATTTATAAAGACCTTTTTGCCTGTGAGCTTGCTCTCGTTCTCCGATATAGCGCGCATAACATTGAACAGCGTCATTCTCTCAACGCTTACAAGGCAGTTATCCTTAGCTGCAACGCTTAAAATATCCAGCGGTGTAAGTTTCATATCGCTTACAGGGCGCATAAGAGCCTCATAGGCGAATATTTTGCCCGTGCGCGCGCTTACTATAGGCTGGAAATAATAATTGACGCTGTTGTTTTCGATAACGTCATGCACAGCCTTTGCTTTTCTGAATTCTTCCTGCAGATCCGAATATCTTTGCGGTGAGAACATTACAGGCTCGCGCGAATTTGAACCAAGCGCCTGATACAGAGCAAAGTCAGTTCTTGCAACAAGGTCGTCAAGATTATCAGCTCCCTCGGGGAAGCTGCACCAGCCGCACACTACAGAAAGCCTGTTTGCCGCTTTATACTCGGCAATGGTGTCGTTTGCCTCTTTTACAAGGCTGTCCAGCCTTTCCTTTATATCGGGGAACTGCCCCGCAAAAAACACAAGAAAGCTGTTGTGAGAATTTTTGCCGGTAATGATACGCTTGCTTTCAATATCCTTGAATTTATTTCCTATGGTATTTATAATGCTGTTGGTATCCTCATTTCCAGCAGCTCTTTCAAAGCCGTTTATGGAAACTATGGCATAGTAGCCCTCTTTACAGCCGTTGTCAATAAATCTCTGAATATGTTTAAGCACTGCCTCGCGGCTCAAAAGTCTGCTGGCAGAGTCATAATAGTCGCTTTGTATAAGGTATATCTTTTGCAGATACAGATCGGTAACATCTATTATAAGCGTTGCGGTTTTTCTTGAATACGGCACGCGCTTTACCCTTACCCATATATCGCCGCCGTCTTCGGGCTTGAACCTGTAAAAAAGCTCTCCGGTCTGCTCGTCGCTGTCGTCGGTAAGTTTACTGAAAAACTCGCTGAACTGCGCACCGGTTATCTCGGCGCTTTGCGGCAATATAGGCGAAAGCTTTTCGGTGAGCGTATGTGCGCCGTAAACAATATAGCCGTGTCTTTTTGGTCTGAAAAGAATAAAGCTTTGCTGGGCGGCTGCCATCATGTTTTCCAGTCTGAGATAAAGCCTTGAATACAGCACCACGAAAACCGCTACCATAGCTGTGATTATACCTGCAAAAGCAAGGCAGGCGAGCAGCACGCCGTTTTCAAACTCTCTGTTCACTGCGAAAACGAGCGCGGCAAAGCAAAGGCATGAAAGTATTATAGCCTCGCAAAACAGTCTTTTATGGTATTTGAACTTAAACAAGCCGCTCACCCCTTTCGCATATAAATTATAACTATTAACATACATTATTATAATAACACAATTTATCTCCGATGTCAACAGCTATTTTTGTGCAACTTTAAAACAAAATGTCCTCTGCCGTTTTATGGCAAAGGACATAGTTTTTATTTGTTATGCCGCAGGGGCTTCCTGCTGCCCCGTATTATCCACAGGCGGCGGTGTTTGCGGCGGAGGAGTAGGATTTGGCGGCTGATCTGTAACTACAGGCTCGGGAGTCGTAGTCACCGCAGGAGGCTGCTCCTCTATAGTTGTTTCTTCGGGCGTTACCACCGTTTCGGAAGTAGTTGTTTCGGTCTCTGTCGGCGGTACATATTCGGGAGTCGTCTCCGAAGTAGTGGTCTCATACACCTGCGGTGGCGCGGCTGTGGTATCATACACCGGCGGATCGGTATACACGGGCGGTTCTTCAAACACATACTGGCTGGTCTGTTCGGGGTTTACGAACGTTTTGCCGTATATAGCCATTTGCAGTATCTCTGTATTCGCCGCAAAGTCGGGGCACAGGCAGTCCATTTCTCTTATGGTCTGCGTTGTGAAATAGCCCGAAGCAGGTATCTGTATCTGCTGTATCTCATAGTTTCTGTAATAGTCTACGGCATTGTAAAGCAGAGAAAGCACATCTTCCTGAGAAAGATCCCAGCGCACATTGTCGCCCTCGGTAACTTTATCCAAGATATCTTTCATCTGACCTAAGTCCATGCCTCTTGACTTTTCTATCATCTTCTGGATAACTTCTCTCTGGCGCGCTGTTCTTCCGTAGTCGTCGCCGACGTTATATCTTATTCTGGCATAGCCAAGCGCCTGATTGCCGTTGAGGTTATAATGTCCTGCAACTGAGAGCAGATCCTGTGTTGACGGGTTGCCGAGGTACATATTCTGCTCCATCATCGGGTTTCTCATCTCGTCGACCATTACCTGCGTAAGGTCTGCTTCAATACCGCCCAAGATGTCAACTATCTGTATAAACGTATAGAAATTAACTATAACATAGTTGTCTATCTTAACGCCGAAGTTTTTCTCAAGGGTATCTTTAAGCAGCGATGCGCCGCCTGCGGCATAGGCAGAATTGAGCTTATTTGAGCCGACGTCGGGTATATATATATAAATATCTCTCATGAAAGAAGTCAGTATTATCTTCTTTGTTTCACGGTTTACCGAAACCAGCAGCATAACATCGGTGTTGCCGCGGCTCTCCCCTGCCGTATCACGCAGATCCTCGCCGACGAGCAGCACATTATACACTTCTTTTGAAGCCATTATATCGGCATAGTCTTTAAGCTGGTCTTTAAGGTAATCTTCATATTCAACAACATTGCTTACGGTATCGCTTTCGCCTATGCTGTTTACGCTGACCTCTACCCTGCTGGCATTTTCTCTTTCTATACGCTTATAATAATGATTGAAAAAGAGTATAAACACCAAAAGCGCTATAAGAGCAACTACAACTATCACCATTCCGGCAATTATGAATTTAAGCTTGTTGCGCACAAAAAATTCTTTTGCTTTCTGCCAAAAGCTCTTTTCTTCCTCGGGCTCTTCTTCGGGAGCTTTCGCCCGCTGCGATTTTCCGCTTTTTTTATGCATGGCGTTTGCTACCATATCTTCTATAGACATATCCTGCTCGCTTGTCTGCTCTTTGCGCGGAGCGGGTCTTATGCCGTTTTGCTTATTATACTTTGCCTGCGCTATGCTCTCCTGCAAGGTCATTTCTTTTACGGGAGCAGGCTGCGGCTCTTTCTTCGGCGCGTCCTTTTTCTTTTCTATCGCGGAAGCAATAAGGTCGTTCAGCGATTCTTCATCGCTGTGCATCTCGCCGTTGTTCCTTTCGTCCGACATATTATTCTCCATTCCGAATACAGCTTGCTGCATCCATGATCGTTTCGTTTTGTCATTTTCTTTTGCCGGTATCTCCATACCGTCATTTAACACGTACATGGTTATTATAACACATATTTTGATATAATGCAACAGCCAGTGCTATTTTTCTGCATAATAAACAAAAGCGGCAAGTTATATTACCTGCCGCATATCGTTTTTGTCATTTATTTGCCTGATCTTCCTGATAGTCCATATACTTGTCATACACCTTTTCGGCTGAATATCTTGAAAAAGCATCGGTATTTTGCTCTATCTGGGCATCATTCACCCAACCGTCTATCATTTCTTCAAATTCATCTGTCTTCATTTCCTGAAGCAGGCTGTCTCTGTTTTTCTCGATGTACTCGGGGTAGTCGTTAACATCGAGCTTTTCTATAACATACCAGTAATTATCGTCCTCGTAGGTCTTTATATCGCCGTTGTTCATGCCGGTATCTATATACTTTACTACCTTATTATCTGCATAGCTTCCGGTATTTTTGTTGACCATTATGTTGTTGTCGGTCTCTTCGTCGTCCTCTTCGGCAGCAGTGCCGTTTTCCTCGGCTGTCTTTTCATTATATTCCTTTATTACCTCGTCAAAAGACTTTTCCTCAGCCATTTTTGCATATTCATCTGCGGCAGCCTCAGCCTCCGCCTCTTTGCCCTCGGCTTTCACTATAGAGATGAGCTTGAACCTTACGTAGTTATCCTTTATAAATGTATTTATATCGCTGTCGGTAACGGCATTGGTACCGCCCTCTCCGTAATAGGCATAGAAGATCTTTTCATACATTTCAAGACCTGTCTGTATCTGCTCTATAGACGACTTAGCTATGCCTATGGATTCATAATAATCGGGATCCCAGTTTGCCTCAACGACATCTTTTATCTCCTGCTTTTCATCATCGGTAAACGAAAGACCCAGCTCGTCAAATTTTAGCATGGTACACATAAGCCTCTGGCAGGAGGAATACGCATCTTCATGTGCAAAATCGCCCACCGTCATAGTGCCGTCGCCATACTTTTCATTTACTATATCTTCCGACATCTTGCCGTTGCTCTGATAGTAAGCATAAGTCTGCTCGTTTATCTGCGACATTACATAGTAAATGAACACGCCTGCGTTTATGCTCTTGTCGCCAGACTTACAGATATACGAGGTATCCGCGCACGATGTGAGCATAGATGCGGCAAGACAAAAACTGCACACTGCCGCCGCTGCTTTCTTAAAAGTCTTTCCTGACATTTTATCACCTTTATTTCTTATTGCTGTATTATCACTGTTTTCAGCGCATACAAAACGCTTAAAGATTATTATAATACATTTTTATCTGCTTGTCAAGAGCGGCGGCGCACATACCGATAAGTTACAGAAAACTTCTTATATCCATTACCAGTCCTTCTTCAAGGTCGATAAGCTTTTTTGCTACCCTTTTTGAGCCCTCATCGGCTGCCTTATACTGATTGAGGTACTTATGGAGAGATTTTACCCCCATATTGCACCCGTCTGTCATAAGGTCTGCAATAGTTTCGTCTGAATGATCCACAGCCATTTTCATGTTTGTTTTCATCCACGACATACCTTTTGCCATGGCGTTGGGCTCTTTGCCCTCGTCGTCAAACTCGGTAAGCTTTGTCTGAACCTCGCTGTTAAGCTTAATATGCCGCTCCTTGCACTGCGCCAAAAGCTTGCGAAGCTCCTTGTTCGTCACTTTGTCAAGCACGTCGTCAATTGCCGATATGCCCATTTTCACCCCTGCATCGCACTCGCGCAGAAGTCTTATAGTATCCTGATGCACCATAAAAATTCTCCTTTCAGGGCTCTGCCCTTTATTTGCAAGAATATTATGTCTTGCAGCGGCGTGATTATACTAAAATGCGGCAATGCTTGACTTGTATGCATAGATATGTTATAATTTAACACGTTGAAAGGAGTGAGAGCATATGGCGCAGCCTGAGGAAGAACTTATAGAAAATACAGAAAAGCACAGACTTCTGCGCGGCTTTTTGCGGCTTGAATTTTCATCTCGCAGTATGCAGGCGCTTTTTACGGCATGGCTCATCTGCGCGGCGGTATGCATACTTCGTATAGATCACCCTTTCAACGAGCTTGCATCTTATATGAAAGATCTGAGCTTTGTTATTATGCTTATCGGCGTTTTCGCTATATGGCAGCTGCTTGTGCTTATACCCGTTTTCAAAAATCGCGGTGTTATAAACTGCATAACGATATCATCTGCCATACTTCTGGCTGTAACAGCCGCTTGTGAACATAACGAGATAGTGTTCCTTACGGGGCTGTGCGGCGCTGTGGCTCTTACTATAAAATTTGCAGACATACCTTTTTACGATATGCCGGGCATCATAAAAAGAGCAGGGTCAACGGTAAAATGGTCTGTTGCCGTGCTGCTCATGCTTGTGTTTGTTTTGTTTGTAGGCATAATATGCTGCATGAAATACTTTGACCACTGGACAAGCTGCTTTGACTTTGGCATATTTTCGCAGATGTTCCACTACATGAAAGAAACGGGTCTGCCGCTGACTACCTGCGAGCGCGACGGGCTGCTTACTCATTTTGCGGTACACGTATCTCCCATATACTATCTGCTTTTGCCGATATACTGCATATTCCCCTCGCCTGCCACGCTGCTTATTTTGCAGCCGATCGTTGTAGTTTCGGGCGTTATACCGCTGTTGCTCATATGCAAAAAGCATAGTCTTTCTCAGCTTGAGAGCCTGCTTTTCGCGGTGTGCTACATAGTTTTTCCGTCTTTTGCGGGCGGCTGTTTTTACTATCTGCATGAAAACTGTTTTCTTGCGCCGCTTATTATGTGGCTTATATACTTTCTTGAAACAGACCGAGCGGTTCTTTCCTGCGTTTTTGCGCTGCTTTTGCTTTTAGTAAAAGAAGATGCCGCCGTTTATGCCTGCGTTATAGCCTTGTACTTTGTATTTGCAGACAAAGCAGGCAAAAAACTCCGCCTTACGAGCGCAGGCATATTTGCAGTTTCTTTGGCATACTTCGTTGTGATAACAGGCATACTTGCGGCATACGGTGACGGCGTTATGAGCTGGCGTTACAAAAACTATTCATATGGCGGCTCTGACAGCCTTACATCGGTAATATTAGCTGCCGTATCAGACCCCGTATATGTTATACAGCAGTGCTTCACCGCAGAAAAGCTGACTTTCATGCTGCAAATGCTGCTGCCGCTGGCGTTTCTGCCGTTTGTGCTGCGTTCGCCAAAAGAGCTTATAATGCTTATACCGTTCGTACTTATAAACCTTATGACGAACTACGGCTATCAATATAACATAAACTACCAGTACACGTTCGGCAGCGGCGCGGCTTTGATATATCTTGCGGTGGTGAATTACTCGCATTTTGATCGGGGGGGTATTCCCAAAAAGAAGCGATACAAAGTGCTGCTGACTGCGGCGGCGTGCTGCACCGTGCTGTTTATAGGTCTGCAAGGCGGCAGGCTTGATACTGTTCAGAGCTATATTAAAAATGAAGAAACACGCGGCAAGATAGACTATGCGCTCTCTCTGATACCCGAAGATGCGTCAGTGGCTTCGTCAACATTTCTGCTGCCTAATCTTTCGCAGAGAGATGAGCTTTATCAGCTGGAGACCACAAAGCACGAAGCCGAATATTATGTGCTTGACCTGAGGTACAACAGCGAACAGTTCTCGCCCGACGATTACAAAAACGACGGTTACGAGGAGATATATTATGACGACACCTGCGTTGCCGTTTACAGAAATAAAAATTACAGTGGATAATCGAATAATAAAAAATGCTCGGCTATAAAAAGTCAAGCATTTTTTAATACTCCCTTTATGCAAAGTGTTCCTAAGATAAATCAGAATTTGCGCTTGCGGAGCAGCGAAAACTTCACATACAACACGGCGTTCCAGAATGGAACGCGGAAAGAGCGCAGGGTTCTTCTCAAAGGGAACGCCCAGCTATTAGAAGCAAGATAACTAGAAGCAAGAGGCAAGAATTTGCTTTTTACAGTTTAGCACAAAGTTTTCAAAATGCTCGTCTTGCCTCTTGCCTCTATCTGAACCGCAGGAGTGGCAAGTTTGAGCGAAGACAGAAAAAACTTTTCTTACTTCTAACTTCTCACCTCTAACCTCTAATAGCGGCGCGCACGTTGTGTTTGTGGGGCTCTGCCGGCGGTCGCTTGCGAACGCTACGACCCATGCAAGCCTTTTGAAAAAGGCTTGACCGAAAACTTTTAGTTTCTTGACAGGATTTTAAAATATGCGGCGTAAGCCGCTCCTTAACTCTAAACTATTCATTATTCACCACACTTGACCGCCTGCTTTGCAGCCGTCCAAGTGCAGAAGAACCCTCTTCGAGGCTTCTTCCCATTCACTAATTCTGTTCCATTCCCTCTCTGTCACTTCTTATTAAGGTTATCTCGCCTTTTTCCATTTCATGAACGGTATCGCACAGAATATCAATATCCTCCGCTGAGTGTGAAGCTATCAGTATCGTTTTACCCTTTGCTTTCAGATCCAGCAGATACTTTCTCATATCCCCTACGCCGTCTTTGTCAAGCCCGTTGAACGGCTCGTCAAGTATAAGCAGCTTTGGGTCTTCCATTATCGCCTGCGCGAGCCCCAGCCTTTGCCTCATGCCCAGCGAATACTTCTTCACGCTTCTGCGCAGGTCAGGGTCAAGACCTACCTGTTTCATCGTGTTTCGTATATCTTCGGTTTTTATTTTATTGTTCAGACCTGCCAGCAGCTTTAAATTTCTCAGTCCGCTGTAGCCGGGTATAAAGCCGGGAGTTTCTATTATAAGTCCCACATCGGGCGGAAAGTCAACATCGTCGCCAACTGTCTTGCCGTCTACCTTTATACTGCCTGCGGTTGTATGTATAAAGCCGCATATGCACTTCATCAGCATGGTCTTGCCGCTGCCGTTTCTTCCTATAAGACCGTGGATAAGTCCCTCTTCAAAGCTTACGCTCACGTTTTTGAGTATCGGCGTTTTCTTCAGCGTAAGGCTCACGTTATCAACAACTATTATATCAGACATTTTCTCCGCCTCCTTTGTCAGTCTATATCCTGTACCGATTCAAAGTCTGTGAACGAAAGCGCTATAAGGCTTACAAATATAAGCCCGACCGGCACAAGCAAAAAGTAAAGCACAGTCTTCCACATATCGAACACCGGTTCTCTGAAATACTTAGTATAATGAAGATATATTATAGTGTGCGACATAGGAAGCACCCACTTTGCCGAAACATTTGCATAATTGAGCGCGCAGCCGAACGCTATCACAGCACCCGATGACAAAAGACCCATTATCTTTACTTTTAGGCAGTTGAACATCAGCATTATAAGCGCAAGTATCAGCAGATAGCACATTATAAGCAGATAGCTTACCACGGCAGTTTTTACGGGCGGCAGCTGATTATAAAGCTTTTCGGTTATAAGGCAGTTTGCAAACGTGCCTGCCTTGTCGGGGAACATATCGCCGTACTGCGTTACGGGAACGCTCCATTCATTCGCCCAGCTGCAATTTGGCAGCACAGGCAGTACCGCGCCCACAAACAGCGCGCCAACATAAGTAAATATCGCCATTACCGAGAAAAGCACCTGACCCAGCAGCCAGTTCGTTCTGCCCGTTCTCTGGAGGAAAAACAGTGTGTTGCCGTCGGTTCTTGGAAAGTCCGAAATAAGCGTCAGAAACACTGCCGGCACTATAGCGATTATCATATCACTGTTGGCTACCGCTATAAAAGGCTCAATAACGCCCAGCGGCTTGCCTACCTCTTTCGCTATACCTTTCAGTGGGGTTACGATATAGTCAAATATAAATATTATCATTACGCCGAATATTATCATTCTGGGGTTGGTTATCCACTTGACATACTCTGTTCTCGCGGTGCTCCATATCTTTCTGAAACTCAATGCCTCTCGCCTCCCTGTCGGTTATCTAGGTAATTTCTGTCATATATTATATAATATTTTTATGGAAAAGTCAAGCGTAATTTGGCAAAAAGTAAGCAGTTCCGACAGAATTTTTACATTAACTGTAAAAGTGAGAAACTGCGAAGATATTGTTATTTTATTTATATGCGCTTACGCGCCGCGCAGGAGCGCGCTCACCGCCCCAACTTCCTACTTCTCTCCCCTGTTTTTCCTCTCCATCAAATCCTCGCCCACCCTCTCTTGCCGCTGGAAGAATATTCTGCCAGTCACCTCTCTTTTGGGCGGTTAGTGGGTAGGGATATTTATAGATTTATTTTATATGATTTTTTCACATTGAACGGCGTTCCAGAATGGAACGCGGAAAGAGAGATATGGCTTCTCATTAGGGAACGCCCTCTCTTGCAGGGCGTTCCCTCTTTCAAAATAGTCCACAGGACTATTTTGAAATTCACCCTTTGCGGAGCGCCTGCCGTATGGGAATTTCGCCGTCTGCGGACGGCGACGGGGGGGTTCACCCCTCGACCCCGCAAGCCTTTTGAAAAAGGCTTGACCGAAAACTTTTCCTTTCTTGACAGGAACTTACTTTTTCTTCCTCAGCCTATACTTTGCCGCGGCGTGAAAGCTGCCCGACGTGAGCGAATACATAAGCTTGGGGCTCAATACATAGCACAGACTGCCGCCCGTGCGCCGAAACATTCCCTTGACATACCGTGTATATGCTTCATCGTTTATCTTTTCGGCAGGGGTAACGGCATCAACAGGCGTTACTCTCATCTTTACCGCCTCGTCTACCAGTATGCCGACTTTCATTCCGTCCTCCTGCGTTACCACTATACATCTTCTGTCCATATCATCTTTCGGCGGCATGCCAAAACGCACGCGGGCATCTATAACAGGCACGGTATCTTCATCTACCTTTGTAAAACCCAGCACATAGTCGGGAAACTCCGGCACAGAATAAATATTCCCTGCCTGACAGAGCTTTACGACATTTTCAAACGGTATGGCAAAGTCTTTTCCGCCGACTTTCGTCATCAGCATATTTGTCGTTTCAACGGTCTGCTGCTGCTCGTCATCGTCGTCAAAGTCCATAAAATTGTTTACTATTTCTATGTTACCCATATATTACTCCTTTATCTTGCGCAGAAGCGTTTCGGCAATGCTGTCAAGCTGCACCTGCTTGCAAGCCGCGCCTTTTTCAAGCGCCACCTTAGGCATACCGTACACAACGCAGCTTTCCTCATCCTGCACTACGGTATATCCGCCTGCATCTTTTATCATTTTAAGACCATTCGCACCGTCGCTGCCCATACCTGTAAGCAGCACCGCTAAGGCATTTTTCTTGCCGCACGCCGCAACGCTTTCAAACATAACGTCTACCGACGGGCAATGCCCCGAAACCTTTTTGCCTGCCAGCGATGTGATAAAATACCCGTTCTCATCTTTAAATACTTTCAGATGCCTTTTGCCTGCCGCTATTGCAACGCTGCCGTTATGCAGATACTCTCCGTGCTTAGCTTCCATTATATCAAGCTCGGGGAACTGTTGGCGAAGTCTTTGCGCATATATAGCGGTAAAGTTTTCGGGCATATGCACAACTACCACCACGGGCGGCGTATCAGCATTAAATCCGCAAAGTATCCTCGGCACTGCTTCTGTCGCGCCCGTAGAGCCGCCTATGGCTATTATCCTGCTGTTTTTTGCCGTTTTAAGAGGGTTTCTGTGCATAACGTTATACACAACGCTCCCTGCTCTTACGGTGGTAGCCGCGTTTGCAGATTTTATCCGCACAATAAGCTCCGATGCAAATGCGTTTAGCTCATCGCTGCTGGTGATATGCGGTTTACATACATAGTCTACCGCGCCTGCCTCAAGCGCTGCAAAGGCGTTGAGCGGCGTTGAAGAACATATCACCACAGGCAGAGGAAACTGCGGTATAAGCTGCTCTAAAAAACGTATACCGTTCATTTTGGGCATTTCAATATCCAGTACCATAACGTCCGGCTTATATTCAATTATCTTGTCTCGCGCTTCATAAGGGTCGCCTGCCGTGGCGATAACTTCTATTCTGTCGTCGTGGCTTATAAGCTTTGCCGCCACTTCACGGAACAGTTGTGAATCGTCCACCAGCAGCACTCTTATCTTGCTGCTCTTGCTGCCGTTCATGATATTCTCCTTGTATGTTTCAAGATCACGGTTTTCTGTAGATGGCAGGGCGCACCCTGTCAAAGTTCTTGTTATTTATAAATTCTGTATGACCTATATACAAAAACGCATCATGGTTCATGTTTTCATAAAATCTCTGGCAGAGCCTTTCTGTGGTGGGCTCGTCAAAGTATATCATAACGTTTCGGCAAAGTATCAGGTCAAATGTCTTTTTGAAAGCTATAGGTTCCATAAGATTATGATACCTGAAAACAACTTCCTGCCGTATTCTCGGCACCACCTGATACGAGCCGTCTTTCAGCCTTGTAAAATACTTATCCTGCCACGCTTTGGGCAGCTCTTTTACAGACTCTGCGGTAAACACGCCGCGTTTTGCAATATCCAGAGCATTCAGCGATATATCGGTAGCCAGTATCTTGCAGTCCCACGCCGATTTTCGGAAACCGAAGTAGTCGTCAATAAACATCGCAACGTTGTAAGGCTCGTTGCCGTATGAGCAGCCTGCGCTCCATATACACAGCTGTCTTGTGGTGTTCTCCCTCTCCATTTTGGGCAGAAAGTATTTCACCAAATGATCGAAATGATCAGACTCACGGTTAAAATATGTATGGTTGGTAGTCAGCTTGTTTATTATGTTAGCTATCTCCATTCCCGATTTATCGCTGAACGCGGCATCGAGAAAGTCGCCGAAGCTTTTATAGCCGTTCTGCTCAACATAATATGCCAGCCTGTATTCCACCAGCTGCTGTTTGTTTATAAGGTCTATGCCGTACTTTGACTTGATAAACGTCGTAAGTCTCAAAAAATCCTGAGGGCTTATTTCCATACCGCTTCTCTCCTTGCCTGTCAGTCTTCCGCAATTTCTTCGGGTCTTATAAGTTTATAAAGCCCGTCGCCCGTGTTTACCACCGCGCTTACAAAGCCTTTTTTGCCGGGCGTGCCGCTTATACAGCTGTTTGAAACATCTATAACATCGCCAACGCTCTGCACTATAAGCCCCAGCGAGCTGCCCTTTATCTCGTAAACTATTATGCAGCTGTGCCTGTCGTACTCGTCGCACTCGCCGTAAAACCGCATAGCCGTATCTATAACGGGTATAGCCTTGCCGCGCAGATTTATCAGCCCTTTTATATAGTCGGGCAGCATAGGCACAAAGGTTATCTCGGGTATCTCTATAATATTCGTAACAATTGATATGTCTATAGCATAATCATCATCGCCGCAGCTGAAAGTAAGCAGGCGTATATTCTCATTTTCAGAGGTATTTTGCACCGTTACCGCCCCTTTCTATTTACCGAAAACTTTGTTTATAATGCAGCCGACGTCCGCTATCAGCGTCATACTGCCGTCTGCAAGTATAGAGCAGCCCGAAAGCCCGTTCTCATTAAGGTTATACTGACCGAGTATAGGCGAAAACGGCTTGGTAACTATCTGCTGCTCACCTATAAGCGAATCTGCAAACAGGCACACTCTCTTGTGTTCTTCTTCGCAGAATATCATTATGCCCTCATCTAAGCTGCCCACTTGGCTTTCAACACCGAAATACTGCGGCAGGCTTATAACGGGGTAGCACTTGCCGCGTATCATTATAAGCTGCGTGCCGTCTGTATCGTAAACAACATTTTGCATATCCGCCTTGAATATCTCTTTTACCGAAGATATAGGCACCGAGAGATCCATACAGCCGACTGCCACCTGCATAACGTCGTTTATTGAAAGCGAGAGCGGTATTTTTATAATGAACTTGCTGCCCACGCCCAGCTCGGATTCAACTATCAGCTTGCCGCCTATCTTTTCAAGATTTTGGTTCACAACGTCCATTCCCACACCTCTGCCGGAATAGTTGGTGACCTGCTCGTTAGTTGAAAAACCTGCTTTCATTATAAGCCCCAAAGCTTCCTGCTTGGTGTACTCCGACTCTGGCTTTTTAAGTATGCCTTTCTTTTTGGCTTTTGCAAGTATGGCGTTGTGATCCATACCTGCGCCGTTGTCTTCAACGGTAATTATTACCTCGCTGGAACTATTCTCGGCAGAAAGAGTAACAGTAGGTTTTTCGGTCTTGCCCTTTTGCTTGCGCACTTCGGGGGCTTCAATGCCGTGGTCTACAGCGTTCCTTACAAGGTGCATCAAGGGGTCGTTGAGTATATCCACCACCGACTTGTCAACTTCTGTCTCCTGACCTACAAACACCAGCTCAACACCCTTGCCTAGGTTCTCGTTCATGTCTCGCACTACCCTGTTCATTTTACTGAACGCATTTGCAACGGGTACCATTCTTATCGACATGACCACGTCTTGCAGTTCGTCTGTCAGCTTTTTCAGATTTCTCGCCGATGTGCTGAAGCGGTCGAGCGATGCCATATAAGGCTTTAAGTCAGGGCTTGAAATTACCGCGGATTCTGTTATAACTATCTCGCCCACAAGGTCTAGCAGCGTATCAAGCTTGGCAAGGCTTACAGACATCATGCCGCCGCCCCTCTCAGAGGAGGACTTTTTCTTTTCTGCCGCGCCCTGCTGTTTTGTGGGCTGAGGGGCAGGCTGTTCGGGCTGAGGCTCGGGCTTGGGGGCTTCTTTAGGCTTTTCCACCCACTCTACAGAGTCAACATCTATAGCTTTTTTCGCGGTGTTTACTACAGCGTCCTTGTCGTCTGTTATAAGTTTAAGGTACAGACCGTTTGCCGTAATTATATCGTTTGCGTTGTCCGCGTTTATGTCAAGGGGTATGGTCTTTGTTACCTCGCACACCTTGCCCAGCGAGCGCATAAGCAGCATTGCCCTTACCGCAGGCATAGCGCAGGTCTCGGCGTACTTAACTTTCAGCGTTAGTATGTCGTCGCCCTCGTCGTCGGTAAAAATATCCTCCTGCGGCAGAGCGCTTTTTATCTGCTGTCCGTCAGCTGACTTCATAACATCGGCATAGGCGCGAATTTTGGCTATCTGCTGAGTAAAATCGGTAAGCTCGGCAGATTCATCGCCCAGAATATCTATCTCACTTTTCATGCTGTCGGAAGCCTGAAAAACAAGGTCGAACAGTATCTTCTTGTCGTAAGCTATATCGGGCTTATCTCTTATTATAGAGAACAGATCCTCGGCTGCGTGCGCCAGCTTTTGCAGGTTCGTAAGACCCATCATCGAGGAAGAGCCCTTTACCGTGTGCATTATCCTGAATATCTCCGCAACGTCGTCGGGGGCAATGGTATCCTCTTTTTCGGTGCGCATAAGTATCTCATCGAGCTGCTCTAAAAGCTGCTGTTCCTCGTATATATACACATCGAGCATCTGCTCTAAGCTCTCGTCAAATTTCGGCAAGACATATCACCTCTCGCAAATCTTTTATATAAAAGTATTTCTAAGATAAATCAGAATTTTTCAGTGAGTGCGTTTAACCTCACAAGTTGTAATCCCTGTCAAAAAACTAAAAGTTTTCGATCGACCCTTTTTCAAAAGGGTCGCAGGGCGTGGGGCAGAGCCCCACAAACACAACGTGCGCTCTGCAAGAGGTGAATTAGAAAACAGTTCAGTGAACTGTTTTCTAAGAGGAGAGGCTCTGCAAGAGAGAGCCTCTCCTTTGAGAAGATATCGCTCTCTTTCCGCGTTCCATTATGGAACGCCGTACAATATGAAAAATTCATAACAAGTAAAATGCACCAAAGATTAGCACACTCTAAATGAAAAGATAACTAAACTAAAGTGGGACGGTGAGCAGCTCCGCAGGCTTGCGCGTAAGCGCTAAATTATGATTTATCTTAAAAAATTAAATACCTAATATAATTATAACAAAAAACACAGCGTTTTTCTATTAGCATTTTACATTATTTATTTCGCCGCAGATAGTCATTCTGCACAATAATTAAGTAAATGTTAAGATATTCATCACATAATTCTTAATATAAGTATGCTAAAATATATTTGAAAAGTCTGAAAGGAATGTATGTATAACATGAAAAAACTAAGGAAAATAATACTCCCCGTGCTGGGTGTGCTGTTGGCGGCGGCGCTGTTTACGCTGTCGGCTGTGCTTGCCGTAAAAATATACAACGACCACAAGCGCGCAAAAGAATTTGAAGCTTTGCCTGCTGCGGTACTTCACGGCTATGAAGCACCTGCGGTCGACTACGGCGCAGAAGCTTTGCAGTATTTTGTATATGACCTGACCGATAATGAATATGTAAGCATATGCGGCAGGCAAAAGGTGATATACCCTGCCAGCACCACAAAGCTGCTTACTGCTTTGGTCGCGCTTGAATATCTTGAACCCGATGAAGTTGTAACGGCAGGCGATGAAGCCGACTTTATAGAATACGGCTCTTCAATAGCTTACATACAGAAAGATATGCGGCTTTCTGTTGAGATGCTTATCGAGGGTATGCTGCTGCCCTCGGGCAATGATGCGGCGTATGTGCTGGCGGCTGCGGCAGGCAGAAAGATAGCAGGCAGCGACAACATTGACAGCAAACAGGCAGTCGGGTTCTTTGTTGACGAGATGAATGTGTTCGCGAAGAAAAACGGCTTGTGCGGCTCAAATTTCGTAACGCCCGACGGTTACTGCGGCAGCGAGCATTACTCAACGCTGGAAGATATGATGCTTATCTCAAAAATGGCAAGCGAGAATGAAATTATACGCAAATATGCGGCTATGGAAAGCGACTATGTTACCTACGCCAGCGGAGAGACCAACACATGGAAAAACACCAACGAATGTCTTGATAAGTCTTCAAAATATTACAACGAGCATATAACGGGGCTGAAAACGGGTTCTCTTGACGAATACAACAACTTTATCGCTATATACGAAAGCGGCGGCAAAGAGTATCTTATAGGTGTGTTCGGTCTTGAAGACAAGGAGCAGAGATTTGCCGATGTTAATACAATTTCTGCCAAATTGCAATAATAAAGGGTTATTCTTCATCTGTTTAAATAGATAGGGTGATAAACGGGAAAAAGTTCTTGTACAATATGCTTGACGGGCGTTGAAAAATTGTTTTTTTCTTATTGAAAAAGGATATTGACTTTTGCTCTGAAATAGTGTAAACTCAATTAAATAACAAAAATATTTCGGATAAGCAAAGTCACAACCAACAAGGAGGAATTTTCATGCTCGATACTAACTACTCCAGCAAATTTATCAAGGAAGCCCTGACATTTGACGATGTTCTTCTCGTGCCGGCTAAGTCTGAGGTAACGCCGGACATGGTATCTTTGAAAACACGTCTTGCGGGCAATGTTATGCTCAACACCCCCATTATGACCTCTGCAATGGATACTGTTACAGAGTCAAAAATGGCTATCGCTATTGCAAGAGAGGGCGGTATCGGCATTATCCACAAAAATATGACCATAGAACAGCAGGCAGAAGAGGTAGACAAAGTTAAGCGCTCTGAAAACGGCGTAATTGTCAACCCCTTCTCTTTAACTGCCGAAAGAACGGTGGCAGAGGCTGACGAGCTTATGGGCAAGTACAAAATATCCGGCGTGCCGATAGTTGACGACGACGGCAAGCTTATAGGCATACTCACCAACCGCGATATGCGCTTCATCACCGATTTCAGCATAAAGATCGGCGACGTTATGACCAAGGATAACCTTGTTACCGCACCCGTTGGCACAGACCTTTCGGGTGCGCAGGATATTCTGATGAAACACAAGATAGAAAAGCTTCCGCTGGTTGACGGCGAGGGCAAGCTGAAAGGTCTTATCACTATAAAAGATATTGAAAAGGCTGTGCAGTACCCCAACTCTGCGCGTGACGAGCGCGGCAGGCTGCTTTGCGGCGCAGCTATAGGCGTTTCAAGAGACATGATGGAAAGAGCAACTGCTCTGGTAAAAGCTCAGGTAGATGTTCTTGTACTTGACTCTGCGCACGGTCACAACATAAACATAATAAACGCTGTAAGAAAAGTCAAAGATGCATTCCCGAACGTTCCTGTTATCGCAGGAAATATCGCCACGGGAGAAGCAGCTAAGGCTCTTATAGAAGCAGGCGCAGATGCTATAAAAGTCGGCATAGGGCCGGGCTCTATATGCACCACCCGTGTTGTGGCTGGCATAGGCGTTCCGCAGATAACCGCCATATATGATGCTGCGTGTGTTGCGGCTCATTACAACATACCCGTTATTGCAGACGGCGGCATAAAGTATTCGGGCGACATTGTAAAGGCTTTGGCGGCAGGCGGAAACGTTGTGATGCTGGGCAGCTTGCTGGCAGGCTGTGAAGAAGCCCCCGGCGAGATAGAGATATATCAAGGACGTTCTTTCAAGGTATACAGAGGCATGGGCAGCCTTGGCGCTATGGCTTTGGGCTCAAAGGACAGATACTTCCAGACGGGCAGCACAAAGCTTGTTCCCGAGGGTGTTGAGGGTCGTGTGCCTTACAAGGGAACTGCTTCTGACACTATATTCCAGCTGTGCGGCGGCATACGCGCAGGCATGGGCTACACCGGCTGCGCTACAATAGAAGAACTTCACGCAAAGGCGAAGTTTATAAAGATAACGGGCGCAGGACTGAAAGAATCGCATCCGCACGATATATACATCACCAAAGAAGCGCCGAATTATTCGGTAAGTTTATAAACAAAGGCATACTAAAAGAGCAGTGGGATATCCGCTGCTCTTGTTTTTTATTATAAATTGCGCTTACGCGCAAGCCTGCGGAGCTGTGCAACGCCCCACAGTACACAAAACTATTTAACCCTGACAAGAATTTAAAATACGCGGCGCAAGCCGCACCTTAACTATTCACTATTCACTCTTTCACTATTCACTATTTCTCATTACGCCTTAACGCTTGTCTTTTTAACCTTTTCACCCTTTGCTGCCTTGACCTTAAACGCAGGCAAACTCTTCATATCTCCTTTGTAAACGAGATGCGCATTTTCAAGATAGCGAAAATCATCGGGCCTTACAAAATCGGAGTCTTTGTTGAACTTTGCTATGCCGCTCTGCGCTAAAACGTATGCCACAAATTCAGAGCACACAAAGTGGTTCTTCCTGCGTATAACAAGCCCGAAAGCCAGCCCCAGCAAACCTATAACGTTATAAGAATACAGTTTGCTGTTCTGCTTGAACTCGTCTATAAGCTCCTCGTACTTTGCATACTGCTCCTCGGTGCAGCTAAACTCGTACACCTCGCACGGCACTGCGGAGAACATATCGAACACGCCGACGTTGCGCTCCTCAACAAATCCGGCAGGCAGCACAAATTTTTTATACTTTCTGCAAAAGCTGTAGACCTCCTGCAATTCGCGGTCGCTGGAAAGCGAAACGTGGTTATAGGGGGCTTTTGTGAACTGCTTTATTATCCGCGCAGGCACGGTGCGTGTCTGCGAAAGTATTACGTATATGTATCTGCCAGTTTCCATAAGTGTGATTTCCGTTCTTAAAGTTATTAAGCTGAGCAAGATAAAGCCGCGCCCCTTTATGAGGAGCGCTTTACTGCTTTATTTAATTATACACTATAAGCTGCAATTTGTATATACCCTGTAACGCTTTCTTAATAAAATACAGCACTTTTCACAAAATTACAGTTAAATTTTTAATCATATTGACGGCTGTTCTTCCTTATTTGTTACTGCAATGGAAAGCTCTTCAAGCTGTTTTTCATCGACCTGTGCAGGGCAGGCGGACATAAGCTCGCTTGCATTCTGAACCTTTGGAAATGCCGTAACATCGCGCAGATTATCAGCTCCGCACATGATCATGGTTATTCTGTCAAGACCTATTCCCATGCCGCCGTGAGGGGGCGCGGCGTACTTATAAGCATCTACAAGAAAGCCGAATTTCAGCTCTATCTCCTCTTTTGTCATACCCAGCAGGCTGAACATCTTCTCTTGCAGCGCGCAGTCTGTTATACGCATAGAGCCCGACGACAGCTCCACGCCGTTGAGCACCAGATCCCACGCCTTTGCCCTTACCTTTTCGGGGTCGCTCTCTAGGTATTCCACGCACTCGTCCATAGGCATTGTGAACGGGTGGTGCGCTGCGACCCAACTGCCGCTTTCCTCGTCAAACTCGAAGAAAGGCATCTCGGTTATCCATACAAAGTTGTGCTTGCTATCGTCAATAATGCCCATTTTACGCGCCATTATAAGTCTGAGCGCGCCCAGCACCGAAAGCGTGAGCTTTGTTTTGTCAGCCATTATTATAACAACGTCGCCTTTCTGCGCGCCCACTTTTTCAAGTATAGCTTCAAGCTCGCCCTCTTTCATAAACTTTGCAAACGAGCAGCCGGGAGCATCATCTACCCACCTTACATATGCCAGACCCTTTGCGCCTATGCCTTTTGCGTGCTCGGTCAGCTTGTCTATCTCCTTGCGCGTGAATATGCCTGCGGCGTTCTTGGCGCACAAAGCTCTTACGCTGCCGCCGCTCTCCAGAGCGTTTTTAAATACGACAAAATCGGTATCTTTTACGGTATCCGAAATGTTCTGTATCTCCATATCAAAACGCGTGTCGGGCTTGTCGGAGCCGTATTTTTCCATAGCATCTGCAAAGGTCAGCTTTTTAAGCGGCAGCTCTATCTTCTCGTCCAAAACTTCATCGAAAAGCCTTGCAATATAGCCCTCAACCATTGCTTGGATATCTTCCTCATCAACGAAAGACATTTCAAGGTCTATCTGCGTAAATTCGGGCTGACGGTCTGCTCTCAGATCCTCATCGCGGAAGCACCTTGCAAGCTGTATATATCTGTCAAAGCCTGCCACCATCAGCAGCTGCTTGTATATCTGCGGCGACTGCGGCAGCGCGTAAAACTTGCCGTGGTGTATCCTTGACGGCACAAGGTAGTCTCTTGCGCCCTCGGGCGTTGACTTTATGAACATAGGCGTTTCTATCTCGGTAAAGCCGTTTTCATAAAAATAATCGCGCGTTACCTTGGCTATCTTGTGGCGCATGAGTATGTTTCTTTGCAGCGGCGCGCGGCGAAGATCGAGATACCTGTATTTCAGCCTGAGTTCCTCGTTGGTATTAAGCTCGTCAACTATCTCAAACGGCGTTGTCTGCGCCTTTGAAAGTATTCGCAGCTCGGTAACAAATATCTCAACGTTGCCGGTCGGTATCTTTGGGTTCTTGCTCTCGCGCTCTCTTACCATGCCTGTTGCCATTATAACGTCCTCGCTGCGGCAGGAAGATGCCTTTTCAAACACCGCTTTATCGCTGCTGTCGTCGAACACCAGCTGAACAACGCCCGTTACGTCTCTCAGCACTATAAAAATTATGCCGCCTTTGTTTCTTACCGTATCGCAAAAGCCTCCTACCGTGACCGTCTGCCCTGCCTTTAGCACCTTGCCGCAGTAGTGAGTTCTTTTCATGCCTTTCATGCTATCCATTTTTATCTGTCCTTTCATCATTTCGGGTAATTTCTTCTAAAAAAGCCGTAAGCCTTGCCGACTTGCCGCCGTCACGGAAAAGTATTACAAACGTTACCGCAGCCGCCAGCGCGAACACCGCAGCCCCCGTGTATATCTCCAAAGCCGCGCACACCAGCGCTAAAAACAGCATAGCTATTACACATATCGCACCGAATATGCAGGTAGAGAGAGGTTTCATTATCTTGCCTTGTATAACACTGCCGCCGCTGACTTTCTTTATACTGCCGTAAAACGTGGTAGACGAGCCGTCTGTCTTTCTGGGCGCGTGGTGCGAAACGCGTATTTTTTCGCTGTTTCTGTAGCCGTAGTACACCTCGGCGGTCTTATACTTTTTTATAAACTTGCTCACGCCCACAACACTGCCGCGCGCCTTGAAAGGTATTAT
Organism: uncultured Clostridia bacterium; assembly: GCA_947589355.1. GTDB lineage: Bacteria > Bacillota > Clostridia > Oscillospirales > Ruminococcaceae > UBA7477. The sequence continues at coordinate 48,712 of CANPZC010000009.1, forward strand.
AGCCTTGTCAAAACGGCGGTAAATCTGCTTTGGCGAAAGCGTGCTCTCAAAGCTTCTTTTTCTGGGAAAAACAACGAACATACGCTATATAAGCCCCTCAACGCTGAGCATATGACTGCAAAGTACATCTGTAAAATTTTGCGCAAAGCTGTCAAGTGATATATCTTTCTCGCTGCCGTCAGCCATATTTTTCAATGCTGCTTTACCGCTCTCCAGCTCATTGCTGCCAAGAACCATACAAAATTTTGCGCCTATCTTGTTGGCATACTTCATCTGCGCTTTAAGTCCTCTTCCAACTATATCATAATCGGCTTGTATGCCCATATCGCGAAGCTCCATGACAAGTTTCACCGTTTTTGATACAGCGGCATCATCTAGCGCGGCAATGAAAATATCACAGCTATCGGGCTTCAAAAACTCGCAGCCCTGTTTTTCCATAGTAAGAATAAGCCTTTCAAGCCCCATACCAAAGCCCAGCGCAGGCACCGACTGCCCCGACAGTGTTTCTATAAGTCCGTCATATCTGCCGCCGCCGCACACAGTACCCTGCGCGCCTATATCGGTAGTTATAAATTCAAACACCGTTCTTGTGTAATAGTCAAGACCTCTGACTATCCTCGGGTCTACTTTGTATTCAATGCCCATATCGCCAAGGGTGCACTTCAGCTTATCAAAGTGCTCCTTGCACTCGTCACACAGATAGTCCAGTATTATCGGCGCATTTTTTGATATTTCCGAGCATATCGGCGATTTGCAGTCCAGTATCCTCATAGGGTTGCGCTCAAGTCTGTCAAGGCAGGTATCGCACAGCTGCTCTTTTCTGTCTGCAAAATACTCTTTCAGTGCGGCGTGATACTTAGCCCTGCATTCGGGGCAGCCTATAGAATTTATGTGCAGTTCAATATTTTTGAGCCCTGCCCTGTCTATTACGTTTTTCGCCAGCGCGATAAGATCGGCATCTGCGGCAGGAGAAGCGCTGCCCACAAGCTCACAGCCGAACTGGTGAAACTCTCTCAGCCTGCCCGACTGCGGTTTTTCGTGCCTGAAACATGATATAACATAATACACCTTTTGCGGAAAGCCCTCGTTCAGCACGCCGTTTTCTATCATAGCTCTTATCGCGCCTGCCGTGCCCTCGGGTCTTAGCGTAAACTGCGCATCGCCTTTTGCGGTGACAGAATACATCTCTTTTTGCACAACGTCGGTGGTATCGCCCACAGAGCGCACGAACAGAGCGGTATCTTCAAACGTTGGCATTCTTATTTCCTTAAAGCCGAACATCTCGGCGGTCTCGCTTACTATCTTCTCAACGGTATGCCACTTATACACCTCCGAGGGAGTTATATCCTGCGTTCCTTTCGGTCTTTTTACTACAAGATCCATAAATACATTCCTTTCTTATATTTTACTGCTAATGCTTTAACACGATAATATAAAAAACAAAAAGCGGTCATCCCATAAGGGACGACCGATGCCGTGTTGCCACCCTGTTTACTGCTTTGTTAAAATTTTCAAGCAGTCACTCTTTCCGTTTAACGCACGGAGCACACGTCCGCCCTTATTATCAGGCGGCGGCTCAGCGGTGTCCTTCAAGATCCTTGCCGGGCAAGCGCTCGCACCAGACGCGCTCTCTCTGAAATGCCCGATCACGGTCTACTCTCCGCTTCAATGCCTTTAAAATATATGATTTTCACACCATGCAAAACCTATCTTGACGGATTAACAAGATCACGCCAGTCAAGATCGCCTCTTTCAAGGGCGTGTATCAAAGCTTCGGCAGTGGCGATGTTGGTAGCCACAGGTATGTTGTGTACGTCGCACAGCCTGAGAAGATCAGCTTCATTGGGTTCGTTGGGTTTTGCAGAGATAGGGTCTCTGAAGAACAAAAGCAGGTCTATTTCGTTGCAGGATATTTTTGCGGATATCTGCTGATCGCCGCCCTGTTTGCCGCTCATGTACTTGGTAATTCTAAGACCCGTTGCCTCTGATACCTGCTTTCCGGTCGTTCCCGTTGCACAAAGATTATGCCTGTTCAGAACGCCGCAGTACGCGATACAAAACTGTACCATAAGCTCTTTTTTGGTGTCATGCGCTATAAGTGCTATATTCATCGGAGTTTATCTCCTTTCATGTTGTTTTATAGTGCCGGCTGCGTATGAAATTAAAAGTCTTTGCTGTTTATCTCAATGCCTTACGACATCTTGATCTGAATGGGTATATGCTCGCCCTTTATTCTTCTGGATATGGCTGAGAACGCCAAAAATCCCATAGAGCTTGAAGAAAGCGGCGCGCCCTTGCCCGTTGCAAGAGGTATTGCGCTGTCCTCGGGTATAACGCCGAGCAGCTGAACGCCAACGGTATCTATTATAGCGTCAAGGTCGTCCATAAACTCATACTCGAACACGCGCTTGTTAGCCTTGTTTATAACAAGTCTCTGCTTCTGGTTGCCCCTCTTGTAAAACTCGTCCGACATCATCTGCGCATCTCTTACGCACACAGGGTCGGGGGTCGTTACTATAAGTATAAGGTCGGAATTTGTAACTATATCAAATACGCTTCCGTTTATACCTGCCGAGGTATCTATTATGATATACTCAAAATACTTTCTCATCTCGGTGGTTATCTTTTCAATATCCTCCGCTTTCAGCTGCACGAAAGGATCGGCAGGCGCACACAGAACACTGAGGTTAGAGGCAAGCTTTACCGTGGTGGTAGCCTTATATACGTCGCAGGTGCCTGCAAGAACGTCGCCCAGGTCGTAAGGAATATTTCCCTGCATACCAAGCATTATATCCATACATCTCAGACCGAAGTCAAGCTCGATGATAAGAGTTCTGTTGCCCTGCTTTGCAAGAGCATAGCCGAGACACGCGCTGATAGAAGATTTTCCCGTACCGCCCTTACCGGACGTTACCGCAATAATTTTTGACATAGAATAACTGCTCCTTTCAAGTGACATTTATAGAATTCAAAAACTTGATTTACAAAAACAGATGTCTTATTCTATTTTATCATATTTTATAGAATTGTCAAAGATAAAATCAGATATTTTTTTAACATTGTTACTTAGCATAATTTATTCGGTCGGCAGTTGTAAATTTTGCACAATAAATTTATGAACAAATCATTACATTTTAATAATTTGTTAAAACATACATTTCTTCGGGCTTAAATTAAAATTTTTCTCCATATAAAAAACATATTCAAAAATATAACAAATATATTTTATACCGCACCTAAAGGTAGTATGCCATGTTATTATTATAGCACAAAGCGAAAGCATTTTCAAGAGCAAATCTTAAAATATTCTGAAAACAATTGCATTAAAATGTTCGGGGTGATATAATGATCATAGTACAAAATATAAGTCGGGAGAAAACAAAATGAAGATACTTACCTTAGCCAAATTTTTGCTTGCCGCCGCCGAGGCTTTCATGCTTGCGGTATTCATACTGCCGATAACGCGCGGCATACTTAACGCAGGCAACGCTTTCGGCATACTGCTGTGCACTGCCGCCCTTGCCTGCACCGTAGGCTGGGAAAAACTGCGCTCGCTGCCCTTTTGGCACACGAAAGCAGGGAAAATAATACTTTGCTGCCTAGCGCTGCTTATTGTAATTGCCGTTGCATACGCGGTATTTTTGTCGGTGATGATGGCAAACGCATACGACTCGCGACCCGAAAAGCCCAACGTTGTGGTAGTTCTGGGCTGCGGCGTTAAAGGCACGCGCCCCACGCAGATGCTCTCCTACCGCCTTGATGCCGCATACGATTACCTTATAGAAAATGACGGCGTTATGTGCGTTGTTTCGGGCGGTCAGGGCAAAGGTGAGGATATTTCCGAGGCGGAGGCGATGAAGAGATACCTTATAGATAAGGGTCTGCCCGAGGAGCGCATTATCACCGAAGATCGCTCGACCTCTACAGAGGAAAACCTTTCATACACCGCCGAGATACTGAAAGAAAAAGGCTTGCCGCTCGATATTACGATAGTTTCCGACGGCTACCACCAGTACAGGGCATCTCTGATAGCGCGCGACTGCGGCTATGAAAATGTATACTCGATAAGCGGCTTTACAAGGCTTTATCTTCTGCCGACATACTGGCTGCGAGAATGGCTGGCTCTGACGGCGTATTATATAATAGGATAGCTATAAATAAAATCTATAACTCTCTATAGAAAATTTGAATTTGACATATCGTTTGAGTTGGTATATAATTAAAGCATACCAAACAGATAGGTTTAGGAGGTTATACCGATGAAAGCAAATTTACAAAGAAGATACTGTCGAATGTGACCGCAGTTTACACCCGTTCGACAACACATTCAACAATACATAAAATACATAATATAAAGGAGTAATTTACTATGTCAAAATACAGATTTGAAACCATACAGCTTCATGCAGGTCAGGAGAGCGCCGATCCCGTTACCGACGCGCGCGCAGTTCCTATATACGCAAGTTCTTCATACGTTTTTCACAACTCTCAGCACGCTGCCGACCGCTTTGCACTTCGCGATGCAGGCAATATTTACGGCAGACTTACAAACCCCACGCAGGACGTTTTCGAGCAGAGGATAGCGGCTCTCGAGGGCGGCGTTGCGGCTCTGGGGCTTGCTTCGGGCGCGGCTGCTATTACATACGCGATACAGGCTCTTGCAAAATCGGGCGAAAATGTAGTAGCTTCAAAAACGATATACGGCGGAACATACAATCTGCTGGCACACACCCTGCCGCTCAGCAGCAACATAACGGCAACTTTCGTTGACCCGACAGTTGAGGGCTCATTTGAGACGGCTATAAACGACAAGACGAAAGCGATATTCATTGAAACGCTGGGCAACCCCAATTCAAACGCTATTGACATTGAAAAGATAGCCGGCATTGCACACGCGCATGGCATACCGCTTGTTGTTGACAACACTTTTGCCACGCCTTATCTTGTAAGACCTATAGAATACGGCGCTGACATAGTGGTACACAGCGCGACCAAATTCATAGGCGGTCACGGCACTGCTATAGGCGGCGTTATAGTTGACAGTGGAAAGTTTGACTGGAAAAAGTCGGGCACATATCCGTGGATATCGCAGCCCAACCCCTCATACCACGGTGTAAGCTTTGCAGATGCCGTTGGCGCTGCCGCATACGTTACCTACATAAGGGCGATACTTTTGAGAGATACAGGCGCAACACTTTCGCCGTTCCACGCGTTTATATTCCTGCAAGGTCTTGAAACGCTTTCGCTGCGAGTTGAAAGGCACGTTGAGAACGCTCTGAAGATAGTGAAGTACCTGAGCGAGCACCCGCAGGTAGAGGCGGTTCATCACCCCTCTTTGCCGAGCGAAGAAAGCCACGAGATCTACAAAAAATACTTCCCGAACGGCGGCGGCTCTATCTTCACATTCGAGATAAAGGGCAGCGAAGACGATGCCAAAAAGTTTATTGACAACTTAGAGATATTCTCTTTGCTTGCAAACGTTGCCGATGTGAAGTCGCTTGTGATACACCCTGCATCTACGACCCATTCGCAGCTTAGTGAGGAAGAACTTCTCGATCAGGGCATAAAGCCCAACACTATACGCCTGTCTATTGGCACAGAGAACGTTCTTGACCTTATTGATGCGCTTGACAAGGCATTCGCGGCAGTCAAGTAAGCCGCCAAAATATGCACACATAACAAAATATCCATACCGCAAAGTATGGATATTTTGCGTTTGTGAATTTATCCGCCGCGGCAGTACGATCATGCGCTGATATTTCAGGCATAACAAAAGCCCCGAAAAACCTCGGGGCATATTTGCTGTTGTATCGGTTGTATGAAAATTATATCTTCAGGCTAATAAAACGAACAGTCGTATTTTCTAAAGCAGCCATTTATGTTACATCATCAAATATGATGCTCGTCATAGAATAGTCCTCTGTTTTCACGCCGTTCATAACCAGTATATCGGTAAAAGGAGAAACTTTACGACCAAGTTTTTGTGCCAGATCATGAATATTATCCTCCTCATCATTTCCAAGTTTTTTTCCGCAAAGTATATACAGCCCTTTTATGTGATCGGCTTCATTTAAGGTACTGATAGAGAACAAATATTTATATACCAATTCCTGCAACTGGTAAATCCGTATATTTTCAGGTGTACTAAACTTTGCATCCAGAATAATATAATCCGCTGTGCCATCATGTTCAATTTTTATAATATAGTCAGGGGTATATATTTTTCCTCTGTTACTATTTTCTGTTTTAGAGTTTGTTGACGTATTCCGGAATATATCTAATCCATTATATGCTCTGCTGTCACCATAAACAACCGGCTGAAAATATAAGGTGAGTTTAACAGAATTTTTGTTAAAGATAAATGTATTGTTATATTTAGTATCCATATTTCTGCTATTGTTTACATGATAAGAAATGTGTTTTGATTCTGTTAGAGCGTAATTGGTATTCAGGGTTATATGACACAGCATTTTTATCAGACAATAGTATTCATATATCTTACTTGTGGAGATAAAACTTAACAACAGCTCATCTTTTCCCAGATCATAATTACCAATAGAAAACCACTTATGTATAACTGTATATATCTGTCTGTATGAATTTATTGAACGGAAAGCAGGAGTAAAGACAGGCAAAGTCCTGACTTCATCTGCCGAGATATTAAATAGACGAATATAAAAATAATACAACTGCTGATACTTATTATGCAGGGATTTCAGAGATTCTATATATCCGTTTATCCGTTTTATACTCCTTGAAAAGATCTGATACATCGAATCAATATATCCGTCTTGTGAAGAAGATTTGTTTTTAAGATACGTTTTTTCCAGTAAACTTTTAATTATTAAATTGATCTCGGATACAAGAGTTTTTAAAAAGCCTATGATAATACGATTTTCATAAACATCATACGAGTATGAGTTACTCTCCACCAATACTCTGTTAGGCTGATAATACTGATTATTATACCTTATTCCCGTGTCGTAATTAACGACTGCAAGTTCATCAATATGATTTGTTATATACTGTATAGTCCTCTGTGAGATAGATTGTAGTTTATCAAACGAATCCACTGATTCTGTCTTTTCAAGCTTGCAGTAGGGATTGTTTATCAGATACTGATAAGAGTTTTTATAAATATCCAGTGCTTGTTCCAAAAAAGCTATTTTTGCCTCTAGAGAAATGGTTTCATTGGCTTTTATTCCCGACAGGATCGTAGAATATTTGTGTTCTTCATAAAGATAATCTTCACAGTTATCATATATATTCGACCATATTTATAACGCCGTTGTTGATTTCAGAATCTGATACCATCACAGCAATACTTTTTGAGTAATACTGTTTTCCATCCATCCAGACTTCTATTCTTATTGCTCCGAAGCTCTGCAAAAATGGTCTGTCGCAATCTTTTAACCTGAATCGGATTCCATCAGCTCCTCCGCTGCAAAATTCAGCATCATATGCTTCATCATTGATGTACACTTTTGAAGGTATAGAAGCAGCACCTGACAATAAAAACATATAAGGATTATCATTATATACTGCCTCTTTGCCGTTTGGTATATCAAAATAATCGATTTCTTTGTCATTTTGGAGCACTAATTCTATTTCCTCATGATACCTTGGTTTCAGTTTCAGTGTTATCGCATCCAAAGAAGCCCCTCCTCATTCAAATCAGATACTGGCAGTACCCCATATTTCGTTCCTGAGCATCAATTATCTTTATTATAGCATCTTCAGTCATGTTAAGGTTATACTCCTTGCACAGCTGTTTCAGCGAATCAAAGAAACGTTCATATACAGAATAATAGCCATTGATTTTAGGCAGCAGTTTCTGTACCACTGCAAAATCCAAAGCCTTCTCTCTCGCGAGAGTATTTGGTTCGTCCTCCATAATTTCCTGAGCCGCCATAACATAATCATTTATTCCTTTTTTTATTCTCGGGCTGACTGTCATACCATAATCATTGAACAGCTTGTATATCTCCTTCATTCCCTTTTGTGTAATAGGATTAAGTTCCGCTGTCTTGGAAAACGTATTTCTAAAGTTATCCCATGTAATTATCTCTGTTGATACCGATGTTGCTTCAACACTAATTTTAGGTTCAACTTTTGGCAGTTTTATTATGCAGGCTCTGTCAATAAGGCGCGGAGACAATGTTTCGGTAGTTTGATCAGTGTTGATAGTAGCTATAAATTTAAGAGTTTCTGGTATATATAATTCACGTTCTGCGCCGATGTTGATATACTTATCATTCAACGATCGGTCTGTTTGGTCTGTAAGACGCATGAAATCTGCCCAATAATATTCTATCGGACTGAGATTTGCTTCGTCAAGCATAATAATAAACGGATACTTAGATTCATCTTTTTCTACGTCAAGCATTCTAAGGGCATCATATATTTTGCCATTGCTCTTATCATATTTCCTTGTCAGGGGATTATAGTATCCGATAAGATCTCTTTTAGAAGACCAGCCACGTTCTACTGATACAGAAACAAAACGATTTATATCTTCTCCATACTGTAACAGTCCAAGTGTATCAGCAATGATATTGCACATTGACGTTTTTCCTGTACCGGGTTCGCCTGAAAAAATAGTGATACGGTTCTGGGCGATACTGATATAAATATTGATTATGTCATTCCGACTATACTCACGTTTTGCCTTAATATAATTAACGATATGATCTATAAGAGCAGTACCGTTTAATGATGAAGGCGTAACAGCACTTATTTTTTCGAGTTTTTTCTCATACTGTCTGACTTCTTCTGTTGTTTCCCATGATGCTGCTTGCTTCATCATTTCACTCGAAATAAATGGATCAAAAGCTAAAGATGCCATTTCATCTCTGCCTGATTTAATAGCATTTCTGACACCTGTTCGTAAATCTTCTATTTGTCGTGAGTAGTTATCTTTTTGAATTATCAGGTTCTCATTGATAGTCTGAAGATTTTTTTGCTTCTTCTCCAATTCTTCTATGTTTTCATTTGTTTGAATTATCTTGTCTTTCTTTTCAAGCTCTGATGAGAGTTTAGCAATTTCTTCTTTTAGTTTTAATACTTCTTCTGAAGATGCGGTACCTTCCGAACTCTTCCGCAACTCTGCAATCTGTGCATTATAATCTTCCTGCGCCTTTCTCAATTCTTGAATAGTTTTATCGGCATCTTCACTTTTTCTTCTTTCCTCATTATACTTACTTTGCAGGTCTTTAAATTTATCTGATTCAATTATCATCTTATCGGATGGCTCTTCTTGATAAAGCTTCAGTAAAGATTCAAAAACCTCATGTTTCTTTTCTTTGAGCTTCTCAACATTATTTACTATTTCTATAAGTCTGTCACCGCGCTTTGAAACTATCTCCTGCGGCAGATCAGCAAGGAATGGAGAATTACTGTATAGATGAGAAAACTCTTCCGGGTTAGCTTTCGCAAGCTCTATTGAAACTTCATCTGGTAATTTTTCAAGCAATATTTCATCTGTGATAGTGTCCTCATATAGTTTTTTATCCGATGTAGCCTGAATGAATCCGGTATATGTAGGATCTTTATAATAAGCCTTTTTTTCAAGCTCTATAACTTTTACATCTGTTATACTGAAAAAAGGAACAAGATAGTTGCTCTCGCCTGCCAAAGTATTAATGTAAAATCTGTCATCATACTGCCTGCGCGAAGCTTTAAAAGGACCATAGTATTTTTCGCTGTAAAAAAGAACTACCTTTTCGCCATCAGTAATATTGGTCTCGATAAGATTTATATTACCGCTTATAAAGGTTTTATCTGAAATACTATCCGCTTCGCTGTGAACGATCTTATAAATTTCACATTCATCAGCATAACGAATAATATCGTGCAGTTTTTTCCCTTTTGAAACTAAACGCTGAAGATCCAGCTTGACCTGATAGTCCGGGTTATCATTAAGCTCAAGGTCATAATTATCCATTTCTACTACATATGCACTATTAACATATTGATCTTTGTCATTATCAGTAGTTATTTCATAAAGAAAAGATGCTGCCTCACCACGATAAAGATTATATGCAAGATTTATTCCCCCGGTCGTAGGGTAGTCGGCTTTAAGTCTATCGGTAGGAATTTCTTTAAGATTCCCATTCTCAAATTCATATTGAGGGAAGAAATTATAAAATGTATTTCTTTTCTCTATTCGACCTAATAATTTCATAGTATTCACCTCGTTATAATTTACATCAACTGATGTTGTTTCAGATTCTTCTGAAGATACTTCGGTATCGCTTTCTGACACCGGTCCATAATCTTGGATCACAGATCGCGTTTTATCTATCTTTTTACCGCTAAGGATACGATCAAATATCTCAGAATCTACAAAAGTATCAAAATATTTAGCATCATTAGATGAACCATCATCTCCGTTTTCATAACACCACCTGAAGAAAAAAATTGCAATGTAAGTCTTATTCTCCTCTGTAATACTGTCGATTATGTCATTATATCCGGATTTTTTGAGGTCTAATGGAATAAGATCCTTAACAGTAGTGTACGCTGCATCAGCAAAGATTTCTCTTAAGTTTGATGACATAAGTATTTCTACTTTGATTTTTGATGTTTTTGCCTTATTTATTTTCCGCCTTGTATCTCTATTGACAGAGAGATTGTTAATAATACCGTTTATCAATTCTTCAGGTAATGACTGGTAAAATGTAATAACCTTTTCTAAGCGTCTTTCTTTATCAAGCATATGAAATTTCCACACTCCATATAATTATGTATACCGTTTAATTATAACATATCTCGTTTCAGAAATCAACAGAAGAACGTATAAATTTCACAAAATCTACAAATACTTAGCCTTTTTTCTTATGCAGTTGTTTCAAATAAGCTTTTGCAGCTATACTGCTTTAATTCTTTTGACTTGTCTGTTATAAGAACGAATCGGACTTGATGTGATCAAAACTGTTTCCCACATAATTCATTGCCTCAACAATGGTAAGGGTCGCCTATATAAAAAGAATATCTTATTCATTTAGTATACGCCTGAGTAAATTATTTCTGCAAAAACCTCTCTGTCGGTTTCCCGACAAAGAGGTTTACATTCACAGTATTTAGTTGAACAATCTGTTGAACAACTTTGTAAGATATTCTCGAAAATACCGTAATATAGGCGTTTTGCGAAAGATTTCTTATCTCTTCGAGAACTGCGGAGCGCGGCGTGCGGCTTTCAGACCGTACTTCTTTCTTTCCTTCATTCTCGGGTCACGGGTGAGGTAGCCTGCTTTCTTAAGCTCGGGGCGAAGCTCTGCATTGAACTGGAGCAGCGCTCTTGCGATACCGTGTCTTATAGCGCCTGCCTGACCTGTAACTCCGCCGCCGGTAACGGTACAAACAACATCGAGATTCTCCATATTGTTTGTAAGGCTGAGCGGCTGACGTACTATCAGCTTGAGGGTCTCAAGACCGAAATACTCGTCGATCCCTCTGCCGTTTATGGTAATGTTACCAGAACCGGGATAAAGTCTTACTCTTGCTACGGAATGTTTTCTTCTTCCTGTGCCGTAATAAAAAGGTGTTTTAGGTTCGTACATATTCTACTGCTCCTTTCTTACAGTTCGCACTTAACGGGGTTTCTTGAAGCCTGATTGTGTTCAGCGCCCTTGAATACCCTGAGGCGTGTTGCGGCCTTGCGGCCGAGCGTGTTGTTGGGGAGCATACCTGTTACGGCAAGAGTCATAGCCTTGTCGGATCTCTCCGCCATCAGCTTGGAATACTTGATCTCTTTCAGACCGCCTATCCAGCCGGTGTGCCATCTGTAGGCTTTCTTTTCCAGCTTCTTGCCGGTCAGAACTGCCTTATCTGTGTTGATGATGATAACGTAATCACCGCAGTCCGCGTGGGGAGCATAGGTGGGCTTGTTCTTTCCTCTGAGGATAGATGCGGCCTTTGCTGCCACTCTGCCGAGGGGCACTCCGTCAGCGTCGATGATATACCATGTGCGTTTGATGTCGCTTGTCTTAGGCATATAAGTTGACATATAGTTTTTCCTCCGTTTTGTATTTTTCTCGTTACGCCTGCCGTCAGCATACGTCAGGTCGTGCGAAGCAACATTACCTATTATATATGCCTTTTTACGATTTGTCAATATGCATTTTGCCGAATTTTTAATTTATATCTCTCAAACGCTTGAAATCTCTCTGTTTTTCTTTAATTCTCTCTGTTTCTCGCTTGTCATTTCATTTTTCATATGAACATCTACCTGTCTGAACGGTATCTCTATGCCGCTCTCGTCAAAGCGCTGTTTTACGCGTTCTGTAATATCAAAATAAACGTCCCAGTAGTCGTCTTTTTTGACCCACGGGCGGCAGCAGATGTCTATACTGCTCTCGCTATGTGATATAATTCTTACGGTAGGCTTAGGGTCGTCAAGAACATTTTCATGCGTTTCAAGAATACTTGAAATAATGTTCTCAGCCCTTTTGAAATCATCTGAATAGGCTATGGAGAAAACAAGGTCGACGCGGCGTATCGGTTTTTCGGAATAGTTTACTATACCCGAAGTTGACACCGTGCTGTTGGGTATGTAGACCACCTTGTTGTCGGGCGTTACCAGCTTTGTTGAAACTATGCGTATATCCTCGACCGTGCCTGCATAGCCTGCGACTTCTATATAATCATCTATCTTGAAAGGGCGTGTTATCAGCAAAAGCGCGCCGCCTGCCAGATTTGACAGCGTACCGTTTACAGCAAGACCCACGCACACGCCGAGAGATGTAACAAGCGCTGTAAGGCCGCTGGTATCTATACCGAGATAGCCTACAAGGCACACCACCACAAGACCCTTTGCCAGTATCTTGCCGAGGTACAGAAAGGTATTCAGCAGCGTTTTGTCTATCTTGCGGTTGTGGCTGCTTTTCTTTTCTATCTTGCGCGCCAAAGCGTTTATCAGCTTGAACGAAAAATACAGCAGCACCACCGCTACAAGTATCTTAACGCCCGTGCCTGTAGCCCACTGAATAAGCGTATTTAATAAGTTCTTCCACTCTATCATAGCAGCACCTTATATTCTTGCAACGCCGCTCTCTCTTGCCGCCTGCGCGACTGCCTGAGCAACTGCCTTAGCCACGTTTCTGTCAAGCGCGGAGGGTATTATATAGTCGGCAGAGAGTTTGTCATCGGTAACGAAAGATGCAATAGCCTTTGCGGCGGCAACTTTCATTGCATCGTTTATGTCGCTGGCTCTTACATCGAGCGCGCCGCGGAATATGCCCGGGAACGCCAGAACGTTGTTTATCTGGTTGGGAAAATCGCTTCTGCCTGTGCCCACAACTGCCGCGCCTGCCTGCTTTGCAAGGTCGGGCATTATTTCGGGAACGGGGTTCGCCATAGGGAACAAAATGGGGTTTGGCGACATAGCCTTTACCATTTCGGGCGTTACGCAGTTGGGGGCAGAAACGCCTATGAACACGTCCGCGCCCTCGAGAGCCTGCGCCAGAGTACCCTTTACCATATTGCGGTTGGTTATCTTAGCCATTTCCTGCTTTTCGCTGTTAAGACCCTCTCTGCCCTCGTATATCGCGCCTGTTCTGTCGCACATGATAACATCTTTCAGACCCATAGCTATCAGCAGCTTTATTATGGCTATTCCTGCCGCGCCTGCACCGCTTGTAACAACGCGTATATTGTCTATGCTTCTTCCCGTAAGGCGCAGGGCATTGAGCATTGCAGCAAGCACCACCACGGCAGTTCCGTGCTGGTCATCATGGAAAATGGGTATATCGCAGCGCTCTTTAAGTTTTCTTTCTATCTCAAAGCAGCGCGGAGCTGAAATATCTTCAAGATTTATACCGCCGAAAGAACCTGCTATAAGGCTTACAGTGTTCACTATCTCGTCAACGTCTTTTGAGCGCACGCAAAGCGGCACTGCGTCAACGTCACCAAACGCTTTGAACAGCGCGCATTTGCCCTCCATAACGGGCATACCTGCCTCGGGACCTATATCTCCCAGCCCTAAAACGGCAGTACCGTCGGTAATTACGGCAACGAGGTTTGAACGGCGAGTGAGTTCATAGCTTTTGTTTATATCTTTTTGTATTTCAAGGCAGGGCTGCGCAACGCCGGGCGTATACGCAAGCGAGAGGTCGTCACGCGTTTCAAGCGGCGCGCGGCATATCACCTCTATCTTGCCTTTCCATTCATAGTGCTTTTTTAGCGATACCTGTGCATAATCCATAATATGTACTTCCTTTCGGTAAATTCATCACTACTTAGTATAACACATTTTCTTCCTCATTTCAACAGCAACATTTTACATCTTAAAAAAATATTGCACACGGGTTTTAATAGGCACATTTCTGCACACATTATATATGTTACAAAATTTTCAGAGGTTTTATATGCTTGGTAAACGCTTGTTTTTAAGGATATTTTCATATATGTGCATAGGGGCTTTGTGCTACGGGAGCATGGAGATAATGGCGCGCGGCTTTACGCACATCTCAATGGGGCTGCTGGGCGGCATAAGCTTTGTATTCATAGGTCTTACGGGACAGCTGCGGCGGTGCGGAAAGCTGGGTCTTTTGCAGCAGCTTGTGGTATCGGCAATGTTCATAACCGTGTCTGAACTTATCTGCGGCATGATAGACAACCTGTGGCTGAAGCTGAATGTGTGGGATTACTCAAACATACCGCTCAATTACCTAGGGCAGATATGCCTGCCGTTTTGTATGCTGTGGTTCGTGCTGTCATACCTTGGCGCGCTGGCAGATGAGTTTATAATTATGCACATTTTTCACGAACAAATTTTGCATAGGCTGACCGTTTTGCCAAAACGTCTCAAAAAGATTGACAATGCAGACTTAGGGTGATATAATTATATTGTATTTTTGACGGAAAGTATGTGATATTTATGGGCATAACACTAAAGAAAAGCGGCAGGCGGCTTTCTACCGTTGACATTACTCTTTCGGCTGTAATGACGGCTATTATTGCCGTTTGCGCGTGGATAAACATCAGACTGCCATTTACCGATGTATCTTTCACCATGCAGCTTTTCGGCGTGTTCTTCGCGCTGGCGGCTCTTGGCAGGGTGAGGGGCACTTTTGCTATACTCGTATACATTTTCATAGGCGCTGTGGGCGTACCGGTATTTTCAAATTTCAGCGGCGGTTTTGCTGCTCTTACCGGAATGACGGGCGGCTACATAACTGGGTTTGTGTTCATTGCACTCAGCTTTAGCGTTATAACCAAAATATTCGGCGAAAAACTGCTGCCGACCGTTATATCGCTTGTTCTGGGGCTGGCGCTTTGCTATGCTTTCGGCACGGCGTGGTTCATGCACGTTTATGCCGACAAAGTGGGCAGCATAGGCTTATGGGGCGCGCTTACAATGTGTGTGTTCCCTTTCATACTGCCCGATATGATAAAGCTTTTCCTTGCGGCAACGCTCTCACGCAGGATAAAGAAGATACTGTAATATACACAAAAATATATACTACAAAGGTGCATTTATATGTGCCTTTTGTTTTTTAGCAAATTGCAACATCAAAATGACATCTTGAACAAAATATTGATACTTTCTATATAAATTTAGTGATATTATATTTGTAACAAATCATTACGGAGGTAACGCTTATGAAAAGATCGAATATAATTTTGGCTCTTATACTTGCAGCTTCAATGCTTTCTTCCTGCGGAAATTCGGGCAGTTCGGCAGCGCCTGAAAGCAATGGCGATGATAAATCAACCGTTGCAATAGAGAGCTTTTCGGACGAAAACAGCGAAAGCACGGAAAGCGAGATTGACACTTCCGAAGCTGAAAGTCAGCCTGCCGCACCTACGGTTATAAAAGAGGAAATGTACGCCGACCTTACCAAAGGCTGCCCCGACAACTTCGAGGCCTCGGACGGCTGGACGAACGGCAGTATGTTCAACGTTTACTGGAGGGCTGCGAACGTAACTTTTGAAAACGGCGCTATGCAGCTTATCATCAAAGACGGCGACGAAAACCCTCAGATGATACCCTATTCGGGCGGCGAGTTCAGAAGCAAAGACTTTTATGGCTATGGTCGTTATGAAGTATGCATGAAAGCTATCAAAAATGACGGCGTTGTTTCATCGTTCTTCACTTACACAGGGCCTTCCGACAACAACCCGTGGGACGAGATAGACATTGAGATACTTGGAAAAGACACCACAAAGGTGCAGTTCAACTATTTTACCGACGGCAAGGGAAATCACGAATATATGCAGGATCTCGGCTTTGATGCATCGGAAGATTTTCACACCTATGCTTTTGAGTGGCACAAAGACAAGATAGTGTGGTTCGTTGACGGTTACGAAGTACACACCGCGACATACGACCTGCCCGTTACCGAAAGCAAGATAATGATGAACGCTTGGTGCGGCACGGGCGTTGACAGCTGGCTGAACGCTTTCAATGCCGATGATCTGCCGCTTACAGCGGAATATCAGTGGATAAAATTCACGCCGTTTGACGAATAAAAAAGGAGCGATACTATGAAACAACTTGACATTAAAAGAGGCATAGACCTTGGCGGCTGGCTGTCGCAGTGTGATTACAGCGAGGAGCGGCTGAATGGTTTTGTCACCGAAAAAGACTTTGAAAAAATAGCGACATGGGGTCTTGATCACGTTCGCATACCGTTTGACTACAACATTTTTGAAAACGCCGACGGCAGCTACAAGAAAGACGGTTTTGACCGCCTTGAAAACGCCATACAGCTTGCGCGAAAGTATGGGCTGAAAGTGGTAGCCGACCTGCACAAGACGGCAGGATTTTCTTTTGACGATTACGGCGAAGACGAACACGGCTTTTTTGAAGACGAGAAGTACCAGCTGCGTTTCTGCCGCCTGTGGGAAGAACTTGCGAAACACTTCGGCAAGTACAGCGATGATGTAGCGTTTGAACTGCTCAACGAAGTGACCGATCAGTCGTTCATAACGGTATGGAACAAGGTGGTGCGCGACTGCATACAGGGCATACGCAAATACGCGCCCGACACGGTAATTATCGTAGGCAGCTACTGGAACAACAGCCCTGAGGCAGTTAAAGACCTTGAAGAGCCGTATGACGACAAAGTTGTTTACAATATGCACTGTTACGACCCGCTTAAATTTACACATCAGGGCGCATACTGGACAGATCAGATAGACCCCGACGAGAGGGTGGCGTTTGAGGAAAGCGGCGTTTCGGAAGAATATTTTGAACGCGTATTTTCTTCGGCTATTGAAAAGGCAAAGGCCGAGGGCACTGAGCTTTACTGCGGAGAGTACGGCGTTATAGACGTTGTTTCGCCCGAGGACACGCTGAAATGGTACAAGACCATAAATGCGGTGTTTGAAAAGTACGGCATAGCGCGCGCGGCTTGGAACTACAAGGAAATGGACTTCGGCATTTCGGACAGCCGCCTTGACGGCATAAGAGAGCAACTCCTTAAATATTTGTGATATATCCATACAAAAACGCTGTATCTGTTGTAGTGGGCAGATACAGCGTTTTATTTATTATAAGCAAAGGTTGTAAGTCTTGTCAAGAAAATAAAAGTTTTCGGTCAAGCCTTTTTCAAAAGGCTTGCAGGGGTACGGGGGCGGCGCCCCCGAAAACACAACGTGCGCTCTGCAAGAGGTGAATTAGAAAACAGTCCTGTGGACTGTTTTCTAAGAGGGGAGGCTCTGCAAGAGAGAGCCTCCCCTTGTTGTAGCGCATAACTCTTTTTCCGCGTTCCATTCCGGAACGCCGTGCAAAGTGAAAAGTCTTGACAAAACGATCGATAAAAAATATCCCCTCCCACATACCGCCCCAAAGGAAAGACAGCTGGCAGAATATTCTTCCAGCTGCGTGAACTGGGGTTTATGATTTGAGGGGGTTATGGTGTTTTGTGAAGTGTTGAACGCGCTCCTGCGCCGCGCGTAAGCGCGAATTTATTCAACATAAAAACCTACTTCTTCACCCTGAAATATTTTTCTCTGTAGACTTTCGGGGTATCGCCCGTTATGCGGCGGAACACCTGTATAAAATAGCTCTCAGAGCTAAAGCACAGATACTCGGCTATCTCAAGCACAGAATACTCCGAAAACTTTAGCATATTCGCGGCGGCTTCCACCCTCTTGCGCATTATGTACTCGGATACAGGCATACCCACCTCGGCTTTGAACAGCTTTGAAAGATACGCGCTGCTCAGCCCCACCTTTTTCGCAAGGTCGTCAAGGGTTATCTTTGTATGCAGATTATCATAAATATAGTCAAGGCATATCGTTATAGAACGAGGGCAGCGATTCGCCCTATGAATAAGGCTCATGCGCTGGGCATAGTCGTCAACAAGCTCGCGGTGGAGCACATTCACGTCTTCTTCCCTGCGGCATTTGTCAATACTGCGAATGTATATGTCGCTGAGGTTATAGGCTACTTCCATTTCCATGCCGCCCTCGATGCATATACGCGTGATAAGCGCAACGGTTATTATCAGGTGGTATTTCAGGTTGCGCAGATCGTCGTCGCTGAGCCTGCCCATATCCTCGGTGGCAAGCGGTTTGAAAAGCCGTTTTGCGGCCTCGGTATCGCCCTGCTTTATAGCATTGAAAAACTCGTTTTCCCTGTTGTAATCAAGGTGTGATATATTGTATTCGCGGTTTATAAATTCTGTATGGTAGAGGTTTTTCTTTATATCCATTTTATCCATAAAAGCACATCACCCCACGCGTTTGTTTCATATTTATATTATATACTAAAATAACAATAATTGCAACAACAAATTGATATAAAAATAAAAATATTTATATTTTAATTTTGCGGAAAATGTTATACTGGTATCAAATAAATACCATAATATTTTAAGGAGGATATGCTATGAAAAAATGCAAACAACTGTTGGCTATGGCAGTGGCTGTAATGTCTGTGATGTCGCTTGGCGCGTGCGGAAATTCCGACAGCTCGGCGGCGGTATCGAGCAACCCGGGCGTTGCACTTGATTCTGAAAAAGCAGAGCAGCTTGAAAGCGCTGTTGAAGACGTTGACTGGGGCAACACCGAGCTTGCAAACACCACGCTGAAATGGCTTGCACACTACGACATAAACCCTGCTGACGGCAAGACCGAAGACCCTGCGATAAAACTGTTCAAGGACAAGTATAACGGATCTATCGAATGGGTACAGGCGACTTGGGAAACACGCTATACAAAGCTTGCCTCTCTTGTTTCTTCAAACGATTCGCCGGATATGTTCCCGAGCGGCGATATGGACGCGTTCCCGAGAGGCGCTATTGCAGGAATGTTCCAGCCTATTGACGATTACGTTGACCTCAGCACAGAATACTGGTCTGACGTAAAGAACGCGTGTGATGTATTCACCGTAGGCGGCAAGCACTATGTTGCTGTTATCGAAGTTGTTCCCGACATTGTATGTATTTACAACACCACATTTGTTGAAGAACACGGCTACGAACAGCCTGCCGACTTGTATGCCGAGCATGAGTGGACTTGGGACAAGATGAGAGAAATGGCTATAGATTTCTCTGACGTTGACAAGGAAATGTACGGCTTTGACGGCTGGTGGTGGTGGAAAGCCTTTTCCCACACAACGGGCGTGCCTATAGTCGGCTATGAAAACGACCAGCTGACAAACAATCTTGAAAACGCTGACATACTTAAAGCAGAGAACTACATTTACGACCTTACAAAGGCTAACGTAAAATACCCTGCGCACCTTAACAACTGGCACGTAAGAGGACCTAACGATGAGGGTACTATAGGACTTGGACAGGGACTTACTCTGTTCTGCCCGTGCGGACTTTACGAAATAGAAGATGCTCCTGCAAACACAGAGCTTATGGGCGACATTTCAGCAGGTGAAGTAATGTTCGTTCCGATGCCTTCTCAGGACGGTTCTGACCCGTATATGCAGTCACGTGCTTCGGGCTATCTGCTCGTTGCAGGCTCTAAGAACCCCGAAGCTTTCGCGGCATTCATGCTTTGCAGCAGAGTAGCAACCATGGACGAATCCGTAAAAGCTATATATCTTTCCACTCTGACCGAAGACTATGGCTGGACTCAGGAAATGATAGATATGCGCGAGGAGTGCTACAGACTGGCAGCCGAAAAGCCCGTATTTGAATTCGGCGATGCTATATCGCAGGAATTCAGCGATGTATACGCCAACATAACCGATGCAACATCTAAGACCAACGGCGACGAAAAGACATGGGCTGAGGTTATTTCTGAAAACAACAACGGCGTAAACTACTATCTTGACGATGCTAACAAACAGCTGGCTGATGTAGCCGCTAAAAATCAATAGTTAAAATTTTTTGGAGGTAATCAACAATGAAAAAAAGACTTGCACTTCTGGCTGCACTTGTAATGGCAGCATCTACGTTCACCGCTTGCGGAGACAGCGACAGTTCTTCTGACGCACCAGCTACAGACAACACTTCTTCTGTAGCTGAGACCACCACCGCTCCCGAAGAGAGCAAACCCGAGGAGACCACTGCCGAGGAGACTTCTTCTGCTGCTGATGAGAGCAGCGAGGCTGAACCCATTGAGTTCAACGGCACACTTGAAACTACGGGCGACTACCCCGGCGACTGGGCATCTGCTCCGTTCATAATTGACAGCGAGGGCAACACTTCCGGTCAGTTCGATTATATTTATCTTGAAGACTTCAAGGACACCGGCTGTACAGTCACTATCAACTACACCATTGACAAGAAGATAGATATGCAGAACCCCGATGCAGGCAAGACTTTCTATGACTTCTATTCTGTTGCTCCGTGCAGCGCAGGCGCAAGCGGCTGGCAGAAGCTTTATGAAAAGGATCAGTCATTTATAACAGGCTATGAAAACAAGAAAGACGTAGTTATCCCCGATCCTAACGACGATACCAAGGAGATAGTAAAGGACGACTACGACAAGGAAGCGTATATGCAGGACGACGGATTTATAGTTGTTTGTGCAAATGACGACGGCACATGGGACGAAGAAGGCACTCTGACATTCAATTTCTCACCCGAGGCTATACAGTTTGTTCTGGCTGACGTTGCAACAAACGATGACGGCTCACAGTGGGGCGGCGTTATATTCATGGTACACGGTATCATAGTAAAGAGCGTTACTGTTGCCGCACCCGAAGCTGCTGAATAATTTTAGTATTTCAATAACTTAATAACGCAGACACCGTTGGGAGCTTTTCCCGGCGGTGTTTTTGTGATGTTGAAAAATAATTTGCTGTATGGTATAATGGGTATAGACAGGAAGTGATAACATGAAAAACATCGGCAGGAATATTACAAGCGCAGAGGCTTTGTGCGCTATGGTGGATAAGTACGGCTTTTTGCCGCTTTTCAAAAACAACATCGAGGGTTTTTCGGTCGAGGAGCACACGCCGCCCCGACTTTGGTTCGCGCCCGACGTTGACGGCCCGTGGGAGTGGAAAGGTCCTGTTATTCGCATGGCAGGCTGCGCATACGGCAAGTTTTTCAAGGGCAAGGCAGGATTTATAAGCATGAAGTGGTTTCCCGACTTTGCAAACTACCGCCGCGACGGCTACGACTTTGACGCGCGCTTTGACGACGGGCTGGCGAGGTACTCGGACAAGGTGATATTCGATGCGCTTTACGGCAGCGGCGATATGCTCTCGCGCTTGTGGCGGCAGAAAAGCGGCGTTAAAAAGCGCGGCGAATTTGATGCGGCAGTAAATCGGCTGCAAATGCTGTGCTATGTTACCACTACAGACTTTGAATACGCAGTTGACAAAAACGGTTCGCCATACGGTTGGGGGCTTGCGAGGTATTCAACGCCCGAGGAGCATTTCGGCAGCGCGTTCACAGACAAAGTATATCAGAAAGAACCCGAAGAATCGCTGGAAATTATACTAAAGCATTTGCAGGGCATCTTCCCCGGAGAGGGAGAAAAACAGCTGATGCGCATTATTAAAGCATAGGAGTATTGTTATGTCTGCAAAGTACAGAATATTTATAATAGAGGACGACAAAGCGCTTGCAAACGCCATGGAGAAAAGCATATCTTCATGGGGTTATGAGGTTAAAAGCGCTGATGATCTTGTGACGAGCGAGCTGGAGAGCTTCTCGCCGCACCTTGTTATACTTGACATAATGCTGCCGCGCCGCAACGGCTATATGCTGTGCGAGGAGATACGCAAAAGCAGCAATGTGCCGATAGTTTTTCTGTCCTCGGCGGCGGAGAACATGAACATAATAATGGCTATGCAGTCGGGCGGCGATGATTTTATAGCAAAGCCTGTTGACAGCAATGTTCTTATAACCAAAATACAGGCTATCCTGCGCAGAGCATACGATATGAGCCTCTCCCCTGCCCTTGAATACGGCGGTGTTTCGCTGTTTATAAACGACGGCACTGTGGCATACGGCGGCAAGCGCGCTGAGCTTACCAAAAACGAGTTTCGCATATTGCAGACGCTGATGGAGCACAAGGGGAAGATAGTCAGCCGTGAAACGCTTATGGAGCGGCTGTGGCAGATGGATCACTACGTTGAGGAAAACACCCTTACCGTGAACGTTGCGCGGCTGAGAAAAAAGCTCTCCGATCTTGGCGTTGACGACTTTATAAAAACGCGCGTTGGCAGCGGATATATAATAGGGGGCGCTGAAACATGACGAAGCTTTTGGCAAATTATCTGCGGCAGTACCGCCTGCTGCTGTGGCTGCTGCTTTTGTTCACCGCGGTATTTTATGCTGTACTTTCAGCCTACGGCTTGCCTGCGGAGGCGGCTGTGTACTCGGCTTTGCTGTGCTTAGCGGCTGCTGCGGCGGCAATAGTGGTACATTTTATATTCTTTAAAAAACGGTATGACATACTATCCCGCGCGGCAGAGGATATAAGCTTTATAAACTCACTGCCTGTAGGTACGTTTGAAAATGTATCTCCTACAGAAGAAAAGTATATTGAAATTATCGAAAAGCTTACAGAGAAAACAAGCGATATGCAAAGCGAAATGCGCAGGCTGCAAACCGACAGCGAGGACTTTTACACGGCGTGGGCGCACCAGATAAAAACGCCGATAGCCGTTATGAAAATGACTTTGGAGCAGTACGACACAAAGCAGAGCCGCGAACTTTTGATGCAGCTTTTCCGCATTGAGCAGTACACCGAAATGGCGCTTTACCAAAGCAGGCTGGGCGGCAGCGATCTGAGCATAGAAAAAACGCCGCTTGACGGTGTTATTCGCGCCTGTGTCAGAAAGTATGCGCCGCAGTTTATTTCAAAGAAGATACGCCTTGTTTACAGCGGCAGTGAAAGCTGTGCTATAACCGACCGCAAGTGGCTGGGTTTTATTATAGAGCAGCTGCTTTCAAACGCTGTCAAGTACACCGAAGAAGGCAGTGTTACAGTTACCGCAGAGGGTGAAAAGATAACCATTGAAGATACCGGCATAGGCATATCTGCAAGCGACCTGCCGCGCATATTTGAAAAGGGCTACACGGGGCAGGCAGGCAGAGAGGAGGGCAGCAAGGCAACGGGGCTGGGGCTTTATCTTGCCAAAAAAGCTGCCGACAAGCTCTCTCACAAGCTGTATGCGCAGTCGCAGCAGGGCAAAGGAAGCATATTTACTATAGACTTGCATACTGATGATATGATGTTTGAATAAAGCAGTGGAGAGTCAAGCACAAGTCGCCTCACGCCGATGATTTTTTGTACTGATAACAAACGCAAAGAAAAATAAAAAAAGCCGGTTAAAAAGTTTTCGCCGTGAGGTGCGCAGCAGTTTTTACAGAGCAGATTTTCGTCAAGACTAGGCGACCGACCGCAGGCATACTGACGTATGGCAAGGGAGGGCAACGACGTATTGGCGGAAAGATGCCTGTAAAAACCGGCTTGGGTTTGGCTCTCCACTGCTCTACCTTACAAAAATGTCACACCATTGTCACCCGAATAGATTTTCAGGCGGCTGAAAGTGTGATATAATTTTTGTCAGAAAGCAAAATGGGAGGTCATAAAAATGGCGATACTTGAAGTACAGGGCGTTGAAAAAATATACTCGCCGCGGTTTGGCGGCAGTAAGATACGCGCCCTGAACAACGTTAGTTTTACCGTGGAGCAAGGCGAATATGTTGCGGTAATGGGCGAATCGGGCTCGGGCAAAACAACGCTTTTGAACATTCTTGCGGCTCTTGACAAGCCTACGAGCGGTGAAGTATACCTTGACGGCATACAGCTGACAAAGGTGAAAGAAAAGGAAATTTCGGCGTTTCGCAGGGATAATCTGGGGTTTGTGTTTCAGGATTTTAATCTCTTGGACACATTCTCGCTGAGGGATAATATCTACCTGCCGCTGGTGCTTTTGGGGCTTGACCACCGCGAGATGAAAGAAAAACTGTCGCCCATTGCGAAAATGCTCGGGATAAGCGATATTCTTGAAAAATTTCCGTACGAGGTATCGGGCGGACAAAAACAGCGCGCGGCGGTGGCAAGGGCTATCATAACACAGCCGAAAATACTGCTGGCAGACGAGCCGACAGGTGCGCTGGATTCGCGCTCGACAGACAGCCTTTTGCACATATTTTCGCTATTAAACGCAAACGGGCAGACGATAGTAATGGTAACGCACTCGGTAAAGGCTGCCAGCCACGCAAAGCGCGTGCTTTTCATAAAGGACGGCGAGGTGTTCCACCAGCTGTACCGCGGAGAAATGACAAGAGATGAATATTACAGAAAGATCTCAGAGGCGCTTACGCTGATAATGTCGGGCGGTGAGGATCTATGAACGGTAAAAATTCCACCAAAAAAGGCTTGTATGCACGCCTCGCCGCCGACAACATACGCAAAAATGCGCAGCTTTATATTCCCTACCTTATAACCTGCTGCCTTACCGCGGCGATGCTGTACATCATCACATCGCTTTCGCGCAACAAAGGTCTCATAGGTATGCAGGGTGACTACGCGCTTTTGGAGATACTGAGAGTAGGCAGCATAATAACGCGGATATTCGCATTTATTTTTCTTTTCTACACAAACAGTTTCATATCCAAAAAGCGCAAGAAAGAATTCGGACTACTGAACATTCTCGGCATGGAAAAACGCCACATTGCAAGGGTTCTGTTTATGGAAACGCTTTACAGCGCGGTGATAAGCCTTGTATTCGGCTTCGGCTTTGGCATACTGCTTGACAAACTGCTTTTCATGCTGCTTAGAAAAATGCTCGGCGGCAGCGTAAAGCTTGGGTTTTACATCTCGCGCTACTCGCTTATAGTTACGTCAGTATTTATGCTGATAACATTTCTGCTGATATTTCTCAACTCGCTTCGGCAGATGCACTTTGCACAGCCTGCGGAGCTTATGCGCGGTTCACAGGTCGGCGAAAAAGAGCCAAAAGCAAAGTGGCTGATGGCTCTTCTGGGTGCGGTGCTGCTCGGCATAGGCTATTACATCTCTATAGTCACCAAAAGCCCGTTAAAGGCAATAGAGCTGTTTTTCATAGCGGTGCTGTGCGTTATTATAGGTACGTATCTGCTGTTCACTTCGGGCAGTATTGCGGTACTTAAAATACTGAAAAGCAAAAAGAGTTATTACTACAAGACGAAGAATTTCACCACCGTTTCGGGGCTTATGTACCGCATGAAGCAAAACGCCGTTGGCATGGCGAACATCTGCATACTTTCAACAATGGTGCTTGTAATGGTATCTACGACTACTTGCCTTATGGCAGGCATGGAGGACATAATAAAAACGCGCTACCCGTTTGATTTTATGGTATCATACGGCACTGCAAAAAGTATAGATGTAGAGAAAATTCTCAAAGAAAACGGCGTTAATGTTACAAGATCGCAGAGCTACACTTCGCTTGAGTTCGCATCTTTCTGCGAGGGCGGCAGTGTATACGCTGAAACTTCTGTACACAGCAGCGCATCTATTGATGATTTTTACGAACTTGAGGTACTCAGCGCAGAGGAGTATGGCAAACTTGTCGGCGAAGATGTTTCTCTATCAAGCGGCGAAATACTTTTTTACAGCAGCGAAAAGGGGCTGGACTTTGAAACCCTCGATCTGTGCGGAAAAGAAGTGACAGTAAAGGAGCGGCTGAAAAGCTTCCCGAACGAAAAAACGTACAATATAACACAGAAAATGGGCGTTGTTGTCAGCGGTGACGACGAGGTGCAAAGGCTGAACGAATATCAGCAAGGTGTTTACGGCGAGAACGCTTCGTTTATACAAAATATCTACAATTTTGACGTTGAGGGCGGCGGAGATGAGAGCGTGAAACATCTGTTGGAAGTCTGCCTTGCCGGCAGCGGTCGGTACATGATGATAAACGCGAAATACAGCGCGCACGACAGCTTTATTTCTCTGTACGGCGGACTGTTCTTTCTGGGAACGTTTTTAGGCATACTGTTTGTTATGGAGACGGTGCTGATAATCTACTACAAGCAGATCTCGGAGGGGTACGACGACAAAAAACGCTTTGAGATAATGCAGAACGTCGGCATGAGCCGCGCCGAGGTAAAGCGTTCAATACACTCGCAGATAGTAAAGGTGTTCTTTCTGCCGCTGCTTACCGCAGGGCTGCACACGGCGTTTTCGTTCCCTCTTATTCGGCGGCTGATGCTTATGATGAACATGAACAACGCTCCGCTTTTCGCGCTGTGCCTGCTTGCCTGCTTTTTAGCGTTCGCGGTGCTGTATGCGCTGGTGTACTCGCTGACGGCACGCACGTATTACAAGATAGTCAGCAAATAAGCAAATAAAAACGACGCGTACTTTTTGGGTACGTGCCGATTTTTATCTGTATTATTACTTTACAATGCTTTCGCCTGTCATTTCCTCGGGCTGTTTTATGCCGAGAATTTTCAGAATGGTGGGTGAAAGGTCTGCCAGAACGCCGCCCTCGCGCAGGGTGATATCATCATCAGCTCCTGCAATTATCAGCGGAACGAGGTTGGTCGTATGCGCTGTGAACGGTGAACCGTCCTCCTCATACATCTTGTCGGCGTTGCCGTGGTCAGCGGTAACTAAAGCCACGCCGCCCATTTTGAGAATGGCGTCAACAGTTCTGCCCATGCAGGTGTCTACTGCTTCAACAGCCTTTACGGCGGCTTCAAACACGCCTGTATGACCTACCATATCGCAGTTAGCATAGTTGAGTATGATAACATCATACTTGCCCGATTCTATCCTCTTTACCACCTCATCGCAGACGGGGTAAGCGCTCATTTCGGGCTGCAAGTCGTATGTAGCAACTTTCGGCGAGGGTATAAGCACCCTGTCTTCGTTCTCAAAAGGCGCTTCAACACCGCCGTTAAAGAAGAACGTAACGTGCGCATACTTTTCTGTTTCCGCGATTCTCAGCTGTGTCATACCGAGCTTTGAAATATACTCGCCCAGCGTATTTGTCAAGCCCTCGGGTCTGAAAGCAATATCAACGTTCGGCATGGTGGCATCGTACTGCGTCATGCATACATAGTAAAGCGGAAATCTTCCGTTTCTTCTCTCAAAACCCTTGAAATCATCATCAACAAAAGTACGGGTTATTTCTCTTGCTCTGTCAGGGCGGAAGTTATAGAAGATAACGCTGTCGTTTGCCTTTACCATACCGCTCTTATTGATAACGGCAGGCACAACAAATTCGTCGGTAACTTCCGCGGCGTATGAAGCTTTTACCGCCTCTACCGCATCGGCGCACTCAACGCCCTCGCCGTAAACGATAGCCGAATACGCTTTCTCTACTCTCTCCCAGCGGTTATCTCTGTCCATGGCGTAATATCTGCCCATAACGGTAGCTATTTTGCCCACGCCTATCTCTTTCATCTTGTCTTCCAGCTCTGCAACAAAGTCAGCGCCGCTGGTCGGGGGCACATCTCTGCCGTCAAGAAAGCAATGAACGTATACCTTTTTAAGTCCCTCTTCCTTTGCGAGCTTCAACAGACCGTAAAGGTGTGTATTGTGCGAATGTACGCCGCCGTCGGAAAGCAGACCGAACAGGTGCAGCGCCGAATCATTTTTGCGGCAGTTTGCCACAGCTTTTTTGAAAGCTTCGTTTTTAAAGAAGTTGCCCTCTTTTATAGACTTGCTTATCCTTGTAAGCTCCTGATAAACTATCCTGCCAGCGCCGATGTTGGTGTGACCTACCTCGGAGTTGCCCATCTGTCCGTCAGGCAGACCGACATTCATACCGCTCGCGCCTATAAGGGTGTGCGGATATTTTGCCAGAAGTCTGTCAAGGTTGGGCGTTTTTGCGGCTCTGATAGCGTTGCCGTAGCTTGAATGGTTATAGCCGAAGCCGTCCATTATAATAAGTGCAACTGTTTTTTTAGACATATACATTTCCTTTCAGATAAATATTTCTAAGTATTTCAGCCGTTTACTGCCGCCTGAACTATAACGTTGAAGTCCTCGGCTTTGAGCGATGCGCCGCCGATAAGACCGCCGTCGATATTCGGCTTGGCAAGAAGCTCTGCGGCGTTTTTGGCGTTCATAGAGCCGCCGTACTGAATAGTAACCGCCTCTGCGGTAGCCTCGTCATACAGTTTGGCAAGCTGGGCGCGTATGTAAGCGCATACTTCCTCTGCCTGGTCGGGTGTAGCTGTAAGACCTGTGCCAATAGCCCATACAGGCTCATAAGCAATTACAACGTTCTTTATCTGCTCTGCGGTGAGCGACCACAGGTCAAGCTTTATCTGCCGCGCGATAACTTCTTCGGTTATGTTGCACTCGCGCTCCCATTTCAGCTCGCCCACGCATACTATCGGTTTAAGACCTGCATTAAGAGCAACTATGGTTCTCTTGTTTACTGTCTCGTCGGTCTCGCCGAAATACTGTCTTCTCTCGCTGTGACCGATAACAACGTACTCAACGCCTACCTCAACGAGCATTGCAGCAGATATCTCGCCTGTGTAAGCGCCGCTCTCTGCGAAGTGAACGTTCTCAGCGCCGACCTTTACGTTAGAGCCTGCTGTAGCTGCAACAGCCGTTTCAAGGTTTGTAAAAGGCACGCAAGTTATGACCTCAACATTGCCCTCGGCGTTTGCGACCAGCGGCTTAATAGCCTCTATAAGAGCCTTAGCCTCGGGTCTTGTTTTGTTCATCTTCCAGTTTCCTGCGATGATAGCTTTTCTTACTGACTTCTTCATTTTATAAACTCCCTTTCGGTATAAACTTAAAAATTTTCTACCTATTATTATACAACAGTCCGCAGCCTTTGTCAATCACTGCGCGGCTGCAAAATGTTCGCGCACTCTGCCTATCTCACGATCAATATAGTGGTGCATATACTCTTTTTGCTCTCCGTTATCTTTTAGCGCCGCAGTTGTTGCAGAACTTGGCGTTGGGGTCAAGCTTGTTGCCGCAGTTTGCGCAGAATACCGCCTGAACGCTTTCTGCCGCCTCTATAACAGGCTGAACCGCAGGCATTTCTTCGGCTTTAGGCTCTTCGGCAGCAGGCATTTCCTCTGCTTTAGGCTCTTCCTTCGAGACAGGTCTTTCTTCAATAGTGGCTGCTTCTTCTACCGGCTGTACCGAGGGCATTTCCTCCTTTGCGGGCTCAGCGGGTTTGGCAAAAACGGTATTGTCAAGCTGCTCGCTTACCGTGGGGA
Source organism: uncultured Clostridia bacterium (assembly GCA_947589355.1). Taxonomy (GTDB): domain Bacteria; phylum Bacillota; class Clostridia; order Oscillospirales; family Ruminococcaceae; genus UBA7477. The sequence goes on from CANPZC010000009.1 coordinate 78,261, forward strand.
AAACAACGGGAGCGGAAGTTTCCTGCGGCTGGGCAGGTTGGGCGGCAACGCCCGATATATCTACCTTTTCTTCTTTTGCAAGCCTTACAAGCACTATAAGAGATGCCAGCATGAGCAGTGCGGAAACAAGTATAGGCAGCGCGTATATCAGAAAACCGTACATGGTTCTGAACTTTACGCCGTCAAGGTCGTCAGAGAAGCCTGCCTGCAAGTTGTTTGAGAAAAAGTATGACATATACATAACGGGCTCGATAAGGCAGGCGGCTGATGCGGCTATTATGAGCCACGCCTCGCCTGCGACTATTTTCTTCTTTTTTGCAGATGTCGCAAACAGCAAAAATGCCGCAAACGCTATAACAGCCATGATGAACGCCTTTTCGGTATACATCGTAATTACCGAAACGGAATCTCTTTCCATGGTGAAATAGCCTGCAACGTTTGATAGGAACACCTTTTCAACGTCGCTGTCAAACGGCGCGATGTTGTAAATAAACCTTGCAAGATACTCCTGAAACGATGCCGCAAGCGCAACTATCAGCGCTATGATCGACAATACAAGCGGAGCTCCTCCGCCGCGGGTGAATTTCTTTTTCATTATATTTTCCTCCGATCTGTTTTTACGGCAAAGCCGCTGTTTTACTGTTATGATATATCAGGTATAGTGAAATTGCGCTCGAAATATGCGCTATTTCAGCTTGCTGAATATTTTATCGAGCAGCACGCCCTTTTTGTACTCGAACAGGAACACCATTACAAGTATCAAAAGTCCGCATACTGACAGCACTATTGATATTATCAGATAATTGGGTCTGAACGTCATTGAAACGGTGTGCGTGCCGGGTGACATCTTTACGCCGATGAACATATCCGCTATAACTGTAGGCTCGACCGTTTCGCCGTCAACTTTTATTATCCAGCCCTCTTCATAAGGCATTGTGGTAAACAGCATCTGATCGTTTCCGACCGTTATATTGCCCTCGATGTGCGTGTCGTCCTGCTTTGTTATCTCCCAAACATTCTGACCGAGCTGCTGCACAGCGTTTACAAATCTGTCTTTATGGAAGATATAGAAATAAGTATCAGACCAGTAAGCCTCGCCTGGGTCCATGGGTATTGAAACGCGCACCCTGACCGATTCGCCCTCATGGAACGAGCCCAGATCGAGCACCGAGTAATAGTCACCCTCAAAGAAGTAATTTATAAAATTAAATCCGCCCTGATCGGCATCTGCAAACACATCGTCGCGCTTTAACCACACGTTCACCTTTCTTTCATACATTGTCGGGAAGTACATATAGAAATGCTCGGTATCTTCGGGTATGGTGAACAGGAAATCTTCGTGGCACTCGCCTATTGAAGTATTCTTGTAATAATACTTTGTATGATTTTCGCTTACGCCTGCGGTAGCAAGATTTTCGGTATCTATGCTTTCGGGGAACAGCCGCGTCATATACTCGGTGTAAGTCATCTCGTCAACGCCGAGAGCATAGTTGAGCAGGTTATTCTGGTTCACAAACGGGCTTGCATCTTCAAGGAAGTAATTCTCCATCATATTATTAGCGGCAAAGCCCATGCCAAGCGAATAGGGGTTCTGATAAACGCTTATATCCGTTCCCGTCTGTGAGCTGTCAAGCACAAGCGGATAGTCTTCGGGGACTTTGGTATTACCGGTGTGCTGTGTGTTCCAGTCCATAAGGTACTTGATGCCAAGCACCGCATCCATTATCGGGGTAGTGCCCCTATAGCTCGTATAGTTGCCGCCGTATGCAAAGCCGAGATCCTGCAAACCTTTCAGCACCGGTGCATTCATAGTTGAGCTTGAGTGCGATATACCGTGATAGCCTGTGCCTATCGGGTCGCATACCGTTCTGTGGTAGGTGGATTCCATTCTGAAAAACGGCGTATTGTCGTACTCGTTTACCTTTTCAACGGTATTGCGCATATCTATCATATACTGCTGATAGGAAGTATACGTACTGTAACTTACGTCTTCATCTATCTTCAGGACTGTGTCATACGAATTTGCGAACATTTCAATGCACACCGCGCCGCACATCACGCCATACACAATTTTGTTGTTATACCTTTTTATAAGGCACAGCAGTATATACATTACAAACACCGCTATAACGGCGAACCACACGCCCTGTATCTTGTACTGCGTATCGCCGTCAACAAGAGTAGATACCGACAATTTTGAAAAATGCTCATAGCCGCGGTCGTCAAGGTACACAATATACGCCAGTATACCAAACATTGCCGCGCCAAGCTCTTTGCCTGTAATGCCGTCTAAGTTCTGGAACGCCCTGAAAGCCATTACCAGCAAAAAGAAGCTGAACACGAAAGAATATCTGTAAGGCAGCCAGTTGGGCACCTGAAAACCGTGCATGGCTATATCTATCGGCGCGATATACATAAATATAAACGTTACCGCCAGCAGCAGACCCTTTGAAACTTTTTCTTTGAGGGAAATTTTACTGTTGAGAAAAAACAGCGGCAGCATTATTATTGCAAGTATACCGCTGTATACCATAGGCAGACCCTCGTTGCGGACAGTATCGTAAGTTAAGGGGAACAGCTTTGTTGTGAAGTCTATCAGCTTGAACTGCGTGCGCAGAGAGAAATCTGCAACGCTGAATTCCATTTTGCCCAGTGACAGCGACTTATACACGGGCAAAAGCACCCACATCGACGACATAAGCGCCGCGAACGTGCCGAACGCGAACCTGCCGCAGCAGCCGAGCCAGCCCTTTGGTATAATTCTGCCCTCTTTAGAGAACATACAGTAAATAAAGTACAAAAATGTAAATATACCGACCATATAGCCTATGTAGAAATGCGCTATGAACATAAGCGCCAGCGGTATGATGTATGGCAACATCACGCGGTCTTCTATAAGCCTGTGAACGCCCCAGAATATCAGCGGCAGGTACACAAGACCGTCGAGCCACATGGGATCCATAAGCTCTACCACCATATACGCGCAGAGGGCATACATAGTTGAGAACACCAGCAAAGACGCGAATTTCGGCTTGTCCTTGCCGGAAGTTTTTTTCAGAAAGAATGAGAAAGTAACAGCCGATGCGCCTATTTTTGCAAGCTGCATAAGCTCTATCGCGCCAAGCATACAGGTGCGCGGCAAAAGGCATATTATCAGCATAAAGGGGCTTGCGAGGTAGTATGCAAAAATGCCGAACATCTCGCCGGAAATGTTTCTGCTCCAGTTGTAGATAAGGCTGCCCTTGCCCCAGAATGCATCTCGCAGTGCCTCATAGAAGTAGACGTACTGACCGTTGAGGTCAAGCACAAGCACCGAGTTTTCGCCGAACGGGTGTACCTTGAAAACAGCGTACACCAGATACATTACTGCAAAAGGCACGGCAAAAATTGCAAGATACTGCCAGTGTTTCACAGCCCAGCGCCACAGGCTACTGCCCGTTTTATTCAGAAAGCCTGATTTTTTCGTTTTAACTGCGTTTTCGTTGCTCATTGTTTTTTCTCCGAAGTTTCTTCAATATTTTTAAGTTCGCTCACTATAAATCGCGGGCGGTCTTTTATCTCCTCATAAATTTTTGAGATATAGTAGCCTATTATGCCTATGCTTATCATTATTATGCTGGAGGTGATAAGCTGCAAAAGTATAACGGTCGTGAAGCCCTCCATGGCGTTGCCGGCTATTTTATTGTAAAGCGTGTTTGCGGCGAGGATTATCGCAATTATAAGCATTATAACGCCGCATACCGTTACCGCGTGGAGCGGCGCAGATGTGAACGAAGTTATAGAGTTTACAGCGTATCTGAACAGCGACTTTACCGACCAAGTTGACTTCCCGTTCTCGCGCTGCGCGACATCAAAATAAACATACTCTGTCTTAAAGCCTACCCAACTGCTCATGGCGCGGAAAAACGTCAGTCTTTCGGGCATTTCGTTAAGGGCGTCAACTGCTTTTCTGTCGATAAGTTTAAAGTCCGAAGCGGCTGTCATATCAAGCCCGGAAGCGCGTTTTATCAGCCCGTAAAACATTTTACTGAACGCTTTGTAAAAAATATTCTCTTTTCCTCGCGAGGCTTTTTTGCCCTCAACAATATCAACGTCGTTATTTTTCCATATGTTGTACATTTCTACTATCGTTTCGGGTGGGTGCTGCATATCGCAGTCAATAAGCACTGCCGCATCGCCTTTTGCATATTTCAGCCCTGCAAAAATCGCGCCCTCTTTGCCGAAATTGCGGCTGAAACATATGCCTTTAACGCGGCTGTCTTTCGCGCTCTCGGCGCATATCTGTTCCCACGTTTTGTCGGCAGAGCCGTCGTTTACAAAGATAAGCTCGTGATCTATACCGTTTTCGTCAAGCACCGAAGTAATGCGCTGTGCGGCGATCGAAATATTCTTTTCCTCGTTATAAGCAGGAATGATCACAGAAATCATTTATACATCTCCTCTGTATGCACATATTACACCATAATATATAATAGCACATTCGGCGGCAAAAATCAACCATATAGACAAAAAAGATCTCTGCCGCATTTGGCAGAGACCTTTCAAGGGGTTAATATTATGAAAAAACAATGTAGCCTTTTCTAGGTAATTACTTGCTCTTCTTAGTAGCAACTACTGCAACACCTGCAAGTGCAAGACCTGCGAGTGCAAGACCTGCGGTAGAACCTGTAGAAGGGTTGGAAGGCTTAGGATCGGGAGTAGGCTCCGGATCAGGAGTAGGCTCAGGGTCAGCAGCAGAAGCAGCCTTTGTTACTATAACGCCGTTACCGCACCAGTCATTGAAAACACAACCCTCGCCATCGGGTTCGCCCCAAGTAATATCTACCTTTATCTCTGTAACATCATCTGTAACTTCAAACTTAGCAGATTTGTTAGGTGTAACTTCCTGCTTGTTGTCGCCAACAGCAGCGGTAAACATTACATGGTCAACATAAGCTTCATTTCCTTCGCCTACCCAAGATTGGCAAACGATCTCAACAGTATCGCCCTTTGCAGCAGGTATTGTAAGAGTACCACTTCCGTCAGCATCCAAAGTACCTACCCAAGTGGAACCTTTAACGCCGTCCTTAGAATCTTCGTTCTTATCGCCGTCAGCATCCCAGCCCCAAGAAACTTCCTTGCCGCCAAACTGATAATATGCCTTTTCAGCAGCAGCAAAAGCCGAAGTTACCATTGCTGTGCAAGCAACGACCGCAGCAGCGAGTGTTGCAAGAATTTTTCTCATTTTCATGATAAAAATCATTCCTTTCCAAATTAAATTTATAATAATATTTTACACGAAAAAATGCATATTTTCAAGGCACATTGTACATAATTTTGAACATTGTTTTTTAGCTATATTGCACAAAGTTTATTACACTATGTTTCATATATTTCCTAAAAGTGAATATTTTTAAACGCTTTCAGATGTCACGCGGCAGCCAAGAAAAATATTATCGTTAAATTCGGCAAATATATAAATATATTAAACTATGTTATACTTATTTTGTTTGAATACGTCAATAATGGTGAAAGCGGCTTTTTAATTTTGTGCAAAACGCAAATTGAAAATATGAAAATAATAGGTTACAATATAAGTACAAATATTTTAAAGGAGGTAATCCAAAATGAAAATGAAAAAGTTAGCTGCCATTGCTCTTGCAATGACTATGTGTGTTTCAATGCTCGCATCTTGCGGCGACGATGCTTCTTCTTCGGCTGCCGATACAACTTCTGCTCCTGCTGAAAGCGTTGCTGAGACCACTACCGCTCCTGAGGAAAGCAAACCCGAGGAGACCACTACCGCTGAGGAATCTTCCGCACCCGATGAAAGCAGCGCAGCTGAGGCTGCGACCTCGACTTTCTCCGAGTTTGATGAAAGCAAGCTGATACAGGGCGCTATCGAGTATCCGAACGGCTGTTTCCGTCTCGAACTGTTTAACACGTATGGCGCTGGCACTCAGAACGACAAGCCTTTTGACCCCGATGAAATAGAATTTGACGGCGGTATTGCTGTTACATTCGATATTTCGGGCATTGCCGATCAGGAAAAGACCTATGATGCATTCCTGATGTACACCGACAGCTCATGGGCTTACGGCTGCTGGAACATAAATGATGCCAACGTTGGCGCTGCTCACATAAAGGGCGACGGCACTTACACCGTTTATATTGACAAGGAAATTGTTTCCTCTGCTAACCCCAACTACAAAAAGAAACTTTCTAACGGCGAAGTTACAGAAGAAGAGTTTGAAGATCCTGCTGCTGAGGCATTCTCGACCGCTGTATTCTGCGTAGATATTTACGGTCTTGCCGCTGACGAGGGAATGACTGTTGCTGACGGCGACGACGGCAAAAAGATTTACGACAACAAGAATGTTAAGATCTCCAACGTTAAAGTTGAATGGTGGGACGAGGGAAGCGAGCCTGAGTTCGTTCAGCCGGTTGACACAAGCATTGAGCTTATAGACCTTGCAACTTATCCTGTTGCTACCCCCGAAGAATAATCTTATAACACAATATCAAAGGGACTGTTGCAAACGCAGCAGCCCCTTTTTTATGCCGTAAAATATCAGTTTTCGTTATTTTCAAGCTTTTTGCTCTGGTATCTCGCCGCAACGCCCAGCGTTACGCTTTTCGGCACGAGCCTTTGTGCCAGCGCGGCGGCTTTCATTTTTGTTTCGGGTATTATTATAACTTTTCTGTTAAACATCTCCATTACCGCATACTGCGCGCAAAACTTAGGCGATATGCCTTTCATAGCGAAATTCACCTGAGCCACCTCGTTGAACTCTGTATCAACAGGGCCGGGGCAAAGCGCGCCGATGTACACATTGCTGCACATATCTTCAAGCTCGGCGGCTATGGCATTGGTAAGGCTTACAACATACGCTTTTGTAGCATAGTATGTCGCCATAAGCGGCCCACCCGGCATAAGCCCTGCCGATGATGCAACGTTCAGTATATATCCGCTGTCGTTTTCGATGAACTTCTGCAAAAACAGCTTCGTCAGTATATGCACGGCTTTCACGTTGGTGTCTATCATGGCAAGCTCTTTTTCAAGGGGTATTTCCTCAAAATATCCTGCCGCGCCAAAGCCTGCGCAGTTTACAAGTATCTGAACATTGTCGCCCTTTACTTCATCAAAAAGCCTTTGGCAGTCGCTTTCTTGGCTTACATCGGCGCAAAACGTCCGCGAGGGGTTTTTCATGCGCTGTTTAAGCTCTTCAAGCCTGTTCTCTCGCCTCGCGACAAGCACTGTTTCATATCCCATGCTATCGAGTATAAGCGCTATCTGCCTGCCTATGCCCGAACTTGCCCCCGTAATTACGGCTGTTTCGCCGCTGATCGCTCTCCTCATAATGCGCACGCTCCTTTGCTTTTTATGTAATCAGCTAAGGCTTTTTGCCTCGCTTAAGGTAATGCCGTTTTTGCCAAGCGGTATGGCGTGATCTAAACCTACAAATTTTCCGCCCTGCTGCCACAAAACTTCCTTTACAAATGCGTATTTTTCCTCGTCCCACGTTGTGAAGTCATCGAGCACCAGTCCGCCGGTGTCGCCCGAATTTGCATTAAAGCACCAGAATGTGTGGTGCAGATGATTTTCCTTGATAAGCTGCCGCATATAGGTCATCCATGTAATGTTGGGTTCTGTCATAAAGCCGCCCCACTCGCCTATAAGCAGCGGCGCGATATTCTGCTTGTATATGTAGAACCAGTTGTCCTGCCAGCAGTCTTTCATAAGGCTGTTGAAGTCATAGCTTCCCTCAAACCACGGCTGCTGATATACCGTAGGGCCGTAGTCGTGCGGCGAATACACCAGCTTGTTCTGATATTTGCCAAGATCTATCGGGTCTTTCTTTACGCCGCGCAGGTTGCCGCCCCACCAGTTGAAGTAATAATCCTTTTCATCTGTAGAGTGAAAATCGCCATTTTTCGCGGTATCTATGGGGTATATCTCTATGCCCTCTACCATTATAAGAACGTTGGGGTTCTTCGCAAGTATTCTCGAAGCGGCTGTTTCTGCAACGTACTTCCAGTTGTTTGCATCTTTTGAGTTATCCCACTTCGCGGCGTTCTCGCCCTCGTAAGGCTTGCCGTGAGGCTCGTTTTTAAGGTCGTATGCAACTATGGTGTCGTTGTTTTTGTAGCGGTCTGCCATCCATTCAAGAGCCTTGTAATAATCCTCTGTAGTAATACTTCCGTTGTACCACAAATTAACGTTGTGCCCCGATGCATCAGTCTTTGCGCAGTGTATGTCTATCATGACTTTCATGCCGTTTGCCTCGAAAAGTTTCAGCACATAGTCAAATATTTCAAGGCTGTTCATTGAGTTAAGGTCTGAATTATACGCCTGATTGTAGTTTGCCTGTGGGTACTCTCCTGCCGCCCACTGGTTTATAAGCTCCGCCGAAAACGGTATTCTTACAAGATTGAAACCGTGGTCTGCAATAGCAGTTACAGAAGAAACAAGCTCGCTTCCCCACAAGCCGTCAAAAATGTTGGTGCCTGTATTGTAGCCAAACCAGTTCACGCCGGTTATCCAAACTTCCTTGCCGTCTTTGTCAACTATCTTGTTTCCCTTTACATAAAGCCAGTCGTCACCCTGAACGGCATCTTCACTGCGCTGTAAAAGCTCGCTTACATCTACCGACGGCTGACCGTTATTGCCGTTGTTATTGTTATTATTGCCATTATTGTTGTTATTATTGTTACCTCCGTTGCCGCCCTGCTGTTGATTATTATCGCCCAAAACAGCGCCTTCATTCACTGTGGTATCGCCGTCATTCACCTTAATGCTGTCAGCATTGAAGCTGCCCGATGTGGTAAGTATAAAACCGACCGAAACGCTTCCGCCTGCGTATATCTCCTTATTGTGTTCAGTCGGTGTAACAGTCAGCTTTGCGCCGCCTATGCTAAATGTGCCGTTCCAGCCGTCAACAGTGTCGCCCTCGGTAACATCAAGTGTAAGTTTCCAGTCAGGAAGTGTCTCGGCGGTGTTGTTTTTAATGCTCATATCCACCTGATAGCAGGTCTTTCCGGCGTTTTCCCAAGTATTAGAAACATTATAAGTTACCGAAATGCCCTCTGCCTGCGGCGCGCTGTCACTGCTGTCAGATGCGCTTTCACTGCTGTTATCACTATCTTTATTATCTTCAATATTCACGCTATTATCGCTGTTTACACTGCTCTCACTGCTGCTGCTCTTTGAGGAAGTTACCGCCGAATCTTCACTTTGCAAAAAAGCCACGCTGCTTTCAGCCGTTTTTTCATGCAGCTCGTTATAAGCAAAAACGCCCACCACGGCAAGCACCGCAAGCGCAAGCACTATCAGTATAGACACGCCTGTTTTTACCTGAATATACTGCTTTTCTGACATTTTGTCCTTATTGAACGTCTTGTCGAACCAGTCAAGAAATTTTTTCATATGTTCACTCTCCTGCTGCTTAACTTACGCTTGCCGTTGGTGTAAATTCGCTGGGGCTTTTTACTATCAAACCAACGTCCGATATATTACCGCCTGCCGGTATCACCGAGTTATAATCAACGGGGGTAATTGTGATAGTAGATCCGTTTACTGAGAAATTTCCGTTCCATTTGTTTATTATTTCAGTACCCGACGGAACAGTAATGCTTACCGTCCAACCGTTTTTTTCAGATGAAGTACCGTTGTTGATAGTGATACCTATCTGAAAACACTTTTTGCCGTCCTCCTCCCACGGATTACCAACGACCGAACAGCTTGCCGAAAGTCCTCCGCTCGGCGCAGGAGGGTCAGTCTTGGGTGGGTCTGTTTTAGGAGGATCGGTTTTGGGTGGATCGGTCTTGGGTGGATCGGTTTTCGCAGGCTGTGTCTTCGGCTTATCTGTTGTTGACGGCTTTGCTGTTTGAGGCTTGTCAGGCTGAGAGCTTTCCGCCTTTGAGCTATCCTCAGCATCTGGCTGCTCGCTGTCAGAAGAAGCATCGCCGCTTTGGCTGCCCTGCGTCTCCTGCTGAGAGCTTTCATCAGCGCTTTCGTCAGGCTGTGAGCTTTCCTCTGTATCAGAGCTTTCGTCTTCCTTTGAACTCTCCTCTACAGAATTTACAGAAGAAGCGCTGTCTGAAACAGAACTTTCTTCGTCAGCCAAAGAACTTACCGAAGAAGATACGCTTGCAGTGGGTATGCTGTCGCCGCCGGATCTGCCGACTAAGCCGGTAATGCACAGCCCAACGGTAATAACGCCTATTACCGCAAGCCCTGCTATACGCTGTTTCACCTCATCGGAAAGCGGCTTTTTATCGGTATTTTCCAAAGTTTTTGCCTTTGGCTTTTTCGATTTATCATTATCATCTATAATACTTTTAACGTTCTCTTTATCGGACATAACAACTTTCCTTTCATAAAAACGGGTACGCAATATTAAACATACATAATTATTATACAATAATGCCGCAAAAATTTCAATAGGCAGAATGGTATTTTTGTATTTAAGAAAAAAATTTACAATTGTATTGACATTTCATAAAAAACAGTATATAATATTATTAAGTTAGCATATGCTAACCAAGTATATACGCACAATCATAATACACAATAACTTTATGAGAAGGAAGAAAAGAATGTCTGAAGAAATTATAGTTCGCCACTGTTCGCCGACGCTTGCCGGGCTGAAAACAGGCAGTGTTTTTGCATATGATTTTTCCTGCCGAAGCGAGATGCTGCGCGAGTTGAGGGAACTAAACAAGCATCTCGTGCCGAAAGGGCTGCGCGCGCTGCCGCTGAAATACGAAAGCGAACGGGCGCTGGTGTACATTTACCGCCCAGATATGCTGAAACGTGACTTGCGAGACCGCACTGCGCGCAAACTTCTTTGCCGCTGCGGCTACTCCTGCCAAAGCTGTTGCGAAGACATTGTGCGTTTGCAGAAACGTTTGAAAAGCGGCGGCGGTTTTCCGCATGAGATAGGGCTTTTTCTAGGTTATCCGCCGTCAGATGTTGAGGGCTTTATAAAAAATGACCGTCCTTGTCGGCTTTGCGGCTACTGGAAAGTTTACGGGAACGAAGCGCAGGCAAAGCGCTGTTTTGAGAAATTTTCAAAATGCACGCGCGTTTACAGCAAGCTTCAGCGGCAGGGCTGCACGCTTGACAAGCTGACTGTAAAATCGCAAAAATACGAATAAAAAAGCTCCTTTGGTTTGTACCAAAGGAGTTTTATGTCGGCGATACCGATTTTCCCAAGCGGTCGCCCGCAGAGTATCGTAGGCGAGGATGAGCTTAACTTCTGTGTTC